>JAFQOV010000011.1 GCA_017402995.1 Candidatus Gastranaerophilales bacterium
CAATATTACTTGCGCCAAGTTTTTCTGTCATTTTTGATTCATGGCTAAATTGTCCACTAATTTCGTCCCAACAATACATTGCAAAAGCATTGTGTCCTAGAAATATCAATAATAAAACCAATAAAATCTTTTTCATATTATACTTCCCTCAAGATTACTCGTTATAAAAACTGTTGCCGTTAATTGCGTCGTTGATATTACCTTCGCTTGCACCAACTGTGGTATAGCCCCTTAAATCTGGAACTGTATATTTTCCATTTCTATCTTTTCCAAGGTGATTTGCTAGTTTTGGGTAATCATCTTTGTCATATTCTTCACCATTACACAATAACCAACCTCTTGGTGCTTCTTGACCTAAAAAAGCGACAATTGTTCCAACGGGAACAGAACCCCCGCCAGAAATATCAATATTTTTTCTCATCTTCTTTGTAATCACAGGTACAAAAGCAGATAAAAGTACCGAAACCACGACAAGTGTGATTAACATTTCGACAAGCGAAAACCCTTTAAAAAATTTCTTGCTCAAATTTTGCGTTAAAAACGCACGACAAAATAAGCTAATATACATATTACCTCTGTGTTTTAGTAGAATTTCAATATGATTATAGTACATTGATGTCTGATATGTCAATGAAAAATAGACAATTATATTGTTTCTGATAAGACATTTATATCCTATAATATCTTAAAAAGGTGCGAGGATAGTGGACTTTGAGGCTTGAAACAGACAAAAAAATATTAGGACAAATAATACGAAAATATCGCAAGATGAAAAATTATACACAATTTCAACTTGCGGAACTTGTCGGCTTAAACGAAAAGCAAATTTCAAGAATTGAAGCAGGACAAAACTATCCCACATATATTACTTTTGCAAAATTAATTGAAGCACTAGAAATCAAGCTAGAAGATATCACCAGCCAAGATAAAGAAAATCCAAAACAAAACATAGAAAATATATTAAAAAATTCATCTGAGCTTGAATATTCAATGTACTTTGATATTTTGAAAAGCGTGAAATCAAATTTGAATTTAATTAAAAAAGCATTTTAGATAATGCTACGATTCATTCTTTCACTTCTTGATGCAGATAAAATATTTCTTAGCTTCATGATTGCTTGCGCGTGTAATTGACATACACGAGATTCTGAAACATTAATTGCTTCGCCAATTTCTTTTAAGGTCATATTTTCGTGGTAATAGAAAACTAAAAGAGTTCTTTCGCGCTCTGGAAGCTTTTTAAGAGCATATTCAAGCTCTTTTTTAGCGTCTTTGTTTTCCATTTCTTCTTCGGGGCGGGTAGATTTGTCATCTTCAATTGTATCAATGATTTCAACTGAATCTTCACCTGTGCCTTTTTTATCATAAATCGAATTAACGCTAACATCAGAAGACATAATTTCTGTGACTTTTTCTTCTGACATTCCCATAACATCAGCAATCTCTCTTGTTGTTGGAGCTCTGCCGATTTGTTGCTTTAATCTTTCTGTTGCGATTTTAATTTCTTTGATTTTTCTTCTTAGCGTTCTTGGGAGCCAATCAGACGAGCGAATTTTATCGATAATTGTACCTCTAATTCTCATAAGAGCATAAGATTCAAATTTCGCACCTTTATTTGGGTGATATTTTTCAATTGCGTCGATTAAGCCTTCAATCCCAAAAGAAACAACGTCTTCAAAAGAAAAACTGGGGGGAAGGTTGACTTTAACCCTTCCCACAACATAGCGTGCGAGATAAATATATTGAACAATTAATTTATCTCGAACTTTTTTATTCTCTCTATCTTGAAGATATAACTCCCAAAGAGCCTCTAGTTGCTCATCTGATAGTTTTTGAATTTTTTTATATGAATCGATATCAGCGACCTGACTCATTTTTGTTTTTTAATCCCCAGTGTCTTTTGATTAGTTAGTCTATATCTATTGTCTTAAAACCAAGAAAAATGTCATCATCTATTTACATGATGCTAGTTATTTCGCTGTTTCAAGGTTTTTGTTGATAATTTTTTTAGATTTATCAATGTTTTTCATTTTTTTGTTAATTGCATTGATTTCTTTTTTAATAGCTTTGCAATTTTGAATTGCAGTTTGTTTTTCAACAACAGCTGCGTTATATTTTTCTGTTGTTTGAGCTAATTCTTGTCTTAATTCAACCAATGCGTCATCTAGATTTGTTAAAGCTGAATTAAATTTTTGTGTTTGCAAAGATGTATTTGTATAAACAGAAACTTCTTCGCTTTTTGCTGAGTTTGTTTGAGGTGTTGAAATTGCAGGTGCAAGTTTAACTTCAACAGCGCTATCCATAGAATCAAAAACTTCAGCATTTGCAAAAGTTGTTGCAAGTGCAAAAATTGCAGTAGAAATAATTATTTTTTTCATTATTAAACTCCTCTCGATAATCCATTAATATAATAATAACTAATCAACATGACCGAGGTCAAACCAAAATTGAATAATTCCTCTTTTTATTTGATTTTATTTTTTGGTGTATAATAAACATATGAAACAATATTTTATCGCATTATTATTATCAACAATTGCCGGACTTTCAACTGTTATTGGTGGTTTGGTAACGTTTTTTATCAAAAAAAATTCGCTTAAATTTATGTCTTTTGGACTTGGATTGTCAGCGGGGGTAATGCTTTTTGTTTCATTAGTAGATTTGTATCCGCACGCGAGCGAAATGGTCAAAGAACATATGGGTCAAAATATGCTTTGGTTGGTTGTTTTGTTTTTTGCTCTTGGTATGCTTTTGGCGGTTATGATTGACTATTTTGTTCCTGACCACTTGCAAGAAGGAATGTTTTCAAAGCAAATTGGCGCAAACGAAAGCCATTGTGACAGTGCAGATTGCGAACAAAACGAAAACGCGCTAATTTCAATCGGCAAAATTAAAAGAGCTGGTTTAATGACAGCGCTTGTCGTTGCGCTTCACAACTTCCCAGAGGGCTTAGCAACTTTCTTTTTAACAAGCCAAGATGTGATGATTGGGTTAGGAATTGTTATTGCAATTGCAATTCACAATATCCCAGAAGGTATGGCGATTTCAATCCCTGTTTATCAAGCAACTCATATGAAAAGAAAAGCGTTTTTATATAGCTTTTTAGCTGGTATGGCAGAGCCTGTTGGTGGGATTGTTGGTTTTGTGATTATTAAAACATTATTCCCTAATATTTGTCTTGGTCTTTTGTTCGCGCTTGTTGCGGGAATTATGACTTATATTTCAATAGACACGCTTTTGCCTTTATCAAAAGACTATGACACAGGTCACTATTCAATCAGTGGCGTTGTTTTAGGGCTTATGATAATGGGAATTACGATTGCTGTTTTTCACGGACATTAATATTTTTTTAAAAGTCTGATGAATGCGTCATAATAGGATTTAAATTTGGTTAAAGAATTAATTTCTGTCACCATTTTTAAAATGTATCTTGGGCGAAGATAATAGTTTTTGTTGAATTTTTTGTTATATTCAAAAATTTCTTGACTTGTTAAACCATAACTTTTAACGCTTGGGAAGATATAAGGCTTTTCATAGCTTATCTCGCCAAGGCGATTTTTAATGACATAATCATAAAATTTTGTACCAATCAAAGCAGTTGCTGTATAGAAACTTGCGTACTGGGTATTTAATTTAGAGGCAAATTTAAAAGTTGCTTCGATTGTTTCTTTTGTTTCCCAAGGAAGCCCAAGGATATAATAAGCATAGATTTGAATGCCGATTTTGTTAATCATTGCGACAGTTTTTTCAACTTGCTCAAGAGTAATTTTCTTGCCCATCTTATTGAGCATTTCTTGACTTCCGCTTTCAATGCCCATTGAAACAAGGTTGCAACCTGCTTTTTTCATCAAAGTTAAAGTTTCAAAATCTGCAGTATCTACACGGGTATTTGTTGAAAAATTGATTTTTAAATTTTCATCAATAATTTTTCTTGAAAGCTTTTGAACCCACTCATTGTTCACATTAAAAACATCTGACCAAAAAATGAAATCGCGAATATTATATTTTTCAATACATTCTTTTATTTCTTCAACAATCAACTCAACAGAGCGATAGCGAACCATTTTGCCATTTAGCGGGGAAGCAAGGCAAAAGAAACAATGATTTGGACAGCCCTTTGAAACGCGAATTATTGTTTGAGGACGTTTTGTATCTGGACGAGTATAGAAACTGTTGTCAATCAAATCTCTATCTAAAAATGGAAGAAAATCGAGATTTTCTGCAGTTTCGCGCTTTTTAGTTGTTGTGATTTTATTTTTGACTTGATAAGTTATACCCTCAATTTTTGCTAAATCTTTGTATTGAATTATCTCATCAAATGCTTCTTCGATATCTCCTTGCAGGGCAATATCAATTTGCGGATATTTTTGCAAAATCGGATACGCATTAAAATTAAAAACGGCACCTTTAACAATCACAATTGTTTCATCAAGCAAATCTTGCGCATGCAAAAGGACTGATAGATCATTTTCTAGGGTAGTTGAAGCAATATTAATAACCAAAAAATCAGGTTTATAATTTCTTAAATCTCTTAAAAAATCATAAACTGTCTCGTTTTTAAGGCTATAATCTTTAAAAATTGTGTCGTAATTTCTTTTTTTTGCAATCGCAGACAAGCTCATCATATCCACAGGTGGTAGAGGCGGAATGACAAACAAATCTGTCGTAGGTTGTTGGCACCTATCTTCGCGGTTCATGATAGGTGCTGGGGGATATATGAAAAATATTTTTTCTTTTTCTTTCATTATTTTTTATTTACTCTCGTTTTTAGAGCTAATTTTACGATAGAATTTACAAAATCTTGAGGAAGAAATCTTGTTAATTTTGCAAATTTCGCATCTAAACCAATATTATAAACCGCTTTTGGATTTTTTAAGTCAACAATTTGCGCGATTTTTTTAGAAACATAGATTGGATTTGTTGCATGTAAAGAATTTTTATTTGCATTTTCAACCAAAAATTTCTTTTCTTTTTCAAAAGATTGGATATTTTCAAAAGTATTTTTATTTAACTCAATTGAAGTTTCCCAAAATTTTGTTGCAACAGCCCCTGGGCGAATTGAAACAACTTTGACATTATTTTCTGTTGCATATGCGTTGAGTAAAATATCTGCACTTGCTTTTGACATACAATATGGGCTTAAAAATGGGAAAATACCATAGGAAGCCATTGAGCTTACGTTAACCAATTTTCCTTTTGGGCTTAAGTTTGGTGCGAAATATTTAATTATTTTTAAAAGACCATACAAATTAACATCAAATTGCTTTTTTAATTCGTTTTCATTTAATTCTGATACTGGTGCAGAGATTGCAATGCCTGTGAAATTGATGATTGTATCAAAAGTTAAATTTTTAAAACGCTCTTTTAGGTGAATAAAATCTTCTTCGCAAGTCACATCAAGATGAAATTCATGGACAGATTTTTCCATAATCCCAGCGTTTCTTGAAGTTGAATAGATTGTATAGTTCTTGTTTTTAAGCTCTTTAATTGTATTTTGAGCGAGCTCTGAATTTGCTCCGATAAGTAAAATATTCTTTTCCATATTGTTATTTTATTTTAAATAGAAAAATAATTAAATCCGTTATTTGCTTTAATATTTTCTTTTAAAAAGGGTTATTTTGTGCTACAAATAGTATATGAAAAAAGCATTGATATCTGGCTATATTGGTTTTGACAACTTTGGAGACGAGGCGATTTTTTTGACCTTGTCTAGTCACCTAAAAAGCCTTGGGTATGAGGTATCTGTGCTTTGTAACAATAAAAATGAAGTTAAAAAAAGATACAATGTTAAAACATACAACTTTAAAAAACCTTTGCAAATTTTAAAAGGGATTTTATCTTGCGATTGTTTAATCTCTGGTGGCGGAAGCCTTTTGCAAAACAAAACAAGCAATTTTAGCCTGCTTTATTATCTTTTTATAATATTTCTAGCAAAACTTTGCTTTAAAAAAGTTTTTATTTTTTCTCAAGGAATTGAAAAAATTAACGGTAGTTTTTTTGAAAATCTTACAAAAATTGCCCTCAAATGCGCTAATTTTGTTTCAGTTCGCGATATGAATTCTCTTGAATATTTAAAAAAAATGAATATTGAAGCGCTACTCACCTCGGACCCTGTTTATGCTTTGGTTCAAGATATGGAAATTGAAAACCAAAAAGATGGCTTAATTGTTCAATTGCGCGATTTCAAAGGGATTGATGACGAATTTTTAAATGATTTATCTAATGAAATTGTAAAAAATTACCAAGGTGAAATCAAAGTTTTGTCTTTGCAAAACGATTTAGATAAAACAATTTGCGAAAGATTTATTCAAAAATTAAATGAAAAAAATATTGAAGCAAAATTAATTTTAAATGAAGATATCGAAAAAACAATTGCAATAATCAACAAGGCAAAATTTGTAATCTCAACAAGGCTGCACGGCTTAATTGTTGCAAGCGCTTTGTGTCCAAACGTTTTTGGAATTGTTTACGACGATAAAATTGAAACATTAACAAGAGAACTTGATATTGACGCGACAGATATTCGCGAAAAAACTCAATACGCACGTTCATTAAAACTTGACGAATTTTTTAACCATTGTTTAAATGAAGTCCATTGCAAATACAGACGCTTTGAGTGGAATAATATAGACAATGTTTTAGAAAATTAATAAAGGAGAAATTATGTTAATACCAAGTATAGATTTATTAGATGGCAAAGCAGTTCAACTTCAACAAGGACAAAAAAAGGTTTTAGAACGCGAAGATGTCATCGAATTAGCAAAATATTACGCACGTTTTGGCGAATTGGCTGTAATCGACCTTGATTGTGCAATGAACACAGGAAAAAACAACGAAGAATTAATTAAACAAATCTGTAAAATTGCGCCTTGTCGTGTTGGTGGCGGAATTAGAACAGTGGACAAAGCTAAAAAAGTTTTGTCTTGGGGTGCTAAAAAAATAATCATTGGCACAGCGGCAGATGAAGAATTTTTATCTAAATTGCCTAAAAATAGAGTAATCGTAGCGATTGATTCGCGCGACGGAAAAATCACAACTCAAGGCTGGAAAACAATCACTCAACACAGCATATTTGATTATATTAAACGTTTTGAAGATTATTGTTATGGTTTTTTAGCAACAATTGTTGAAAAAGAAGGAATGTTGCAAGGAACAAATATTCAACTTCTTGAAGAAATTGCAAAATCAACAAAAAATCCAATCACAGCAGCTGGCGGAATTTCAACTATCGAAGAAATTATCGAGCTTGAAAAACACAACATCAACTGCCAATTGGGAATGTCTATTTATACAGGAAAAATCACCCTAGAAGACGCTTTTTGCGCGCTTTTAGACTTCGAAAAGCAACAAGGCTTAATTCCAACAATTGTTCAAGATAAAACAACAAAACAAGTTTTAATGCTAGCATATTCAACACCTGAAAGCTTAAGAGAATCTTTCAAAACTGGTCTTGCAACATATTTTTCTCGCTCAAGAAACGAGCTTTGGCAAAAAGGCGCAACAAGTGGAAATATTCAAAAACTTTTAAATGCAAAATTTGATTGCGATAAAGATGCAATCTTGTTCACAGTTGAACAAATTGGAAATGCTTGTCACCTTAACAGATACAGCTGTTTTGAGGACAAAAATTTCACATTTGAAGAATTATTTGATGTCATTATTGATAGAAAAGAAAAAATGCCTTTAGATAGCTATACAACAAAGCTAATACAAAATGATTTCTATTTAAAAAGAAAAATTATGGAAGAGGCTTTTGAAACAGTAAACTATGAACAAGGCGACGGTCTTGCTTGGGAAGCAGCAGACTTGCTTTATCACTTAGCAGTGTTTATGGTTAAACACGATTGCACAATTGAAGATATTAGAAACAACTTAAAATCTAGGACTAAATAATGAAAATAATAAAATATAGCGAATTAGATAAGTCTGAATTTTTTAAAAATTCAGACTTTGAGGAGCTTGCTTGTATCAAAGAAATCATTGAACAAGTAAAGCTAAACAAAGATAATGCAATAATTGAATATTCAAACAAGTTTAAAGATGGTGATTTTAAAACAAGTGATGATTTTTTAGTTACAGAAGAAGAAATCAAAAAAGCTTTTGATGCAATTGACCCAAAATTACTTGAAGCAATCAAAAAAGCAATTGAAAATGTCAAAGAATTTTCTTTAGCTCAATTAAATTGCCTTAAAAATCTTGAGCTTGAAAAAGAAAATTCTATAATTGCGCACAAAATTATCCCACTAAACCGCGTCTTGTGCTATTGCCCTGGCGGAAATTATCCACTTATAAGCTCTGCTTACATGACAATAGTTCCAGCAGTTGTTGCAGGGGTGAAAGAGATTTATCTCACAAGCCCAAAAATCAAACCAGAAGTTATTGTTTCGGCAGTTTTATCTGGTGCAACAAAAATATATAAACTTGGCGGAGTACAAGCAATCGCAGGTTTTGCTTATGGCACGGAAGCAATTAAGCCAGTAGATAAAATTACAGGACCAGGGAACAAATTTGTTGCAGCAGCAAAAAAAGAAGTTTATGGAACTTGCGATATTGATTTTATCGCAGGACCATCAGAGGTTATGATTATTGCAGACAAAGCAGATGATGCTAAGATTATTGCTTCTGATATGCTTGCGCAATGCGAACATGATAAAGACGCAAGAGCATATTTAATTACAGATAACATTGAACTTGCAAAAAATGTTGAAAAAGAAGCGCAAGAAATCTTAAAAACATTAAAAACAAAAGAAATCGCTCAAGTTTCTTTTGAAAAATCAAGTGCAATTCTTGTTGACGATATTAATCAAGCAATTAAACTTGCGAACAAAAAAGCACCCGAACATTTAGAGTTAATTTTTAATGACGCTGATAAACTTAAAGACAAATTCACAAACTACGGCTCATTATTCATTAACAAAAATTGTGCAGAAGTCTTTGGAGATTATTGCTCTGGCACAAACCATGTTTTACCAACAAATGGCTGTGCAAAATATACGGGTGGATTAAGCGTGTTTGATTATGTTAAAATACAAACATATCAAAAACTAGATGAAAAATATTCAAAAGAACTATCAAAAATCGCGTCTGTTATCGCCCAAGCAGAAGGGCTAGATGGACACAGATTATCGAGTGAGTTAAGAGGATAATATGACATCAATATCACACAAATGGAGAAAATTCAGAAACGAATATGGTTTTGAAATAATCGCAACGTTGGTTACTTGGTTTTATAAACTTGAAAAAATATTTTATAGAAGCAAGTGCATTAATTTTCCAAAAGAAAAATGTGTTTTTGCTTTTTGGCATGCACACCAATGCGCTGTTTTTTCATGTTGCCAAATCAGACCAACTTGCGCAATGGTTTCAGATTCCAAAGATGGCGAAATTGTTGCGCGCGCAGCACAAGGCGTTGGACTTTTAACAGCAAGAGGTTCCGCTTCTCGCGGTGGCGCAAAAGCAAGCCTTGAGATGATTAAAAAAATCAACGAAGAAGGCGCATGTGGCGCATTAATGGTTGATGGACCAAGGGGACCAAACAGAGTTGTCAAAAAAGGAATAATTGAAATTGCAAGAATTACTCAGGTTCCAATCGTTCCAGCAGTAGCTTGGAGCCCACAAAAAAGATATTTAAAATTTGAAAAATCTTGGGATAAATTTCGCTTTCCACTTTTTGGAACAATGCTTGTAGTTTTGTTTGACGAACCAATTTATGTGCCAGAAGACGCAACAAGTGAACAAATCGAACAAATAAGAGTTAATATTGAAAACAGATTAAAAGTAATGTATGAAGATGTGAAAAAGAATTATCATAATTACCTAAAAAAAGAGGCTTAAAGCCTCTTTTTTATTGTTATTCAAAAATCTTGCGTTCTTCAAGAAGAGCATCTACAACTTTTTCATCTCCAAAGTTTGGTTCTTGCCCAAAGATAACTTGACCATTATATTGATTTGGTTTTTCAATATCTTCCAAGAAACCATTTTGCCAATCTTGTAGAGAATATGTTGAAGAAAGCTCGGCAGTTTCAAGTTTTCCGTCTTTATCTGTGTCGATATTATCAAACCATTCACCAAATACTTCATCTCCACCAGAATAATTTACATATTCTTCTTTAGTAACAGTTCCATCACCAGAAGAATCCATGCGTTTTAATTCATTTGCAGAGAACAAGTTGACTGTTTGTTTATAAACTTCAGCTTTGTAATCTTGTGCAACATCTTGTGGTTTTGTACCATCGTCATACATAGATAGTTTTGAAATTTTATCATTTTCTATATCATCATCAAACCAAGTATCTTGTGCGTCTTGCACTGCTTGTGCAACATCAGCCGCATAATCGTCATATGATTTTGCTTTATACACTGCACTTTCAGATTTCATTAAATCTTTTAACATATTAAACACATCATCAACTGTGCCAAATTTCATGCCATGTCCATTTTTATCAAGCCAAGATTGAACTTCTTGATGAGTAATTAAGCCGTCACCCTCTTTGCCATCAATGTGTGTTAAAAATTCTGCCAAATGCGCAGAAGTCAATTCATCGCCTTCTTTTCCGCCAATCCATTCAATATTTTCTTTTAAATGTTGTGCTAATTTATTATCAACTTCGTTTAATTCACTTGCTTTATCATATGCCATCGCAGCAACTGTATTGTCTTGTTTTTCTTTTGGCGTAACAATCTCATTTAAGGCATTCATGATATCTTTGACTGTGCCAAATTTATCCCCATGTCCATTAGCTTTAATCCAAGTTTCTATTTCTTTGCTTGTAATTTCACCATTTTGTTTATTTTCTTCGCCATTTCCATCAATGTGCGTTAAGAAGTTAGCAACATGTTCTGCGGTTAATTCTTCACCTTTTTGACCGCCAACCCACTCAATATTATCTTGAATATGTTCAAAAAGTTTAATGTTTTTTGTACTTGAAGTATTTACCTTTTTGTCTTGGTAAATATCGTTAACATTAAATTTAATACTACCAATTTGCTCATTACTCATTTCTCGCACTCCTTATTAGAATATAAAGAACATAACGGCAAATTGATTTTAAAACTTTAGATGTTTGGTTTTTTTTATTTTCATTTTGTTACAAATATTTACAATTAACACATACATAATTCAAAAACAGGCAATATTGCCTGTTTTTGAATTATGTAAATACTATTGATTATATTATTAATTAGCCAAAAAATTTAAATTCTTGTTCTATCCTTCCATTGATTATATCTGCAAGACTTTTTAATTGTTGTTCTACAGCTTTTTTTTGAGCTTCAAATTCTTCAATTGTTACTGTTGGCTTACCTTGTTGTGTATTTTTAAGTTGTTCAGCTAATTTTGCTTTGCGTTCTAACAAACCTGCAAAACCATATTTTGTTGTTGGATTAGATTGCGTGCTGGAGATAGGAGCTGTCATGGAAAATTCCTTTCATAATATGTAACTTACTTATTAATAAAAACATGTATATACACAAGATTTCAAAAGTATATACTTTTGTTACATTTATTTACATTAAAAAAGAGGCTTTAAGCCTCTTTTTTAAATATTGCAAACATTGAACTATGCGTTTTCTTTTTCAAATTTAGCCATGAATTCAACTAATTTTTCAACGCCTTCAATTGGCATAGCGTTATAAATTGAAGCACGCATACCACCAACGCTTCTATGACCTTTTAATTGAACAAGACCATTATTTTTTGCTTCTTCAATGAATTTTTTATCTAATTCTTCATCACCTGTCACAAAAGGAACATTCATTAATGAACGAGATGACTTTTCAACAGTTCCTTTAAATAGTTTTGAATTATCTAGAAAGTCATATAAGATTTTAGCTTTCTTTTCGTTTAATTCTTTCATTGCGCTTAAGCCACCTTGTTTTTTAAGCCATTTGAAAACAAGTCCGCAAATATAAATACCGTACGCTGGTGGTGTATTATATAAGCTATCGTTATCAGCATGGGTTTTATATTTTAACATTGTAGGGCACCAAGTTGGCAAATCTTCACGAATTAAATCTTCTCTGATGATTACAATTTGAACACCAGCTGGCCCAACATTTTTTTGTACACCAGCATAAATTATGCCATATTTTGTAACGTCAACCGGCTCAGACAAGAAACAAGATGACATATCTGAAACTAGTACTTTACCTTTTGTGTTTGGTAATGTATGGAATTTTGTGCCATAAATTGTATTATTTTCACAGATATAAACATAATCAGCATCTGGTGAAATATCTAAATCTGAGCAATCTGGAATATATGAAAAAGTTTTATCTTCTGATGTTGCAATTTTATTTGCCTTACCATATTTTTGAGCTTCTGCATATGCTTTTTTTGCCCATTGACCAGTTACAATGTAGTCTGCAACGCCATTTTTCATCAAGTTAATTGGAACCATTGAAAATTGCAAATGTGCACCACCTTGCAAAAACAAGACTTTATAATTATCTGGAATATTCATCAAATCTCTTAAGTCTTTTTCTGCGGTTTTAATAATGTTGTCATATGTTTTAGAACGGTGTGACATTTCCATTACACTCATGCCAGAACCTTGATAGTTCAACATTTCATCTCTAGCAATTTCTAAAACTTCGACAGGTAAAACAGCAGGTCCTGCTGAAAAATTGTAAACTCTTTCTTGTGTCATCTTTATTTCCTCTTTTGTTTATTATTCAATTTTACAACTTAAGAAATTTTTTGTCATTTTTTTAGAATATCTTAACTTAACATTGTTTACTTTGAAAATATATTTAACTATAATCTTTTTATGGATAGTGGAATTAAAATTTTACTCAGAAAAAGAATATTAACTCCTCTTTATTTGCTAAGCTTTTGCGCACAAATAATTTTTGTTTTATTTCTTTTTCACATTTCCATAAAATATACAAATGCTATTTATTTCCCTTTATTTCCCGTATTAATAGTGATTTTTGCACATGGCTGTTTTGAAATAATTGCACAAATTGTTGACAACAAATTGTACATTTCAGATGTATATATAACTACGGACGAAATCATATTCTCTATTAAACAAAAAAATAATATTGTTAAAATTGTAAATTTAAAAAAAAGCAATTTGCTAAACTTAAATATGCAAGTTGAAATCAAGCCAACAACACCTTTTAGGCTAGAACAATATGAAATTAAATACAAAATTGTTGCAGAAGTTCTTAATAACAAAGGTGAACAAGCCACAAAAAAACTAGAAATTACACAAATACAAACAGACTATGATGGTATCTATAAATTAATGGACGAATTCAAATTTATGCAAAATTGCGATTTAAATTATTTGTCTATTTCACCAAAAATTCAAGAAAAATTAGAATTTTATGATAAATATCAAGAAAAAATTTCACCTCAATGGACCAACAACGATTTTGCTTCTTTAGAAACTACTAGAAAATTTTCTGTTCGCTGTATTTCTATAGGTATCTTGCTGTTTTTATGCGGATTTTTATTGCTTAAATTTTCAAACTATCCAGCGAGTTTCTCAAAAAACACCTTTATTTCAAAATACGAAATACAAATGAACAAAATAGATAATTTGATTGCTCAAAAAGAATATGATTTAGCTTTGTCAGAATTAGAAAACGCAGAAAAAATTGACGAAGATTTTTGCAACACAAATATACGATACACAAAAATATACCTCGGCAAAAATAACGTACTTTCCGCCGCCAAGCATATACAAGAAAACATAGACAACAAAGATATCTGTTATAAACTTCCAGAAAAAAAATTTGAACTAATGTTTGCATATGAGCTTTTAGCTATTCATCATATACGCACATATAATTATAATAAAGCAAAAGAAACATATGAAGAGTCTATCAATATCTTAACTGATATGCCAAACATTGCGTATGCAAAAAGAGGATTATTATATTGTGTTTTTGAGAACGATTACAATAAAGCTCAAAGCGATTTCGATACTTTTAAACAAAAATATGCTCAAGAAAAAGAAAGAAATAATAACTTTTCGCAATATTCAGCCGCTATTCAAAAATATTACAATGAAAGCGTTCAAGCATGTAATGAATATATAGAGCACCAAAATCAGCCCTAAATACCCACCCCAAACATGCACCAAGTTGTCACTCTTTTGATTTCAACATCAACAAATTGACCAATTTCATATTTGTTACCATCTTCTATATGAACAACTTTGTTGTTTCTTGTTCTTCCTTGATATACGCCATCTTTAACTTCATCAATTAAAATTTCAAGCGTTTTACCAATATATTTTTCGTTTGATTTTAAACTTGCTTCTTTTACTTTGTCGTTTAAAATTGCAAGACGTTTTTTCTTTTCTTCTTCATCAATAAAATCTTCAACCATTTTCCCAGCCTTAGTCAATGGGCGAGGAGAATAGGCAGCTGTGTTTGAATAATCAAGCTGAAATTCATCTATTGCTTTTAAGGTATCTTCAAATTCTTCAAATGTTTCAGATGGGAAACCGGCAATAAAATCAGAAGTTATTGTCACATTTTCAATATTTTTTCTTATTTTTTGAACAATTTCGCGATATTGTTCAACATTATATCTTCTGTTCATTGCACGCAAAACTCTATCGTTTCCAGATTGCATTGGGATATGGAAACATTCGCAAATATGACGAGAATTTTTCACAACTTCAATAACTTCATCTGTAATATCTGTCGGATAAGATGACGTGAAACGGACTCTAAACTCGCCCTCTAGTTCATCTATTGCTTTTAAAAGCTTAGCAAAGTCTGGTTTTCCTTCAAGGTTTTTTCCGTAACTATCGACGTTTTGCCCTAATAAAGTTATTTCTTTAAAGCCTTGTTTTAAAATATTTTTTGCTTCTTTTAATATCGCTTCAATACTTCTTGAACGTTCTCTACCGCGAGTATATGGAACAATGCAATATGAACAAAAATTATTGCACCCTTCCATAATCGGCAACCACGCGTTAACAGATTTTTCGCGCTCGATTGCATAGTCATTTTCTTCTATTGGCAAATCGTTAAGCGCACAAAGTCTTTTGTCCTCAATTTCTTTTAAAAGTTTTGGAAGCTCAAAAATATTTCTTGTGCCAAAAACCAAATCAAGATATGGAAACTTTTTTAATAAGCTTTCTTTTTCCAAATTTGAAGCGCAACCGCAAATTGCAATTTTAATATCACGTTCTTTGTTTTCACGCTTAATTTTTCCCCAATATCCAAGGCGAGAATATGCCTTATCAACGGACAGTTGTCTGATTGCACAAGTATTCACAATGAACAAATCAGCGTCTTTTTCATCTTCAGTTTTTTCATAACCAAAATGCGAAAGCATGCCGATAATTCTTTCGCTATCTGACTTATTCATTTGACAACCGAGGGTATCTATAAAAAGCTTTTTCATTTCCAACCTTTAAATAATTGCAGAACCTGCCACGTTTTCGTATTTTTCCATTCTTTCTTTCAGTGCACCTTGTGGCATGTAGTATGGATTTACTGTCATGATTTTTGCTGCAATATTTGGATAATAATAGATAAATCTTAATTCACTATCTGTCAAAGGTTTTTGAGTATGAACGTTTGCATAACGCGCAAGTTCAAGAATATTTCTTGCTTCGTTATCATCATGGAATTTTAACTCTAAACCATTAAATACGTTTCTAAAGCCTTTAATACCAGCATATTCGCCAACTGTAATCATTCTTCCTGTTTCAATGATTTCAGGTTCACCCCTGCCAAGCTCTTCAAAGTCGTATAGTTCATAGTTGCGTCTATCTTTTAAAGCGCCATCAGCATGGATTCCAGACTCATGCGCAAAAGCATTAGCGCCAACTGCAACTTGATTCATTGGAATATCCACTCCAAAAGCATATGATGTATATTTTGCCAATTTCCATGCTTTTGAAATATCAATTTGTGGATCAATTTGATATTTATCTTTAAAACCGCTAGATTTTGTAATCGCAAGGATACAAGAAACCAAGTCTGCGTTTCCTGCGCGCTCGCCCATACCGTTGATTGCAGTATTAATCCAAGCATCAACCCCAGCGTCAATTGCAGCGCGTGCGCCCATAACAGAACATGCTGTTGCCATGCCTAAATCGTTATGAAAGTGCATTTCTATCTGCATTCCAGATTCTTTAGCAATGGCATAAATTCTATCGTATGCAGTTTTTGGATCGTCATAACCCAAAGTGTCGCAATATCTAAAGCGAGTTGCGCCATATTTTTTGCATTGTTTTGCATATTCAATTAAATAATCTAAATCTGAACGAGAAGCGTCTTCTGCGTTAACGCCGATATCTTTTGCGTTTTGATTTATTGCCTCGTTAATTGCTTCTAGCGTATCTTCCAAGACATCTTTTGCTGTTTTTTTACCTTGATATTTGCCATTAATCATTTGCTCAGAAGTAGATTGAGACATGTTGATATATTGCAATTTAGGAACATTTTTGAAAGATTCAATGACATCTCCCTTGATTGCTCTCATCCAACCAGAAAGTCTTGTTTTATTAATAACTCCGCGCTCAACAAGTTCAAGGTTCCCGTTTAAATAATTAAGTTCATGTTTTGTTGTAGGGAAACCAAACTCGCTTTGAGTAATTCCCATTTCATTAAGCATTAAGTTGATAATTGTTTTTTGAAGCTTCGCCAAGCCAAGACGAGATGTTTGAACTCCGTCTCTATTTGTTACGTCTACGAATTTAATATAGTTCATTTTCTCCATGCCCTAAATAAAATATTTCAAAAAAATTATAGCACAATAAAGGGCGCAAAGCCTTGTTTTTAAAGAAAAAAAACAATTCTTTACAAAGGGGTTGATTTATTTTCAAAATGTTATAGAATAAATGTATTGATAACACGATAACAATGTCGAACTATCACTCTTGCGAGGAAAAATGGAAATCACTAACATTTCAAAATGTCATAAACCGTATCATTCGGGCACTTTTAAAGGGTCAGAGAATGAGCAAGGTAAAGTGCGATACAAGCATTTTGAACAATTGAGTGATGATGTGTTGAGTGTGCGAAGCATTTTAAAAGCACATAAAGAAGTGGAAAACAGCAATAAAATGCGTGCATTTAAAGCAATACCAACACTTACAACAGCATTAATAGGAACAAGTATAGCGATAGCCCAACCTGGGAAATTATCTAAGAAGATGAGTGCAGGGTTGGGTTTTTTAATGCTTTCTAAAGGTATCGATTTAGCAGCTGACGCTTTTGTTAAACTAAAAAACAATAAAAAAGCTGAAAAAACCGAAGTTGAAAACTTTAACAAGGAAGGCAAATCTAAAAAAGCTTTAAAAATCTTTGGTGCAGCAACTCTTGTAGCTGGTGCTACTATTGGTTTAATTAAAGGCAAAGATTCAATCAAAAAATTTGTTTCAAAAGAAGCAGCTCAATTATCAGAAGAAATCAACACTTCAAAAGTTGCTACTTTTGTTGAAGAAAAAATCACACCATTTATGGCAAAACACCCAAAAATTGCTTCAAGTTTTGGTTTTGCTGTTCCATTAGGAATCATTGGCGCAAGCTCTCTTGCTCAAATCAAATTATCAGATAGCTTATCAAAAGATTTAAAAGAAAAAGCTGAGTTCAACTTTGCAAAAGGAAAAGAAATCCAAAAAATTGCAAGAGAACATTTTGATACAATTGACGCTATCGAAGTTTAATAAAGTTTTAAAAAACCCTCTTTAAAAGAGGGTTTTTTATTTTATGATTAATCGTCTAATTTTACTGCTTCAAGGATTTCTTCTTTAACTTTTTCAACGGCTTCGTCACCAAAAAACTTATGGTTATCTAATTGAGTTTTTTCTTCGCCGTTAACAACAAAAACCGTTGGGAAACCGTGGACTTCATATTTTACCATTAATTCATGGTTATCTGGATTTTCGCAATTTACATATGCTACTGCAAAATTTTTCTTAATTTCTTTTGATTTAACAACTTTTGCAAAAGTTGGCGCAAATTTTTGGCAGAAACCGCACCAATCAGTATAGAAAAATACGACAATTGGTTTTTCTTTTTCTTGCGCTTTTTCAAAATTTTGACCTTTGTCATATTGTTTTGAAATCACAACTTTTTTGTTTGTCCCAGCAAAATTTGAATTCATCAAAGACATAGCCAAAGACGCAACCGAAAGCACCAAAGCGACGAGCGCAATAATAAATGTACATTTACAGCAACATTTTTTTTCTTCTTTAATTTGTTCTTCGGACATTTTAAACTCCTTTATCTTATTTTAAACAACAATTTTTATATTTTTTCCCAGACCCGCAAGGACATAAATCGTTTCTTCCGATTTCTTTATTTGCAGTTTTTGGGTTTTCAACAGAAATCAAACTTGAAAATAAATCTGAATTAAATAATGTTATAACAGGTGAATAAACCCCTTCATCTAAAAACACTGCTTTTGTATTAAAAAGCACTTCTTCAAGATTTGAAAATTCTGTTTTTAAAACTTCGTTTATCTTGTCAAAAAACGAAACTTTATTTTCGCAAGCATATTTCATCACGCTTGGTGGAATTTTATCGCTTGTTAAAAATTCTTTTATACAATTATTTTCGCCTTCAATTTTTTCATCAAAACATTTTAAAAATGTTTCAAAAAATGGAATTATGTATAATCCGCGCTTTTTATCCATCCAAAGAGCAACGTCGTATGTTTCTTTGTGTGTTGAAAAACCGCCAATAGCGCTGTTGATAAATCCTTCATCATTTGAATTATATTGTTCAATATTGATATATTTATAATTTTGCGGTTTTTCAATTAATGCCGAAAAATCTGTTTTTTTATTGTCCAAACGATATTCATTAAAACAAGAGATTAATTCATCAACTTTTTTATTTGTTGTGACAACAAAATTACTTTTAAAATATTCATTAAATTTCAAACTAAATTCTTCGACACTTTTTTCAAGCTGTAATTTTTTATCTGGATTTTTAAAATATGCACTTTTTGGATTTTGAATCATATATTTAATCGCGGTTGTTGTCGCTTTAAAAACGTCAAACTCTGATATTACATCATAAATCTCTAAAATGTAATAGACATTGCCCAACTCAACAATTCTTGCTTGAATATAATCAAACCTGCCAATTTGTTTCAAGTGGCTCATTTTGACCATTGGAATGATTTCAAGATTTACCCCAGAAGTCAAACAAACAACTTCATATGCGTTAGATAAAATTTTGTTTATTTTAAAAACAGCACAAAAAGAATTTTGCAAAGCAGAAATAACGTCGCTTTCGGTTTCGTTGTTTCTTCTGAAATATTCTAAAACTCTTAAACCATTTTGCATTTTTTCTTCAAGCATATATTGAATAATTACATTATTAAATTCTTTCTCGGTTTCAATTTCAATGTTGTTATATTCTAAATATTCGCGAAAATCATTAGAAAGCACCTCGTCGTTTGCAACGAAATCCAAGATTTTTTCCATTGTTTTGCTAATTAAACCTAAACTATCCACTACGCTTGGCATTTTTACCCCTGTCTTTGTAAATAAATTAAATATTCTGTATTTTTACTTTTTGCGCCTTGAATTGGACTTTCAATCACACCAAGAGACGAAAACCCAATGCTTTCGCAATATTTTTTGATATCTTCAATAATTTTTTTGCGTACTTTTTCGTCTTTCACAACTCCGCCTTTTTCGATATCACATCTGTCGGCTTCGAATTGTGGTTTAATCAAAAGCACGCATTGCGCTTGTTTTGAAATTAAATTTTTGCAATTTTCTAGCACTTTTTTTATCGAAATGAAAGATAAATCCATACTCATAAAACTTGGTAAAAATTCATCTTCTAATTCATCAGCCCCGTAAACATCAGCAAATGTGCAATTTTTGACGTTTATTTTTTCAATAGATTTAATTCTTTCGTCTTGTAATAATTTCCAAGCAAGTTGATTATATCCGCAATCAAGTGCATATACCTTTTTTGCGCCCGCTTGCAACATGCAATCACAAAAACCACCAGTCGACGCACCCATATCAATACAGATTTTATCTTTTAAATCTATTTCAAAAGTTTTCAGGGCATGTTGAAGTTTTAAGCCGCCACGCGAAACAAAAGGATTAAAATCGATTTCAATTTTTGCTGGTTTTTCTTCGTTAAATAATTTTTCTTCGTCAAATAAAGCACCTGCTTTAGATACGACTTCGTCATTAATTTTGACATTATGCGCCAAAATTGCAGCCGAAGCAGAGTTTTTTGTTTCAAAAAAACCATGTTCAAATAAAATCAAATCCAATCGTTTTTTCGCCATGCACCTAACCTTGAGTCAAATATCTTTCTTCTTGAAGTGCAACGCCAACGATATTGCTTGACAAAATTGCGGCTTTTTTAATTGGTCCAACTGGCTCAAATTCTACCATTTTAACTTCTGTTGAGTTGATTAATGCTTTTAAGTCTTCATATACTTTTTGTGCATTATCAAAATATAAAACCATAGGCGTGCTTACATCTTTACAAAAAATCAAAACAGCTATTTTTGTTTGTATTGTCCCTGTTGGTTGTTGTTGTGCCATTTATCTCTCCCCTTAATTCAATCCTATATATTAAAAAATTCTTTAGCGTTTTTTGTCGTGTTAATCACAATATTATCATATGAAATTTCTCTTAAATTGGCAATTTCTTTAGCAATAAATGGAACATATTTTGGTGAATTTTCCATTCCGCGAAACGGGTGCGGTGCTAAAAATGGACAATCTGTTTCAAGCATTAAATCGTTAATATCAATTTCTTTTGCAACTTCTTTAATTTCTTTTGCATTTTTAAACGTCACAACCCCGCCGATTGCAATTTTATACCCCAAAGCACAACACTGTTTCATAAATTCAACGCTACCAGAAAAACAGTGCAAAACTGCTTTTTTAACTTTATATTCTTTTAAAATTTCTAATGTATCAAAGTGTGCTTCTCTATCGTGGACAACGATTGGCAAATCAAGCATTTTCGCTATTTCAATTTGAGTAATAAAAACTCGTTTTTGAATTTCTTTATTTTCTTTTGTATAGTGATAATCTAGCCCAATTTCGCCAATTCCTTTGACTTTTTCATCTTTAGCTAATTCAATAATTTTTTTAGCAGTATTATTGTCAAATTTTTCGCAATCCTCTGGGTGCACCCCTAAAAGTGCATAAACATCTTCAAATCTATGACACAAATCCAAAATTTTTTCAAAATCATCTTCTGAAGCAGATGGAATAATAATCTGCGAAACTCCTGCGTCTTTTGCTTCGATTATCGCTAACTCAGGATTTTCAAGCATATTAATGTGTGCGTGTGTATCTATTAACATAATCTAATTTTAACAAATCATTATAAAAAGAAAAGAAAAAGTTAATAATTTTGTGCTAAAATAACTTTGTTAATAGTTTTAAAAAGGAGTTAAATATGTCAAGACGTCCTATTATTGCTGGCAACTGGAAAATGCACAATAATAAAGCTCAAGCTAAAGAATTAATCGAAGGAATTTTAGCAGGCATTAAAGATTTAGACGCAGATAAAATGCCAGAAGTTGTTGTTGCACCAACATATACAGCTTTATGGCAAGTACATGACTTAATTAAAAACGAACCAAAAATCGCACTTAGCGCTCAAAATGTTTCTCAATTTGCAAAAGGCGCATATACAGGTGAAATCTCTATTGATATGTTGGCTGATTTTGGCGTTAAATTCGTAATCATTGGTCACTCTGAACGTCGTCAAATGTTCAACGAAACTGATGAAGCAATTAACGAAAAAGCAAAAGCTATTTTAGACGCTGGTTTAATCCCAATCATCTGCTGTGGTGAAACACTAGAACAAAGAGAAGCTGGCGTTACAGATTCACATATTGAAGGTCAAATCACAAAAGCTTTAGCAAACTTAACAGCTGATGAAGTAATTAAATCAGTAATTGCTTACGAACCAATTTGGGCAATCGGAACAGGCAAATCTTGCGACGCTGTTGAAGCAAACAGAACAATTGGCGAAATCAGAAAAGTTGTTGCTAAATTATATTCTCAAGATGTTGCAGACAAAATCAGAATTCTTTATGGTGGTTCTGTTAAACCTTCAACAATTGTTGAACAAATGGCACAACCAGAAATTGATGGCGGCTTAATTGGCGGCGCTTCATTAGAAGCTGAAAGCTTTGTAGCTCTAGTTAAAGGCGCTATGTAATTAAATTTAATTATTTTTTTGAACAGCTCTTTGGTCTCAAAGAGCTGTTTTTAATGAAAATTTTTTGTTTTATTATTTAAAAGACTAAAGTCTTTGTTCATTTTTTCATACGCACTTAGTGAAATGTTTGTGCGAAAGGGTTGTTTGAGTGGCGAAGCCACGAGTTCCCGAAAGCACAAATATTGAACTTAGTGCGTCTCTAGAAACCCACATGAAACCGAGCCGCGTTTTTCTTTTTCCGTCTACTTTTTCTTTTTGCGTTGGCGATTGAACAAAAAGAAAAAGTAGACGGAAACTTTAGTTTTTTATAAAAATCAAGGGCAAAGCCCTTTAAAGACATAAAAAAACACAATTTTACAATACTTAAAAATTTTGCGCTTGCAAAAAATGCGGAAGCCGAGGCTCCCAAGCGGAAGCGTTGAGCTTTCGCTGGAGCTGAACGATTGCGACGTTTCAAATTCTTGCCGAAGGCGGATTTGACAGGAGCCAAAATGAAATAATTTTGCAATTTTCAAAATACCCCTTGTCAAA
>JAFQOV010000012.1 GCA_017402995.1 Candidatus Gastranaerophilales bacterium
AAGCCGAGGCTCCCAAGCGGAAGCGTTGAGCTTTCGCTGGAGCTGAACGATTGCGACGTTTCAAATTCTTGCCGAAGGCGGATTTGACAGGAGCCAAAATGAAATAATTTTGCAATTTTCAAAATACCCCTTGTCAAAAAAAAAAAAAAAAACGATATAATCATTTCAAAACACAAAACTTTCTACTGAAACGCAAAGGATAATATGAAAAAAATAGTTTATTTGAGAGCATTCTCACTTGTTGAGATGCTAATTACGCTTGTCGTGGTTTCTGTTTTACTTTCTGCATTTGTACCTGTAATTACAAAGAAGATGACGAAAAATATTGATATCTCAGCTGGTTCTGTTCCTGTTGGGACAATTGTGATGTTCCTTGGTCAAGAAGCACCAAGGGGTTGGTTATTGTGTAATGGAGATGAATACAATAAAAATGATTACCCAAAACTAGCAAATCATCTTGGAAAAGACATGAATGGAAAATATACTGTACCTGATATGCGCGGATATACGGCAGTTGGTGCGACAGATGGTGATTTAGATTTAGCAAATGATGGCAACAGTTTTTATAATGAATAGTTTAGAGGAAAAAATAATATGAAAAAGATTTTATTAGTACTATTGATGATATTTTTAGGACATAGTGCTTTTGCAATGTATTGCTGGGAAGAAATGAGTGGCGCATTTAATTATGAATCAAAAATGAAAGATAAGCTTGGCGCAAGTAATATTGTAAAAGTAAACAGCGTTCTTTCAGCCATGGGCGGATATAATAAATATTGTTATAGGGCTTGCAGTACATATTCCTCTAGTGGAAGTTGTGTAGGATACAGCGTGATGTGTACAACCGAAGCAGAACTAACATATCAAGTTAAATTATTTGGCACAAATTTCCCTGATTATCCTGACACCGTTATGATATCTAATACAGCAACTGACAAACCAGCTGCCTTTACTACTCAACCAGGTTATGCAGAAGCAACAATTTACAGTTACTACAATGTAAATACATATTCACTAACAAATAATAGCTCGGTCAGATCACAGAAATATACAACTCTCTTAAACCCATATTATATTCACACTTTCTGCACAACCGTTGGTAGTGGCGGTGGCGGAGGAGCAGCAGGAGCTGCTGTGAATTACATTATTAAAGCAGGTTAAGCAATCAATTACCAACCGTCATGCTGAACTTGTTTCAGCATCTGGACAACTATCATACACAACAAACAATGCTAAGACCCTGAAACGAGTTCAGGGTGACAAATGAAAATCAAATAATGTCATTGTGAGGGCTTTAGCCCGTGGCAATCTTGATAGACAGAAAGGTAGACTAAAGTCTACCCTACAATAATTTTTTATCATATTATTTTATGTTTTATAGGGGCTCAAAGAGCCCCCTTTTTTTATAATTTTGACAAAACAACGCATTAAGAAGCACTTCCTCAAAAGGAAGTGCTTAATTATTTTTATTTTATTTACTACCAAGAAGCTTTTGTAACGCCTGGTAATAAGCCTTGATGTGCCATTTTTCTTAGGCAAATTCTGCAAATACCGAAATCGCGGTGGAAACCGTGAGGACGGCCGCAGATAGAACAACGATTGTGTAATCTTACAACTGGGTATTTGCCTTTAGCTGCAAGATCACGTCTTTTTTGTTCTTTATCTATCATTGCTTTTTTAGCCATTGTATAATAATCTCCTATGTATTATTCTTATTTACTTGCTTTAAAGGGCATACCCAAATGTTTTAATAAAGCTCTTGCTTCATCATCAGTTTGAGCAGTTGTGATAATAGATACGTTCATACCTTTTACAATATCAACTTCATCATAGTGAATTTCTGGGAACAATGATTGTTCTTTTAAACCAAAAGTATAGTTTCCACGACCATCGAAACTTTTTGGGCTAACACCGCGGAAGTCACGAATACGAGGAAGAACCACGCAAGTTAATTTTTGGAAGAAATCATACATTCTTTCGCCACGCAATGTAACCATTGCACCAACTGGCATACCTTCTCTTAATTTGTAAGAAGCGATTGATTTCTTAGCTTTTGTTGATAAAGCTTTTTGACCTGCAATTTTAGTTAATTGATTTACAATAGTTTCTGCTAATTTAGAGTTGTGTGAAGCTTCACCAACACCCATATTAAGAACAATCTTGCTCATTTTAGGAATTTGCATATCATTTGAATATAAAAATTCTTCTTTTAATTGAGCTCTGATTTCGTTATTGTAACGGTCTTTTAAGTTTTGACTACTTTTAGACATTTTCTTTTTTCCTTTTTTTAGCCTTTGAAACTCTGCATTATTATGCCTGTCGAATTTCAATGCCCCACGCTTGTGGTCTATACATCAATTGTTTCACCGCATTTTTTGCAAACGCGAACTTTTTTACCATCTTTAACTTGTTTGCTAACTCTTGTAGCTTTTTCGCAAGATGGGCAACAAATCATAACTTTTGAAGCGTCAATAGGTTTAGCAATTTTATTTAAACCACCTTGAACACCAGCCATAGGATTTGCTTTTTGAGCTTTTGTAACAACGTTCACACCGTCAACCAAGACTTTGCCTGATTGCAAATCAACGCTTTTAACGTTTCCTTGTTTACCTTTGTCTTTACCTGAAACAACGATAACGCGGTCGCCTACTTTTGTGTGAAGTTTTTTATTAGTAGATTTAGCCATTTTACCTTATTCCTATTTAATATTATATTACTTCTGGAGCAAGAGAAATGATTTTCATGAAATTCTTTTCTCTAAGTTCACGAGCAACAGGTCCGAAAACACGAGTTCCTCTTGGAGCACCATCTTTGTTGATGATAACTGCAGCATTGTCGTCAAAACGGATAACTGAACCATCATTACGTTTGATATCAGCTTTTGTTCTTACGATTACAGCAGAAACAACGTCAGATTTTTTAACTGTCATGTTTGGAGTTGCATCTTTAACGGTAGCAACAATAACGTCGCCAACGCTAGCATATTTTTTATTACTTGAGCCCATAACGTGAATGCAAAGAAGTTCTTTTGCACCTGTGTTATCAGCAACTTGTAGTCTTGTTTCTTGTTGTATCATATCTATTACCTTACTATTTAACTACTTAGCAACGCTTACAACTTTATCTAAAGTCCATCTGATTGAACCAGACAATGGTCTTGATTCAACGATTGTAACAACGTCACCAACATGGCATTGATTTTCGATGTCACGAACTTTGAAATTTTTTGTAAATGTCATTGTTTTTTTGTATTTTTTATGAGCTTTCTTTTCTGCAACTTCAACAACGATTGCGTTTTGCATTTTGTCGCTCACTACTGTACCTTGTTTTACTTTTTTAGGCATTTTTATATCCCTTTACACATTTTGTTCTTTTTGTCTTAAAACAGTTTTAATACGTGCAATTTCTCTTTTTTTGTTTCTGATAGATGCAGTATTTTCTAATTGTTTTAATTTATTGTGACCCATTTTTAAAGTGAACAATTCTTTTTTAGATTCAAGAACTAATTCCTTTAATTCGTCAACTGTTTTTTCTTTTATTTCTTGAAGTTTCATAATTTCCCTACCTTTGACCTATTTTTCTATTACTCTTAATTTGATAGGCAATTTTTGAGCAGCTAGATTTAGAGCTTCAATAGCATCTTCTCTAACATCAAAGGCCACTTCGAACAATACTCTGCCAGGTTTAACAACTGCAACCCAATATTCTGGGTTACCTTTACCTTTACCCATACGAGTTTCAGCAGGTTTTGCCGTAATTGGTTTATCAGGGAATATTTTAATCCAAACTTCACCGCCACGTTTAATCTTTCTTGTGATTACACGACGAGCAGCTTCGATTTGTCTTGAAGTAATCCAAGCAGGTTCAAGTGCTTGTAAACCATATTGTCCTAGTTCTAGTTGACAACCTCTGGTTTCAGTCCCTTTCATATTGCCTTTCATTTTTTTACGAAACTTAGTTTTTTTAGGCATTAACATTTTTATATTTCTCCTAGTTATTTCTTAAGTTATTATTACGCATTTTGCGCTTCTTGTTGTGAACCACGTTTTGGACGTCTTTGAAAACGAGCGTTTTCTTTAGCTGGAGCTTTTTTAACTTTTATGTTTTGATCAGCTTTTTCGCCAGGCATTAAGTCACCTTTAAATACCCAAACTTTAACGCCGATTTTACCCATAATAGTATCAGCTTCTGCGAAACCGTATTGAACGTCAGCTCTAAGAGTTTGAAGAGGAATTCTTCCTTCTTTAGCCCATTCGCTACGAGCAATTTCAGCACCACCCAAACGACCAGATACCATAACTTTGATACCTTGAACGCCTGCGCGCATTGTTCTTTGCATTGCTTGTTTCATAGCACGTCTGAAAGCGATACGTTTTTCAAGTTGTAGAGCAATGTTTTCAGCAACTAATTGAGCGTCAACATCAATTCTTGCAACTTCAACAACGTCGATTGTAACTGCGTTTGTTTTGATAAGTTTTTGAACTGCAACTCTAAGGTCATCAATACCTTGTCCGCCACGGCCAACAACAATACCAGGTTTTGCTGTTACAACTGTGATATTAACATTGTTTGCTTTTCTTGCAATGTTAATTCTTGAAACGCCAGCAGTATATAGTTTTTTCTTAATGAATTTTCTAATAACTGCGTCTTGCGCAATATTAAGGGCATATTGTCCTTTTTTTGCAAACCATGTAGAAACCCATGGTTCAATAATACCTACTCTAAATCCGGTTGGATGTGTCTTTTGTCCCATGTTCTTCTCCTAGTCCTTTGCTACTTTCACTGTTAAATGAGATGTTCTTTTTAATCTTTTATACATTCTGCCTTGAGCTCTTGGTCTAACTCTTCTGTAAGTTGGAGCTTCATCAGCGAATATTTCAGATACTTTAAGAACTTCTGCTGTTGCACCAAATTTTTCTGATGCGTTAGCGATAGCAGCTTTTAAGTTTTTTTCAACTATACGGGCTGCAAAATATGGCATAAACTTAAGCATTCTTAAAGCTTCAGTTGCCTTTTTGCCACGGATTAGATTGATGACTCTACGCATCTTTCTAACCGTCATTTTAATATCTGTTTGTTTTGATATAGCTTCTTGCATTTTTCTATTTCCTTAAAGTTATTTTCTCTTAGCTGTCTTATCAGCGGCGTGACCTCTGTAAGTTCTTGTTAGTGCAAATTCACCTAATTTATGACCAACCATTTGTTCAGTAACATAAACTGGTACGTGAGTTTTACCATTGTGAACTGCAATTGTGTGACCTAGCATGTCAGGCACAATCATAGAAGCTCTTGACCAAGTTTTGATAACTTTCTTTTCGTTTTTTTCATTCATTGCATTAATCTTTTTTTCAAGAGATGCGTGAATGTATGGACCTTTTTTTAATGAACGAGCCATCTATTTATGTTCTCCTATTTTTTTCTTCTTCTTACTATCAACTTGCTTGAAGCTTTTTTCTTGTTACGAGTTTTGTAACCAAGAGCTGGTTTGCCCCAAGGAGTTTTTGGATTGCCACCAGGACCTGTTTTACCTTCACCACCACCGTGTGGGTGATCAACAGGGTTCATAGTAACACCACGAACTGTTGGTTTGATACCTAAGTATCTAGTTCTACCTGCTTTACCAGTTGATAAGTTTTTGTATTCAGAGTTACCTAAAACACCGATTGTTGCATAACAATCTTTTCTAACCATTCTCATTTCTGAAGATGGAAGTTTTAAAGTAACATAGTTGCCTTCTTTAGCCATTACTTGAGCAGAGTTACCAGCACTTCTTGCCATTTTACCGCCTCTGCCAGCTCTTAGTTCAACGTTATGAACCAAAGCGCCAAGAGGAATTGAGTCTAATGGTAATGCGTTACCAGTTGAGATTTCTGCTTCTGGACCAGAAACTACTTTGTCGCCAACATTTAAGCCTTCTGGGCAAAGAATATATCTTTTTTCACCATCAGCATAATTGATTAAGCAAATTCTAACGTTTCTGTTTGGGTCATATTCGATAGTCATAACTGTTCCAGGTACGCCGATTTTATCTCTTTTAAAATCAACTACACGGTAAGCGCGTTTGTGACCACCACCGATATGGCGAGTTGTGATTCTACCTGTGTTATTTCTACCGCCTGTTTTAGTTAAAGATTTAACTAATGATTTTTCAGGAGTAGATGTAGTAACTTCGGAAAAATCTTGTCTTGTCATACCTCTTTGACCAGGTGAAGTTGGATTAATTTTTCTTGTTGCCATAATCTTATACTCCTGTCAATTCTTCAATTGGATCGCCAACTATTGTAACAATAGCTTTCTTTCCTGATTGTGTTCTACCAAATTTCATGCCCATTCTTTTTTGATGAGAAGGCATGTAAACTGTTCTTACTTTCTTAACTTTGCGGTTTGGATAAGCCAATTCAACGGCTTGCGCAATTTCAACTTTTGTAGCGTCTTTAACAACTTCAAAAGTGTATGTATTAGAAACCGTAGCCATCATTGATTTTTCAGTGATGATAGGTTTTTTAATAACGCTGTATAGTCTTTCTTTGTTGGTATTTGTGTTTGTCATTATTTTGCCAACCTTTCAGTGATAGAGTTGATTGCTGCTTCTGTAACGATAATTGAATCAGCGTCAACAATATCTTTAACATTTAAGTTTGATGGTAATAATAATTTAACGCTTGGGATATTTCTTGCTGATAAAACTAAGTTTTTGTTTTCTTCAGCAGCTAAATCAGCGATAATTAAGATTTTACCAGTAGCATTTAAATCTTTTAAAGCTTTTACCATGATTTTTGTTTTAGCTTCTGAAATTTCAGAGAAATCTTTAACAACTGTCATGATATCTAATTTTGCAGATAATGCAGATTTTAATGCTAATTTTCTAGCTTTTTGAGGTAAAGCTGTTTCGTAGCTTCTTGGTTTTGGTCCAAAAATAACGCCACCACCTCTGAAAAGTGGGCTTCTTAAAGAACCTGCACGAGCTCTACCTGTGCCTTTTTGTTTCCAAGGTTTTTTACCGCCACCAGAAACTTCAGCTCTTGTTTTTGCACATGCTAAACCTGCTCTTGCGTTGTTTAATTGTCTTTTAAGAGCAAGGTACATAACGTGCATATTTGGTTCAACACCAAATACTGAACCTTCTAGGTTCATTTGACCTAGTTCAGAACCTTGTGTTGATAAAATTTTAACTGTTTTATTTTCTACATTCTTTGTCATTTTGCACCTCTAATTCCATTTAGTCCTGCTAGGTTTTAGCGTAACTAATTTGCCTTCAGGTCCTGGAATAGCACCTTTAACCAATAACAAGTTTTTCTCTTTAATAACTTTAGCTAAAGTTAATTTTGTAACTGTAACTTTTTCGTTACCCATGTTGCCAGCCATTCTTTTGCCTTTAACAACACGGCTTGGAGTTGTACCTGCACCAATTGAACCAGGAGCTCTGTGGTTTTTTGAACCGTGACCCATTGGTCCTCTTGAGAAGTTGTGTCTTTTAACTGTACCTTGAAAACCTTTACCGATTGAACGACCAGTAACATCAACTTTTTCAACGTTTTCTAAAACTTCTAATGAAATTTTTTGACCAACGCTGAATTTAGATGCGTCTTCAACTCTGAATTCTTGTAAGTGTCTGTAATTTTCAAGATTATTTTTCTTGAAATGACCGATTTGTGCTTTTGTTAAGTGTTTTTCTTTAGCAGCAACTACGCCCACTTGGATAGCTTCATAGCCATCAGTTTCTTTAGTTTTTACTTGAGTTACAACAGCTTCTTCAACAGCAACAACGGTAACAGGAATACATAGTCCTGCTTCGTCGTATATTTGTGTCATTCCAAGTTTTTTTCCAATAACACCTAATGTCATGTTAAACCTTTCTGTTGTGAGAGCTACTTTTTAAAGTTTTTCTCTAGTTGTACTTACCTGCTTTGTTTCGCTTGGAAACTCCGCCTTTTACATAGATCACATTAATATTAAATTGTCATGTGTTATGTTTTGAAGTAATTATAGTTTTACTTCGATATCAACGCCTGAAGGAAGATCCATTCTTGATAATTCTTCAGTTGTTTGTTGAGTTGGTTCATAAATGTCGATAATTCTTTTATGAGTTCTCATTTCAAAGTGTTCACGAGATTTTTTATCTACGTGAGGTGAACGAAGAACACAATAAACTCTACGTTTTGTAGGCATTGGGATAGGACCAGATACAACAGCATCTGTTCTTTTTGCAGTGTCTACAATTTTTTGAGCAGAACTATCAATCAATTGATGATCGTATGCTTTTAAACATACTCTAATTCTTTGTCTTTTTGCTGTGCTCATTTTTGTTTTATTACCTTTTCTTTTGTAGTCTAATACATCAGTATGACTAGCGTATTATAAACATAAACGCTCGTCAACAAGTTTTTTGCAATTTGTCAAGATTAAATTTACATATCTTTAACAAATGTAAAAAAATAATTTTGCCAGACAACAAATATTTTATTCTGTACAAACAGTGTCCGCTTCATCACAAAGAGTGTCAGTTATACCAAAAGCTGTAAAACTTGTGCCAAGAGCCGCAGGACAACAATCAACTGTTTCTTTTTTGGTAATATCACGCTTAAGCCACCAATCAGCTCGCGCACCTGTTAAAATTTTTCCATCAGAACGAATGCCAAAACCAAAAGGTTTTATTGGACCATCAAAGCCATCAATATCCATACATATAGGTTCATACATGTAATCGTTACCGTTTTTGTCACCACAATAAAGTTTTCCTAAAGGGTCTTTAGCAGGAAATTCAAAACCAGGATAACAATCATCTTCAGAAGAGGCATATGAAATTCCAAAAGTTTTTCCTACTCCATAAAATAAAACGTTATCTGCAACAAGAACCGAATTAAGCCCATAAGTATCAATATCGAAATTACCCCTTAAAATTGCTTGACAAACTTGGTCAAGTTTTTCTTTGGCAGCTTCATGAATATCTGTAGCATTGTTCACTATTGCATTATGAATAGCGCTACTAATATTCAACCTTACAGTAAAATTTTGCATTTGGTAGATTTTCAAATCGCAATCTACATTTTTTGCCGAAACTACATCTGCAAAAGATTTACAAAAATAAATTGGTCCAGGTGATGCATTACCACTAGTCCAGCCAACATCTCTCACAATATCACCAGTAGAGCTATCTGAAGCCCAAACAGGATATGCAAGTGAGCCATATTTATAATATTGTTCGTTTGACACAAGCTCTCTCACAACAGTCGCAAGGGTATTATTAGCCTTTTTAAACTTCAAAATATCTTTATCTGGAGTTGATTGAAAAGCAACAGGCAACAAAATTGCAGATAAAATACCAATGACAGATAAAACAATCATTAACTCAGCTAATGTGAAAGCAAATTTGTGACTTTTCATAAAAACTCCATCTTAATATACAAAAAGTCTATTATATATATTCCGCTATATCAAGAAATTTAAAGGAAAATAGATAGATTAGAGGAAGGGTTTTGTTTTTTTATAAAAAGCTAAAGCTTTTGTACTCTTTTCTTTCTTTTTCTCTCAAACGCCGAAATGAAAAGAAAGAAAAGAGTACGAGAAAAGAAAGAAACCTCGGGCTTGGTTGAATTGTTTTGCTTTTTTGCAACGCTTCAAAACTTAACTCCTGAATAAAACATTCAAGAATTTTAACACCTTATACAATAATTGTTTAATATTGAATAATTAATTTTAAAAGCGTATAAAATTCTTTCAGGTTTTATTTTCGTATGTCGTTAAGTTTTTCGCTTATGGAAAAGCACTCGCACTTAGTGAAATGTTTGTGCGAAAGGGTTGTTTGAGTGGCGAAGCCACGAGTTCCCGAAAGCACAAATATTGAACTTAGTGCGTCTCTAGAATGTAATAATATAACCAAGCCGATATTTCTTTTTCTTTTGGTTCTGTTTTCTTTTTCTTTCATCGGCG
>JAFQOV010000013.1 GCA_017402995.1 Candidatus Gastranaerophilales bacterium
AAACAAATTTTGTAAGAAATTTCTGCACTAAGTCGCTGTCCAATTGTTGTTTCTTAAAAAAATCAACAGGTATTTGTCGTTTGTATTTGGTATCAATTATTATTGGTTGAAGTTCATTATTGAAGTTAAGACTTTGTTTGAATAAACTCTATCTTTTTTTCAACATTACAATTGATAGATTGATATTCTATTTTCAATGTGCAGTTTTCTGCAAAATGTTTTCACATTAAATCAGGATTATTTGATGACTTCCTGTATTCTTGACTTGTGGCTTTAACCAAATTGCCGTATTTTCAAATTTAACACGTCAATTTTAATTGTCAACAGTTTTTTCAAACCATAACCGCAAGGCAAACTTGCAGTATTTATATCGTATTACTTCAAAATTAATTTTCAAGATAGTTTTTAAATATTTTACAAAAGTTTATATTTAATTAAGTTAATTGATATAGCTTTAAAAAATTATATAAAAACTCGACGTCTTCATTATCCATTTTATTAATAATATCAGACACTTTCGAAAGCATTTCTTCGCGCGAAACTTGATTATTATTTTGAAACAAATCGCCAACTTCAACTTCTAAAATTTGAGCGATTTTAACAAGATTTTCTTCTTTTGGAAATTGATATCCACTTTCAATTCTTGTTAAGTTAGATGGCTCCATGTTTAAACGCTCAGCAAGCGCAACTTGTTTAATGCCGCGCATTTCTCTGATTTGTTTTATTCTTCGCCCTAAATTTTTACTTAACTCGCCCATAATTATCCATGACAAATATATAATATTTTTTATTTTTTTTGCACACTGTGCAACAACAATTTTTATTGACAAAGTTGCTATGGCATGACATGATTTTATAAAAATCTTCTATTGAATAGAAATAAAAATAGGATTTATTGTTATGTATTTAAAATTTAAAAAGAAAAAAGGGTTTTCGCTAGTTGAAATGTTAATCACGCTTGTCGTGGTTTCTGTTTTACTATCTGCTTTTGTACCTGTAATTACAAAGAAGATGACAAAAAATATTGATATCACAACAGGAGGAAGCTCTGTTCCTGTTGGGACAATTGTTGCTTTTTTAGGACATAAAAATGATATTCCTGATGGGTGGTTGCTTTGTGATGGAAGTAGCTTTTCAGAAAGTGATTATCCGAAACTAAAACAACATCTTAAAGGAACAAATTTACCAAATTTAAAAGGGTTAACTTTAATTGGTGCATCAGATGAAGATAATACAGACGCAAACAGTCAAACACAAAACTGGGCACTTAGAAGCCAAAGCGGAAATATGAGTACAAGAGGGGTGCAATAGATGAAAAAGAGTTTATTGATAATATTAAGTTTGATATTTATGAGCATGACAGCTCATGCTGTTGGGGTGGATTGTTGGGAGGAAGTTGATACAGATTTTAACCCACAAACAAAATCTAAAATGCAAGACACACTAGGAAGTAATATAAAAATAATCAGAACAAAAACAAAAGTTCATTTACTAATAGGTTTAGATAGCACAATGCGACAAGTAGAAATACCACTTAAAAATTATATATACTACATAGAAAGTGGCACAAAATATTATCTCGGTACACCATTAAATATGCCGACAGCAAATGAAACGGGTTCAAGTGAAGGCGGCATAGGTTATTACAGCGGTTCATATACTCCCTTTAAATTAGCATATATATTAAACTCGGATACATATTTTACGCCAGACAGGACAAAAAGCACCAACTACACCAGATATATTGGCTTAGGGTATTACAACGGCAATAATATGTACAACGATTACGTGCATGGCTTTCATTTTATCCACACCTATTGCATAGTTTCAGACCACTCTAGCTCTGGCGGTGGGGGCGGGACCTCTGGCGCTTCTGTAAATTACATTATTAAAGCAAATTAAAATTTTCATATTATTTTTGTGTTTAGTGGGGACAAAATGTCCCCATTTTTTTGCACAAAAATAGACCAAAAGCTAGCTAAGCATTTACTTTTTACTTAATAAAAAACACCCTTTCGGGTGTTCAAGATTATTTTTTTGCTTTAACGGATTCGACAGTGACATTTTTACAAATATCACCATCATTTTTATATTTATCATAGGTTTGCAAGAAATCTAAAGAAGTATCTTGATAGTTTCTTAGCTTTAATTCTTGGTTAATTAAAGTTTTTTGTTTTCTTGCAAATTCACATTGCAGATTGTTATCTAGCGATAATTCGCGATATACACAAACTCTATTTACATAGCCAGCAACTTGAATAAGTCTATTGCCCTCATCTTGCACATATGGACTACATTTGATGAATTTATCGGTGAATGTAGTTGCAAAAACGCCTTGTGACAAGAGCAAAACACCAAAAGTTACAGCCAAGATTTTATTTAATTTTTTCATGCTATTCTCCTTAAACAAGGATAAAATAACATATTAAAATTAATTTTTCATCATGTTATTTGCGTATTTATTTTTTAGGTTGTTCGCAAGAGTCAACTTGTTTTTTCTTTGTTGAAGTTAATTCAATAATTTTCTTTTTAAGTTTTCCTGAAATTGGAACCATTAAAACAGGAACCAAGAAACGAACAACAAGGGTGAATACTGTTAATGATTTAAGTTTAGAGATTTTGCCTTTGTAATTATTTGCTAGTTTATCAATTGCATTTGAAATCATCTTTTCATCTTCTAAACCAACTTTTGAAATTTGTTTTGCAATATTTTCGGTGCCTAGTAAAGATTTTGCTTCTTCTTTTACTGTTTCAAAAATTTGCTCTTTAGAAGCTGATTTGCCAAGTTTATCTACTGTTGAATTAACTACTTTTTTGACCTCAGTTGCATATGTATTGCGAGCTATATCAACAGGTTTATCAAACAATTTATCGATTATAAATGCGCATGTACTTGAAACAAGAGTTACAAGAACAGTATGAACGTTTAAGCCAAGTTTTTGATCAGGATCAATTTTTTTAGAACGAATTGTATTTTGAACCCAATAACAAGTTAAAAGCGCAGATTCTAAGTCTGCCATGCGGGCAGATGGTTTTTTAGATTTTGAAAGAACCTTAACCGCTTTTTCACCACCAGTTGTCATTGCAAGATTTTCAATACCAACTGCAAGTTTTTCAATTCCTGTGTTTAACAAATTGCCTTTGAAAGCGATTTGATTTTGTTTATTTAAAGCTTGAGTAAATTGTTCTTGTTCTTTTTTGAATGTATTTGAATTTAAAAGAGTTGAAGGAACTTCTTGTTGAGATTGTTTTTTGTGTTTGTCATAAGCTCTTTTACCAAACAAAGCGCCAACGACAATCGGCAAGAAAACGCTTGCTACTTTTGCTTTTGCAATTGAAGTTGCAGCACCTGTTGAATTTTTCCAGAAAGAAACAAAAGCGTCGCCTGTTGCTGAATCTGTTTTAATTTTTTTCACAAATTCAATATTTTTAGCAAAGATATCTTTGTGATTTGCTTTGAAATGTTCCACAACATCAACCGCTTTTTTAGCAATTGCGTCGTCTGTTGGTTCATATTTTACTTTTTTGAACATGCCTTTTGCAAATTCAGAAATTTTAGATAAACCTTCTGAAGATTTTGCCATGTCTTTTGCTTGAGCAAATTTTGCAGCTAGTCCTGTATTTTCAGAGATTAATTTTTTCTTTGCAACTTCAAGAGCTTCTTCGCTAGTTTCTTTAACAACAGAAAGTGTGTCATCTGGATTGACTTTGATTAAATTTAAATTGTTTTTAATGATATCAAAAGATTTTTTAACAAAACCACCACCAATGGTTAAACCCATGAAACAACCAATAAAGGCTTGCAAAAAGTTTTTAGTAGCGATTAATTGTTTATCTTTATCTTCTGAACCTGGCATGTGCATGACAACCAATGGTTTAACAATGCCGGCGATTAATAGTGCGTAAATTGCATTATATGCAGCTTCGTTGTCGTTTACAAATTTTGTTAATTTATTAACTGCTTTTGACTTAACAAATTTTTCAGACATAGAAATTGCAGACCCGCTAAAGCTAAGCGCCTTTGCGGGTCTTGATATTCCATTATTTATTACTTCTTGCGTGTTTATATGCGTTTTTTTTCTACGCTCTAAATTTGTTGCAGGAAGTTTTTGCTTCTCTAAGAGTTGTGAATGCGAAATATATGAAATTTTGTTGTTAAGTTTCATGGTACTTTTATAAAACCACTAAATTTTAATTTTTGCTAGTATTTTTTAAATTTGTTAATATTTTCTTAACAGAGTGCAAAATTAGCCTCTAGCTTGGCTTTTGCATATGTTTCAATGCGCTCAATTATCATTTTTTCAAAGTTTATTTTAAAAATTTCATTAATTTCTTTAATAAAAAAGCATGGACTTGTAATATTAATTTCAATGACTTTTCCATCAATCACATCTAATCCTGCAAGATATATTCCATCATGCTCAAATTTGTCTTTTACAATGGCTTCAATTTTTTCTTCTTCGGGAGTCAAAGTTGCAAATTTAAGAGTTGAAGAATTATGCTCATTAAATTTGAAATCGTCATTTGTAGCCACTTTTGAAACACAATATTTAAAAATTTTGCCACAAACATAGATTAATCTTTTATCGCCATTTTTAATTTCGGGCAAAAACTCTTGAACCATGACATGTGTTTTAAAGTTATTTGTTGCTGTTTTTAAAATTGAATTAATGTTTTTGTCTTTGTCGTTCAAATAAAAAACACCAGAACCAAAGCAAAGATTTGTCGGTTTGATTATGATTTCTTTTTTATCAAACAAAAATTGTTTAATGATTTTTTCATCTGCACTCACAACGTTTTCTGGCGCAAGAGAAGGAAACTCGTTGACATATATTTTCTCATTTTTTTCTCGGATTGCTCTTGGTGAATTCATGATTAACGTAGATTTTTCATTAACATACGATAAGACATGCGAAGCGTTGATATAGTCATTATCTAATGGAGGGTCTGGACGGAAGAAAATTAATTGAAAATCATTTAAGCAAATTTCATCTGCAACATCATTTTTAACAATATCTTCTTCTTGAATTTTTGTCTTATAGCAAAGCGCGAAAGGTAAATTATTTTTTAAAAAAAGCTTGCTTTTTAAAGAAACAAAGACATTATAGCCACGCAAACAAAATTCATGGACAAACCAAAAATTTGTGACTAGTTGGTTAAATTCGAAATATTTAAATTCAATGTCGTCTATAATTATTAAAATATTTTGCATATATAAATTATAACAAATAATAATTTTAGTGTATAATAGTCATATGAAAAATTGTCCATTTAAAAATTGTGATTGCAATAGCGATTGTGCACTATTCATTAAGGCAGAAGAGCTTAATGAACTTGTAGTCAACAGGCTTAAATCTATTGGGGTGATGAGCGTTGAAGATGGGGGAATGTGCTCATTAAAAAACATGGCGCTAGCGCAAAGCAGATATATTTTTGAAAATACAAAAGTTTTTAAATAAATTCAAACGGGGTTAAATTGGAAAACGAAGGAATTATTGGGGAATTAAAAGAAAATATTAATAAAGAGCCAAACAATGTGCAACATTATGTTAATTTGGCAAATTATTATATTTCAGAAAATGATTTAGACAATGCTCTTTTGCTGTATCAAAAAATTGCGCAACTAAACAAAGAAGATTGCCAAGCTTTGATTAACCTTGGAAGTATTTACTATTACAAAAAAATGTATCCTGAGGCAATTGAGCAATATAAAAAAGCAATCGAAAAAGACCCAGAAAATGCAAGCGCATATTACAACATTGGCAATGTTTACGCCGAAGTGGAAAACTTTGAGCTTGCTTTATTAAACTATGAAAAAGCGCTCGAATTTGAACAAGATAATTCAGATATTTATTCAGCTCTTGGATATTTATATCAAGACATTAACAACCGTGAGCAAGCAAAAAAATATTACCAAAAAGCAATTGAGCTAGACCAATTCAACGAAGAAAATTATATTAACATTGCAAACATTGAACAAATGCAAATGCACACAAAAGAAGCTTTGGAATATTACAAAAAAGCGGTTGAAATTAACCCAAATAATACAAAAGCAATTCTTTGCCTTGCAAATTCATATGCCACTTTGAAAGATTATGTTAACGCACAAAAAAACTTTGAAAACGTGATTAACTTAAATCCTCAATATTACCCAGCTTGGATTTGTCGCGCAATTGCATATTCAGAAGAAAACAAAGCGCACGAAGCAATCATCTCTCTAAAACAAGCAATTGAGTTAGTTCCAGAAAAAACAAACGCATATATTTTACTTGCAAACTTATTGATTGATGAGAAAAGATATGAAGAAGCGCTTGGAATATACAAAACTGCAAACATTTTAAAACCAGCAGATTCAAAAATCATGACGTTCATTGCAAACACATATATTCTTTTAAATAATTATACGCAAGCTGTTAAATATTACAGAAAAGCAATTAAAGCAGCTCCTAAAAACAATGAAATTAAATTGATTTATCTTGAAATGATAAATTCATATATTGAAAACAAAATGAAGGAAGAAAAATGAAAATAGCGTATAGCGATAGACTAATTTCAATATTGGCATATTTCACATTTGGCATTTTCAGCCTTATTTGGATTATTTTTGCAAATTTAACAAAAAAATCAATAACAAATTATTTATCTTTTAATTTATATCAAGCAATTTTTCTTTCAATTGTTTTCGCAGTGATTTCTTTGATATATTCAATTGCAATCAATTTAATCAGCGTAGTTCCTTTTATTGGCAACTTTGCAAAATGGCTTGATATTGCAATCAACCAAACGCCACTATATTTCACTTTTACAATCACAGGGTTAATCACAACTTTAATTTTGTGTTATTTATCTTTCTTGTGTTTAATTGGCAAAAGACCGCACTTGCCATTGATTTCAGATATAATTAAATCCAATTTCGGAGGATAGAATGAAAAAAATATTATTTTGTTTAAGTATAATTTCAACTGCTGCATTAGCCAATTCTGAGCTATATCAAGGAAGTGAAGAAATTAAAGAAGTTTTAAAACAAAATAATAGCATGTATGAGCCAAATTATTTTTCATTATTTTTAGGTTTGTTTTTTGTAATTGGCTTGGTTTATTTAACAGGAATTGTTTACCAAAAGCTAACAAAGGTTAAATTATCTCAACAAGAAAACGAATTAAACAAAATTCAAATCGTTTCAACAACAAGCCTCGGGCAAAACAAAGCTTTGCATGTGATAAAGATTAATGACGAATATTCGCTAATCGGCGCGACGCAAAACAATATTTCATTTTTAAAAGACATCAAACAAAATATCGAAGGATAAAATGACAAGAGAAGTTAAAATCGCGAATAAATATATTGGAGATAATCACCCCTGCTTTGTGATTGCAGAAATTGGGATTAACCACAACGGAAGCCTTGAAAACGCCAAAAAATTGATTGACATGGCAAAAAGTTGCGGGTGCGACGCGGTTAAATTTCAAAAAAGAACAATTGAACTTGTTTATTCAAAAGAAGAATTAAAAACTCCAAGGCAAAGTGTTTTTGGGGAAACAAACGAAGACCTTAAAAGAGGGTTGGAGTTTGGATTTGAAGAATATCAGGCGATTGATGAATATTGCAAAAAGAAAAATATCCTTTGGTTTGTATCTTGCTGGGATACAAAAAGTGTTGATTTTATTGAACAATTTAACGTTTGCGCGCATAAAATTTCATCTGCTTGCTTAACCGATATTGAGCTTTTAAAAAAAGTTAAAAGTACAAAAAAACCAATTTTATTATCAACCGGCATGTCAACATTAGATGAAATTGATAACGCAGTTAAAATTTTAGGCGAAGAAAATTTGGTCATATTCCATTGCACATCAACCTATCCATCTGCAAATGAAGAATTGAATTTAAAAGTAATTCCATATTTAAAAGAAAAATATAGCTGTCCTATTGGTTTTTCGGGACACGAAAAAGGAATTTTCCCAACCGAAGCAAGTGTGCTTTTAGGAGCATGTGCAGTTGAAAGGCACATTACACTCGACAGAACAATGTGGGGCTCTGATCAAAGCGCAAGCTTAGAGATGGAAGGGTTAAGAAAAATGATTAGGGATATAAGAAATATTCCGGTTATTTTGGGTGATGGCAAAAAAATTGTATATGAAAATGAAATACCAATTAAAAAGAAATTAAGGAAATATTAATGAAATTAAATTTATCTAAAGATATAAAGATGGTTATAAGCGATTTTGACGGCGTTTTCACAGACGGCTCTATTTATATTTCCGAAAAAAGAGAGGTTCAAAAAAAGCTAAATTTTAAAGATATTATGGGTGTTTCAATGCTTTTGAAAGCTGGGGTTAATTTTGGAATAATCTCTGGCGAAAAAAGCGAAATTTTGAACTATTTTAAAGACAAATTTAATATCGAAGAAATCCACGGCGGCATTCGCCAAAAAGGGATTGTGCTTGAAGAAATCATGAAAAAATACAATCTTAAAAGCAATGAGGTTTTATATATCGGTGATGATATAAACGACATTAGCGCTTTTGAACTTGTTGAGTATAGAATTGCACCAAAAAACTTGAACCCAATTTTGCCTTTTAAAGTACAAAATTTACAAATTAGCGATTTTTACGGCGGAAATGGCGCAATTCGAGATATTGCAGACACATTAGTATATTTGGAGCAAGATGTTTTATAAAGTTTTAAAATTTTTTAAATATATTAATGCGCTTTTGATTTCAAGTGAAAATTTCAACAAGCAAATTAATCAATATAAACAAATCGCAAAGGAACCAGCTTTGCCTTCTTGGGCATATATAAACTGGGGAATGCACCTTATAAACAATGGAAACAAAGAAAAAGGTTTTGAAAAACTAGAGCAAAGCATTGAAATGAACAAAGCAAATCCAGAGGCATATATCAACTATGGGATTACTTTAGCTCAAAACAGAAACTTCGAAGAAGCACTAAAATATTTTAGAAAAGCAATCAAAGCAGATTCAAATAACGCAAAAGCTTGGGGGCTTGTTGCGGGAGTATATAGCGAATTAGAAGATGATAAACTTGCAAAATCTGCTTTTGAAAAATCATTAAAATTAGACAGAACTAACGCTTATACATATCTTAACTATGGCATTTTTTGTATTAAAACAAACGATAAAGCTCTTGCAAAAACAATGCTAAAAAGGGCATATATCCTTGACCCAATCAATACTCAACCTTTGATGATGTTAGGGGTTTTATTGATGGACGAAAACGAAAATAACAAAGCTTTAATGTATTTCAAACGCGTCTTAAACCAAAATCCGTTTCATTCCGAAGCTTTGTATATGTGTGGATATATTAATTTAAAACTTGAAAATTTTGATACATGTATCGATTTTTGTAAAAAAAGCGCAAGCTTAAACCCACAAAAACCAGAAAATTATATTTTGATTTCGCAAAGCTACTTGAATTTAAACGACAAGGAAAATTGCCTTGGAACATTTAAAACAAACGAAAAAATAGGGCAAGAAAGTTGGAAATTTCAACATGCTTGGGCAGATTCTTTGCAAAATTACGCTCAATATGATGAATCAATTGAAAAATACTATAAAGCGCTTGAATTATATCCTAATAATACCGAAATATTAAACTCTTTAGCCTATTCTTTAATTAAAACAAACAGGCTAGATGAGGCAAAAGAAAAAGTTGAAAAAATAATAGAAATAAATCCAAAACTAGCGCCAACATATTTTAATCTTGGACAAATTTTAGAAAAACAAAACGATTTTAAAGGCGCAATAGAACAATATCAAAAAGCGCTAAAGCTTGATAAATCGCTATATGGAATATATTTTGAAATCGCAAACGCATATTCAAAAATCCAAGATTTAGAACAAGCCATCAAATATTGGCAAAAAACAATTGAATACGACAAAAACAACAAATATGCGTACTTAAATTTAAGTGCTTATTGGGCAGAAAAAGAAGAATATACAAAAGCGAAAAGATACATCAGAAGCGCTTGGGAGCTTGACAAAACATCTTTTGAAACAATTTATAAATATGGAATTATTTTGTTTAAAGCGCAAGAAACACATAGGGCAAAAGAAAAATTTGAAGAAGCAATCAAACTCTCACCAGACGACCTAAATTGCAATATGGCGCTGGCGCAATGTTTATTGAAACTAGGAAAGGCTCAAAAAGCACTTGAAATTACCGAAAAATTTAAAATTGATGACAAATCAGAGTTTTTAATGATAAAATTATTAGCACTGTCAGAAATTTCAACAAAAAATCCCGAAAATATGGAAATAAAAAATACAATTTTAGAAATTTGTGATAAAATACAGACAGACCAAAAAGAAATTGTCGAACAAATTAAACAAATACATTCGAAGTAAACAACAAAAGGAAATGAAAATGGGTATCATTGTACAGAAATTTGGCGGCACTTCAGTTGCAGATTCTGAAAAAATTAAAAATGTTGCATCTGCCGCACTCAGAGAAAAAAACAAAGGAAATCAAGTTGTAGTTGTTGTTTCTGCTATGGGGCATACAACAGACAATTTAATCAAACTTTCAAAAGAAATCACTCTTAAACCATCTGAGCGCGAAATGGACATGTTGATGTCTGTTGGCGAACAAATTTCAATGTCATTACTTGCAATGGCAATCCAAGAAACTGGAAACGACGCAATTAGCTTGACTGGTTTGCAAGCTGGAATACAAACAGAAAATTGCCATATGTGTGCAAGAATTGTTGATATTAACCCATCTAAAATCAAAAAACACTTAGACGAAGGCAAAATCGTTATTGTTGCTGGGTTCCAAGGCGTTTGCGAAGATAATGAAATCACAACATTAGGTCGCGGTGGCTCTGATACAACTGCTGTTGCAATTGCAAGCGCAATTCAAGCAGACAGATGCGATATATATTCTGACGTTGAGGGCGTCTATACTTGTGACCCAAGAATTATTAAAACAGCTCAAAAATTAGACAAAATTTCATATGAAGAAATGCTTGAGTTAGCTCGTGTTGGTGCAAATGTTTTACACCCACGTTCTGTTGAAACAGCAAAGGCAAACAAAATCCCAATGAGAGTTAGAAGCTCATTTAAACTTGAAGATTTAGGAACTTTAATAATAGGAGTCGAAGAAATGGAATTAAACAAACCCGTAACAGGTCTAGCTTGTGATAGTTCTCAAACAAGAATTGTTATTTGCGACGTTGAAGACAAACCGGGAAATGCTGCAAAATTGTTTAATTTGTTAGCAGAAAAAAATATCAGTGTTGATATGATTATTCAATCATATGCAAGACAATCAAACAACACAAACGATATCGCTTTCACAATTTCAAACGACGATTTGAACAAATTTAACCAAATCAAAGAAGAAATTTATGGAATTGTAAACACAAGCAATATCCACATTGATAGCGACATCACAAGAGTATCAATCGTTGGCGCTGGCATGATTGACAGACCAGGTATCGCAGCTAAAATGTTTAACACATTAGCGCAAGAAAAAATCAACATCAAAATGATTTCAACAAGTGAAATCAAAATCAGTTGTCTTGTAGAAAAACAATATAAAGACCAAGCAGCTGTTGCACTTGCTAAGGTTTTTGATTTAGATGGTGCAGAGATTGCAGACGTCAAAGGAGACTTGCCCGTTGTCTAGGGAAAGCGAAAAAAATATTCTTTCAACCGTTGATAACATAATTTCAACGGTTGAAAATTTTTTAAATGAAAATAATATTAAAAACAAAAATATTATTCTCGGCTTTTCTTCTGGTCCAGATAGCACCGCCTTGGCACTTATCGTAAACGAATTAAAAGAAAAATTAAATTTAAATATCACTCTTGCATATTTTAACCATGGCTGGCGCGAAGAAGCAAAAGAAGAAGAATTTTTCACAAAAGAATTTGCAAAAAAATATGGTTTTGATGTAATCATTAAAAAAGCGCCAAAAAACTCTCTCAAAACAGAAGAAATTGCGCGCGAATTAAGATATGAATTTTTTGAAAATTGCGCAAAAAAACAAAAAACAGATGTTGTCTTGTTAGCACATAATAAAAATGACAACATTGAAACTCTTGTATATAGGGTGATTAAAGGGACTTCAATCAAGGGGCTTTGCGCAATTCCAAGCAAAAGAGGGATATATTATAGACCTCTTTTGGAAGTTTTAAAAAGTGATATTTTGGAATTTTTAAACATTAAAAACCAAGAATATAAGATTGATTTATCAAACAAAGATACAAAATATAAAAGAAATTTAATCCGCGAAGAGATTTTACCAATGTTTGAAAAAATCAATCCGAATTATGTTAATAACATTGAAATTTTAATCAAAAACGCAATTTCGACAAGGGAAATCGTTGAAAAAGAATTAAACGAACTTAAAAATGAAGTATTTAATGGTGAAATCTTAATCCAAGACAAGTTTTTATCCAAAACAAAAGCGCAAAGATATGAAATTTTAAACGATTTTTTAGGCGACAATTTAAAATATAGAAATTATAAAAACATTAAAAAATTCGACGATTTTATTTTAGAAAATAAACATTCAAAAATTTCCGTTAATAAAAAGTTGTTTTTAGAGATAAAAAAGAATAAAATTTACTATAAAGAAGCAAAATTATAGAGGATTTATGGAAAAAAATATTAAAGATTTAAAAACTCTTATCGACAAAGAAAGTCTTTACAAGGGAATTAAAGAGCTTGCGCAAAAAATAAACAACGACTATCCAAATGATGAAGAGCTTGTTTTGGTGTGCATTTTAAAAGGCGCCGTGATGTTTTTTACAGAATTATCTAAACACCTTAAAATGCCCGTTAGAATGGAGTTTATTACTCTTTCAAGTTATGGCAATGCGCAAAACTCCACAGGAAAAGTAAAAGCGATTAATTTAAATCTTGAAAATATTGAAAATAAAAACGTTTTAATTGTTGAAGATATAATCGACACTGGAATTACTTTAAACTTTTTAATGAACTATATTCAAACATCATGCAAAACAAAAAGCGCAAAACTTGCAGTTTTATTAAACAAAAAATGTGAAAGAAAATTCTGTATAAATCCAGATTATTCAGCTTTTGATGTTGATGACAAATTTATTGTCGGCTTTGGATTAGATTATCAAAACCTGTATCGAAACATTGATTTTATTGGCTATTTCGAATAATTAAAGAAAAAACCAAGAGCAGACAAATATTGCAGCAAATATTCCAACAATATCTGCTAAAATGCCCGCCAAAAGCGCATGTTTAAATTTTTTAATTCCAACAGAACCGAAATAAACGCTTGCGACATAAAATGTTGTTTCAGAGCTTCCTGCAATCACAGCAGCCAATTTTGTTGCATATGAATTAACGCCTGTTTGATTAATTATATCGCCCAAAACCCCTAATGTTGCAGAGCCAGATAAAGAACGAGTCAGCATAATCAAAGTTGTTTCAACTGGAATTTTTAAAAAGTCTAATACAGGTTTCAAAAGGTTTTGAACAATATCAATCGCTCCACTCGCCCTTAAAAGCGCTGTACATACCATTATTGCGATTAAATATGGAATTATTTTAATTGCAATTGAAAAACCGTCTTTTGCGCCATCAACAAAACTTTCATATGCTGGTGTTTTCTTTGCTAGAGCGTAAATCAAGATAAACACAATTATCAAAGGCAAAATATATAAAGAAAGCAGATTTAAAAATTTAATCATTCAAACCTTCCTTCTAAAATTTTTGCAAAAAATATTGCGCTTACAAAAGCTATTGTTGTCACAATTAATGTTGGCAAAATAATTTGTGTCGGATTAGACATTCCATTTGCGGATAATATTGCAATCACAACCGCAGGAACAATTTGAAAACCCGCAGTATTAATAGCCAAAAACATACACATTGAATTTGTTGCAACGTTTTTGTTTGGATTTTTTTCTTGCATATTATCCATTGCTTTAATCCCAAAAGGCGTAGCTGCATTAGATAAACCCAGAGCATTTGCCGAAATATTAAGAGCAACATTAGATAAAGCATTTGGATTTTCTTTTAAATCGGGCATTAAAAAAACAAGTGGTTTTTTAACAAGTTTTGAAAATAACTCCATCAAACCGGAGTTTTGAGCAATTTTTACAATACCTAGCCAAAAAGCCATAATCCCAATTAAAGAAAAAGATATTTGCACTGCGCGAGTAGCACTTTTAAGCATTTCGTCAATTGCCACATCAAGCCTATTGTTGATGATTGCGCATATGATTGAGATTAAAATCAAAAAAGTAAAAATATAGTTCATTTTTTATTCGAAATTTGCTTGAAAATAATTTTCGCCGTCTGGTGTTATAAAATATTTGTTTGAAATTTCATCTTGAACAAATGAGATATATTCCTTATTTGACAACTCTTGTACAACAGACATATCTGCGATTTTACCAGTTGCTTGAAATAGTTTTGAATTAATCATTTTCATTGTAAAACCGTCTTGTTTCAAGATGTTTTTAATATAATAAGCGCAAATCAAGAAATCGTCAACAAGCGATTCTGTGTCAAATTCCTCTAAATATGTTTTAAAATCAGGCGTTTGGGAGTTTTGTGGTTGAATAGCTGATTCTCTAATACTAATAATTTCATCTGTTGAAACAACTTGCGAATTAATTGCAGAGTTTGTTTCTTCAAATGTAGATAAATCAATTATATCAACATTATTATAATCTTTTTGTTCTTCCGAAACGCTTTGTTGTTGCTCTTGAGTTTGATTTTGAACAGTTTGACTTTCAAGCATTTGCTCAAGCTCTTGAATTTGAACATCATGTTCTGATGGCGCATTTTCATTGTTTAGATTTTGCTCGTTTTCTTGTATTGTTTGAGGTTCAACTTGTTCCTGTTGTTCAACAACTTTTTCAAAAACTTGTTCTTGAAGTGTTTCTTCAGCTTGCTCAATAGATTGTTCTTGGTCTTGCTCAACAACTTTCTCGCAAGCTAGTTTTTCAGCTTGTTGGTTTGCAAAAACCAAGTCTGATGAAGGAATAATATTTTCTTGATTTTCAATATTTGCAAAATTTTCAATATCCTGTTTAACATTAACAACAGCATCTTCGATATCTTCATCATATTCTGATATGTCACTTGCAAAGATATCGTTTAATCTTTTTTGGTTTTCTTCTTCTGTTATGATATCAATTTTTTCTTTTTCTTTTTTCATTTCTTCATAAAGAAGCTTTTGTCTTGCAAATACGTAATCTTGTTCTTCATCAGATGGCTCATTTTGAATTAAAATGCTTGTCAATGGGGCGTTTTTAATGTGTTCAATTCTGTTTTCATTAGCTGGCTCATTTTGCTCTTCTGTTTCAAAAACTAATTCATTATCCATAGCCTCAACAACGCAATCGTTTTGTGCTTTGATTGGTTCTTGAATAACAATTTTTTTAACAGTTTCAACTGGTTCTTCGTTTTTAATTTCTTCAACAACTGGTTGAGGCTCTATTTTTATTTCAAAATTTTCTTCAACAACAGGCGCTTGTTCGTTTTGAGTGTGTTTATCAAATTCGTTAATTGAAATAACGTTTTGAGATTTCACCTCAACGTCTTTAATTTGAGATTTAAATTCTTCACTCACATCAAAAATTCGAGAAAAGTAAATATCCATTTCTCTTTGAGTAATTTCTTTATTTGACGATTCTAAAATAAATTCAGATCCATCAGCCTTAATTTTGATATTATAAAACACTACAAAACCCTAATTCTATCAGTTAGTTATGCTTTTTAAGAATTTCTTCTCTCCATTTTGCAAGCTGTTGTTCAACGAATTCTGCATCATCAGACGAAAATTCGATTTCTAATTCACCCTTTTTCATTTTAAAAACATATTGTGGCATAAAACAAAACTCCTAAATACCATAATATTATTATAATCAAAACCATGCCAATTTTCTCGTTATTTTAAGTATTGTTAATAAAAAAATAAAAATATTTTCAAAAAGGCATGGAAAATTTGATTTTTTATCAAAAAAGATTAAATTATTAGTAGATTTTGACCAATTTTTAATACAAATGTATGACATTTACATGAGAAATTTTTCCTATAATACAAATGGGGAAATTAGAGGTTTATTTTGTATAATTCAATTTATCCGATAAATATAAACTATACAAAACACAATAAATATCGCACACAAAAAGGCGATATTAATTCTGAGCAACAAAATCAACAAACCCCAGTTGATGATAATACCCCAAAACAGCAAAATACTTTCCCTAACGGCACAAAAGTTGCAATAGATTATACAAAAGGTCAAATCAATATTTCCCAAGTTTTGACTGATTTTAGAAGCACAATTTTAGCCATCAATGCCCCAAAAGACGTGCAAGACGAAGTCAAAGTCTATTTGGATTTAGTTGAAAGAGAATCTAAAAAAGAAACACCTTCAAGAGATATTATTACTGCAAATTTAAAAATCGCCTCTAAAATTTCAGATTCTTTTATTGCAAGAACTTTAAATAAACCTTCAAATGTCGTTGAAGGTTGGATTGATGCGCTATTTTTACAAAAAATAAACCTAAAAGCAGACCCAAAAGAAATTAACCCAGATTTCTTACTTGAATTTCCACAAAAAGCTCAAGAAAGAATTAACGAGCAAAAAGCAACTGTCATAGAAGCGGAAACTATTCAAGAAGAAAAGCAACCAATTGCTCAAGAAGAGCCCGAGGAAATTGAATCAACAATTGAAATTTCACAAAATACATCAAGCGAAGTTAAAATTGAGCCAATAAAACAACAGGGCGCTTTTTCACCAAACAACGAAATTGACAAAAAAGCAAAAGAACTATTCACTCAAGCAAAAAATCAACCTCAAAATAATGAAGGCGATAGCAACGCGGTTAATCTTTTAAATGAAGCTCTTGGCTTGTTGGAACAAGATGAAAACGGAAACGAAAACATCAAAGCTGCGCTTCATATGGAACGCGGAAAGATTTTTGACAATTACGACTATGTTGATTATGCTCTTCGCGATTATTGGGAAGCAACAAAAGCAAAAGATTTAAATTTAAAAGCAAACGCATTTTATAAAACAGGTCAAATCTATGACGAATTCAGCGAGTTCACTCCAGCGCTAGATAACTATATCTCAAGCGTTGCCTATTGCGGTGAAGCAGATAACAAAACAGCTCAAAGTAAAGTTTTATCAAAAATTGCAAGCCTATACACAAAACAATATGATATCGAGCGCGCAAGCGATTACTCAGATTTAGCCGAGCAATCAGCTCTTGATACGTCAAATAATGAACTAATAGCGTCAATTTATTCAACAAATGCGCAAAATTACCAATATCTTGGCGAAAATAAAAAAGCAATTGATAACTACAAAAACGCTTTAAGCATTTTTCACAAAGAAGAAAGCTATGAACAAATGGCTTACAATTACGAGCAAGCTTCAATTGTTATGCGCAAACTTGGAAATAATGCTAAGGCAGACAGTCTTTTATTGAAGGCAAATCAATATTATCAAAAAGCTCAACTTGCGCAAACCCCACAGGAAGTAGCAAGTTAATCTTTTTGTTTTCAACTTTTTTATCTTGAAACATCAAATCAACGATTTTATTTTTTGGAAATTTAATTTTTTTATCCAATAATTCAAATTTTTCTAACAATGAGACTATTTGTTTATAATAGTTTTCATCAATTTTTCCAATATTTTTAGCCAAATTTGAAGCCATAGCTATTCCCCAAGAAACAGCTTTTCCGTGTGAAATATTTTTATATTTTGCCAATGTTTCAATAGGGTGCGCGAAGGTATGTCCAAAATTAAGAATTTTTCTCAAGCCACCTTCTTTTTTATCCAAACAAACAACATTAGCCTTGATTTTCGCACAAGCTTCAATAATATTTTTCATTTCATATTTAACATCTTGAACTTGATTAACCTCTAAAAAATTAAGCAAATCAAAGCTTTGCGGCATCTGAGCAGATTTTTCAATAAAAGCATATTTTAAAACTTCCCCTAAACCGCATTTATATTCATAATCATTCAATGTGAACAAAAATTCAGGGTCGATTATGACTTTTGAAGCAAAGTAAAAAGAGCCAACTAAATTTTTCCCAAATTGCGTATTATAGCCTGTTTTGCCGCCAATACTTGAATCGCACATGGCTAAAAGCGTTGTTGGAACTTGGATTAATTCAACTCCTCTTAAAATTGTGCTTGCAACATATCCTGCCAAATCACCGACAACTCCACCACCAAGGGCAACAATGCAATCTTTTCTTTCAATTTTTTTTGCCAAAAGTTTTTCAATAATTTGGTTATATGTTTTTTGATTTTTATATTTTTCACCATCTTTAATTACAATAACTTTATCGTCATTAAAGCTGTAAACAAACTCTGGGTAAAGCTTTGCAAGAGTAGTATTTGTAATTAAAAAATAATTTTTATTTTCAAAAAAATCTTTAATATTTTTTGAAATTCCGTTTTCGATAATTATTTCACTTTTTGAAGTTTCATTTGTTGAAATTAATATGTTTGACATAATTTACTAAAAATTTCCTCTGTAATTTCATTTATTGTTTTATTGTCTGTTTGAATTGTAATCTTAGCTAAATTATAAAACTCTTCGCGTTTTTTTAAAATATGTTCAATTTCTTTTTTTGGGTTTTCAACCATCAACAAAGGGCGCGAAACGTCGTTTTTAATTCGGTTATAAATCGTTTCAGAGTTTGTTTTTAAAAATATTGTTATAATACCTTCATTAAAAATTAAATCCCTATTTTCTTTTTTTAAAATAACTCCACCACCGCAAGACAATACAAAATTATCATTTACTAAAGCTTGTTTTAAAATATTTGTCTCTTCGATTCTAAATTTTTCCTCGCCAAATTCTTTGAAAAATTCAGAAATTGAAATGTTAAATTTTTGAGTAAAAATTTTATCCATATCAAAAAAGGCTAAATTTAATTTTTCAGCCAAAAGGCACGCAATGGTTGTCTTTCCGCTACCCATCATTCCTATAAAAACAATTTTTTTATTTGTCATTCAGCCTCTTTTTGTAATTTTCAAAAGACAAATCAATATCAGTTTTCACATCTGATCCAAATTTTTGCAAGAAATTGTCTAAGATAATGATTGCACACATATTTTTGCAAACAACTCCACATGCCTCAACCGCGCAAGAATCAGCCCTTTCAAAATGCGCTTGGGTTTTGTTGTGTGTTTTAATTTCAACAGAATTCAGAGCTTTTTTCATTGTCGGAATTGGTTTCATTGCAACGGTTAAGATAATATCTTCCCCATTTGACATTCCGCCTTCGATTCCTCCAGAATTGTTTGTTTTGTGAATATATTTATTATCAAATTCAATTTCATCATGCGCTTCAAAGCCTGATTTTAGAGCATAATCTTTGCCTAAACCAACCTCGACAGATTTAATTGCAGGAATTGACATCAGCGCATTTGCCAACTGAGCATCTAGACGTCTATCCCAATGAACAAAGCTTCCAAGCCCGATTGGCGTGTTTTTAATTGTAATTTTAATAATCCCGCCAAGACTTTCGCCTTTTTGAGAAAATTCGTTAATATATTCTTCAAATTTTTCTTTTTCTTTGCATTCACCAATTTGCAAAACATCAAAATCAAAAGAAATGTCATAGTTTTTTAAAATGTTTTGACAAATTGCGCCAATTGCAACTCTTGTTGCTGTTTCTCTTGCGCTTGAGCGCTCTAAAACATTTCTAATGTCGTCAAAATCATATTTCATTGCACCTGCAAAATCAGCATGTGCTGGGCGAAATTTGATGATTTCTTTTTCTTTGATTTTATTTTTAATTTCTTCATCTAAAGCTTCAAAATCAAACTTGTCAACGCTCATTGGATAAATCCAATTTTGCCAATCTTTGTTTTCAATTTGAAACATAATTGGACTTGCGGTCGTTTTTGCAAAACGTACACCAGATAAAATTTTAATTTTATCTTTTTCAATTTGCATTCTTCCGCCTCTGCCAAAACCACCTTGGCGCGCAGACAGTTCAGAATTAATGAAATCAAAATCTAATTCATATCCGCAAGGCAACCCTTCAATAATTCCACCCAATGCCTGTCCGTGCGATTCGCCAGCAGTTATAAAACGAATAATTTTTGTCATTACACCATCACCCATGGTTTTTCTTCATGTGCAATCATAACTTCGACATTTGTTTTTGCAATTAATCCTTGAATTAAAGGCAAAACAGGCAATTCAGATTCAAAATGTCCAATATCCAAAACGGCAAAGCCATCAACTTCTAATGCTTTATGGAATTTAATATCGCCTGTGATATATAAATCGACGTCGTAATTTCTCAAATTGTCAATAAATGAACCGCCCGCACCAGCGCAAATTGCAACATTTTTAACGGTTTCAATATTGCTTGGATTAATCAATTTAACTTGGTCTAAATTAAGCGCCTGTTTAACATTTACAATAAATTGGTTTAGTGCAATTTCATCTTTCAAATGTGAAATTTTAACATAATCTTCAACTGTGATTAGGTTTTGCAACCCCAAAACACCACAAAGAGCGTCTGTTGTAGAGCCATATGTTTTATCTAAATTTGTATGTGCGCAATATACGCAAATATTGTTTTTAATTGTTTCTAAAATCAATGGATTTGTAATTTTTTTCATTGAATTAAAAATTAACGGGTGATGAGTGATGATTAAATCGCAATCATTCGTAATAGCCTGTTCTAGTACATCACGTGTTAAAGACAGCGCAATTAAAACTTTGTTTGTATAATCGTGTCCTAAATCAATTTGCCAGCCAGAGTTGTCCCAGCTTTCAGACAATTCTAAAGACGCATATTTTTCAATTTTTGAAATAATGTAATCAGTTTTAATCACAAACTACCTCCAAAATCTTTTTAGCAATTTCATCTTTAACATCAAGCTCTATATCTATAATTTTACCATTTTTATCAATGATTGTAACAGCATTTGAAGTTGTATTAAGCGCAATTTTAACATCATTTGCGACAATATAATCTAGGTTTTTGTTTTCGAGTTTTCTTTTTGCTGTTTCAATTAAATCTTTGTCTGCAAGACAAAAACCAACAATAGTCTGATTTTCTTTCTTATTTTTAGATATTTCAGAAACTACATCTGGATTTTTAATTAATTTCAAATTAAATTCGTTTTCGATTTCTTCCTTTGAAATTTTTGTATCGCTTTGGTTTTGAACCCTAAAATCTGCGACCGCAGAAGCCATAATCAAACAATCAAAATCTTGTTTTTTTAATTCTTCCAACATTTCATTCGCACTTTGAACATTGATTATTTTATAAATTGCACTATATTCAACCGTAGATATCGCACACACATCAAACCCGAAACGATATGCCCATTTACAAAGAGCCTTACCCATGTTTCCAGATGAAGAATTTGTGATATAGCGAACATTATCAATTTTTTCTTTTGTGCCACCAAGGGTTACAATGATTTTTTTATCATTATTTTTTTTGTTTTGATAAACCAATCTTAAGCTTTTTTCAAAAATATCTTCAATTTTAGCTAATCTTCCAACACCAACGGTTCCGCAAGCCAAAAAACCACTTTCTGGGTCAATAAATTCAACCCCAAGAGATTTTAATTTTTGAATATTTTCTTGAATAATTGGATTATTCCACATATCGCAATTCATTGCTGGGGCAATTAAAATTGGTTTTTTTGAACCTAAAAATGCACAAAAAACGCTTGTCAAAAGATTATTTGCCAACCCTAAAGCACAAGCAGAGATAGTATTTGCACTTGCTGGCGCCAACACAAAACAATCTGCCCAATCAACTAAAGAAATATGCTCAACATTATCTCTTTTTTCAAATTGCTCGCAATATGCAATGTTTTCAGATAAAGTCTGTAAAACGATTTCAGAGACAAAATGTTTAGCATTTGGAGTCAAAACAACTTTAACATTGTGTCCTTCTTTTTTGTATTGTCTTATAAGTTCAAATATTTTATATGCGCTTATTGATGAAGTAATTCCAATTAAGATATTTTTCATTATCTTGTTTCCTTTAAATAAACTTCAATTAATTCATCAACTGCTCTATCAACAATGTCATTTTCAATGACATATTTAAATTTGTTTGCATTGGCTAATTCATCACGCGCCGCCTTTAATCTTTTTGAAATCATCTCCTCAGATTCAGTATGACGACCGCGAAGACGCTTTTCAAGCTCTTCAAAGGTTGGTGGCTTAATGAATATGCTTATTGCTTCAGGGCATTTTTCCATAACTTGCAAGGCGCCTTGAAGCTCAATTTCCAACAAAACACTTTTACCTTCTTTGATTTTTCCTTCAACGAAATTTTTATTTGTGCCGTAATAATTTTCACTATATTTCGCATATTCTAAAAAAGCATTTTCTTCGATTAATTTTTCAAATTCGTCTTTAGAAACAAAAAAATAGTGCATTCCGTTGATTTCACCATCTCTTGGAGAGCGTGTTGTGTTTGAAATTGAATAGACGATTTTATGGTCAGATTTTTTGAAAAAATCCGCCAAAATTGTCCCTTTGCCAACACCAGAGGGACCTGTAAAAATAAAAAGTTTTGGATTGTTCGATTTCATTATTGTAATTATACATGTTAATTGTGGTATTGTCATCTTGAATTTTTAAATTGGGGTATATTGAGTTATTTGTTTTCATTTTATTGTTTTATGCAAAAAGTTAAAGTTTTATTTTTTAAAGAACTAAAGTTCTTGTTCATTTTCTTTTTCTTTCGTCAAGTCTTTCAGACTTCTTCGTTTTTCTTTTCTTTTTTCAATTGCCGATCAAAGAAAAGAAAAACGAAGCAAAAAGAAAAGAAAACACGGCTCGGTTTCATGTGGGTTTCTAGAGACGCACTAAATTCAACGTCAATGCTTACGGGAACTCGCTAGCGCTCAGACAACCCTCACGCATTGCCGTTTCATTAAGTGCGTATAGAAAAAT
>JAFQOV010000001.1 GCA_017402995.1 Candidatus Gastranaerophilales bacterium
AAAGATTTTATTGGTTTTATTATTGATATTTCTAGGACACAATGCTTTTGCAATGTATTGTTGGGACGAAATTAGTGGACAATTTAGCCATGAATCAAAAATGACAGAAAAACTTGGCGCAAGTAATATTGTAAAAGTTTCGACAATGCTCACAGCTGCAGGGGCAACACTGTATGAGTGCAAGCATGCGCAAGAAGGAGAAAGCAGAACTGATAACCAGAACAATTACGACACTAATAAACTTTCACTGTGGGTTCCTTATGGCGGTTATACAACCGCCACCAATGCTGCATTAAATAGCGGTTCTACTTCCGCTACTTACGTAAATCACTATAACTGTAGCGTTTTATCAACAGTTAACGGAAAGTTCCAAATTTATGGTAACAATTTTGAGGATTATCCAGTCGGTACAACGGTAACAAATTCTGCTTCTGGTGGTCCATCTATTACAAAACCTGGAGTTACCACAGGAAGATTATATACATATATTTATGCCAAAGGTGAAGGCGCACCATTTGAGCAAAATATGTATGCATGTAACTATAGTACAACATACGCATATTATTGCCATTCTTCATATAATGATAATTTTCTTAAAATGAATAGATATTATTATACAAAGCTACGTTACTATGTTCTTCACAACCCACACTTTACCCACACTTTCTGTACAACAGTTGGTGGTGGTGGCGGAGGGGCAGCAGGAGCTGCTGTGAATTACATTATTAAGGCAGACTAAAATTTTTACATATTATTTTTGTGTTTTGTGGGAGCTTCGCTCCCCTTTTTTTGACCTGAGCCAAATGAGCTTAGCGCGACTGCGCTTAGTGAATGCAGGCGAAGGCAGAAGGAGATGGAAAACTGGGTCGGAATGTTGAATTCTGACCCAGTTTGGAATTGGACTATGGCGACGTGGGCGCTCGCGCCCTCAGGAGCAGACCCGAACAAAGCGAAGCGTAGTGCGACGCACTAGCTGAGCAAAGTGAGGGCAGAGGTGTGTGATAAAACGGCGAAATGTTGAATTTCGACGTTTTAAACCGTACAGTCCGCCGTTGCGACTGAAGCAAAGCCCTTTAAAACTCAACCCAACACCCATTAAAAAAGCCTCGTTTCCGAGGCTTTTAAATTTATTCAGTTACTTTTTCAATTACAATCTTGTCATCTCTAAAATCCATCAACAATTTATCATTTGCGACATAATTTCCTGACAAGATTTCTTCTGCTAAGACGTCTTCGATTTTCTTTTGAATAACGCGTCTTAAAGGTCTTGCACCATAAGCTTCAGAATAGCCTTCTTTTGCAAGATAATCTTTAGCTGCGTCTGTAACATCAATTGTTAAGTCTCTTTCACCTAGACGTTTAAACAAATCTTTCAACATTAAATCAACAATTTGTCTAATTTCTTCTTGGTTCAAGTGAGCAAAGACAATAATATCATCAATTCTGTTTAAAAATTCCGGTCTAAATGCTTTTTTCAATTCTTCATTAACTGTGTCTTTAAGTTTTTCATATCTGTCTTTTTTGTCATCACCAGATACAGAAAAACCTAATTTTTGAGTATTTGTAATCATTGAAGCACCGACATTTGATGTCATGATAATGATTGTATTTTTGAAATTGATATGACGACCTTTTGAGTCTGTTAAACGACCGTCGTCAAGAATTTGCAACATGATGTTAAATACATCTGGGTGCGCTTTTTCAATTTCGTCAAATAGTACAACAGAATATGGTTTTTTTCTAATGATTTCGCACATATTTCCGCCATCATCATAACCAACATACCCTGGAGGCGAGCCGATTAATTTTGATGTCGCATGTTTTTCCATAAATTCTGACATATCGATTCTGACCATGTTATCTTCAGAACCAAAAACAGCCTCAGATAATGCTTTTGCAAGCTCTGTTTTACCAACACCAGTTGGACCAGAGAAGATAAAGCTTCCGATTGGTCTGTTTGGTGCTTTTAAACCAACACGCGCACGGCGGATTGATTTTGCAAGTGAAACAACTGCGTCTGATTGACCAATGACTCTGTCGTGAAGTGTTTCTTCAAGTTTTAATAACTTTTGAGATTCAGCCTCTGTGATTTTTGCAACAGGAATGCCTGTGATTGTTGCAATGACTTGCGCAACTTCTTCAACACCAACAGTTGGTTTATTTTCGTCTTGTTTTTCTCTCCACTGTTCTGAAATTTCATGGATTTTATCTTTTAAATTTGCTTCATCATCACGAAGGTCAGACGCTCTTTCAAATTCTTGATTTCTGATTGCTTCTTCTTTTTCTTTGATGATCGCTTTCAATTCTCTGTCTAATTCTTTACCTTCAGGTGGCAGAGTAGAAACATTCAAGCGAACACGAGAAGCAGCCTCGTCAATGATATCGATAGCTTTGTCCGGCAAAAATCTTTCTGTAATGAATTTTGAAGAAAGTTCTGTCGCCGCAACAATTGCTTCATCTGAAATTATTAATTTATGGTGTTCTTCATATTTTGGTTTTAAACCTTTAATGATTTGAATTGTTTCTTCGATTGATGGTTGGTCAACAATTACTGTTTGGAAACGTCTTTCAAGTGCAGAGTCTTTTTCGATATATTTTCTATATTCATCTAAAGTTGTTGCGCCGATAACTTGAATTTCGCCACGAGAAAGAGCTGGCTTTAAGATGTTTGCAGCGTCAATTGCACCTTCTGCTGCACCTGCACCAATAAGAGTGTGCATTTCATCAATTACAAGAATGATATTTCCAGCTTGTCTGATTTCGTCCATTATCTTTTTAAGACGTTCTTCAAACTCGCCTCTATATTTTGTACCAGCGATTAAAAGACCCATATCAAGTTGGATAATTTTTTTGTTTTCCAAAATATCTGGCACTTCGCAATCGACAATTTTTTGAGCAAGCCCATGAGCGATTGCTGTTTTACCAACCCCTGGTTCACCAATTAAAACAGGGTTGTTTTTTGTTCTTCTAGCTAAGATTTGAATTACGCGTTCAACTTCTTTTTCTCTACCAACAACAGGGTCAAGTCTTTGTTCTTGGGCAGCTAGAGTTAAATCTGTGCCGAACTCATCTAATGATGGAGTTTTTGCAGATTTTGAACTAGCCCCTGGAGTTGTTAATTGTGCGCCAGATGAGCTTGTTTTTGTTTCGCCAAGCATTTTAATGACATTTGAGCGACATTTGTTTAAATCGACTCCAAGATTTTCTAAAACCTTAGCGGCAACACCTTCGCCTTCTCTGATTAAGCCAAGCAAAAGGTGTTCTGTGCCAATATAGCTATGACCAAGCTGTCTTGCTTCGTCCCAAGATAATTCTAAAACTTTTTTAGCGCGAGGTGTGAAAGGAATTTCAACCGCAACAAAACCGCACCCTCTGCCGATAATTTTTTCGACTTCTTCGCGCGCTTCTTTTATATTTACTCCCATAGATTTAAGAGTTTTTGAAGCTATGCCTGTTCCTTCGGCAATTAAACCAAGCAAAAGTTGCTCTGTGCCAACGAAGTTATGTCCCAAACGACGAGACTCTTCTTGAGCAAGCATAATAACTCTTATTGCTTTTTCCGTAAATCTTTCAAACATTTTATTTCCTTATTTAAAAGTTAATTATATCCACGTAATAATTTTACAATAGAAACATATATAATACAATAAATTATTCTTCAAACATATCGACACGTCTTTGGTGCCTTTCGCCTTGAAATTCAGCGTTTAACCAAATATCGACAATTTCTTTTGCAAGGGTTTCGTCAACTATTTTTTGCCCCATGGTCAAAATGTTTGCATTGTTGTGTTCACGCGTCATTTGAGCGCAATATTTATCTGAAACACAAACTGCGCGAATTCCTTTTGTTTTATTTGCGCAAATCGCCATTCCTTGACCCGTTGTGCAAATCAAAATTCCTTTGTCAAAATTTTTGTTTGCAACTTCTTCTGCAACTTTTTTTGCGAAAAAAGGATAATCGCAAGACTCTTTTGTGTTTGTTCCAAAGTCCTCTATAACATGTTTTTCTTTTAAATAATTAAAAAGCGAATTTTTTAACTCTAACCCGCCATGATCAGACGCAATTGCTATTTTCAAAATTTAACTCCTTATAACATATATTATTATATAATAATTTTCTTGAAGAAAAAATGTTTTTGGGGTAAATTAGTCTGGTAGAGGTATTTTATTTAAAGGATAAAAACTTATGGCAGAAAGAAAATTAGTTGGAACTAACGAAATGTTCCAAAAAGCGCTTAAAGGCGGTTATGCTATTGGTGCTTACAATGTTAACAACATGGAAATTTTACAAGGTATTGCAGAAGCTGCTGAAGAAACTCAATCTCCAATTATTCTTCAAGTTTCAGCTGGTGCAAGAAAATATGCTAATCAAACTTATTTGATTAAATTAGTTGAAGCAGCATTAGCGACAACTACTGTTCCTATTGCACTTCACCTTGACCACGGTGCAGATTTCGAAATTTGTAAAGCTTGTATCGACGGCGGTTTCTCTTCTGTTATGATTGATGGTTCAAGATTCCCTCTTGAAGAAAACATTGCATTAACTAAAAAAGTTGTAGATTACGCTCACGAACGCGGAGTTTCAGTTGAAGCTGAACTTGGCAAATTGGCTGGTGTTGAAGATGACGTTAAAGTATCTGCTGCAGATTCAACATATACAGACCCAGCTGAAGCTGCAAGATTTGTTAAAGAAACTGGTTGTGATTCATTAGCTGTTGCTATTGGTACATCACACGGTGCTTACAAATTCTCTGGCGAAGCAAAATTAGACTTCAAACGTTTAGAAGAAATCAAAAAAGCAGTAAACGAAGCTGTTGGCTATGACTTCCCATTAGTTCTTCATGGCTCTTCTTCAGTTCCTGCTGATTTTGTTGCTAAATGTAATAAATATGGCGGTAAATTACCAAACGCTCAAGGTGTTCCAGAAGAAATGTTAAACTTCGCTTCTAAACACGGTGTTGCTAAAATTAATATCGATACAGACTTAAGATTAGCAATGACTTCAACAATCAGAGAATTCTTTGTTGAATCACCTGAAAAATTTGACCCACGTGAATATATGGGACCAGGCAGAACTGCTGTTAAAGAAATGGTTAAACATAAAATGGTTGACGTTTTAGGTACAGCAGGACATGCACAAGACTAGTGAGCTTTAGCGCGACTGCGCTTGGCGAACAGACTTGTGTCAAAAGAGTGTGATAAAAGGCGGGAATGTAGAATTTCCGCCTTTTTGATACCGTTCTAAATTGCCGTAAAAATCTTTGATTTCACAGGCAATCGCACAAGACTAGTTTAATAATTAAATTATTAAGTCAAAACACCCTTGAAAATTTCAAGGGTGTTTTTGTTTAGTTGTGATTTTTGAATAAAATATATTGTTTTATTCAATAGTTCTTTATTTTTCAAGTCCTTTGGACTTCTTCGTTTTTCTTTTCTTTTTTCAATCGCCGATCAAAGAAAAGAAAAACGAAGCAAAAAGAAAAGAAAACACGGCTCGGTTTCATGTGGGTTTCTAGAGACGCACTAAATTCAATGTCAATGCTTACGGGAACTCGCTAGCGCTCAGACAACCCTCACGCATTGCCGTTTCATTAAGTGCGTGTGTTTTTCCATAAGCGAAAAACTTAACGACGTACGAAAATAAAACCGGAGAGGAATTTGAACGTTTTAAGCTTTTTATGTTTCATTGTATAGAAATTATTGTATAAGGTGTTCAAAA
>JAFQOV010000014.1 GCA_017402995.1 Candidatus Gastranaerophilales bacterium
TCCTGTCGTTCCGAAAGTTTTACTTAATTTTAATTTGCATTTTGTCAATTACAGGATTTGAACCTCGGTATTTTTTAAGGCTTCGCAAGCTCGCCTAGTCCTGTCGTTCCGAAAGTTTTACTTAATTTTAATTTGCATTTTTATAAACTCAGAATTTGAACTGTCCGACAGATGAAATTAAAATCTCTGACAGTGAATGTAAAATATATGACCGTTTCTGTCGTTATAAAATTATAAAATATAATATGTTCTATTTTATGGTACACTGAAGAAAAAGGAGTTGAGTATGAAAATAGAAATGGGTGAGTCATTAATGCAATCTTGGTTAAAACATGCCAAAGAATGCAAAATAACTCAATTAAATTGGAAGCCATCTGCAAATTGGACAACCTATAACGATCAAACTATTGAAGAACTTTATAGAAGGATGTTAACTCATTTTCCTGTCTTTAAAAATAATGCCAATTATGAACAAGTTATAAAACAAGCAGAGCTAGATGTATTAGGTTTTAGCCATGATGATAATATGCCTTATTATTATGCTATAGATATTGCGTATCATGAAAGTGGCTTAAATTATGGTTCAAAAGAAGAAACAATAGAAAGAATTTCTAAAAAGTTATTGCGCTCGGCTCTTGTTTTATATCATTATTTCAATGTAAAAAATGGTGAAATAATTTTTGCTTCTCCTAAAATTAATCCAGTTATATATGATGATTTAGAAAAAAGGATAGAACAAATTTATGATTTCATGTGTTCGCAAGGTTTTGAATTTAAATTTAAATTATTTGCAAATAAAAGTTTTACGGAAAATATTTTAAATCCTATTGTTGAAATTTCTTCTAGCGTATCTGACACAGCGGAATTATTTATGCGTGCATTCCAGTTGAGTAGTTTATGTGAAAAAAATATTAATAAAAAACAGTACACAAAAGAAGAGAAAACAAATACGACAGCTCAATACAATGAGTTTAAAATAGGTGCAACCGTACAAAATAAATTAAATTATCTATTTGCTAAGAATTACTTGTCGGAAGAAGAAATATCAAATCTAAAAAATGAAGCATACTGCAAGAAAGTTTTTAATTTAAGTTTTCCTCTTTTAAGAAATAAGAATGAAAGTAGATATGATAAAAATGGTTACGCAAGATATTATAACCCTATTTTTGGTGAAAAATATTATGTTTGTAATCATTGGTATGAACACCAACGCTCAAAATTTGAAAATTGGTATAATTCGATAATTAACAATGTTGCATTATAAAAAAATTAAAAAAGGATAAATATGGCAGGTTTTTTATTATTTTTATTTTTTAGCATATGTTCTTTTATAGCAGCTAGAACTTCTTTTAAAACAACAGCTATAGGTAAATATTCTATTCCAGAAAAAGAAAGAATTAGGGATTGCATCTTTTTTATCATTTTTGGATTAGCAAATCTTTATGCTGCCTTTGCTTTTTTAATGGGGAGTTAACTTATGCTAGGTGCAATAATTGGTGATATTGTTGGAAGTCCTTATGAGTTTGATGATTACAACATCAAAACAACAGATTTTCCTTTGTTTTCGGAAGAGTCAGAGATTACTGACGATACAATAATGATTTTAGCAGTTGCACAAGGTTTAATGAACGGCAAAAAAGATCCTCAAAAAACCTATGATGAAATAACAAAATGTATGCAAAAATTAGGAAATGAATATCCATATATGAGCTATGGTTATAATTTTCAACGTTGGTTATGTTCAGATAACCCTCAGCCATATAATAGTTATGGAAATGGCTCGGCTATGAGAGTTTCTTCGGTTGCTTGGTTTTTTGACAATTTAGAAGATGTTGAAAAATTTGCAGAAATTTCAGCATTACCTACACATAACCACCCAGAAGGTATAAAAGGTGCTCAAGCCGTTGCAAGTGCAATTTTTCTAGCAAGAAATGGTAAAACAAAAAGCGAAATCAAAAATTATATTATGAAAAAATATGCTTACGATTTATCTAAAACTTGTGATGAAATAAGACCAACCTATCATCACGTTGAAAGTTGCCAAGAGACTGTTCCACAGGCAATAACAGCCTTTCTAGAGGGAAATAATTTTGAAGAAGTAATCAGGCTCGCAGTATCTTTAGGTGGTGATTCTGATACCTTAACTGCAATCGCAGGAAGCATTGCAGAAGCATATTATCCAATTCCAGAAGACATTAAGGACAGAGCGTTAGAATTTTTAGATGATGATTTGTTAGAAATTTATAATCAATTCCAAAAATTAATCAAATAAATTACATTTGATGTAATTTATTCAAAACTTCCCCAAAATCGGAAGTTATTGTTGCAAGTGGGAAGCAACCCCTTCCCTTAAAAGCGGGAAGATGTAATCAATGTAATTTAAAATGTAATTTGTCGGTATGGTTTTAAATATAACCTTTCTTCCAATTTAAAAAACTTTCATTTGTGCGAAAGTGAATTGTCATTTATTCACAAAGGAGTTTTTCATGAGTTTTAACGCATTAAAAGAAAAAGGTCTATCGTTAGATAAACAATTAAGAAATTGGCATTTGATTTCAAGAAAGCCATATAACAAAAACAAAATTGATTGCTATTCAAGAACGCGTCAGATACTAATGAACGGGATTGAAATTGAAGCGTGGAATTTTAAACATGCCTTTTCAAGACTGTGCCCAGATAATGATTTATGTAAAACAATTGCAATGATGCGTCGTATTGAAGACCAGCAACAAACAACAATAAATTGGCTTGCGCCAAAAGACCAATCTGTTTTGGAAACAACACTTGCATATGAACAAGTTGCGGTTGATTTAACCGCATGGCTTGCTCAAAACGAAACTGATAAATATGTTAAAGATACGTTTGATTTTGGTTTATTAGAAGATTTTGACCATCTTTATCGTTATGCGCAATGGGCATATATGGAAGAAGGGATTTGTCCAAACGATATTGTTCAAAATAGAACCGATATCATAGTTGGGCGCCCAACCCAACATCACCATAATTGTAATGCTCTAAGAATTAGAAAACCATACGACAAAACAAAAACATCTCCTCAAACAAAAGTTAATATTTTAACAGTTGTGAGCGCAGAGCAACAAACCCACAATTACTATGCTGAGCATGGTTTTGCCTATGGAAATCATACTTTAAGAGAAACTTACGCAGAAATTAAAGACGTTGAAGAAGAACACGTCACAATGTATGAATCTTTGATTGATCCAAAAGAAACTTTGCTTGAAAAATTGTTAATCCACGAATTTTGCGAAGTTTGCAATTATTATACTTGTGTTGAAGACGAGACAGATAATGAAATGAAGAAAATTTGGGAATTTATGTTAGATGTTGAATTGGGGCATTTGCAAATTGCTGCCGATTTGTTTAAAAAACATGAAAATAAAGACCCAGAAGAAATCGTTGGCGAAGAGATAATTATTCCATCAAGATTTCAATCTCAGAAAGATTATGTTGAAGAAATTTTGACAACACAGGTTGATACGCGTCTTGGTGTAGATAAAAATTATTCTAAAATCAAAGATTTGCCACAAGATTGGATAAGTTATGATATTCAAAGAAAAGCAAACGAGCTTGGCTCACCAACAGAAAGCACCATCTCTATAATTTCAGAACACATTGGAAGAGATATCGTTTGTGCTGATGATAAATTAAAAGAAAAGGAAATAATCATTTTATCAAAAGGGCTTCAAAAGCAAGCGCTTGCGCCAGACACAGTGTATCCAGAAAGCTTAGAGGAAAAAATTAGAGATTATGAAAAAAATCAAAAAATCAAAGAAAAATTAGAAAAAGAAATATATTAATCTAAACGGGTCAATTGACCCGTTTTTTATACTGAATATATTTCGTAGGCTGTGTTTTGGAGTTCTTCTGGTATAATCCAACCTGGCGCACAATTTAAATAAATTGTATCGCTTGAAATATTGCCTATAAATTCAATATTTTTTTCTTCTTTTTCAAAATCTTGAGTTGGAACGTGGGTATAATTTTTTGAAAAATATACTTTCATTTCTTTTCCGTTTGAAACTTGTTTACCATATTCTTTTATATAATCAAACATATTTTTGCTAATTTTGCTCAAGTCTTCGTCGGTCTTGCCTTTTAAAAACGCATTGTTTAGTTCAATGTTTTCAACGATAATGCTTGGCTCGTTATCGACTTTTCCAACAAAAATGCGCGACATTCCCAAAATGTTGCCGTTCATATCTTGCAGCTCAACAACGTTAAAAGCAGTATTTGCAAGATAAATCGGAGTCGCTTTTCCGTTTGCGCCGTCAATTACAGCCGTGCAACAAGACGTTCTATTGCCCATAAACAAGTCTTTTTGCGGTAATCTGTCCCAAAGCTTAACCTGATATTCGACGTTATTTAAGTCAAATTTTTCTGTTTTGTTATAATTTAGCCATGTATTATAGTCAAGTCCTAGCTTTTTAAATTTTGCTTTTGTTTTTGAATTATCAAATGCAATTTCGCTATTTCCATTTGTAATCATGTCTTTGAAATCGTATAAAATTCCAAATCTTGCAATATCTTGAATTGAACAATCAACATGTGAAAAAGGATTAATTTTGGAAAATTCTTGATAAATATCCTTTTCTTCCATTAAATGCGCGCGTTTTAATAGCTCCAACATTTTTTTACAGCCCTCTCTGGTTAAACCGTTGTGAATAATTTCTTCGTCTGGCGCATTTAATAAATCTTCTAAATCTGAAATTGCCTTTTTGGTTTCTTCTGGGGTTGCAATTTGTTCTTTAAACCATAAGAAGTCTGCACTTGCTTGAGTCCTTAAAAGAAGATACATGTATTCTTCATCAAAATTAAATTTTTCTTTTGGAATTTTTTTAACTTCTTCTGGGGTTAAACCAATAACCTCAGTTAACTTTTCAAATATTTTCGCATTAAGTTCTTCGATATCTACTTTGCCGTCTTTGATAAATTTTTCTAAATAATCTGTATCAAGATAGCCAAGCTGGTGGTAGAGCGAAATTTTGGCAAGGTTAATTTTTTCTTTTGCACTCAAAAGTTTGCCATTTTCCTTTCTGCAGTTCATCAATTTTGAAGCAAGTTCAAAATGTTTGCTATCCATTTTGTTTAATTGCTCAAGTTGCGCAGAAAATGTTGTTGTTCTTTTGTCCATCATTTGATTAAAAGTGTCCACATCAATATATTTTAACATTCTTGTAATTTCTGTCATTCTATTTTTGAAAAAGTCTGTCATATCTTTTTGATAACCTTCCATTTTTTCTTCTGATAAAACAGGATATTTTCCGTCAATTTTTTCTGTATCTTCACTTGGAATTCCGCTCAAATACATGTTTGGTTGTTTCATTGCTTGTTTTAGCGGTGATTTTATAAATATATTAGCGCTTTTTTTGATATCTTCAAGTGTCAAATCTGATGTGACAAGTTTTTTAAGCTCATATGGACTGTAATTTTTAAAGTCATACAATTCATCTATGCTTTTTGTCAACATTGGATTTGGATATAATCTTTTCAAATGTTCATTTAAATTTGCGGTTTCAAATTCTTTAATTTTATCAATTAAAGTATGATTATTTTCGCTGATATTCATTGCTACAATTTTTTCAGCGACATTAATTTTATATCCTTTTTCTAATAATTTTTCAAGGCGTTGAATATCTTCTGCACGATAAAATATGTCGCTTATATATTCATAATTACCACCTTTTAAAATTAAGTCAGAGATATAATCTCTTGTTGCTTCAAGCTCTTGTTTTTCATCTTCTTCTGGGTTTATGCGAGTTAATCTGCCTCCAGAATATTCTGCCAATTTTTTTGCTGTTTTGATATCATGTCCTTTAGTTAAAAATTTTGTTAAAGATTCTAGCGTTTCTTTTGTATAGTACGACCTTTCGCAAAGGAAACTCATATCTTTTAAGTTCATTCCATCTTTATAAAATTTCATTGCAAAAAACGGGAAACTTTTTTCGTTGCTTATGCAATCTTTTGAATATTTTTTTTCTGATAATGCTGTTAAAAATGCGTTATCATCACCAATGAAGTATGGAATAAAGGCGATATTAACTCTTCTTTTTAAAAGCTCACATGCTCTATCTATTTCTCTTGAATTTTTAAAATCAATTTGAGATAATGCGATAGTTTCAGCGCTGTAATATTTTTCAAGTCCTCTTTTGCGGATTTCTTTTAAGTTTTCAAGAGCTTTTTCGTTGAAAAATCCGAACTTATATGCTGTTTCAAAATCGCTCAAGTCTTCGACTTCTTTCGCAAATTCGCGCACAATTTCCATATCTTCTTTTTGGAAGATATGTTCGTTTTCGTTTTGAATTTTTGCTAGCGTTCCAATTTTTTCAGCCGAAACTTCCTTGCCTGCAATTTCTAAAATTGTTTCAATGTCATATGGCAACAAAGGCAATTTTTCTGCAATCAAACAAGCAGTTTTATATTCAACCCCAGCTTTTAATAGTTTTTTCACATCTTCTGATGAATTTAATTTTACTTCGCCAAGTTTAATTTCTCTAACTGTTTCATATGGCACTCCAAGAGCCAAAAGCTCTTTGTGTTCATCTGTCAAGCCATAAGCATTAAGAGAAAGATTATCTTTTGGAATGCCAAGCCTAATCAATTCGGCTTCTGATAAAAATGCATCTTCAGAATATCCATATAAATATTGTAAATCTTCGCAATATCCAGAGTTGATTAAATCCAATACTTCTTGATGTACTCTTGGGTTATCTATGCAGAATTTTGCAAAAGGAATGCAAGCTTTTAATTTCACCAATTCTTTTGCTTGTTCTTTTTGTTCGTCGTTTAAATCTAGTCCGATATATTCTTTTGCATCAGAAACATATTCAAAAGTTCCATCTAAAATTAAAGCTAAAATTGCCGCTTTTGTTTCTTCGTCTAGTTCATAATTTGCTAAAATATTTGCATTGTTTGGTGTTAAACCTAAAGAAATATATTTAACTATATCTTGCGCAATTTTATCGTCATATCCATTCAATTGAGTTGCTATTCTGCTTGAAATTCCTTTATTTTTTAAATATTCAAGAGATTTTGCTTTTTGCTCTTCTTCAAGGTTTTCACTTTGATATATTTCTAAAACTTCTGAAAAATCTATCTCGTTTTCTTTTGAAAAAGCTATTGCTTCTTTGATTTTTTCATCATCTAAAGTGATATCTTGCGCAAGATTTTTAAAATCAACCCCCAAATCTAGCAGTTCTTCGCTTCTTTCAAGTTCTCTTGTTCTTGCAATATCAGACCAAGTTGAATATTCTTGTGGGTTTAAGTTGTATTTTTTGCAAATTTCTACAATTTTTTTGATATTTTTTGGCATAACCCCAAGTAAATAATATGCGCATTTTGTATCGTTTGGTAAACCAAGCTCCATTTGTGCGACTTTTTTTGTATTCTCAACAATATTTTCGCCATCGTCAATCGCTGCAATTGCAACATTTGCGCTGATGTTTTCCTTTTGAAGTTCGCAAAATTGTTCAAATTTCTTTTCTTTTAAAATTTCATAAATATCCGAAGTTGATATTTTAAAATGCCTTCTTTTTTGAGAAAAATCAAATTTTGATTTCTTTAATGTTTCAAGTTTTTCATCATCAAAACGACTGTATGTTACAGCACTTTTTGCAAAATCATATGGAAGACCAGCCTTAACCAGCCCCATGATTTTCTTTCCTTTTTCATCTCCATCATAATGTCTGATATAGTTATCGATTTCGTCTGTATCCATATTTAAATCAAGGCACATTATTGCCTTTTTAAATAACGAATCGTTATATTGCATTAATTGTCTGATTGCTTCTTTGCTTTCAATGCCTTTAGAGATTAAAAGTTCAAGTTTTTCTTCATATGATAATGGTTTTTTTGAAATGTTATCAAGCGCAATTTTAGCCTTTGCAAGACTGTCATTTCCGCTATTTTCTTCAATATTACCGCGTGTTGAAATATTAAAACTATTTGCAAGTTGTTTTGGTGCAATTTTGTTAAAATTTGACACACCAAAACGGTTGGATATTTCCATTAACTAACCTTTATTTGTGCTAATCCTTGCTCAAGTAGTCGGCAAATTAGAAAAATTCTTTATATTATTTGCAAAAAAGTTTACAAAGCTAAATATTTTTAATTTGTTGTTCTTCTTTTTTGTTTTTAATTATGCTAAATTGATTGCCTTTTGTAATTGCAACCTTGCCAGAGCGTACAAATTCTTTAATTCCATATGGGCGAACAAGTTCGGCAAAAGTTTGCACTGCTTTTTCGTCGCCATCAATTTTAACTGTATAAACTTTGTCGTTTACGTCTAAAATTTTAGCATTTGCTTGAGTAACAATGTTTATGAAATCACTTTTGACTTCGTCTGAAACACCGACTTTAATTAGACCAATTTCATATTCTAGTGCTTCGCCGATTGATAAATTTGCAACTTTAATAACTGGAATTAAACGGTTCAATTGTTTGCAAATTTGTTCAACAACGTCATTATCTGCTTTTGTGACGATTGTTACGCGAGAATATATGCTATCAACAGTTGGTGCAACGGTTAAGCTTTCAATGTTATAGCCTCGACCAGAAAAAAGGTCGACAATACGCGACAAAACACCAACTTCGTTTGTAACTAATACTGATATTGTATGTAATTTCATTTTAAATCCTCTCCAGATAATAAAACGTTATCAATTGGTTTTCCGGCCAATACCCAAGGATAAACCATTTCACAATTTTCACAAACAAAATCAATCATAACCGGTCCGTCATATTCAATTGCTTGTTGTAATGCAGGAATTATATCTTCTTCTTTTTCTACTCTAAGCCCAAGAGCCCCATAGCTTTGCGCTAATTTTACAAAATCTGGTGAAGATATTTTTGTTTGTGAATAATGTTTGTCATAGATTTTTTCTTGCCATTGACGCACCATTCCAAGATAGCCATTGTTAATAATGCAATTTATGACTTTAAATTTGTAATCTACACAAGTCATCAATTCTTGAATATTCATTTGAATTGAGCCATCACCTGCAATATTTAAAATGTATGAGCCTTTTTTTGCAACGGCTGCGCCCATAGCAGCCGGGAAGCCAAAGCCCATTGTGCCCAAACCGCCAGAGGTGATTAATTTTCTAGGTTCGTTAAATTTAAAATTTTGCGCTGTCCACATTTGGTGCTGACCAACTTCGGTTGAAACAATCGGTTCGTCATTTTTTGTGTATTCGTGTATTGTTTTTAAAACGGTCAATGCGCTTAATTTTTCGGATTTTTTTTCTGTTATGACAGATTTATTTTTCCATTCTTGGATTTCATTAAACCATTTATTTTTCTGTTCCTCGTTTATTTTGTGACCTGATTTTTCAAGATATTTCAACATTTCTGTTAATACATAATGAATATCACCAACGATTGGAATTGAGGCTTTAACATTTTTTGAAATTGAACAAGGGTCAATATCAATATGAATTACTTGTGCGTCGCGTGCAAAGCGTTTTAGGCAACCTGTAATTCTGTCAGAAAATCTTGTGCCGATTGCAAAAATGCAATCTGAATTTGCAACTGTTAAATTTGCACAATAACTTCCGTGCATGCCCATCATTCCAAGGCTTGTTTCAAGGTTATCTGGATATGTACCCGCACCCATCAAGGTGTGTACAACTGGGATTGAAAGTCTTGTTGCAAGTTCTTTTAGTTCTCTTGAGGCGTTTGAGGCAACAACCCCACCCCCTGAAATGATTACTGGTCTTTTTGCTTCAAAAAGCGTTTTTAGTGCGCGTTGAATTTGCAAAGGGTGTCCCTTATATGTCGGATTATAGCCAACTAATTCAACGTTTTTAGGATATACAAAATTGCATTTTGCGTTAAAAACATCAACAGGAATGTCTACTACAACTGGTCCTTTTTTGCCTGTTGTTGCAATATAAAATGCTTCTTTGATAACTCGTGCTAAATCTCTAACATCTTTGACAAGATAGTTGTGTTTACAACAAGAGCGTGTAATGCCGACGATATCTGCTTCTTGAAAGGCGTCTTGTCCGATTAATTTTGAATTAACTTGTCCTGTAATTAAAATTAAGGGTGTTCCATCATAATATGCGTTTGCAAGCCCCGTGATTGTGTTACATGCCCCAGGACCAGATGTTACAATTGCAACGCCAGCTTTGCCAGATACTCTTGCATAGCCTTCTGCGGCATGGATTGCAGCTTGTTCATGACGAACAAGATAGTGTTTGATATCGTCTTGTAGATAAAGTGCATCATAAAGTGGCAGGACAACTCCGCCTGGATAGCCAAAAACTTCCTCTACGCCTTCTTGTTGCAAAGATTTTAATAGAATTTGCGCACCACTATACATAACTTTATCCATATTTTTTCCTTTTGTTGTTCAGCTAATATTTTAACATTATAGCAATAAATTTGCCTTTTGCATACAACCTGTGGGGTTTAAATATTGTAAAATTTTTTTCAAAAAATGATTTCTTTTTTGCAATTTCAACTATAATTCAATTAGGAGTTAATATGTTTGATTATATTAAAGGCGAATTAGCGGACAAAAATTTCCCTTATTGTACAGTTGAAAACCAAGGTATTGGCTATTCAATTTTAATTAACTCGCGTACATTGATGGGTTTGCCAGATATTTCTTCTGAATGTAAAATTTATACTAAATTAATTCATAAAGAAGACAATATGTTCTTGTGCGGGTTTTTAAACAAACAAGATAGAATTATTTTTGATATTTTGACTTCTGTTTCTGGCATTGGTACAAAAGTTGCCTTTGCTCTTTTGGATGAATTTGAAACTAACGAATTAATTAATGCGGTGATTGAGCAAAATCATAAAGCTATTTCAAGAACCAAGGGGGTTGGACCTAAAATGGCGCAAAAAATCGTTCTTGAAATTAAAGATAAATTAACAAAAATGGATATTCAAGCAGATTTAATTTCTGCTAAAAATAATAATTCAAACATCTCCTCAGAGACAATTGCGCAAGCGCAAGTTGTGTTGCAATCTTTGGGATATAGCCAAAATGAATATACAAATGCGATTGAAACAGCATTCACAACATTGAAAAAAGATGACTCTCAAGAATTAATCAAAGAAGCTTTGAAAATATTATCAATTTTTTAAATATAAAGGATAGAATTATGACATTAGATTTGTTTAAAATCTTCAAAAAACAAAGACGTGAATTAAGAGTTTTGTTTGCTTCCGCTGAAGTTGCGCCTTTTTCAAAAGTTGGCGGGTTGGCTGATGTTGTTGGTGAATTACCTTTATATTTAGATAAACAAAATGTTGAATGTGCTATTTTTACGCCACTTTACGGGTGTATTGACGAAGAAAAATTCAACATTGTCGAGCTTGAAAATTCTGATTTAAAAATTAATATGGGACATTCTCAACACATTTTTAAATTAAAAATGTGCGAAATTCCATCGACAAAAGTGAAAGTATTTTTTGTAGATAATCCAAAATATTTTTCTTGTTTTAATGTTGTTTATCCAAAATGGTGTGATGAAATGTATGAAATGCAACGCTATATTGCGTTTTCTTTAGCAACATTAGAATATGCAAAATTATTAAACTTTAAGCCAGATATAATCCATGCAAACGATTGGCACACCGCCATGTTGCCGGTTTATTTGAAATCTAATTATAAATTTGATGAATTTTATAAAGATACAAAATCTGTTTTCACAATTCACAACCTTGCATATCAAGGTGAGTGCGATAAAAAAGCAATCGATTTTGCAAACATGCGCTGGGATAATGTTTATCATGATAATTGCGTTGAACATTATGGCAGAGTTAACTGGCTGAAAGGCGCTTTGTATTGCGCTGATAAAATTACCACTGTTTCTCCAAGATATGCTCAAGAAATCTTGGGTACAGAATTTGGTGAAGGCATGGATTATACCCTAAGAGGTCAAACACACAAGCTTTGCGGAATTTTAAATGGTACAAAATATGACAGAAAAAAATTTGATATCAAAGAAAAAGCAAAATTTAAAGAAGAAATTCAAGAAGCTTTTGGATTGCCAAAAAATCCTAATCGCCCTTTGATTGCAATGATTTCGCGCCTTGTGTATCAAAAAGGGATTGACTTAATTGATTTTTGCAAATTTGATTTAATGAATTTGCCTTGTGATTTTGTCTTTTTGGGAACGGGTGAAGAAGGATATCAAAATATGTTGATTTGGTCATCAAACAATTCTTCAAATATCCGCGCTTGGATTGACTTTAAGGCTGATTTATCTGATAAAATTTATAAAGCTTCCGATATGTTTTTAATGCCAAGCTTGTTTGAACCTTGTGGAATATCGCAAATGGTTGCAATGAAATATGGCTCTGCGCCTATTGTTCGTGCTGTTGGTGGGCTTGATGACACAATTGTTGCTTATCCAAACGAAAAGGCGACAGGCTTTAAGTTTTTAAGCTATGACGCACAATCAATGTTAAATGAAATTAAAAATGCTGTCTGGACATATTACGACAGAAAAAATGATTTCAAAAATATCGTTAAAAATTGTATAAATACTAAATTTTCTTGGGAAGATTCTGCTCAAAAATATAAGTTTTTATATTTAGATGCACTAAACAAAAAAGATTTTTAAAAAAAAGACCCTAAAAATAGGGTCGAAATCGAATAAGTAGAGAGTTAATAAGTAGAATAACTGGGATGAGGCAATTATAAAATTTTCTCAATATATTGGATATATTGTTGGAGTTGTTCTTTGTTGTCTTTTAAACGAAACAAGTCTTGCAAAATCTCTTGGTGACGATATATTTGAAGCTCCTTTTTTTGAATTGTATCTCTATCTTTTTTGATGATTTCCGCTAACACGTTCAAGATGAATTCACTTCTGTTTTTAGCTTCGTATTTTTTAAAGATTTTTTTAATTCTGTTTGATACTGTCGAGGTCGAACAATCCAGTTTTTCGGCGATTTCTACAATAGTCATGCCTTTTAGTATGCACTTTGTGACAAACCCGTTTTGAGCCTCGAGTTTGCTCCTCAATCTTTTTTTCATAAATCCTTAATTCCATCAAGTCTGTAAATTGTCAGTTTATTGTGTTATAATATAGTTGACATTTATAAAATTATAGTACATTGGTAATTTACAAATGTCAAGTGATGATTTATAAGTAGGTCGTGTTATGAAAAATTTGGGTTTAAGATTAAAGAAAATCAGAAAACAGGTCGGCTGTTCACAAGACGAGTTTGCACAAAAATTAGGCATTACAAAACAAGCAATTTCAAACATTGAAAATTCGAAAAGTGCACCAAGCGTTAATGTTTTAAGTAAACTAGCGCTTGATTATAATGTCAATTTAAATTACCTAATCATTGGCAAAGGAAGTATCTATTCACTTGATGACAGCTCTACAACTTCGATTAAAAAATCAATTTTAAAAGAGGTTGAACACATGTTAAAAGAAAAAGGCATATCTTAAATAGTCAACAAATTGTTTAGTATATGTAACAATTTAGTAATAAATTTGCACTAGTAATTTTGTTTGTGGCATAATCAAGGAAGTTAATAGTCTAACCATTCCTTTCTTGACTTGTGCGGTTTAACGACCGCATTATTTTTTTGTTGATAAATTCAAACAAAGCGTGGTAATATATTAAGTAGCTATGAAAAAAGTATTTGAAAAATTATTAGTAATTTTTATTCATTTATTTTGTCTGGTTGTGATTGTTGAAATAGGTGTTAATTATTTTGCTTTTCGATATTTGTTTCCAACCAAAAATGCGACAAGTTATGGTTACGTTGCAAAGCATTTTGCAAAAACAATTATCCCTTTAAACAAATATCCAACGCGACTTTCGGCGCAACTTTCACTGCCATATGAAATCGCAAGAACTTGCGCAATAAGCAACATTAAATTGACCAAAGATTTCAATAAAGAAACTTCAAAATTTGGATTTATAAATTCAAAAGGCGAAGTGAAAATTGACTATCAGTTTGATAAAGTTTCTGATTTTTATGATGATAACTTCGCTATTGCAGGAATTAAAAAAGACAACAAAATTTTATTTGGAACAATTGATAAAAACGGAAAATGGATAATTCAGCCAAAATATGAATTTTTATGTCCATTTTCTCGCTATCACACAAAAGCATGTACAGATAATATGCACTGTGGAGTCATTGACAAATATGGCAATGAAATTACTTTAATGACTTATAATATCAATAGATTGCAGTGTGATGATGAAAAATGTGCTGTTCAATTCTGTTCAATTGGTCAAAAAGATAAAGAAAATACTTGTAATTATTTTTTATGATAAAATAATTATATGTTTAACGAATTTTTATATGCAAAAATACATAGAGCAACTGTAACAGAGGCAAATCTTGACTATGTTGGCTCTATTACAATCGATAAAACCTTGCTTGATGAAGTTAATATTAAGCCAAATCAAAAGGTTGAAATTCTTGATGTGAACAATGGTGAACGCTTTTCAACATATGTTATTGAAGGAAAGGCAAATTCAGGTGTGATTTGTTTAAATGGCGCCGCTGCTCGCAAAGTTCAAGTGAAAGATAAAATCATCATTGTTGCGTATGCGCTTTTATCGCAAGAAGAACAAGAAACTTTTGTTCCAAAAATTGCACATGTTGATGAAAATAATAAACTAATTAAAATTTAGATGGAAAAATTAATTACGCAAAACAATATTCTTTACGCAAAAGTCATTAGAAATATAGATGACTTAAGTTCTGATGTTGTTTTTAGCGAAGAAAATGATTCTATTCAACTTTCTTTAAAAACATATTCTCAAAACGAAAAAACAGGCGCTCATTTTCATAATTCATATAATGAAAAAACAACTCGAACAGATGAGATTATGTTAGTTCAAAAAGGAAAAATCAGAGTTGATTTTTATAATGAAATTGGCGCATACATCAAAAGTGTTTATGCTCAAAAAGGTGATGTAATAATCGCATATAAAGGTGGGCATAACGTTGTTATTGTTGAAGAAGCAAAGATTTTGTCTTTCAACACAAAGCAGACTGATAATACAAGAATTATCGGCGCAAATAATTTCGAATTAATTATTGATGAAGATTAATAGACTTCTTGTTGTCCTTCTTCCTCTTCTCTCAAAGAAGATAAATCATAGTTGTATGAGCAATCAAAATCTTCTGGCAATTTTTCATTATCTGGCCAAGTTGTGCTTTCGTCAAAACGGCAAGAATCTAGATTTTCGCTAGTTGAAAAGTCGCTGTCTGATAAATCTGCCTCGGATAAATTGCAACCTGCCATATCGGCATCTGAAAAATTGCAAAATGAAACAGTCGCATAGTTAAATGATGTTCCATTTAAAATTGCGCCTGTAAAATCACACTCTGTGACAGTTGCTCTTGAAAAATCTACGCTTGTTAGGTCACAATCAGTAAAGTTGATATTTGAAAGATTTGCTTCTTGAAAAGATGATGTTGAAAAATCTATGTTTGAAAAATCGCAATCTTGTAATACACAATGAGAAAAATCTGCTTCTGAAATTTCTATGTCCGAATTTTCTTCGTGTATTTTTTCAAAAGAAGGATAATCATTAATAATTAAATCAACTAAATCTGTGCGCATTTTAATTCCTTTATATAATTCCTGTTTGTTGGGCTAATAACACCGCTTGAACTCTGTTATCAACCTTTAATTTGCGGTATATACTGTTTAAGTGGGTTTTTACTGTTACTTCGCGAACAAATAGCTTTTCTGCGATTTGAGAATTGGTATCTCCGCGAGATACACAGGTTAAAATTTCTTTTTCACGTTGTGTTAATGGGCAAATTTCCTCGTCTTTGATGAATGGAAGTGCATTTGTTTGTTTTGTATCTTTATTCCACAAACTGCGACGTAATAACGCTTCGATACGCGCTAATAAATTTGGTAAAACAAAAGGTTTAACAATGTAGTCATCTGCGCCAAATTTTAAACCAGAAATTTGTTTATTTGCGTCAGATACAGATGTTAGCATGATTACTGGTATTTTTTGGGTTTTTTCGTTTTGGCGAATTGCTTTTAAAGTTTCCCAACCGTCTAAATTAGGCATTACGACATCTAAAAGAATCAAATCAAAGTTTGTATCTTCGTCTAAAATTTTAAGCCCCAAAAGTCCATCATGTGCTGCTTTGACTTCGTATCCATACATTGGAAGAGCATCTTCCATTAATTTTGAATTGTCGTCAATAATTAAAATTCTACCTAGTGCAGACATTAACACCCCTTAATTTATCAAATTTTCTCTAATCGCCTTGATTGCTGCTTGCGTTCTGTCTTCTACTTCCATTTTTTGTAAAATCGAACAAACATGGACTTTGATTGTATTGATTGAAATTGCAAGTTTTTTAGCTATTTGCAAGTTTGAATTACCGCTTGCTATTAATATTAATACTCTTTTTTCTTGTTGAGTCAAGTTGTAACAATCTTTTATGGTGATTTTATCAAATTTTTCTTTAGATTTATCTTCTGTCATTTGCATGACATATTTTGAAACAGCAGAATCAAAATACATTGAACCATTCAAGACATCTTTTATAACTTCAGATAGTTTATCTGGTTTTATATCTTTTGTACAATAGGCGCTAATTCCGTGTTTTAAACATTTTTGAACTTCAGCTTTATCGCAATGCGAAGTTAAAACAACAATTTTAACTTCTTTGTTTGTTTTTCTTATTGTTTTAATCGCTTCTGTGCCGTCAATTTCGCCTAATCCTAAGTCCATTAAGATTAAATCGATATTGTTTTCTTTTAAAATATCATACGCGCCTTTGGCGTCAGATGCGTCAAAAATTTCATTTATATATTCTTGAGATGACAAACTTGCCTTTAGTGCAAATGCTGTTAAGGCATGGTCCTCTACGATTAAAATATTACTCTTCTTATCCATTAATATTTATTATAAAGTAACTTAATAAAAAATTGCAATATCTTGTGTTTTTTGTTAAGTTAATAGATGAGGTAGGAATATGATTACAATAAAAGATGTTGAACACGTTGCAAAACTTGCAAGATTAGAACTTACAGAAGAAGAAAAAGAAGTATTTACTCATCAATTGGGTGATGTATTAGCGCATGTTGAAAAGATGAATGCTGTTGATACAACTGGTGTTGAACCAATGAACCATGCAATTGAATTTTATAATGTAATGCGAGAAGACAATAAAATTTACGAAAATACAAGAGAAGAGCTGATGGCAAATGCACCTGATGTTGAAGGTGAATTTTTCAAAGTTCCAAAGATTAACTAAGAGGATACATGACAAAATACATTTTTATTACAGGTGGCGTAGTGAGTTCCTTGGGAAAAGGGATAGTTGCCGCCTCTTTGGGCAGACTTTTATCTGCGCGTGGGTATAGTGTTTCAATTCAAAAATTTGACCCATATATCAACGTTGACCCTGGCACAATGAGCCCATTTCAACATGGCGAAGTTTTTGTTTGTGATGATGGCGCTGAAACAGACCTTGATTTAGGACATTACGAAAGATTTATTGATACAAATCTTTCTCAAATAAACAATGTTACATCTGGTTCTGTTTATCAAACAGTTATCAACAAAGAAAGAAAAGGCGAATATCTTGGTGCAACTGTTCAAATGATTCCGCACATTACAGGCGAAATTAAGTCAAGATTAATTCAAGCTTCTAAAAAAACAAATCCGGATATTTTGATTGCAGAAGTCGGTGGCACAGTTGGTGACATTGAGGGTTTGCCATTTATTGAATCAATTCGACAATTCCGTTCTGAAATTGGTTTTCAAAATTCAATGTCAATTCATGTTACTCTTTTGCCATATTTACCAACATCTGGTGAGCTTAAGACAAAACCAACTCAACACAGTGTTAATGTTTTAAGAAGTTATGGTATTCAACCAGAAATGCTTGTTTTGAGAACACAAGTTCCTGTATCAAAAGCAGAAAAAGATAAAATCGCGCTCTTCTGTTCTGTAAATAAAGATTGTGTAATTGAATGCAAAGACATGAAATCAATCTATGAAGTGCCTTTGTATTTAGAAGAGCAAAAAATCACAACACAAGTATTGAAAACTTTAGGATTAAAAGACAAAAGAGCTAATTTGAAACCTTGGAAGGAAATGGTTGAAAAGATTAAAAATCCTAAAAAACAAATCACAATTGCGCTTGCAGGAAAATACACAGAGCTAAATGACGCATATATTTCTGTTGTTGAAAGTTTAAAGCATGCCGGTTTTAAAAATTCAGCTAAAATAAACATTAAATGGATTGCTTCTGAAGATATTAAATCCATGAATGATGTTAAAAAACATTTGTCTGATGTTGATGGAGTTGTAGTTCCTGGTGGCTTTGGTGTTCGAGGCATTGAGGGCAAATTAAAGGTTGTTCAATATGCAAGAGAAAATAATCTTCCATATCTTGGCTTGTGCCTTGGAATGCAGTGTGCTGTTATAGAATATGCAAGAAATGTAGCTGGTTTAAAAGGTGCAAATTCAACAGAATTTGATAAAAATAGCGAATATAAAGTTGTTGATTTAATGGAAGAGCAAAAAAATATCGCTGGATATGGCGCAACAATGCGCCTTGGAAGTTTCCCTTGTAAAGTTAAAAGAGGAACAAAAGCTTTTAATGCTTATAAATCAGACTTAATTCAAGAGCGTCATAGACACAGATTTGAATTTAATAATGAATATAAACAAATTCTTGAAGAAAATGGTTTAGTTATCTCAGGAACAAGTCCAGATGGGCTTTTAGCAGAGATTGTTGAATATCCAAAAAATGATTGGCATGTAGCATGTCAATTCCATCCAGAGTTCAAATCTCGCCCATCAAGCCCGCACCCACTGTTTGTTGGACTTGTTGAAACAGCATTAAAGAGAAAAAAATAACCGCCTAAAGCGGTTATTTTTATATTTATGAAACAACTTTACAATATGTTAATCTGCCATCATTAATAGTATATGTTTTTTCTGCAACTTGGTTTGATGTATTACCTTCAACGACAACGACTTGACCATTTGAAACAGATTTAACAATACCAATGTGGTCGCGTGTGCCATCACCATGCCAGTCAAACAAGACGATATCACCTGGTTTTGCTTCTTGCCCATTAATAATTGCGCCAGCGTTTTTAGCTGCATTGTAAATATTTGGACAGTACCATTTGTTATCAACGTTTTTGTACCAATCTGGCACTTGATCATAGCTACCGCCATTTTTCATACAATATTCGACGAATGCTGCGCACCAAGGAATTGCCGCTGCAGATTGTCCGCCAAGGAATTTGTTTGCTGAACCATCTGCTTCGTTGCAACCTAGGAAGCTTCTTGCAAATTCAACAATATCTTCGCCAAATTCGCCAAATGCGTATTCTTTAACTTTTTCAGCGTTCTTAGCTTCGTTTAATTGTGTTTTTAAGTCATTAACCTTGTCTTGCGCCGTTGTGACTTCTTCTTTTGCTGTTGCTGCTTTTGTTTCTTTCTTTTCTGCAACTAAATCTTTCTTTTCATTATATGTATCCATATATTGTTGAATTTCAGGATACTTTTCAGCAACTTTTGCTTCAAGAGCTGCCATCTCTTCGTTTAGTGTATCTGCTTCACCTTGCAAGGTTTCTTTTTCGCCTTCAAGTGTTGTTAGTTTTTCTTTTGCGTCGTCAAGCGCAGTTTTTGCCTCTTGCTCTGCTGTTTTTGCTGCGTCTAATTCTGCTTGTACTTGTTTCTTTTGTGCTTCAAGGTTTGATTTCTTTTCTGCGTCATCTCCACAATCAACTGTTCCTAACGATTGCAAGATTGTTTCAAGATTTTTTGTTGTTGCTTGCGCGTTTGAATAATTTGTTTCACATTCTGAAATTGTAGATTCTTGATCGGCAATTTCTATATCTTTGTCGCTGATTTCTTTTTCTTTTGTATCTATTTCTTGTTTTTTGTCATCAACATCTTTTGCAAGGTCTTCATCAACTTCTTGCAATTTTTCTTGATATGTTTCATATGCTTCATCAGCGTCTTCTTGCAAGCCTTGAATTTCTTCGTCGCTTCCATTTAAAACGTTGGTTAAGTTTTCTTCTTTTGTATCTAGTTCTGTTTGCGCTGTATCTAATTCTTTTTGAATTTCTTCAACAGTTTTAGCCCCAGTTCCTTGCGTTGTTAAATCAGAAGCTCCTGTGCCAGATACTCCTGTGCCGCCGCCTCCGCCATAGCTTCCGCCACCGCCAGAAACTCCGCCACCTCCGCTAGCGCCACCTGCACCACCCGTGCCACCTGCTTGTGCTGCTTGTTGAGCTGCAATAGCTTCTTGTGCTTTTTGAGCTTCAGCTTTTGAGTCTTCGAGTAGTTTTTCTTTATATGCTTCTCTTTTGGCTTTTAAATCATCAGCTTCATTTTTAACTTCTTCTGAGTCATCTAAATCTAATTCATCTAAAAACTTAAATGTGCCGTCATTTACTTCTTTTCCGGCGCTCATAATGTCATCAAGACTTATATTTTCCATGTCGCCATCATAGCCTGAAATTGATTCGTAAAATGCCAAAAGCTCTTCGTCTGAAATTTCACCATCTGCTGAACGATCAACGATTTCAGAGAATTTGTCATTACTCATTAATTCATTCATGACGTTTTGAATCATTTCTTCTTCGCTTAGTTCTGTATCTTCAACAACCGCTTCTGCTGGTGCTTCTTCGCCTTCTGAGTCGACTTCTTGTGTTTCTTCTTCATCAGGTGTTTCTTGTGCTTCTTCTGTGTCTACTGTTGGTGCGATTTCTTGTGTGCTTTGTTCAGTTTCTTCATCTGGGTTGATTAGTTTGCCGTCAACAAATTCTAAAGACAACAATTCTTCAATGCTTGTATAAACATTTTTAGATTCATAGCCTAATTCATCTTTAACATAGTCACGAAATTCGTCACTATGGCTAAAAATACTGACATCATCTCTTTGTTCTAGCTCTGCTTTTTTGTTTTGATCAGTCGTAATCTTAAGCAGATATTCCTTAAAGCCTAGTTTTAAATTTTTTAAATTCATATGCACACACCTTTATCTATAATTTTTTAATCGACTTTTTTTGTTAAATTTGTAGTTTTTTTCTTACTTAGTTAATAAAAATTTACAATTAGCCTGCAAATTCGTTATATTTGTTTCTGACCCTGTCGCTCAGTTCGCTTTGTGTGATTTTTCCATCACCATTTGCGTCTAGTCCAGAGTTTGCGTTATAGTAAATGTCGCCTCTTTGACATAAAACTTCTTTTCCGGCAAACGCTGGCAAGAATGTTAATGTATATAGTGTTCCGCCTGTGACTTTGCCTTGTGAATTTTTATATTTTGATACTCCATTCATTTCAAAATATTTTTGGACTAAATCTAATTGTTCAACGCCTGACATTTGAGCGATTGCGCTTGTTGTTGTTCCAAGAGCTTTTGCAGTTGATGGCATAAATTGAATTAAGCCAGTTGCACCTCCATGTGGGTTAACGGCGTCTGTTCTTAAACCAGATTCACTATTCATTAAGCCAACTAAATCTGCAGGGTCACAGCCTAGGTTGTCTGCAACTTCTTGCAATTTATCGCTAAAACCTGCGCCAAGTTTTGCGTCAAGTTTTTTAACGATTTCATCAGGTAATGTTGAAGAGCTTGATGAGACAGAATTTTCTTTTTCAATCTCTTTCGCTTTTGCTTCATCTAACTTCTTCACAATATCATTCAATTCAGTTTGCTTTGTTGTAACAACTTCATTTGCTTTTTCAAGCTCTGTTGTCTTTGTAGTTTCAACATTTTCTTTTGCA
>JAFQOV010000015.1 GCA_017402995.1 Candidatus Gastranaerophilales bacterium
AATTATTGTATAAGGTGTTCAAAACCTCGACTGTTTTATTCAGGAGTTAAGTTTTGAAGCGTTGTAAAGAAACAAAACAATTTAACCAAGCCCGAGGTTTCTTTCTTTTCTCGTACTCTTTTCTTTCTTTTCATTTCGGCGATTGAGAGAAAAAGAAAGAAAAGAGTACAAAGACTTTAGTCTTTTAAACAAAAAAAACAAAAACTTTAGCTTTTTATAAAAAATTAAAAAAATAATAAACAGTCGACAAGTTTACCAAAACCCAACAATTTTCTTGCAATGACAAAAATTATTTCCCAAAAACCTGAAAAATCCATTTTTCATATCTAAAAACATGACCTTCTGGTTTGTTTTTTTCTAAAGTAAAAATTGTTGTTCCAATCATCAAAAACATTGTTATCGTCATTAAAATTGCAATGATTTTTTCTTTTTTAGACATAATTAATCCTTACTTGTAATTTCTTTTTTAAGCCATTCATCTGCTCTTGCACCTGTTAAAATTTTTCCATCAGCACGAATTCCAAAGCCAAAAGGACACTCGTTAATGCAATCATCTTTGCTTGCACCCTCTGGAATACCATCTATATCCATGCAAAAATATTTATATATTTTGTCAAAACCCGCGTCATCTTTAAAATCACCAAACAATCTCAACCCGGTTGGCGTAATTATTTGCGAAACAGCATCCCACAAAGTTCCAAAATGAAAAACCGTATTTGTTTCATAAAATGAAATATTATCTGAACTTATTATTTCATTATTTAATGTTTCCTTATTATTTTTGCAATTATAATCTAATTGCGACAATACAAAACCAATAGTTTTTACAGAAAACCAAGCATTGTAATGTGGGTTTGTTTCAGCTTGAACAGATGTTGAGCAATTTTTGCTTTGAATACTAATTACATCAGCAAATGTTTCACAAAAATATGTTGCACTGTCAACCAAATTGCCATCATGCTTCACGCCTAAATCACCATTTAAATAGTACTTATCTGAGGAAACAAGCTCACGAATTACTGATGTTAAAGTATTATATCCTTTCTTAAACTTCAAAATATTCTTATCAGGAGTTGAATTAATCGCCACAGGCAAAAGTATTGCGCTCAAAATCCCAATCACCGTTAATACAATCATCACTTCAGCTAATGTGAAAGCTTTCTTTTTCATTTTTACCTCAAAATTTATTAGAAAACATGATTATTATTGAATTTTAGATACAAAACTAGCGTATCAGTCTATATAAATAATAAGCGTGTCAGTCTATATTGTCAAATATGAATACTAAGGTTCTTGAAAAGCTAGGCAAAACTTTAAAAAATATCCGCATTGAAAAAGGCTTAACCCAAGAAGCGCTCGCAGAAAAGGTCGGAATTCACCCAACCTATGTCGGCAAATTAGAAAGCGGAAAAAACAACGTTTCAATCAAAATGTTGTTTAAAATTTCAAGAGCTCTAAACACAAAGCTTTATGACATTTTTGACTTTGATAAATAATTAAACTTCTTTTTCACGCAACATGTTTTTAGAATCTAGATAGTCTAAAATTCTAAAGTTAATAATATTTCTATAATCTTTCATTACAGGCGTAAAAGAGGTGATATGTTTTTCATCATCTAAAACACTCAAAACTTTTCTCACAGTGTCCATATCGTTAATCATGCCTGTTTTAAAAACATCTGGGCGATAAACGGTCCAAGCATTGTGCGGATAATACGTTGAGCGACATTCATTCACATTTCGATTTAATAACATTTCATCAAATAAAATGTAGTTCATGTTATAAAATTCTTGTTTAATATTGTCTTCATAGGGTTTTAAAAGCGGTGGCATTGGCACTCTTGGATATGGAATTGATTCAGCGTGTGGATTTAACATTTCCATATATTCAATTGAACCTATTCCAACAATTTGAATTGATTTTGAAAATTCTTCCAAAATTCCAAGTTCATCAGCGTATCTAGATAAAATATCTAAAAAAGAACAGGCTCCTTTGCCAGAGCAAATATAATCTGTGATTACGGTTTTTTTGCCCTCTTTTTGCATTGTTTCAACAATTGTTTGCGGGTTTGCACCAATTCTATCAAGATATTTTCGATATGCCATTTCTTCTTCGTTTGTTGGCGCTTGATTTTGAAGTTTTTTAATTCCTTCTTTGTTATCTGGATAAAACCAATAATTCGAAAAAGCGACAAATTTATAGTCTTTTAAACCGTCTTTTGTCCAATATGCTGTATTTAAAAACCATTTTGGGCTTCTGCCAAGGCAGATTATTGGTTGGTCTTTATATTTTAAATATTTTTGTGAAATTTTAATAAAATCTTCCATTGTTTTATCACTTCTTAAAGGCAAACAAGGAAAAGTTTTGTCAAAAAGCTCTGCTTTATCTAGGTTTTTATTACTTAAAAAATCATTATAAAAATTTCTATATTTTTCTTTTTTCTCATCTGACATCTTCCAATATTGCTCTAGTTCAATATTTTCCACCAATCTTCGATTTTTTAATTGAGAAGAAAAAGAAATGTTACATAAGGAATTGAAACCTAAAGGAAGGGTTGTTGAATTGTTGTTTTCGCGGGTTTGAACAGCTTTGTTAACAGCCATTATTTTCATTGGCTGTTTCATAAAAGACTGATATTGATTTATTTTAGGAATAAACACATTTATACCCTTATTTGTCGACAATATAAATAAGAGTTATGAAAAAAAACTTTGCTAGTTTATTAAGAATATTTACAGCTATTTTAGGATATTAAAAATCTCACAACGTGGTATTATACTAATAGTACAGTTTTAGGAAATGAGTGCGTATGAAAATTTTAATTTCTAATGATGACGGAATTGCTGCTGAAGGTATTAAAGCCTTAATGCAAAATCTTGCAAAAGAACATGACGTATATGTTGTTGCACCTGATAGAGAACGTTCTGCCGCTGGGCATTCTTTAACTTTGCATTCTCCAATTCGAGTTGAAGAATTAGAACCACAATACGGAGTAAAACGCGCATGGGTCACAAACGGAACCCCAGGGGATTGTGTTAAAATCGGAATTTGCGCTCTTTTAAAACAAGAAGAATTGCCTGACATTGTAATTTCAGGGATTAACCACGGACCAAATTTAGGAACAGATATTTTATATTCAGGAACTGTTAGTTGCGCTCTTGAGGCTGCAATGCTTGATTATCCAGCAATTGCTGTTTCAATGACATCAATGACACCTGATCCAATATATTTTGATTCAACAGCAAAATTCATTTGCAAATTCTTGCCAAAAATCAAAAATGTTTCGTTCCCTAAAAAATCAATTTTAAACGTTAACGTTCCAGCTCTTGAAGAAGAAGATATTGCAGGGGTTGAAATTACAAAGCTTGGCACAAAAATGTTTACAGATAATTACGACAAGCGAATTGATCCAAGAGGAAAAATTTATTATTGGATGGCTGGCGAATTGACATCTAAACATGAAGAAGATGGAACAGATATCGCTGCGGTGCGTGCAAATCGCATTTCAATCACACCTGTAACATTTGAAATGACCCACAAAAATATTATGGCAGAATTAGAACATGAATTTTGCCCTGGGGGCATTTGCACTTGGTATGGGTATGATGCCCAAAAATAACCCGAACAAAGCGAAGCGTAGTGCGACGCACTAGCTGAGCAAAGTGAGGGCAGAAGGATATGGAAAACTGGGTCGGAATGTTGAATTCCGACCCAGTTTGGAATTGGACTATGGCGACGTGGGATAATCGAGCTTTTGAGCGACTGCGATAGCAAAAGCGAAAACAAGCGAGATACCCACAGGAGCAAAGGCTTAACCCGAACAAAGCGAAGCGTAAAACCAACTATTTTTTAACCGTAAAACCAAAAATTGAGCTATTGTTTTTTTGAGATTGTAAAACAAGCTCCCAATTGTGTGCATTGATTAATTTTTTTGCAACGTTCAAATTTAGGTTCATTCCAAGCTGGTTAAAATCTTGGTAGTTTGCCCTTTCTTCCTTCAAAAGCCCTTTAATTTTTTCTTTTGTCATATAAATTGATTTATTTTTTGCTTGAAAAGAAATTTTATTTTTATTTTCTTTAATCGATACTTCAATATCAGAATTTTCAAAACCAAAGGCAATTGAACCAGACAAAATATTAAATATTATCTTTTGAATTAATCTTCTATCGCCAAAAAGCTCGACATTTTCTGGCATATTTAAAACAATTTTTTGACTTTTTTCATCTGCCATTAAATTAATTTCTTCAATACAATTTTTAATTTCTGACAAGACATTTACCTTTTCAAATTTCAACTTCGGCTTTTCAAGTTCATATTTTTGCAAAAAAATCGAATTTAAAACGATTTGCAATAAAAATTTGTTTGAATTTAAAATTTCTTTTAAAATTTCATCTTCCCTATTTTTTAAAAGCAATTCAAGAGCTTGATTTTGCGCTAAAATCGGGGTTTTAATATCATGGTTTAAAATTGAAATAAATTTATTTCGCTCGCAAATGAGCTTTTTTTGAGCACGTTCACGCTGAGTTTTCAAAATTTTTCTAATTTTTCTTAATATCTTTTTTCTTAGAAACATTTTTCCTCAAAAATATTTGCCCTGACTGCTTTTACGACTGCTTGAACTCTATCTGTTACAGATAATTTTGTTAAAATATTTCCAACATGTGCTTTTGCTGTATTTGTCGAAATGATTATTTCTTGGGCGATTTGCGAATTTGTTTTCCCATCAATCATCAATTTTAAAACTTCCAATTCCCTTTGGGTCAAACTGCTTTCAAAATTATCTTTCTCGGGAATATTTTTGAAATTTTCTTCTTTTTCTGCTGTTGTATTGTCAAAAACCTCGGTCGCCGTTTCAATATCCATGTGAAATTCGCCGTGTACAACATTTTCAATTATTTCTTTATAATCTATCACTTCTTTTTCTTTTAAAACATAAGCGCTAACCCCGTCACAAAGGGCATTTGAAGGATTAAAATCATTCAAAAAAGAAGAAGTGATAATAATTTTAACTTTTGGGTTAATTCTTTTTAAAAGCTCAATTTCCTTGTAAACATTCGTATCGAGCAAATCAGAATCAATCAAAATAACATCTGCTTGATTTTTTTCCATTGCCAAAATGCAATCACTTATCGAACTAAAATCGCCAGAAATATTAAAATTTGCTTTTTCTAAAAAACGTTTTTTTGAAATCCTCGCAAGCAAGCAATTATCCACCATATATAGTGATGCTGTCGTCATTTTTCCCTACTTTCAAAGCATATGATAATAGACTTTCGGCTAAAATGATATTACCCTTGTGGACTATTCAAATTGTTTTTCATTTCAATTATCGTATTTTTGATGTTTTCTTCTTGATTTAAAACAAAATAGATTTTAATTTTTTGCAAATAAAATTCACTATTGTTTTTTTTCTTTAGTGCTTTGTCAAGTAGTTTTATCGCCTCTTGAGGCTTGTTTTCGTCAAAATATATTTCTGATAAATCTAAATAATCCATTTCAAACAATGGTTTGATTTTTACAATTTGTTTTAACTCTTTTTGCGCTCTACTATTATCCCTCATTTTGTTCAAAATATATAAATTATATTTATATATTATTCGATTTTTGTCAAGCGCTGTTTTCTTGAAAAGATAATTTTGAGCCAATTTAAAGTTATTATTTTTTAAATAACTTTTAATTAAATAATCTTCGATTTCATTTCTAACAGTTGAATTTTTAGCAACTTTTAAACCTTCAAGAAGATATTTTTCGCATAGAGAATAGTTTTTTTCTAAATATTCAATTTTTGCTAAATCAAGGTAATATTGCGCATTTTCATCTTCCTTCAAAGCTTGTAATAAATATCCTTTAGAGTTTTTAAAATCGCCCTGATATTGACAAATCAAACTCAACAAATAATTTAATTCGCTTTTATTTTCGTTTAATTCGCTCAATTTTCGAATGTTTGAAACCGCAAAATCAATATCTGCGATTTTTATTGAAGAATAAATCAAATTAAAATATGCTTCATACATCAAATCGTCAACAATCACAAGAGTTCTAGATATTTCATTTGCTTTTTTAAAATCTTGTTTTTGAATATATAGATTGCTTAATTCATACAAAACTTGTTTATTATTTGGATTGATTTTATATGCTTGCTCAAGCGCATTTGCTCTTTTTTCTGTGTCATTTTCAATATTTGCAATTTGTGCTTCTAAAAGCTTTAATTGCAAATTATTTGAAAACAATTTTTGCGCTTCAAATAAAACCTCTTTTGCGCCTTGAATATTTCCTTGTGCAAGATATGCCTCAATTAAAAGTGAATAAACATTTGAATTTGTTTTATCTAGTTCAATATATTTTTTCGCATTTTTAATCGCATTTGACATATCAAGATAGAAAAACGCTTCTTGTGCAAAAGTTAAATAAATTTCTTTTGTCAATTCTGGCAAGGCATAAATATTTAAACTTTTGGCTAAATTTGTCCTTAAAATGTCATTATTTAGGGCAATTGCCTTGTTTAAAAAAGTTTTTGCAATGTCCTCTTTTTTTTCAAGTTGAGCAAGTTTTGCTTTAATAAAATATGCACTTGAAGATTTTGGATTAATTTTTAAAATCATATCCGCGTAATAATTCGCTTCAAAGAAATTTCCCTCTTCAAAATACATAATTGCCATGTCAAAATAGTCTTCAATTTGTTGATTATTTATTGGCTCATAAGATATTTTTTCTGTATTTTTTTCTTGTGAATATAATTCATAAAATTTCTTAAGATTTTTTTGCGCTAAAGCCTCTTGTTTTGGGGTTTTTAAATATGTTTTCGCAAGCCAAAAATATGTATTTTTATCATTTGGATTATATTTTTCAAATGTTTTAAATTCATTAATGGCATTATTGAAGTCGTTTTTTTGAAAATAGCTAACGCCATCATAAATATTCCACAAAAAGCTCGCCTCAAGACCTTTTGCGCCAAATAGCAAAAATAAAGATATTAAAAATATTTTATTTTTTATTTTCATAAAATTTCATCAATTATTTTTTTAACTTGTTCAAAAACTTCATCAATAGGCAAATTTGAATTAATTACTTTAATTCTGTTTGGGTATTTTTTCGCTAATTCTAAATATCCAAAGCGAATTTTTTTGTGAAATTCAATTCCTTCTTTTTCCATTCTGTCTTTGTTTTTGCCAACGCGCTCTTGAGCGATTTCAGAATCAACATCAAAAACAAAAGTAACATCTGGTTTAAATCCTTGCGTTGCAATTTCATTTAATTGATTAATTTTTTCAATGTCGCCACCGCGCGCGTAACCTTGGTATGCAACGGTTGAGTCAATGTGTCTGTCGCACAATACAATTTTGCCTTCGTTAACGTTTTTCATAATCACTGCTTCAACGTGTTGTGCTCTATCTGCAAGATACATCAAAAGCTCAGCAGTATCTGAAACAAAACCTTCATGATGAAGTAAAATTTGTCTTAAATTTTTGCCAATATCAGACCCACCAGGTTCAAGCGTTAAAAAAGTATTATAATTTTTTTGTTTTAAATATTCGTTTAGTAAATTAATTTGTGTTGTTTTGCCACAACCATCGGCACCTTCGAAAGTAATAAATAAACCTTTATTTGTCATATAAACTCCTCTTACATGTAAATATACTACATATAAATTTTTGAGTCAGAAATTTACAATATGCTACATTTTGAAAAAGAAAAAATAATTATTACATTTTATGAATAAATTGAAACATATTTTACTATTTGCTAAATTATAATTTATAATGTATTAGTGAAATAATTTTTTATTCAAGGGGAGAGATTCGTGCAAGAATCGTTATTAAATACAGTTAAAAAAATGCAAGCAGAAGAAAAAGTTAACGTCGAAGAGCTTGAAGTTCTTTTAGGAAGCGATATTGAAGAAGTTGTATCTTTGTGCAAAAAGGCATGTTTAAAACCAAAAACAGATACAATGGGTAACGCATATTTTACAAGACAAGATGTCGATATCTTGAAAAAAATGAAAGAATTATACTCTCAAGCTCAAAATGTGCAAAAAGAAGAAATTATTTCAGAAACAACCCTTGAAAAAGCAGACGAAACAGTTGAACTAGACAACGCAAACAAAAAAATTAATTTCTTGCAAAAAGCAAAATCAAGAATGAAACAAGAAGTTATTACCCCAATTAACTCTTATCACCCTATTGTTCAATTAAACGACAAAATTGAAAAACTAGAAAACAGCTTAATTGCTAAAATGAGCGACATTTTAAGCGAAAAAATGGACGGTTTTGACGAAATTATTGTCGAGTTAATTCGTGCAAAAACAGAAAATGAAAACCTAAGACAACAAGTGAATAATTTAAACAAACAGGTTTTTGTTTTGAAAAACGAACTTGCGTCTTTTAATCCTGTCGCTTTTGGTTTTTATACTAAGAAAGAAACTGACGAACTTTAAAAACGACCATGAGCAATGCTTTAATCAGTTTTTATCATAATTTAGAAGAACCGATAATTATTTATGATAGAAAGATGGATATTTTATATCATAATCTTTCTTTTTCAAAAATTTTCGGCGATTTTAACAATTCAAAAGGCTTTCAATGTCTTTCAAAATTGGCATATAAATTTGCATATCAAATGTGCTTTTTAAAATCCGAAGACTTAAGAACCTACTGCCCCGCAATTGCGGCTTTAGAGAAAGATGTTAACTACACAAGTTTTGCAACATATCAAAAAGACGAAGACAAATTTTTTCATTTCATGATTAAAGCGTTTAGCGTTAAAAAGCGTTATCGTGTTGTCTATTTTTACGATATTACAAACGAGCTTCGCGGTGAAAAATTAAAAGAAGAAAACGAACGCTTAAGAATTCAAAACATAGAATTTTTAAACACAAACTCAAAAGCGCAAAACCAAGCTGTTAAAATGGCGCTTTTAAACCGCATTTCAATTAGCATTAAAAACGAACTTGATATTAAAACTTTAATTGAAAAATCCCTTCGCGAATTGAGCATTGTTTTTGGGGCAAATAAAAGCTATTTCGCCGAATTTAACAAAAACGATTTCACAATTAAATATACATATCCAGAGGTTTTCGCCCCACAAATCAACGAAATTGTATCTTATTCAAAAGCGATTGTCGACGATTTGCACATTGGAATTAATTCAATTCAAACATGTTTAAAAGAACATGATGGCGCGTCTATTCCATTATTAAATTCGACCACAAGAATTATTATGCCGATTTTGAAAAATTCGCAACTCTATGGAATTGCAGTTATTTTCACTCCAAGAAAAGAAATTACGGAGCTTGAGCGCGAGCTTTTGGTCGGGATTTCAATGCAAGTTTCTTCATCTTTAATTCAAGCGAGCTTATTCCACCAAATTTCACAAAAAAATGAAGAATTAGAGCTTGCGTTTAAAGAATTAAAAGAAGCACAACTGCAATTGATTAACTCAGAAAAAATGGCGTCACTAGGTCAATTGGTTGCCTCAGTTGCCCATGAAATTAATACTCCATTGAGTGCAATTAACGCAAATAATGAAATTTTAGACAAAGTTTGCGAGAAATTTAATGAAAATAATCTTGAAATTTTAAAAGAGATTAATTCCGTTGATAAAGAAGCAATTAAAAGAATTACAAATATTGTACAGTCGCTGAAACGCTTTGTACGACTAGACGAAACAACTCAACAAGAGGCAAATATCAACCAAGAGCTTGATTTAACCCTTGATTTAATTAGGCACAAAACCAAAAATGGCTTTGATATCATCAAAGAATATTCAAATATTCCACTTGTAGAGTGCTATCCAAACATGTTAAATCAAGTATTTTTAAATATTTTAATGAACGCACTGCATTCTATTGAAGATATTAAAAAAGAAAATCCTGATTATTTAGGAAAAATCAAACTAAAAACCCAAGTCTCAGACGACTTTTTGCAAATCAGTATTTTAGATAATGGAAAAGGTATTAAAGAAGAAGACAAAGAAAAAGTTTTCCAAGCTGGTTACACAACCAAAAAGAAAGGTGAAGGAACGGGGCTGGGGCTTGCAATTTGCAAAAAAATTATTGAAAAGCACCAAGGTGAAATTTTGTTTGATAGTGGGGAAATTGGCTTTGAACCTGAGTTCAAGACAATTTTTATAATTCATATTCCATTAAAAATAAAAAATGCTTGCATGGAATAATTGATTTGTTATCATGTGAATACAGCTAAATAAAATGCCCTGGTAGCTCAGCTGAAAAGCGTAAGCCAGAGCGCAGTCGATGAGGCAAAGCCTCAGCGACAAAGCAATTGATAGGCGACGTAGGATAATCGAGCGAATTTGCGACAGCGATAGCGAAGCAAATTGATAAGCGAGATACCCACAGGAGCCATAAATGAAATTTTAATAATACAAGCCCTGGTAGCTCAGCTGGATAGAGCAACTGCCTTCTAAGCAGTAGGTCTCGCGTTCGAATCGCGACCAGGGTAGATTTTAAAAGAGCCTTCGGGCTCTTTTTTAGTGCCATGATGTGATGAGAACGCAGCGTTCGAGCGGATTTTGACTAGGGCGCCGTGTGAGCGAAAGCGAACCCAGCCCGTATGTTCAAGAAAGTTTATGAAATGAAGTTTTTGCATAAGCAAAAACGAAATGAAATGCTAAACTTTCGAGTTGTCAAAATTCAAGACAATCGCGACCAGGGTAGATAAAAAAGAGACAGGTTTTTGCCTAGTCTCTTTTTTATTTACATATAAATTACCAAAAAGCACAACAAAAGCATGGAAAACAATGCTATAATAGATAAATTCAATAAACAACATAAAAAACAGGTGGGGGAAATAATGCAAAATATCGAAAACAAATATTTCATAGATGAAGAAAAATTTAATTGTCCTTTTTGCCAAAACAAAGGATTAAAATATGTTGTCTTAGGAATTGCACAATTTGACGAAAAAAATGACAAAAAATTACACGCGGTTTTTGTTGAATGTTCACATTGTCACAAAGTTTCAATGCACTTAATGAAAAACATAAATCTACCAATGAATAATTTTGAAATACTTAATGACAATTGTTGCGAACACAAAACATATTGCAAACAAACTTATAATTCATACATCAAAAATAAACTTTCATTTTATTACGACAATGAAGATGTTAAAAATACCACATGCGTTGATGAAAACATAATCCTAAGTATCCCAACTTCGTTTTTCACAATTGACGACAGAATTCCAAAAAAACTTCGCGAATTAATTAATGAAGCTGAAAAATGTGTTCAAAATAATTGTATAACAGGTGCTTCCGCGTGCATTCGCAAAACAATTTATGAATTTTTGCTAATAGCAAATGCACAAGGAAATTCGTACGAAGAAAAAATTAAATCCTTAAAAAATATCTACAAAACTGTTGAAAATGAATACATGGACATACTATCAAAAATACAAGGCATAATGTGCGACCAAGTTCATGAAAATACGATATATAATAATTTCAAAACAAACGAAGCAAAAGCTTATATTGAATTATTAAAAGAGATTTTCAATCAAGTTTATGTCATACCTGATGAATTAAAAAAGAAAAAAAGCAAAATTGACGAGCTTTTCGGCTCATTAAAAAGATAAATTAAAAAATATTTAATTTTATAGCTCCCTTAAAGGGAGCTTTTTGTTTAAATTTACTTCATTTTGTGGAACTTAATGTCTAGCATTATAAAATAATATATTATATAATGTATCATGTTAAATATTAAGGAGTAAAAATGAAAAAGAAAACTGCGTTTTCACTAGTTGAAATATTAATCAGTTTAATTATCATATCTTGCATTATGGCTGCATTTGTACCCGTAATCACCAAAAAAATGACTAAAAATATTGAAATTAAAGCAGAAACTACTAGTAGCAACGAAGAAGAAGAAACAGGAGAATACAAAGATCCAGCTTCTCAACAAGATTGCGATCCGTATTATGCTCTGTATATTCCTGCTCACTGGAACGGACTTGGCGGTAAACCTGTATGCGTCACAAGATATAACGCAGGCGATACTTTTGGTCCTCCACTTACTTCCGAAGCTACTGTTGTTGGATATGGAGGAGCTTGTAGCGCTTACGATAATTATACATGTTGTTGGCAAGGAGATTACTCTGGCGATCCCAGATATGGATATTGTACACATACAGATAGTTATGGCGGTATATATTCTGGTTGTACAAGAACAACTTGTCAAGCTATTGCTGCTGAAAAAACATGTGCTGAATGGGCGCCAAACGGCATGAAAGCAGGAATGTGGCGTTTGCCAACATTAGATGAAATTGACTCTTGGGGTACTGTTTCTCAAAGTGATACATTAGACGCTATGTACTTAAATCGCTATATGGGACAAAACGGTCTACAATGGTGTAATAGCAATTCAGCTGATGAAGATCAAAGCATTACAGATGGTGTTATCAAATGTGCCAATCAAAATTTATGTAATAAAGCAGACGGTACTACTAGAACATGTTACTTTAGTGATTTTTGGGGACAAAAAAAAATTACAGGAACAAAAGACAATTACTACTACTATGGTTCAGTTAGCTCATATTATGTCACAAGAAGCAATACCTATGCATATTATGGCAAATCGGTTCGTTGCGTTGCTGAAAAAGTACCAAAAGCCAAAGCTGGCTTCACAAGTGATAAAAAAGCTATGATTACAAGAACCGTAGCCACCTCTGATATAACTCCAAGAATAGAAATACCTATTACAGAGAAAACTCAAAAAATTGTTGTTAAAGCAATGATTAGCCAAGGGGGAGATGGCGGAAATGGTGCTCTTTCTAGTAGCACGCAAAAAATTAGACCAAGAACTCAAGAAGATTGTCCAGAATATTCAAAACGAGTAACAGTCTCAAGCTCTAACTATGGGTGTGCTGCTAAATGGAATCTTGGAGATACACAAGAAAGTGGAAGGTCGGATTTTGCGTTGCCTTCTTCTGCGCAATGGACCTCAAGTGATGGCGAAACAGTTACAACGCAAATAATACATAAATTAACTGCTGGCTCTGGAGATGCAAAAGAATGTACTACAGCAAAAGGAGCCGTTATTTCAGCCAGTGGCACATACGCTAATTCTGCTTGTTGTTGGAATAGCGGACAAACTGCAAGCGATTATACGCTTAATGATGGCTGGACAGAGGGCACTCAAAGCGAATATTCAGGACAAAACAGAACAGTTTGTACTTGGCAAGCAGCAAAATTATTATGTGATAATTGGGCGCCTGAAGGCACCTCAAAAGGCGATTGGGCTTTACCGACAAAAACACAAATTTCAGATTATGGTGTTGGCAGTTATAGCAATAATAAAGGTGCAAGCGGACTGCAATATTGTAGCTCTGCTCTCACAACTAATTTTAAAACTTATCCACGCACGTTGTGTAAATATAGTAGTGATGCGTGCACAGGCGCATATGATAATAAATGTTATCCCGCAAGAATTTGGACATCAAATACAAGTGGCAGTGGTTCAAGTACTAAAGCATATTATGGAGAATTTGATGATTCTGGCAGCCCTACTATTGCAGCATCATATGCATATTATCCCGCTTCTGTTCGTTGCGTAATGGCATACGTAAATAAAAAAGTAGAATACAGCGGAGGCGCTGGTGCAAGTGGTTTTGCTATGGAAACATTTGAATTACCAAGGCAACATTGGTCTTGGCATGCGGGTGGAAAAATCATTATAGACAGAGACTTTGAAGATACGCAAAATGGTACTTCGCATAATGCCGTCATATTCATTCAAGCTAAAAATGGTTATATTACTTATGTCCAAATGTTACCAAAAGGTGAAGATGGCGCTGATGCTGTTTATACTGTAGCTGATGATGGCACTGTCACAGCAGAGTTTGGCGAAGCAGGCGCTTCAAAAACTTGTGAAAATGCTTCCTATTATTATTATAACTATGGATATGGCAGATATGCTTTAAATAGCGTTTTAAAATCTTATAAAGAAAAAGATTCATCACTCTGTACACTATCTTCTCAAGCAGGATATAGTGGTTCTTCAAGTTATGCTTACCCAAAACGAGGAACTGCAGATGATATTACTGTGAATGGAATTACATATATTGGTGGCAAGGGCGGAAGAAATGAGTCGCCAAACGGACAAGATGGTCAAGGATATGGTACAGGAGGAGGCGGAGGATATGCAAACCAAACTACCGTTGGCATTGGTGGCAAAGGGGCCCCTGGATATATCGAAATTGAAATAACTGAATCACAATAATTTTTTCATAATCACGTATGGGGCTAAAAGCCCCTTTTGTTTGTAAATATATGTAACAAAATTAAACCATTTTCTAAACATCATCTGACCTTCTGCCGATAAAAAAGGTGGAAGGTCTAGGTGTATTTATGAAGAAAAAAATTGCAGATGAACTAAGAAAAGAGCTTTTAAAAGACTTTGAAAACAAGCCCAGCGTGCAAAAGCGCGACTTGAGAGAAGTTGAATATATTTCAAAAACAAACTATCCATACTCATCTTTAATTTTCACAATGGATTTAGATGAAGCTTTGACATTTGTCGAAAGCTCACAAATAGAAGAACTAGCAGCCCTAACTGTTGCAGAATTAAACAGATTGGGCGAAATCTTGGGAGTAGAGCCGAGCATTTTGACTCAAGGAGTAAACTACTAAGTAATTTTTTTAAGTTCAATTCAAGCCGGAAACAAGCGTTTCGGCTTTATTTTTTTGTAAACAAAACAACGCTTTCAATATGATTTGTATAAGGGAACATATCCACCCCTTGCAAAAATTCTGGCTTAAAACCGCAATTAATAAGGGTTTTGGTATCTCTTTTTAAAGTCATTGGATTACATGAAACATAGATTATGTTTTTTGCTAAGGGTGCAATATCTTTCAAGCCCTTTTCTTCACAACCACTTCTTGGAGGGTCAAGAATAATATAATCAAAAATTTTATTTTCTTTTTTAAAGTTTTCAAAGTGTTTTGTAGCGTCACCTGAAAAAATTTCGAAATTTTCAATATTATTCAATTTAAAATTTTCTTTTGCCATAACGCAAGCTGAAGAGTTTTCTTCAACTAAAGTAATTTTATTTGCCTTGTCGCTTACCCAAATTCCAATCGCGCCAACTCCGCCATAGGCGTCTAAAACGCTAGATTTTTCTTTGATATTTTTTCTTACAATTTCAAATAATTCAACAGCACTTTTAGGGTTAACTTGGAAAAAACTATCCGCTGAAATTTTATATTTTTTTGTTTGAATTTCATTTTCTAAAGTTTCAATCAAACAATCTTCGCCAAAAATTTTCAAAGTTAAATCAGACGTGATTTTATTTGTTTTTTTATTGTTTAAATTAGCGAAAATGCCGACAATATTTGGATATTTTGAGCTTAATTTTTTAGAAAAAGCTAAAAATTTATCTTCATAATATTTTTTATAATTTTTTTCATCACAATTTAAAACAAAAGTTAAAAACGTATCTTTTGAATAGTTCGAAACGCGATATAATACGTTTTTTAAAAGCCCTTTGTCTCTTTTTTCGTCATAACAATCAAATTCAAAATTATCTCTTAAATATTGCGTAATTTCCGCAATAAAACTTGGTTGCAAAGGACAAAACTTGATATTTGTTAAATCATGGGAATTTGTTTTAAAATAGCCCATTAAAATTCGTTTTGAATTTTTTGTTTGCCTACAAGGATATTGAATTTTATGGCGATATTCTTGAATTTGCGGTGATTTTATAACATTAAAAATATTTTTTTCATCAATTAAATCGCAAAACAGCTCTTTTAAAATTGATGTTTTTTGTTCAATTAAATAATTATATTCAACATTTCCAAGGTTACAACTGCCACAGGCATTATAAAGTGGGCAAATTGGTTTTGTGCGAAACTTTGATTGTTCAATGATTTCAACAATTTGCGCATGGGCAAAATGTTTATTTAAAGAAGTGATTTTTGCTTTGATTTTTTCTTCTGGAAGCGCACCAATTACAAAAACAACAAATTTTTCTTCGCCAAAGCGCGCTAGTCCCTCTCCTGTTGGGGTTAATTTTTCAATTTTTAATTCAATTGTGTCGTTTAATTTAATCAATAGCAAAAATACCTGTCGAAATCTACATCTTCAAACGAACAAAGCAATTGATAGATTTCATCTTCCTCGTCTAATCTTTGAAATTTATATTCGTCAAAACGCCAATATTTTGGGTTCATTCCTGAACATCTAACGATATCATGTTCGGATAAAACTTTTAATTTCTTTTTCACAATATCCAGAGGAAGATTAACCCTTTTTGCAAGCTCAACCGCCGTAATCCCCTCAGGGTTTGAATACTTTTGAGGAGTTAGAAACATTAATTCTAACCCAACGGTTTTTAAAAGTTTATCTTCGCTATCGTAATCGTATTCAAACATAGTTTAATAATACCCTAAATTATGCTAAAATATAATCATGAAAAAGATTTATTTATTGTTAATTGCCATATTCATATTCACCTCTGCTTCATATGCCGTTCATTTCGGTACATATAAACCTGAAGAAGAATATGGTTTAATAGACGGCTTTAAATGGAATTTCTTTAATCGCGAAAAAGGGCAACCCTTGGTTCAATTAAAATCAGAAACCCCCGAAGAAATTGAACGCCTCGAGCGTGAGAAAGATAAACCAAAACCTCAGCAAGATGACGTTCAATTGTATAAATTTATGCTAGACAATATTGTTGTCTATTAGTTATTTTTTATCAATAACTTTGATTAAGTGCCAGCCAAATTGAGTTTGAACAGGGTCAGATACTTCTCCTTTTTCACCTTCAAAAGCTGCAACTTCAAATTCTTTAACCATAACTCCTCTTGGGAAATAGCCCAAATCGCCACCGCGTGCGCCTGATGGGCAAGATGAAAATTGTGCTGCTGCTGTTTCAAAATCAACTTCGCCTGATGTAATTTTGTTTTTTAGTTCTTTTGCTTCATCTTGCGTTTTAACCAAAATGTGCGAAGCTCTAACTTCTTGAAAATCTGTGCTCATTTTTGCTCCTATCTGTTCACAACTTAAGAAAATAATTCCAAACATCAAAATTAAAAGTGATAATATTTTTTTCATGATGTTCTCCTTTTTTGGAATTTTAACATGAAAATGTTATAATGTAATTAGCTTTGCATGGGTGTCATTTTGTTCCTACATTTTACTTAACAGGGAGAGAATAGCTCAGATGCTATGCTTGTGTTGAGAAGTATACCGACCTCTCGTTTGAAGTTTAACGGAAATGGACACACACTGGCGCTCACCCACCTGCTGACTTCGGCAGGAAACAAAATCCCTCATGTAAGGCTTTTTTAAAATTTTGTTTTTAAAGCACTTTTATAGTACAATATAGCTAAGATATAAATAAAAGGGGAGCATATGGCAGACACAACAGTTAATCAAAATTATGATGCCAGTAATATTAGAGTTTTAGAAGGTCTTGAAGCCGTCAGAGTTAGACCAGGGATGTATATCGGTTCTACTTCTCAACGCGGTTTGCACCATTGTATATATGAAATTGTTGACAATTCAATTGACGAAAGCTTAGCAGGATATTGCGATACAATCCATGTCACAGTTCATCAAGATAATTCTGTTACAGTTCAAGATAATGGCCGTGGTATTCCAGTTGATATTAAACCAGACAGCGGAAAATCAGCCCTTGAAATCGTACACACAGTACTTCATGCTGGTGGTAAATTTGGCGACGGTGGTTATAAAGTATCTGGCGGGTTACACGGCGTTGGCGCATCTGTTGTAAACGCATTATCAGAAAAATATGTTGTTGAAGTTTCAAGAGATGGTTTTGTACACAGACAAGAATATTTAAGAGGGGAACCAACATCTCCTGTTGAAAAAACAAAACCAACAGACGAACACGGAACCAAAACTCGCTTTTGGCCAGACCCTGAAATTTTCACAGAAACAACTGAAATCGATTGTGATGTAATTGCAAATCGTTTAAGAGAAATGGCATTTTTGAACAAAGGTTTAAAAATTATTTTCCATGATGATAAATTGCAAAAAGAAACAGTATATCACTTTGAAGGCGGTATTGCTTCATATGTTGAACATTTGAATAAAAATAAAAATGTTCTTTTTGAAAAACCTGTTTATATTGAAAAAATGGTTGATGGAATTAACGTTGAAATCGCAATGCAATATACAGATTCATATTCTGAAAATGTATTATCTTTCGCAAACAACATCAACACTCACAACGGTGGTACTCACCTAACAGGCTTTAGAAACGGTATCACTCGTGTAATTAACGATTACGCAAGAAAAAATAATCTTTTAAAAGAAAAAGAACAAAATCTTGCAGGGGAAGACGTTCGCGAAGGTTTAACTGCAATTGTTTCGGTTAAAATTTCAAACCCAGAATTTGAAGGACAAACAAAAGAAAAACTTGGCAACGCCGAAGTTACTCCTGCGGTTAACGACGTAATTCGTGATAAATTCCAAGAATGGTTAGAGTTCAACCCAAAAATTGCAAAAACAGTTATTGAAAAAACTCTACAAGCTCAACGCGCAAGAGAAGCTGCAAGAAAAGCAAGAGAATTAACAAGAAGAAAAACAGCCCTTGAAAGCTCATCTTTGCCTGGTAAATTAGCAGATTGTTCTTGTCGCGAAGCTGAAAAATGCGAATTATATATCGTTGAGGGTGATTCTGCGGGTGGTTCAGCTAAACAAGGCAGAAACAGACAATTCCAAGCAATCTTGCCTTTAAGAGGTAAAATCTTGAACGTTGAAAAAGCACGTTTAGACAAGATTTATAACTCAGATTCAATTAAAACAATGATTCAAGCATTAGGCATTAATATTTCAAAAAATCATGAAGAAGTTGATGTTGCAAAATTGCGTTACCACAAAGTTGTCATCATGACAGATGCTGACGTCGATGGCGCACACATCAGAACATTAATGTTGACTTTCTTCTTCCGCTATGCGCGTCCATTGCTTGAAAATGGATATGTTTATATCGCTCAACCACCATTGTATAAAATTACAACTGGTAAACAAACAGACTATTTATATGACGATAGAGCGCTTGATAGAATGGTTCGTGAACGCGGGGTTAAAGGTGTTCAATTGTTTAACAAAACAAAAACAAAATCTATTTCTGAAGATAAACTTGAACCATTAATGTATGAAATGGGCAAATATTACCGCTCTTTCTACAACCCAATCATTAACCAAATGCCTTCTGTTATCGTACGTGGCTTAATTCGTTCTGGAATTACTCCAAACGATTTTGAAAACGAAGAAAAAATGAAAGAACATTACGAATATCTTTCACACTACATTAAAGACCACGCTGAAAACTATGGTATTGAAGAAGCTAAAGATTATAGAGTATTTTTAGCGGCAAATCCAGAAAATACTAAATTTAACCTAAAAATTGAATTAGGCAACGATTTAGACCCTGTTTTAATCGGTCAAAACATGATTAAATCTCAAGAATTTTTAAGATTGAAAGACGCATATCCAAAAATTCGTGAATTTTTAATCGAAGAAGAAAAACTATTAAAACTTGAAACAGAAACTGGCTCAGTTGATGTCACATCTTTTGCTCAATTATCAAAATTAATTGAAGATAGAGGTCAAAAAGGCATGCAAATCCAACGTTTCAAAGGTTTAGGTGAAATGATGCCTCAACAACTTTGGGAAACAACAATGGACCCTGCAAATAGGACTCTAAAACGCGTTAGCCTTGAAGACGCTCAACTTTGCGACGAGTTGTTTGATATCTTGATGGGTGATAACGTCGCACCAAGACGTGATTTCATTGAACAAAACGCAGTTTATGCAACCAATATAGATGTGTAGACCCAAAAGGCAAGGAGCCGACGACAGTCGAGCGAACGCCTTGAGGGCATAAAGAGTGTGAGGGCGTGACGGCAAAGCGAAGAGCTTTGGCGAACAGCCCGAAACCGTTCTAAGCCGCCGTTGCGACTGAAGCGCAAGCGCGAAAGGAGCGAAGAAATCTTTGATTTCACAGGCGGTAGACCCGAAAGGCAAGGAGCCGACGACAGTCGAGCGAACGCCTTGAGGGCAAAGGTGTGTGAAGCGCGTCGGCAGCCGCGTTGAGCTGGTGCCGAGCGCGAAATCCGTACCCGAGCAAAGCGAATTGCGGCACGACTGTGCCCAATGAGCAAAGCGAGGGCATAACAATATCAAAAAACCTCGGAACAACCGAGGTTTTTTATATTAACATTTCATATCAAAAATGCGTGCCCTTGTGCCATCTTCACCTATAACATCAGAAAATCCGATAAAATGAGAGCCCATCATTTCTCTGCCGTTTGGTCCGATTACATCAGAAAACCAAATTTGAGGTGCTTCAGGTTCATAAATTGTAGGTGATGGTTTTTCTTGTTCGTCTTTTTCAATTTTTTTTGAAGAAAAACTTGGATTACAATTTAAGAAATTAATTGCTTTAATATTCATGCCTTCTCCTTTAATTTTTTATATTAAAACATAAAAATAACTTTTTTTGCAATTATTCATATCTTAACGCGTCAATCGGATTAAGCATAGACGCTTTGTGCGCTGGGTAATATCCAAAACCAATCCCAACAAGCCCAGAAAACCCAAAAGAAAGTAAAATTGGAGAAAGAGAAATCACAATTGCGGTTGAAAAAACTTTTCCAACAATTAAAGCAATCGCAATTCCAACAACAACACCAATTAACCCGCCAATTAGAGATAAAATCAAGGCTTCAATTAAAAATTGCATTCTGATATCTTGTGCGCGTGCGCCAATTGCAAGGCGAATTCCGATTTCTTTTGTGCGTTCAGTTACCGAAACAAGCATAATATTCATTATTCCAATTCCTCCAACAATCAATGAAACAGAGGCGATTGAAGCTAATAATATTGCAAAAGTTTTAACTGTTGATTTCATTTTTTCTTGAAACTCTGCCGAATTTCTTATTTGAAAATCATTTTCTTGCATTTTTCCAAGATTATGTGTACGTCTTAAGATTTCTTCAATATCTTTTTGAGCAATTTCAGTATCTTCAAGGCTTAAAGCTTTAACAACAATTTGACTAACAGCTCCAGGGAAATCTGTTCCAAAAACTTTCCTTTGTGCAGTTGTGATTGGAATAAAAATTAAATCATCTTGATCCATGTGTCCCATAGCGCCTTTGGTTTTAAGGGTTCCAACAACTTTAAAAGGCACATTTCCAATTCTTATGGTTTTATTGATTGGATTTATATCTCCAAAAAGCTCTTTTTCAATTGTAGAACCAATCAGCGCAACTTTTGCAGCGTTTTGGTTATCATCTCGTGTAAAACTTTTACCCAATTCGATTTCATAATTTTTTACATATAAATACGGTGTTGTGACACCATAAACAGTTGTTGACCAATTTTGGTTGCCATACATTATTTGTTTCGTAGAATTTAAAACTGGAGCAACTGCGTCAATCCCGCGAGCCTGTTTTTTAATCATTTCCGCGTCTTTTATGCTGAGCGTTGGCTTTGTACCCATACCCATTGAGACACCGCCAGTTTTTGCCGTTGCAGAGCGAATTGTCAAAAGATTAGAACCCATAGATTCCATATTAGATTGCACTTGTTTGTTTGCCCCTGTACCAATTGCGAGCATAATAATTACAGCAGAAACACCGATAATTATCCCAAGGGAAGTTAAAATAGAGCGCATTTTATTAACTTTCAATGAATTAAGCGCTATTTTTACTGTGGATTTAAAATCTATCATAAAACCTCAAATTTTATTTTGAGTATAGCAAATTAATAAATGCTCTTCAACAAAAAACGCATTAAAAAAGCCCTGAATTTTCAGGGCTTTTATTTATTGGAAAATTTTTTATTTTTCGTTTTGAGCTTCGATATAACCAGCATCACCTGCTGATTTTAGCGCCCAAGCTGGAACAAGAATAGCCAAAGCTGCTGTCGCAGTAGCAATTGCTGCTTTTAATGGTTTTGGAAGAGCATTAGCTTTTTTGAAAATTTTTGAATCTTTAATCATTGTTTTAAGGTTTTTATCGTTAATGTTAATTTCAGATAAACCTTCACCAATAAATGATTTAGCGTCTTTTAAGAAAGTGCTTACTTTTGATGATTTTGTAGCCAATGCTGCTGCACCTGAAAGAACAGCTGTTGTGCCCACAACTTTACCAGCGTCTTTTAAATTTTGTTTACCAATTTGCACGAAAGTATCTTTTTTTGCTTGTTCATCTAATTTATCATTAGTTAAAATGTGCATGGCAGAACCATTTACACCAATAGGTTTTTTTGCCTTCTTTGCAATTAATGCAGTAGCTCCACCTAATACTCCACCTGCCAATGAACCAATTAATAACGCTGTTCTCATAAAATTTTCCTTTATAAAAGTATTATCACAATCTTTTTGATGTCATGATAAAGCGAGTGAAGATTAAAAATTGATTGATAAATAACAAATGTTAAAATATTGTAACAAAAAACAATTGGGTTTTTTGCGAAAAAAATAAAAGTACGTTAGTATTGAACTATGAAAAAGATTAGATTTGCATTAGGGTTATTTTTATTTGCTTTATCAAGCATTTTGTTGAGTGGTTGCGCAACTTTAACATATAGCGGTGAAGATTTTGATTCAAACAATCTTCAAACAGTGCGCACCCAAGAAGAGTTTGTTTTTCAAACATATACAAAATCAACAAATAACATAAGATTTAAAACAGGCATTACCAAAACTCCTGTCCCTGAAATTTTAGCTCTTTATGTGCAAATAGACAATCTTTCATATGAAACACCATATACCTTCAAGGTAGAAGATTTATCTGTTTCTAACCCAAGAAGTACAATGCAATTTATCACAACAAACAACTATTTAAGCATTTGGCAAAACCAAGAGGCTGCTTCAATTTCTGCAATGAGCGCAATGGGTTCAAATTTAGCTAACATGACAAATATGAGCGCTAATTTTAATGAATATAATCAAACAATGTTGCAAAACCAATCTCAAGAAACAAATAAATCCGCTTTTTCGCACCTTGAACGCATTGGAAACGAGCTATCTAAACATTCAATCAAAGTTTCTTCTACAATTTCACCAAGAAAAAGCCAATATTTCTACTTTTTCTTTGAAGATTTAGATGAATATCCAATTTATATTGAATATAAAAATTTAAATTACGAATTTAAATTATAGAGTTTCAACATCTTCGATTGTTGTGCCAAGCTCTCTTAAAAGCTCTGCCCAGCTAATATAGTAATCTCCAAGAGCGTTTTGATATTCTAACATCAATTCAAAATATAGTTTCTTTGAAAACAAATAAGATGTTAAATCATTGTCATTTTTGCGCAAACCTTCGCGCGCAACTTTTAGTAGCTCTTGCGAATTATTCATTAATTCTTTATCGTAAAAATTCAAGGTATCTTTCGCAATTGAAAACTTTTCCCAAGCGTCTGTAATGTTTCTTGTCGCGTCGATAATCATATCTTCATATTTTAATTGAGCTTTTTCAACTTCCAATTTGGCATTTTCAATTTCAGGTTTATATTGATAAATTAATGGAATGTTTGTTAAACTTACGCCCGCATAACCACCTGAGCGAAAAGCGTCATCTGGGGTTGCGCCTTTTGCTTGATATGCCCAACCAGCACCAAAAGTTAAATCGGGGATTTTTTTACTTTTTGTCATTTCAAGTTTTTTTTGCGCAGTCACAATCTCTTGTTTTGCACTTTTTAAATCATATCTGTTATCAAGCGCATATTGTTTTAATTTATCAAAAGATAAATTATCATTTTGCGGATTATATGTGTATAATTTTGCCCAATTTCTTTCAAGCGTATCTTCTTTTGTATCAAAATTAATATTACTTGTATTCATTGCAGTATTAAAGCGATTTTGCGCGAAAATAACTTCGCTTTTTGCAATGTTATAATAAACAATTGTACGATTTAGGGCAATTTTTGTTTGTATTAAATCAGACTTTGAAATCTTGCCTTTTTTTTGCTCTTTTAAAGCACTTTCATATAGGTCATTTGCAAGATTTTTTTGTTCTTCAACAACTTTTAAATTAGATTTTTTTAACAACAAATCAATATATGTTTTTTTGATTTCTAATATTAAAGATTGCTCTAAAAATTTTTCTAAATCATACATTGCTAAAGATTTAGAATATGCAACATCTTTTCTTTTTGAACGCTTTAAAAGCTCAATAGTATAATCAAACCCAAAATGATGTTGTTCATTTTTGGTGAAACGACCAATATTGTTATATGTTGTTAATGCTGGATTTTGTAATTTATTTGCGGTTTTAATATCGTTTTGCGCAATTTGTGTATCAATCTTTGCCATTTTCAATTGCGGATTTGACGCAAGCGCAGTTTCAATTGCCTCTTGCAATGAGATTTTTTTGGTTTCTAAAATCCCATTGCTTGGCAAAATTACTAATATTAAAGCTATTAAAGAAATTAAGGTCTTTTTCATACTTCTTTTTTTATCTTGTCATTTGTTCCATTTCATCTGCTGATGTATAAACACAGTGGCAACCGCAGTCAACATGGACAATTTCACCTGTTACGCCACTTGAAAGGTCTGATAACAAGTATAAACCAGTTTTACCAACGTCTTCAAGTGTAACATTTCTTTTTAACGGTGCTTTTAAAACACCAGCTTTTAACATTTTTCCAAATCCATCAATACCAGAAGCGGCTAATGTTTTAACAGCGCCTGCTGAAATGCAATTAACTCTAACGCCATATTTACCCATATTATCTGCTAAATATCTTGCAGATGCTTCTAGGGCAGCTTTTGCCACACCCATTACGTTATAGCTTGGAACAACTTTTTCTGAGCCAAGATATGTTAATGCTAATATTGAACCGCCTTCGTTCATGATTGGTTGAGCGCAACGTGTCAAAGTAACAAGTGAATATGCGCTAACGCCCATTGCGATATCCCAACCTTCTTTTGAAGTATTAATGAAATCGCCTGTTAAATCTTCTCTATTTGCAAAAGCAACAGCATGAACAACAAAGTCAATTTTTCCGTATGTTTTTTCTAATTCATTAAAAACTGCTTGAACTTCGTCTTCTTTTGTTACATCACAAGACATAATTACTTTCGCATTCATTCCTTGCGCAATAGGGCGAACGCGTTTTTCCATTATTTCACCAGCATATGTAAAAGCAATATCTGCACCTTCGTCAAATAATTGTTTTGCAATGCCGTATGCTATACCATGTGTATTTGAAACGCCAAAAATGACGCCTTTTTTACCTGTCATTAAACCCATAAATAAGTCTCCTATTTTTTGACATATTAAATTATAATATAAAAATTTTATAAACCAAATTCGGCATATATGCTATATGTATTATAGCCAAACAAAAAAAATTATAATAAAATATCTTTATGGGGATTAAAAAAAGAAGTTTAATAATATTTTTTGTTGGATTATTGCTTTTTCAAAACGCAATAGCAATTGAAGATGAAGACAATTCTAAAAAATCATTTTTTGATTTTTTTAAAAAAAATCCTGCGCAAACAAAAATAAAAACAAAGAAAAAATCCAAAGTTGAAGATATTAAACTTCCGCAAATTCACCTGAAAAGACAACCACTGAACCAACTTAATGTAATGACGATTGATGATTGCGTAGATTATGCAATTGAACACAACCCTAATTTGTCTGTTTCAAAAAATAGAGTTGAAGCGGCGCGCTCAACCATTGGCATAAACAGAGCAAACTATGCCCCAAGATTAACTGCAAGAGTTAACTACAACCACAACACAAACCATGGAACAAGAATTATTAATTCACATGAAAATTCGGCTGGTTTTAATGTTGGCATTTCTGAAATGATTTGGGATTTTGGCAGAACAACAGCAAGAATAAACATGGCAAAATATGACGTTGAATCGGCGCAATATGACCACGATTTTGAAATTTTAAACGTTATTTATGATGTCAAAATAAATTATTATAAAGTCCTTTCTGCATTAGCAAATTTGGATATTTTTGAACAAAATGTCAGAATTAACAAATTAAATTACGATAGAACAAAAGCAATGTTTGATGAGGGTTTGAAATCTAAAATTGATGTCGTAAACGCGCAAGTCAATTTAACAGATTCAAAAATTCAACTCGTCGAAGGGCAAAACAACCTTGAAACTGCGCTGATTGCGCTTAAAAATTCAATGTATTTTGAAGAAGATACTGATTTCATTGTTAAAAATACTGAAAATTTTAGCTTTTTAAAAGCAGACTACAAGAAAAAAGTTGAAAGTTTAACAACAATAAAACCATCAGAAAGTGACATCAAAAAAACACAAGATGGTTTGATTATGCTTACTTCTGGAATTGAGCACAAAGATATTATTCAAAATTTTGAATTTAAACCATTGGTTTTAACAAAACAAGAAGCAGTTGACGAAGCTTTATCTTTAAGACCAGATTTAAAATCTAACGAAATGCTAACATTAGTTCAAGAAGAAGCTCTAAGAGCAATTAAAAAACAATACATGCCAGAAATCACAGGCGATTTGACTTGGGGATATACAAAAAATGAAGAAACATATTCATCTCCTCTGCAGGTCGGCGCAAGCATGGGGCTTGGCTCAATTAATCCATATCGCATAAAATATGAAATTAAAGAAGGCGAAAACTATTTAGACATTGCATATCACAACTATAACATTGCAAAAGCAGATATTTTTTGGGAAGTTCAATCAAACTATGTTAACATGCGTCAATTAGAGCGCAAAATCCCTCTAATGAACACAAAAGTCAAAGCAACTCTAGAAAACTTTGAACTTGCAGATGGAAGATATTCTGTCGGTTTAAATAATTATGTTGAACTTCAAGACGCATTAGCAAACTATAACAACTCACAATTAAACTTTGTTGAAGCGGTGTTTAATTATAACGTAGCAAGAGAAACCTTATTAAAATCAATGGGGGTTAGATGAATAAAAAACAAATCATAATCATATCAAGCGCTATCGCCATTTTAAGTATTATTTTAATTTTCTTTTTTGGCGCAAACAAAATAAAATATAATACTAAACCATTAGCAAAAGACACAATTATTCAATACGTTGAAGCATCAGGCACCATAAAGCCGATTAACACTATTGCTGTTGGCACGCAGGTTTCTGGAACTGTTTATAAAATTTATGTTGATTATAATTCTGTTGTTAAAAAAGGCGATTTATTAGCAGAATTAGACCCAAGTTTGTTCCAAGCAAATGTTGAACAAGCAAGCGCAAAATTAAACAACGCCAAAGCAAGCTTTGCAAAAGCAACATCTACTTTGAATTATAAGAAAAATAATTATCATAGATATAAAAATCTTTATGAAAAAAATTACGTTTCAAAAGATGACGTTGAATTAGCGCAAGCAAACTACCTGCAAGCAAAAGCAGAACTAGACGCAGCTCGTGCTGAAGTGAGCGCGGCAAATGCAACATTAGACAACAATTTAACAAATTTAAGATATTCAAAAATTGTATCTCCGGTTGATGGTACAGTTATTTCAAGAGCGGTTGATGTTGGTCAAACAGTTGCAGCAAGCTTTAATACTCCAACATTATTTGAAGTAGCAAAAGATTTAACTCAAATGCAAATTGAAACAAGCGTATCTGAAGCAGATATTGGCAAAATTAAAGTCGGACAAAAAGTCCAATACACTCTTGACGGTTATCAAGATAAGATATTTAACGGCGAAGTTGTGCAAATTCGCCTTGCTTCAACTACAACAAACAACGTTGTAACATATACTGTTATTGTTTCTGTGGATAACACAGAGGGCTTTGCAATTCCCGGCATGAGCGCAAATGTTTCAATTATTGTTGGCGAAGTTAAAGATGTCTTTTGTGTTATGAACCAAGCGCTAAAATTCACCCCCGAAACAAACACGCAAAAATATGAAAAACAAGGAATTTGGATATTAGACAAAGGTATTCCAAAAAGAATAGAAATTGAACTCGGCTTGTTTGATGATAATAAAACTCAAATTATTTCAGATGAATTAAAGCTTGGCGACAAAATCATTATTTCATCAACATCTAAAAAGAAAAAACAAGCACAATCAATGAGAAGACCACCACTATAAGAAGGCAAAATGGCATTAATTGAAGTTAAAAACGCAATAAAAACATATCAAATGGGCGAAGAAACATTTTACGCTTTAAATGATGTTTCTTTTGAAATTGAACGCGGCGAATTTGTTGCAATTATGGGCGCTAGTGGTTCTGGTAAATCGACTTGTATGAACATGCTTGGCGCACTAGATAAACCAACAAGCGGGCAATATTTTTTAGATAACGAAGATATGTTTTCTCTTACGAGTGATGAATTATCTGATATTCGAAATAATAAAATCGGTTTTGTTTTTCAAGGTTTTAATCTAATTTCAAGAACATCAGCTTTAGATAACGTCCAACTTCCAATGATTTACAAAGGAATTAGTGAAGAAGAAAGAATTAAAAAAGCGCGCGAAGCGTTGAAAATTGTTGGTTTAGAAAAAAAAGAAAACAACATGCCTTCTCAAATGTCTGGCGGGCAACAACAACGCGTTGCAATCGCAAGAGCAATAGTTAACGACGCGCCTTTGATTTTAGCAGACGAACCGACAGGAAACCTAGACACCAAAACAAGCATAGATGTTATGGAATTTTTTGTAAATTTAAATGAAAAATATGGCAAAACCATTGTTTTAGTAACGCACGAACCAGATATCGCGCAATATACAAAACGCGTTTTGACCTTTAAAGACGGAAAAATTATTTCAGATAAAAAACAAAAGTAGCCTATTTTTTCTCTTTAACAACCACATAAACATATGGATTTGAGAAATATTTATTTGCAATTTCAATAATATCGTTTTGATTGATATCTAAAATCAATTTTTTATAATCATCAAAAGCTTCTAAGCCAAGTCCCAAAGCCCAATACCAGCTTTGAAGCTCGGCTTGTGACATGTTTGTTTCTTGTGACATTAGAAGTTTTGCTAAAATTTTATCTTTTGCAGAATTTAATTCTTTTGTTGTGACCATTTCTTTTTTTAATGTGTCAAATTGGGCTAAAATCTCTTGTTTTGCTTGTTCTATGCCTTTTTCGTTTGTTCCAATATAGGCAATAAACGCACCGTCATAGATATTTGCATTTAAAGTTGAACCAACGCTATAAGCAAGCCCCATTTCTTCGCGCAATTTTGTGAACAAACGGCTTGACATTCCATCACCTAAAATTGCATTAATTATGTTCAAAGTTGCAATATCTCTCCTGTTTGTTATTGCACAAGTTTTATATCCAAGCGCAATCCAATTCGCCAAAACTTCGTTTTTATATAGCGTTTTTTCTATGTTTTGAATTGGCAAATATTGGTTATATTTGTAATCTTTAAAAGAAAACTTTTTCAAATTTTGTTTTGATTTAACAATTTCATTAATTTTATTTAAAACAAAACTCTCATCAACGTCTCCAACAATGCTAAGCACCATATTTTGCGGATTTATAATTTCATTATAATATTTTAAAATGTCATCTCTTGAAACATTTTTTATATTTTTCAAAATAAATTCCGAATTTTGACCATAAATAGAATTTAAAAATGCAAGTTTTTTAAATTCATCAAAGACATAGCTAGAAGGGTTATCCTTAAGAGCGTTTAACTCTTTTATTTTTCTTGTTTTAATTTTTTCAATTTCATAGCTTGGAAAAATTTGCTTGTTTAAAACTTCATCTAACGCAATAAATGCGTCATCAAGGTGATTTTTAGTTGCTTGCAAAGAAATTGTGAAAATATCAGCACTTGATGTAACGCTTAATTTAATTCCGTTTTCGTCTAAAAATTCGCTAAATTCAGAATTAGTATATTTTTCACTACCGCAAGTCATGCAAAGCGCAGTTAAATAGGCGCTTGTTGGCTTTTGTTCAATCATTTTTGCGCCTTTGATTGAAATATCAAAAGCAATAATTGAATTTGTATTTTTTGGCTTAATAATTACATTTGCGCCATTTTCTAAAAGATATTTTTTTGTATTATTTTTTTCTTCAATTAATTTATTTTCAAAAGTTTTCTTAGGCATTACCTCGTTGATATTTTTAAAACCTTTTGGTTTTACAACAGAAACAGCATATTTATTTGTTAAAAGATATTTTTTTGCAACGTTGATTATATCTTGCTTTTGAACTTTTTCGATATTTTTTAAATAATTTTCATAGTAATTCAAATCAGAAGAAAAAGTAAAATCATAGCCTAATTCTTCTGTGATATTTGAAATTGATTCGCGCGCATAATATGTATCTGTTTTGATGATATTTTTAGCTTTTTCAATTAAAGCTGGGCTAAAATCGCCTTTTTGAATTTTTTTGATTTCGGAAATAATTTCTTTTTCAATAAATTGTTCTTTTTTAGGGTCAAGTTGCGCATAAATATAGAACATTCCAGATTCTTTTTGTGAATAATTTCCACTTGTTATAGACAGAACTAACTCTTTTTTTTCTTTTAATTCTTGGTTTAAAATTGAACTTTTACCGTCTGACAAAATTGTTGATAATACATCTAGTGCATAATTATCTTTATTTTGCGCAAATTTTGGCGCTAAAAAAGATAACATATAATATGTTTTGTTGATATCCATTTCTTCTTCAATGCGCTCAATCTTTTCAAGCGGTTTGATTTTTGGATATTTAATTTTGTGAGCAGATTTTTTCTCGTTTTTAAACGCTTCTTCAATTTTTTTTAAAACATCTTGCGTCTCAATATCCCCAACAACAACAGTAGTCATCATATCAGGTGTATAGAATTTTTTGTAATAATCTAAAATTTCTTCACGAGTAACATTTTCAATGACCTCTTTTGTGCCAATAACAGGGCGAGCATATGGGTGATTAGATTTTGAATAAATTAATTTATATAAATTATTAAACATTACATTTGTTGGATTATCTTTTCCTTTTGAAATTTCTTCCACAACAACAGGGCGCTCGCGCTCAAGCTCTTTTCTTGGAATCATTGGATTTAGAAGCATATCTGCGTGTAATTCAAGAGCAATATCAAAGTCTTTTGATGGAATTTGGATATAATAGTGCGTGAAATCTTTGCTTGTTCCAGCGTTTACATAAGCACCTTTCGAATCTAAAATTTTATCCATTTCCCCAGTTGGATATTTTTGCGTTCCTTTAAAGAAAAGGTGCTCTAAAAAGTGGCTAATGCCGGTTGTTTTTTCGTCTTCATTAATTGAACCAGTATTAATCCAAGTATCAATTTTGACAATGTTGTTGTCATGTTGTTCTTGAATAATTACCTTTTGCCCACTTGGGAGAGTGTTTATGGATATATCTGCGCAATATGCAAAATTAAAGCTTAAAATCGCGAGTGATGTAATTAATATTTTTTTCATTTTTATCCTCAATTTATCAATACAATTTTAGCATTTATTGTTTTGAGTGTCATCTTGGAAAGTGGGGGAATATGAAATTAAATTTATTAAAAAAGGTAGACTTTCGTCTACCTTTTAAAACCTGTTTTGAACCTAAACTTCAAATTTCTGTCCAACGCGTTCAAAATGAATGATTTCATCAAAATCTTTTCTCATTTTTTCAGGTTTTTCTTCCTCTTTCGCATAACCCAAAGTAATCATAGAAATTAAAACTTCACCTTCTTTAAGGTTTAATTTTTCATTAACTTTTGAAATAATATCTTCTTGCCAAACCGTTGCTTCGTTTGCAATTGCGCCAATTATACAAGAATCTATGCCAAGTTCTTTTGCTTCAAGCATCATATATGAAATTGCATATGTCACTTGTTCAACGCTTCTTAAAAGCACCTTATCATCACCCAACAAAACAGGATATAACATTGGAACAGAAAGAATTTTGTCAATTCCTGCTTCGTTCATGCCGCGACGCGCTAAAACTTTTCCAAAATTTTCCCTATTCCAAGCATTTTTATCTGCAATGCAAACAATTACAGCGTTTGCCGATTTAACATGTGGCTGATTAAGCGCAAGTTGAGATAACAAAGCTTTAGATTCTTCATCTTTAACCAAAATAAATTTCCAAGGTTGGCTGTTCATCCAGCTTGGAGCGTAATATCCAGCTTGTAAAATCTTTTTTAAATCTTCGTTTGGAATATTTTTTTCGCTATAATTTCTTATGCTTTTTCTATTTTGAATTAAATCTAATAACATATTTTCTCCTTATTTAAACTCTGCCTTTGTAAAAACTCCCAATGGGGTTTTATATAATTCAATATTTTGAGCTTTTTTGATTGTATCATCATTTAAATACAAATTTAATACATATGCGACGAATGGCTTATCATCAAATTTAGCTAAATTAATTTCGTTTATTCCAATATTAACAGGCAAATAAACCATTTTTGCCCCTTGAATATTAAATTTGTGATATTTTTCAACCGTATCCGTCATAAAAACATAATTTGTTTTATTCACATCAATATCGTTTTTTATAAAGTCAAGATATAGATTATGATTACAATATAAATTTTGGTAATTAACTCTTTGCATTGTCAAAAAAGCAACAAATAAAACTATTTGCAAGATACTTTTAAATTTAGTTTTGTAATTAAACGCAATTGCTATCGCACAAAGAATTAAAAAATTAGGGAAAATACTATAAAAATATTTGTAATAAAAAATTGGCTTTATCAAAATAGAAAATAAAAATGCCATTAAAAAAACACTCAAAATTAAAGCAAAATTATATGTAAGAAATATTTTTTGTAATTTTTTTTCTGTTTTTGAATAAATATAAGCCAAAAACGCTACAAAAAGCGCAAAAATCAAAATTGGACAGAAAATTTTAATTGCCAAAATAAAATCTTCAATTTTTGGTTCGCTAAGCCAACTATTAAAATTTGAGGTAATTCCTTTTAATTTTGAATTGATTAATATTGCTAAAAAACACATTAATATTAAATTAGAAATTAAAAACATTTTTAATTTAATTTTATTTTTACAAAAGAAAACCAAGCCAAAAACAAAATTAAAGAAGAAAATAAAAGCCCCATAATAATGCGTTAAAATGAGCGCAAATGTTGAGAAAAAATATTGAAAAGCTGTTTTTTTGCGAAACTTAAATAAACAAATTGCGCACAAAACATTTAAAAGCATTAAAAGCATATAACTTCTTATTTCTTGCGAATAATAGATTAAAATTATATTTATTGTTGAAATAAAAAGTGCTAGTGTTGCTTGTTTTTTACCGAAATTATTTTTTAAAAAAACATAAATTAAAATGTTTAAAATTAAGCCTAAAAATACCCCAAAATAACGATAAAATTCAGGATTTGAAACAATTGAAGAATATATTTTAAAGAAAATGAAAAACAAAGGCGGATTTCCAAAATCTTCAAAAAGTGCCGAAAGTGGCGAAGATTGCGCTGTCACGCTCAAAACATAAATCTCATCATCCCAAAAAGGAATAGAATTTATTTGCGTAATTCTTAAAAACAAACCCAAACCAATAAAAAATAACAATGGTTTTTTGATTTTAATTTCCTGCGAATTTAAAAACAAAAGCAAGAAAATATATGAAAGTAAATAGAATTGAAAATTATAGAAAAAAGAAAGAAAAATAATTGCAATTCTATCAAGCAATGGTTTTGAATTGTCAAAATTGTAATTTGTTTTCAAATCTTTGACAAAAATTGGCTCGAAACCATTATAAATTGTCAGTTTTTTAATGTTTTTAATTTCATCAGATGAAAAATTCAAAGAAGTTTTGCGCGAAAAATCATTTTGCTCAAAATAATAGTGATTTTTGTCTATTTTTGTTACTGTAAAATTAGGGTTTGGCTTGAAAACAAGCGCATTTTCATCATTATAGAAAATATCATAGCAAATTTTTTTGTTTAAACCGTTAAAATATGGAACGTCGATTTTGTCTTTAAAAACAAATAAAGATACAAAAAAACTCACGCAAAATAATATTAAAAAAACCACCGATTTTCTATTCATTTCAAAATAATTATAGCATATTAGAGCTCTTTTTTAGCTAGTTCTTTTGCTAAAAAATTTTGCGCAAAGTTTAATTGAGTATCAAAATTATTTAAAAAATCTCTATGTGAAAAATTCACCGTATAATCTGGTTTAATGCCTCTTTCATTAATATCTTTTCCAAGAGGAGTTAAATATTTTGCAATTGTTAAATTCATGCCAGATTTATTTGGCATTGAATATATTTTTTGAACAAGCCCTTTGCCATATGTTTTTGTGCCAATCAAAGTAGCACGATTGTTTTCTTGAAGGGCAGATGAAAAAATCTCGCCCGCAGAAGCGCAAGATTCATCTATCAAAACAACAATTGGATTGTCATAAATGCACCCGTCATCTTGAGCGCTATATACGTTTTTTTTGCCATTTCTTGCAATAACTTGGACAATTGTTCCTTTTTTCAAAAATAAATTTGAAATCAAAACTGCGTTTTGAAATAATCCGCCCGAATTTCCTCTCAAATCAAGAATTAATGCCTTTGAATCGATAATTCTATTCAATGCAACAATAAATTCTTTTGGTGTATCTGCGCCGATAAAGCTTGAAATTCTGATATAGCCGATATCGTTTGGAAGTTTTTTATATTCAACTGCTTTGACTTTTATTTCTTCGCGTTTTACAACCTTGTTTAGCTGTTGATTTCCCCTCAAAAGCTGAAGATTAATGTAATCTCCAACATTTCCACGAATTAGCCTTGCAACGTCATAAATTGTTTGACCTTTGACGTCTGTTTCGTTAACTTTTAAAATAATATCCCCGATTTGCACCCCAGCATTATATGCTGGCGCTTGTGGTAAAACGTTAATGATATATATTTTTCCCGAAATTGAAGCAATGTTTATCCCAATTCCATAAAGTTTTGAATTTATGGCGCTATTTTGCTCTTGAAATTCTTTTTCTGACATAAATTTAGAATATGGGTCATCTAGACTTGCAAGCATTGTATTTATTGCAACATAAGCATCTTCTTGGTTTTTAATTTGGTACAAATATCTTTTTTTCCACTTTGCCCAATTTTGATTATTTAAATCTTTATTATAATAATTTGATTTAATAATCGACCAAGAGTTTAAAAACAATTCTCTACCAGAAGCTTTTTGCTCGTTTAATGTATTAATTTCAGATAAAGAATTTATCCTTTGAATTTGTTTTGTTTTATTGTCTTGGCAAGCAAAAATAATCAAAAACAAACAAAAAAAGGCAAAAACTAAAAAATTTTTTGTTTTGTTGCTAAATTCTATCTTCATTAATCTTTTTCTACACCAGTTGTTAAAAGTCTGTATCCGCCACCATATATTGTCTTAATATATTTATTTTTTTCAGAAGAAATCTTATTTATTTTACTTCTCAAATGGGTGATATGCACCCTAATTGTGTCAATATCATCTTCTTCGTCATATCCCCAAACTTCTTTTAAAAGAGTTTTTGATGAAACCATTGCGCCCTGATGTTGCATTAAAATATTTAAAATTTCAAATTCAATAGGGGTTAATTGCGCTGTTTTATCAATAATTTTGACGCTATAACTCTCAGGGATTAAGGTAATATCTCCATCAGATAAAATTTCTTTCACTCTTAAAGATGGGATTTCTTGTCCAGAACGATTTAAAAGCGCCAAAACCCTTGCTTTCAGCTCTTCAATTTCGAAAGGTTTTGTCATGTAATCATCAACTCCAGATGAAAAACCTTCAAGCTTATTGTTTAATTCGCTTAAAGCTGTAAGCATGATTATTGGGGTTTTTGAAATGTCTTGCGTTTGTCTAATTTTTTGCGCAACGCTATACCCGCTTGTTTGACCCATCATGACATCTAATATGACTAAAGATGGTTTTTCTTGTTTAACAAGCGCAAAACCTTTCGTTGGATCAGTTGAATATAAGCACTCATAGCCTTGTAATTCAAGATTGATTTTTATTAATTCGCATATTGCAAAATCGTCGTCAATAATCAAAATTTTGTTCATATAAAAAATTTTAATTCATTAAATTAAAAATAAACATAAAAGATTAAAAAATGTTAAAATTTTTAAAAAATTTAGTCAAAATTCACTATTGTATGTTTTTTTGTTATAGTGTATATTTGTTTCTATCAGTGTAATAGAAAATCCATAAGGAGGAATATGAATTGGCAGTAATGAACCCTATTAAGAATATGTCTGAGATTGAAACAAAAAAACAACAATACTTAGGAAGACATATACTAGCTGAATTTTTTGAATGTGACCCCAACGTTTTAAACAACCCTACTTTAGTAGAAAAATATATGTTAGAAGCTGCGCTTGAATGTGGTGCTACCATTGTTAATAAATGTTTTCACCTTTTCGCTCCACACGGTGTATCAGGCGTCGTAATTATTTCAGAAAGTCATTTAGCAATTCATACATGGCCTGAATTTGGCTATGCTGCTGTCGATTTATTCACTTGTGGCGAACAATGTGATCCAAAAGTTTCATATGAGTTCTTAAAAAGAAAATTCAACTCAAGAGACGCGAAATATACTCAATTAAATCGCGGTCTTATGAGCGAAGAATTTAATGTAGAACATCAAGCATTTAAAATGGCAGAAACATTTTAATCTTTTTTAATTTTTGATATCATATTCATATGGAAGATTTACAAATCAAAAAGATGGAATATGATGACGTTGATAGAATTCTTCAAATAGAAGAATTGTCTTATGGTGAGCATCATTGGTCTCGTGATTCTTTCATTGCTGAATTAAACAACAAAATATCAAGCTATTTTTGCATTTTGCTTGATACTGTTTGTGTTGGCTATATTGGTTTTTGGAAAATCATAGACGAAGCACATGTGACAAACCTTTCAATCCACCCAGAATATCGCAAAAGAGGACTTGGACAAAGGCTTTTGTTGAAAATGGTTGAAGAGTGCTATAAAGAAAAAATCAAATATATTACTCTTGAAGTTCGTGAAAGCAATGAAAAAGCGATAAAACTCTATGAAAAATTTGGTTTTAAATCTTTGGGAATTAGAAAAAATTATTATCAAGATAACAACGAGTCTGCTTTAATTATGTGGAGTGAAAATATTTTTGATAAAAAATATAAAGAGTTATATGATAAAATAAAGAGTGATTTAGGGTAAAAATGATTAACAAAAGATATAAAGACATTTTTAATAGTTTTATATATAAAGGCGAAAAAACTCCTTTTTCAATCGGAACTTTGGTTGTTTTTGCGCTTTGTTTCATTCTTTTAATCGTTGCAACATTTACCCAAATCCCAATTCCTATCCCATATTTTGTTAACTCAGAAGCTGGTTTATTTGAATTTAAAACCTTACTTTATAACCCACAAATTTGCGCAATGATTTTGTGTATTTATCTTTTGAAAAGAACATATTCTTATTTTCTTTTTGCTCTATATTTAATCGTTGGGATTTTTATTGCGCCAATTTTTGTTTTCGGTTTTGGGCTTGAAGTTTTCCAAAGCTACTTGTTTGGCTATTTTCTTGGTTTCGGGTTTGCAATTTTCATTGCAGGTTCAATTTTTAACCTAGCACATACATTAAAAGCAAGACTCCTTGGTTCAATTCTTGGTGTTGTTTCAATACATTTAACTGGCATAGTTTATTGTTTTATTTTAGCTTTATTTAATGTTATTGATTTTAGCCTTTTATCTCCAATTTATGCCACTGTTACAGGAAGCAAAATCTTCTACGACATTACTTTTTCAATTTTAATTATGCTTTTAGCACCATACATAAAAAATGTTTTTTGGCTTTGCATGAAACCAAAACTTGAACGCAACAAATCAAAAAATATTGGCGTAAGAAGTTAAATAATCTGTAATTACATTAACAAGCATAGGCAAAATTACAATTAAAATAAACGCGCCCATAACAGGCTTGAACAAAAAGCTTAATGAAAATACGTTTACTTGTGGCGCTGTTTTTGAAATAATCCCCAAGATTAAATCTTGCGCTAATGTTGCTAATAGTACAGGTCCTGCAAGGTGCATTCCCATAAACAAAATATTTGCCGTAATATCGCTTAAAAACTGAACGTTTATAATGTTTTCAAAATGGAAATTTACAAAATACATTGGAAACAATTCAAAACTTTTAATGAAAGCATTAAAAAGCCAATAAAGCCCGCCTGAATAGATAAAAATTAGCAAAGCTAATGTTGAAAAATAATTCGCCATTACACTGACTTGCGATTTTGTGCTTGGATCCATAACCATAGCAGAAGACAAGCCCATTTGCGTGTTAATCATGTCCCCACCAGTTAAAATTGCAGCCAAAATACAATTAGCAATAAACCCAATAATCACCCCGAACAAGAAATTTAAAAACATGCACAAATATATTGGCGTGTCTGGGCTTGGCGGAGTTGGTTTTATCACCCCAACTAAAATAATTGTTGTGATAATTGCAAAAGACAATCTGACCATTGATGGCACCTCTGTTTTAGATAAAACAGGTGCAAGTCTCATCATGCCAACTAAACGCAAAAAAATCATTATCCCGCTACCTAAAGCATTATTGATTTCTGGAAAAAGCAAAGAAAATTGTTTAAAAATTTCTTCCAAACTTCCTCCTATTTATTGCTTTCAATTTTTAATTTTTCAATAAAATTAGCGTCGTTCATTGGGCTTTGTTTAGATTTTACATAGATTTTGTTATCTAGAGCTTTTTTGTCCCAAGGAATATTGCCTTTGTTAATTAATGCTTTATTCAAATCACGATTTTCATTGATTTTATCTTGCATTTCGGCGCTAAATGGCTTTGTATATTTATAATAATCACTTGGTAAAACAAACGTTTCAACCCTTGGAATAATTTCAAAAGCAAGATGAGTGCCTTCAAAAATGAAATTTGTTAAAACTTTAATGAAATATCCACCCAAAAGGACAATAGTTAAAAATACAATCACAATTTTAGGCGCAGCGGCAATTGTTTGCTCTTGAACTTGAGTAACCGCTTGTAAAATACCAACAACAAGCCCGACAAGAGCCGCCATTAATACACAAGGCATGCTTATTGAAAGCATTACCATAAAACCTTTTGCTAAAAATTCTACCAATGCTTCCATTAATTAAAACTCTCCACAAGACCTTTTACAATCAAGCTCCAGCCGTCTACTGCGATAAATATCAGCAATTTAAACGGCGTTGAAACAATTTGAGGCGATAACATGAACATACCAAGCGCCAAAAGAATGTTCGCGACAATCAAATCGAGCACAATAAATGGGACATAAATAATAAATCCTATTTCAAATGCTGTTTTTAATTCTGAAATAATATATGCTGGCGCAACTTCCCATAATGTCAATTCATCTGGACTTTTTGGGGCAGAGCCTCTTGTTTTTTCAACAAAAAACGCTAAATCCGCTTGGCGCGTTTGTTTAAGCATATATTCTTTTAAAGGCTTAGAGCTCGCATTCAATCCTTCAACAATATTATGGGTTTTTTGATAAGGCACTTGATAAGCTTGATACATATTATCAAAAACAGGCGCCATAGTATAAAGTGTCAAAATCAAAGACAAACCAATTAAGACGATTGCTGGCGGAACAGAGTTTGTACCCATTGCCGTTTTTAACATTGAAAAAACGATAGTAAATCTTAAAAATGGGGTCATTGAAACAAAAATGAACGGTAATAGCGAAAATGTCGCCATTACTATCAATAATTGAATTACAGGATTAATATCTTTTAAAATGTTATCCATTAAAATTTACCTTCAAATTTTGAACCCGCGGTTGTTTCGTTTAATTCTTTTAATAATTCACGCACCATGTCGCGTCTTTTTTGAGCATATTCTTTTTTATAATCTGTTTCGGTTTGAGAATATAGTCTTTTAAATTGTCTTTCAATATCGTTTAATTTTTCTTTTTGTTCATCAATTACAGGAGTTTCAACGTATTTTTCTTGAACAAGTACAGGTACTTCAGGAAGCGTTTCTTCTTTTTCTTCAAGTTTATTATCTTCAAGTTTTGCTAAAAAGGTTGTGTGTTCAATTCCAGAGGCAATTAAAAACTTTTCATTTTTAACTTTTACAACAAGTAAATTCTTTTTAGCGCCAATTGGAGTTGAATCTAGCACTTTGATAATGCTTTTTGAATCCACTTTTGTTGGAACCATTGTTTTTTTGTAAATTATGAAAGCAACGAGCAAAATTCCGACCATTGCCATTGTGTAGAAAATAAATGCGCTTAAATATGTAATCATTGGATTGTCCTTTTATTTTTCAAAATCAGAGTAGTCAAATTCTTCGTTTTCAGCTTGTGGCTTAGGTTTAGCTTGTGCTTGTGGTTGAGCTTGAGGTTTTGCTTGTTGTGGTTGTGGCTTTTGAGGTGCTGCCGCTTGGGGAGCCGGCTGTGGCTTAACTTGCGGTTTAGCAGCCGAATTTAAAACTTCATCTAATCGAACAGCATATCTATCATTAATAATGATAAGTTCGCCTTTTGCAACTTTCTTGTCTTCAACATACAAAGAAATTTCATTATCGAAAACAGAACCCAAATCAACAACTTGTCCTTGTGTGATTTGTTTTAATTCACCAATTGTCATTTTGACTTTTTCAAATTCGGCGCTGATTTCGATTTGAATATCGTCCCAAAGATTTTTGCTCATTATTACCTCGTTATTATTAATTTCTTCATTTTCTTCTTCGTTTAAATTCATTATCAAAGCAGGGTTTGGTTTAACGCTGAATGGACGAACCATTTCGCCTGATATTAGAGTTAGTTTTGAAATGTTGCTGTTTTCTAACAAAACAATGTCATCTACTGCTAAATTTTTCAATTCATCAAGAGTTAATTTTGACTTTCCGGCAACAATTTTAACTTGTGTTTTACAATTTAAAAATACTTCATCTGTAAATGAAACAACTTTTTTAATCATTTTAAAGTTAATTCTATCTGATGGAATTGAAATTAAAATGTTGGAAATATTTTGAGCTTTGTTTTTAACACAAAGCAAAATATTAACCATTTTTTCGCTTTTTTCGCTAATTTTAACCTTTTCAGATGGAATTAGGGCTTCTTTTATTTTTTTGTATAAAAATTCACAGAAATTATTTAAAATTTTGATTTCTAATTGAGTTAAATTTGTTAAAGCAAAATTTGAAGCTTCATTATTTAAGGCTTCATTTAAAAAACTTTCAACAAAATCTTTGCTAAGGCGGATTATTATTGGCTTATGGGATTGAACTTTAATTTGACTTGAAAAGAAATCGACTTTTGAAATTAAAAGCTCATCTCTCAATTCTCTAAAATCGTTCAAAGCAAACAGTTTAACATCAACATCTGTTTCCCAAAACTTTTGAATTGCACTTGCGCACAAATCAGCAAAAGCAAAAGCTGTTTCTTTAATGTTTACATTATTAAAAATATTTTGTTTATTTTTTGACACTTAATATCCTGTAAATTTGGCTATAAATACCCACAGTTATTATATAATTTTATTTTTTGCGAAGGCAATTTATTAAAAAAATGTAATATCATTTAAAAAGACGACTTGAAAAATGTTAAAAAAAATTGCAAAATAAAAAAAATAGCAAAAATTTTTAAAAAAAATAGCAAAAAATTTTTTTTCTATGTTTTATATAAAAAACACGATTTTTTAATTTTAAAAATCCAATGGAGAGAAAATTGATGAATAACGATATCACAGGAAACTATAACAATTTTAGCAACATACCAAAAGTTCAAAATAATGTTGGTTCAAATGGTGCTAAAAAAATTTTGCCTGAAGATATTGAAAAAATCGAAAAAAATATTCAATCTCCAATGGATTGTCTAAATTCAATGGGCATTGCACAAGTTAAAATGACTAATCCACAAACAAGATTGTCTGCAATTGAATTTTTAAAAGACGAAGAATATGCAACTAAACATGTTGAATTTTGTGATGATTTGGTTGAAAAAGGCTATAAGCTTGAAGATGCAATCCATATCACCGACGAAGTTTTTGCCCATTTGAAAAAAGGTTCAACATACAAAAACTAAAGGAATTAAGATGGAAGCGTTAATAAACAAAAATGTGACAGTTTTAAATCACCCATTAATTAAACACAATCTTTCAATTATTAGAGACAAAAATTCTGACACAGAAAAGTTTAAAAACGCCCTTAAAAGAATTACTTATGCTTTGATGTATGAAGCAACAAGTTCTTTGCCTACTCAAAAAATAACTGTTGAAACACCTTTAATGGAAACAACTTGCGAAGTTTTTGACAAAGAAGCACAATATATTATCGCTCCAATTTTAAGAGCTGGCTTGATTTTTTGTGAAATAGCACAAGAACTTTTACCTTTTGCGAATGTTCACCATATCGGCATGTATCGTGATGAAAAAACGCTTGAGCCTGTTTGGTACTATGACAAAAGAAAAGAAATTAAAAAAGATAAATCAAAAGTTTTTGTTTTAATTTTAGACCCAATGCTTGCAACGGGAAACAGCGCTGTTGATTGCATTAAAAACTTCATTTCAAAAGGCGTTTTAGAAGAAAATATCATCTTTATGAGTTTGATTTCTTCTCCTGAGGGCATTGAAAAAGTTACGTCTAATTTCAAAAACGTAAAAATTATTACATCAGCACTTGATGAAAAATTAAATTCAAAAGGTTACATTCTCCCAGGTTTAGGAGATGCAGGCGATAGAATTTTTAACACAGTAGATTAAAATTTCTTTTCAGCAGCGCTAATTCTAGCAATTGCTTTAGATAGAGCAACTTGAACTCTAACCATGTCCATATTTTCATCTTTAGCTTGGATTCTAGCCAACGCACGCTCTTTGGCATGGTTTGCTCTTGCAACGTCAATATCGCAATCGAGTTCTGCAACGTCTGTTAAAATAATTGCCTCATTATTGGCAAATTTTAAAATTCCACCCATGACCGCGATACATTGAGCAATTTTATCTTTCACAACTTTTGCAACGCCAACATTCAATGTTACAAGAATTGGAATATGATTTTTCAAAATTCCCAAACGTCCGTCTGTTGCTTGAACATACAATTCATCAATATAATCCTCAAAAACAATTTTTTGATGAGTTATTACTTTTAAATGAATTTTATCGGTCATTTACTAAACCTCAACAGCTTCTTGTTCACGAGCTTTTTCAAGTACATCTTCAATTGTTCCAACCATATAAAATGCTTGTTCTGGAACGTTGTCGTGTTTACCTTCGATAATTTCTTTGAAGCCTTTGATTGAATCTTCAAGTTTAACGTATTTTCCTTTTACGCCAGAGAATTGCTCTGCAACAAAGAAAGGTTGAGACAAGAATTTTTGAATTTTTCTTGCGCGATTAACTGTCAATTTATCTTCTTCGGATAATTCGTCCATACCCAAAATCGCGATAATATCTTGTAAATCTTTATATTTTTGAAGAATTTCAAGAACTTTTTTAGCAACAGAATAGTGTTCTTCGCCGATAATATGTGGGTCAAGCGCACGAGATGAAGATTCCAATGGATCAGCAGCAGGATAAATACCCAAAGAAGCAATGTTTCTTGATAATACAGTTGATGCGTCTAAGTGGGTAAATGTTGTTGCTGGAGCTGGGTCTGTTAAGTCGTCCGCTGGAACGTAAATTGCCTGAACAGATGTGATTGAACCATCTTTTGTTGAAGTAATACGTTCTTGTAATTCACCAACTTCTTGAGACAATGTTGGTTGGTAACCAACCGCAGAAGGCATTCTGCCCAACAAAGCAGAAACTTCAGAGCCCGCTTGAACAAAACGGAAAATATTATCGATAAACAATAATACGTCTTGTTTTGTAACGTCACGGAAATATTCAGCACATGTTAAAGTTGAAAGACCAACTCTCATACGCGCTCCTGGTGGTTCGTTCATTTGACCATAAATCAAAGCAACTTTGTCTAATACACCAGATTCTTTCATTTCATTATAAAGGTCATTACCTTCACGAGTTCTTTCGCCTACACCACCAAAAACAGATACGCCATCATGTTCTGCTGCGATATTGTGGATTAATTCCATAATCAAAACGGTTTTGCCAACACCTGCACCGCCGAAAAGACCAATTTTACCACCTTTTTGATATGGCATTAAAAGGTCGATTACTTTAATACCAGTTTCAAGAATTTCAATGTTTGTATTTTGTTCTGTTAATTTTGGAGAAGGTCTATGAATTGGAAATCTATCTTCTGCTTGGACTTCCCCTGCATTATCAACAGGTTCACCAAGCACATTTAAAATTCTTCCCAAAATTCCTTTTCCAACAGGCACTTTAATTGGATTTTGAGTATTAATAACTTCCATACCGCGTTTTAAACCATCAGTTGATGACATTGCAACTGTACGAACAATGTTTTCGCCAAGCAATTGTTGGGTTTCAAGCGTAGTTTTTTCGCCGTTTTCGTTATAAATTTCTAATGCGTCATAAATTTCTGGCAAGTTGCCATTTTCAAATTTAACGTCTATAACAGGTCCGATAATCTGAGTTATAATACCATTTTGTGCCATATTAAAACTTCCTTTAAGCATACTTTAATAACTAAATTATAAGCTAACTTAAAGGAAGTTTTTTAAAATTTTAATTAATTTCAACTGTTTAGACGAGTTATCTATAATTTGTAAATTGCAAAGGTGCGTCAATTGCATCTTCTTTAGCTTTTATCGCTTTAATAACGTCTTGTAAATCATCTCTAGATTTTCCTGTCACGCGGACAGAGTCACCTTGAATTGAAGCTTGAACTTTTAGTTTTGTGTCTTTAATGAAACCAACAATTTTTTTAGCCAATTCTGTTGATAAACCTTTTCTTAATTTAATGTCTTGTTTAACATTGCCACCAAGAGCATTTTCAATTTTTTGAGGGTCTAAAATTTTAAGACTTAGGTTTCTTTTTACCATTTTTGATTGCAAAATGTCATAAATATTTCTTAATTTCATTTCGTCATTTGTTGTGATTAAAATTGATTTGTCTTCAACAAGTTCAACATTTGAATTTGAATCTTTAAGGTCAAAACGTGTTGTTAATTCACGCTTAACTTGATCAAGTGCGTTAATTAACTCTTGTCTATCATATTCAGAAACGATATCAAAACTTGCATCTTTTGCCATAATACCCTCCTTTATTGGTCATTTTGTTTATTATACTAAAAGAAGTGCCTTTTGGCACCTCTTTTAATTTATCTTAAACTTTTCTTTTTCTAGCAGCTTCAGATTTTCTTTTTCTTTTTACTGAAGGTTTTTCGTATCTTTCTCTGCGTTTGATTTCAGATAAGATGCCTGCTTTTTGAATTTTTTTCTTGAATCTTTTTAAAGCTGATTCTATATTTTCATTTTCACGAACTCTTACTTCTGGCATTGTTTTCACCTCCTTTTAGGTGTTCTACTTATTTAGCATATTGATATTATCACACGCAAACTCTTGCGTCAAGTGTGTTTGAAGTTAATAAAACCCGAAAAATATTATTTTTGCGCAAAATTTTATTTTTCTTTTAAAATTTCGCTAAAATGATTTAATTTTTCAAGAATTTCATTGCTTTCTTTTCTTGTTCTTCCGCTCATTTCTTCGCTTTGCGCTTTTGCTTCAACAGCAGTCGCTAAAACCTCTGGCATATTCAAAGCATAATTATCTTCTTGTAATGCCTTATAATATTCGTCTTCATAATTTGGGCTAATTCTTAAAGTCCAATTGTGCTCCCCGTTTGTTCCAGGAGTGTTATAGGCTTTGTTAATTCCAAAAAAGTCCATAAACGAAACTTGAATATTTTTTGTTGAACGGAATAAATCTGCAAATTTTGCTTTAATTAATGCTTTTTTATCTGTTTCAATTTCTCTCTGCAATTCGTTTCTTTGTTGGGTTTTGTTTGGGTGAGGCATTAAATAATTTGCCAAATAATCAGCATGCCAAGCGCCATTAGACCCTTTTAACATCTCTTCGTCACGAACCATAATTTGTACAGGTGGATTGTCATGGCAACCGATAAATGCCCAATTTTCTGGTTTTGCGTTTTGTCCTTTTGTCCAAGCAAGACCGTCTATTCCAGGTAAACCCAGTTTTTTTCTAAAGTTTTTGTCAAAAAGACCGGTTTCGTCGTATCCAATATCTTCCCAAACAACTTTTTTAGGATCTAGCCCCATTTCAATCATTGTTGGTAAAACAATTTCCTCAACTAGTCGTTGATAATTATTGTTTTTATCAATTCCCAATCTTGAAAGATAATCTGCCTCTAATCCTTCTCTGATTGGATATTCAACCATTTCTCCTTCTTCATTTGCTTGAGAAGCCATTTTCACAGTATTTGGATTATACAAAAATGGATCTACAAAACCTAAGGTATGGTCAATTCGAATGCTTTTTGAATCCGCGATAGCTTTTTGCAATTTTTCTTTAAAAAATTCGCCCGCAGGTCCTAATGAACCATCTTCATTAAATAATTTATCAAAATCTACAATTGGAATACCCCAAAGTTGTGGCGAATTAAACGCTCCACCCCATTTTGCACCAAGTTTGTAGTCTTTTAAAAATACATCTTCATTTAAAAGTTCGTCAAAAGATGAAACTCCAACAAGCAAATCTGAGATATATGTCACATCATTTTTATGATTTTTTGATTGTTTTTCAACTAAAAATTGAGAAAATTTATATAATTCAAAAGCGCGGAAATTTTTTGCAATCAAATTATTTTGTTCTTTAATTGCCTTTTTGTCCCCTTTTCGCGCACGCACAACAAGCTCTTTATCTTCTTTTTTCCAATTTGGATAATAATCAAAGCCATATTTTGCTGCAATGATATCTAAAGTCGCGTAATCTTTTAGCCAGCCTTTATTTGCAGATTTATAGGCGTTAAATTCTTTTTTAAATTCAATTGCACGCTCATCACCCTTGTGAATTTTGTTTCTTAAGTTTGTATATGCTTTGTCGATTAATTCATCATTGATTTTTTTTGCTTCTGCAAAATCTGTTTTTGTATAATTTTCTTTTTGCAAAACAGGTTTAGACATGACTTCTTCGATATCTTCTTTAGATAAAATGGACGCAAATTCAGAAGTTGTTAATTGTTCAAAATCAATAAACAAAGGGTTTTTCGCAATCACAGAAGATGTATATGGCGAATTGTCACCTCTGTTTAATTTGCCCATTGGTCCAAGTTGCACCTGATTAAATCCATGCAAATTAATGAACTTTAAAAATTCATCTGCCCCATAAGGCGAACCAATGCGTTGGTCATATCCTTTTTTGTTTGCAGGGAAACTAGGCCCATGCACAACTAACGCGCGATTATCTATTCCTAAATAATCCATTGCTTGATTAATCGTTTTGGAATATTCTTTTTGTTCTTCTTTTTTTAATTTTCTACTAAAAGTAACTTGTCGACCTACAACACTTTTGCTTGGCAATATATTATTAATTTTCATATCTTTTAGATATCAAAAATATAGTTTAAAAACAATTGTATGTTAAAATATTTAAAGCATGAACAGAAAATTTGAAAAAATCGGAATAATCTATAATAAAGATGTCAAACAAGGGTTTGATTTAGCACAAAAAATCAAAGAAAAGCTTGAAAACTCTGAAATTTTTGCGCTCGATAATCTCCCATGTGATATTGACCTTGCTTTTTGCATTGGGGGAGATGGAACTTTTTTAAAAGTTTCTAGATTTTGCGCCAAAAAAAATATTCCAATTCTTGGCTTTAACCTTGGCAGACTTGGCTATTTGGCACAAGCAAAGCCAGATGAAATTATTGAAACAATTGAAAAATTTAAAAATAACGAATTTACAATTGAAAAAAGATTAATGTTAAAATCTGGCGAAAAAACCGCATTGAACGATATTGTTGTAAATGGCGTCAACAGAAATCGCACTTCGACAATGGATTTATACATTAATGACACGCTTTTATGTTCCTATGTTGCAGATGGTTTGATTATCTCAACCCCTACTGGCTCAACTGCCTATTCTTTATCTGCGGGTGGTCCAATTGTTTCACCAAAATTGGATTGTTTTTTAATCATTCCAATTTGCCCACACACCCTGACTGCGCGTCCAATCATTGTTCCAAGTGATGAAAAAATAATCATTCGCTCTTCTGAGGCGAAACAAAAGCTCAACGCAATTTTTGACGGACAAGAAAACAACAACAATCAAGATGAAGTTATTATTGAAAAAAATGAAAAACAAGTTGATTTAATTGTTTTAAATCAACAAAAAGATAAATTTTATGATATTTTAAAAGAAAAACTGCACTGGTCCATCGCTCCAAGGAAATAAGATGTTAAAAAGTTTATTAATTAAAAATTTTATATTAATTGATGAATTAAAACTTGATTTCAAGTTTGGTTTTAACGTGCTTTGCGGTGAAACAGGCGCCGGTAAAAGTATCATTATCAAAGCTCTTGATTGCGCTCTTGGGGCAAAAACTCCGCCAAGCTTTGCGCTTGATAATCAAAAATCATCAATCATTGAAGCAACTTTTGAATTAGATAATGAAGAAATCGTTGTTTCAAGAGAAATTACATCAACTTCAAAATATCGCCTAAATGGAGTTTTAGTTTCATCAGATGAAATAAAAACCTTAAAAGAAAAACTTTTAGATATCCATTCGCAACATCAAACATATTCATACATGCAAACAAAAAACCACATTATTTTATTGGACAATTACATTTCCAAAAAAGCAAATGAATATAATGACCTTTTAAAAAATTATAAAAATAGCTTTGCAGAATATGAAGAATATAAGAAAAAGCTTGAAAATTTAAAGAAAAATTTTGAAGAAAACGAAAGAGAAATTGAATTTTTACGTTTCCAATTAAAAGAACTAGATGACGCGTCTATTAAAGAAAATGAAGAAGATGAAATCAAACAAGAGCTTGATATTTTATCTAACGTTCAAGAATTAAAAGAAAACACCCAAAATGCTTATTGGGCGCTGGGTGGAGATAATTCTTCTATTGTTGAAGCATTATCTAAAATTAAATATTTAATTTCAAATTCCGCCGAGCTTGATAAAAACCTTAATGAGCCGATGGAATGGATTTATGACGCATATGAAAATTTAAAAGAAAGTGCAAATTATTTGCGCGATTATTCATCTAATCTTGAATTTAACCCTCAAAGGCTAGACGAATTAAATGAAAGAATTTCTTTAATACAAAAATTAAAAAGAAAATATGGCGCAGATTTAGATTTAGAACGAGAAAAAATCGCAAAAAAATTAGATGAACTAACAAATGGCGATAATGACATTGAAACAGTTGAAAAAAATTACCAAATCGCATTTGAAGCAATGTCGTTTTTGGCCGAAAAAATTGAACAATATCGCCAAAAAGAAGCAGTTGCTCTTTCAAATTTAATTGAAGAAAAATTAAAAAATCTTGAATTAAAAGAAGCAAAATTTGAAATTGCGATTGAAAAAACAGATTTTAATTCAAACGGACAAAATAAAATTGAATTTTTAATTTCGGCAAACAAAAACCAAAGCCTAAATCCATTGTCTCGCGTGGCTTCTGGCGGTGAAATTTCAAGAGTTATGCTTGCGCTTAAAACAATTTTTTGCGAAGTGGATAAAGTTCAAACTGTTATTTTTGACGAAATTGATACAGGAATTTCTGGTATCACATCAAATGCTTGTGCAAATGTCATTTTAGAACTTGCGCAACATACGCAAATCATCTGTATTACGCACCAACCAATAATTTGCGCTAAGGCAAACAACTTTATTTGGGTTTCAAAAAATCAAAACGAAACATCAAAAGTCAGTGCAAAAATATTATCAGAAGAAGAAAAAATCCAAGCTTTAGCTCAACTTGCAAGTGGTGAAATATCCGAAAAAACAGTTGAGTTTGCAAAAACGTTAATAAAATAAAAGTTTTTGCCCTCTTGTGTTTTTTAGTATAAAATCTTATTAAATAATTGTTTAAGGGGCATATGAGAGGTTACTTTTTAAAATTTTTTGTGTTGATATCACTTTTGCTTTTGCCTGTCTATGCCACAAGCGCCCCTGTTAATGACAGTGAAAATTTAACAAAAGAAAAGAAAAGCAAAAATCTTGTCGTTTTAAAACAAAATGATAGGGTAATTTCAGAATCTACAAGAAAAATTAACGCAATTTATCCGCAAGATTTACCATATGTCACAAACAATTTCCCAGGATATAGAGGCGCAAACCAACTTGTAATCTATACTCAAAAATTTGGCAAAACAACAGAAACAAATGAATTTGGAAAAGAGGCAGTTGTTGTTGATGATATTGTTGTTGAATTAACTGGCGCAAATTCAATTATTCCAAAAAATGGATATGTAATATCAGGACATGGCACAGCAAAAAAATGGATTGGAGATAACCTCAAAATCGGCACCAAAATTGAAATCAAAGACAAAACAATTAAAGCCTATACCACATTAGATAGTTACAGATTTTGCGCAAAACACAAACTTGAAACAGTAGAAAATGTTTTACTTTCAACAAAATTAGATTACGGTTCAAGAGATGATAAACAAATTTATCATTATTTGAAAAAAGCAAAACAACAATATAAAAAATCGCTTAAAAATTCGTCTGATGAAGCGCTTGAGTGCGCAAAAGAATCAATCAAAAATTCAACCTTAGTTTTCAGATACACTCTTCCATATCTAGAAAATGAATTAAAAGGCACTTGGATTAGACCAAAAGAAACCTCTATAAAAGAAATTCAAAAAACGCTTGATAAAATCAAAGAAACCGGAATAAACAATGTATTTTTAGAAACATATTTCCACGGGTTGACAATTTTCCCATCTCAAGTCATGCAAGCCTATGGTTTTAACCCACAAAACCCTGCGTTTGTTGGAATTGACCCACTTGCAATTTGGATAAAAGAAGCTCACAAAAGAGGAATTAAGGTTCATGTTTGGTTTGAAAGCTTCTATGTTGGAAACAAATCCCCAGAAATTGATGAAAAATCAATTTTAGCAGTCAAACCATCTTGGCAAAATATCACAAAACAAAAAGTAGATTACAAAGGCTATGTCCCGCACCCACAAGAACATAATGGCTACTTCCTTGACCCAGCAAACCCTGAAGTAATCACTTTTTTGACAAGTTTAATTGGCGAAATTTTTGCAAAATATAATATTGACGGATTAAATGTGGATTATATTCGTTATCCAAACATTGCAAAAGAAAACTATAACAACCAATGGGGCTATACTCCATATGCACGTGATGAATTTGAATTGACATATGAAATTGACCCATTTGATTTAGACAAAGATAGCTCTTTATGGAACGAATGGAATCAATATCGAAAAGATAAAATTACAGATTACATTAAAAAAGTTTCAGATTTAGCAAAAAATAGAAATATTTTACTATCTGCCGTTATTTTTCCAGATTACAAAATCAGCGTTCAAACAAAATTTCAAGATTGGACAAAATGGTTAGATGAAAAATATCTAAATGCAGTTACGCCATTAATTTTGACAAGTGATGACAATCTTGCCAAAAATATGTTAGAAGAAATTAAAAAGAAAGCCCAAGACAACGCAATTGTCTATCCTGGGCTATTTGCAGGGTTTATCGAATCAGACCCTGAGGACTTGTTAAAACAAATACACATCATCAGAAAATTGAAACTCCAAGGTGTAATTTTGTTTGATTGGGCACATTTGAGTAATGAATATCTCGAAGTTTTGAAAACAAGCGTTTTCAAAGTCCAAACATATTAACAAAATCTTTACAAATTGGCATAAATCAAAGGTTTTTTGATAAAATAGTTTCAAGGATAAAAGGAACAATTAAATATTATGGTTGATAGTATAGAAATCAGATTAGACCAACTGACACAAGCAATTAAAGGTCTGTATGCCAAATCATCAATGTCACAAGGGGAGATATATAACGCGCTTACAAGTTTGTCGCAGCGTTATGAAAATTTGACAAATGTTTCTACGGAAAGAATTGCCGTAACACTTGTTAACGAGTTCAAAAAAACTTTTGACGCAAAATATGGTCAAACAACTCAAGTTATTCAAGACTTGGAAAATTCTCTTAAATCTCTTTTATCAAACAGCGCAAGCCAAAATCCAAAAATGGCTGCCGAAATTACAAAACTTTTATCTGACACATCAAATGTATATGCAAAATTAAATTCTCAAGATTTAGCTCTACAAAAGATTTTCAACACTGTTGATTCGCAAAAAAATAACGATTTTGGTTTAGAAATTACAAAATTAAGTGAAAATTTCATGACTTTTTCAAATGGTTTTGAAAATATCACAATGACATTAAACAAAAATTTTGCTGATTTTCTTGAACAAATCAAACAACACAACTCAAAAGACGAGTTTAACTCAATTAAATATGAACTTGATACAATCGCTGGAAATATCAACTCTGTTATATCTGCAATTTCAATCATAGACACAAAATATCGCGATATGACAAACTTTGTTGAATCTTTGAGCGAATTAAAAAATCTTTCTTCAAGACAAGATTTGCAAAATTTAAAAGACGACATCAAAGGACAAATTGAAGCGGTTAAATATGAAATTCAAAAAGCCGTTAATACCACTGGTGGTGGCGCAAATGGCGCTGAATTTAGCTCTTTAAATAATAATCTTTCAAACGTTTCAACAAATGTAGATAACTTATCTATCAACGTTTCAAATACGCAAGATGAAGTCAAAAACTTACAAGCAACCGTTCAAAATATGGGCGGAGAGCTAAAAAATGTTCATAATTTGATTAATGATGAAATTTTGTTTAAATCTCGTCAAGCGAATAATGAATATGAAAAATATTTAAACAGCGCAAAAGATGAAATCCGCACTCTTTTGGCTGGTTTAACAACATTTAAAAAAGATATCAGCGCAATTAACGAAGGAAACATCAAAGTTCTTCAAGAGCCAATTGAGCGCGCTATGGGTCAATTGCAAAATGAAGGACTTGGAAAAAGTATAAAAGAATTATCTGAAAATTTAAAAGATGTCACATTAGAAATTCAAGCGTCAATTCAAAACATGCAATCAAGTTTAAATGACGTAAATAATGTGTCTACAATGAATTTATTAACTCAACTCACAGAGGCAATTCCAAACATTTCAGATAAACTTGAAATCTTTAGAACACATGTTGTTACAGAAAACAGCCAAAATCTTGGTCAAATTAAAACAACATTTTTCCAAACAGTTGCAGATATTAGAGACAACTTAAAAGATGCTGTCGACAAAATTCAAGACGACACAAAAACAATTAATATTGAAACTTTGGATACCTTAAAAGTTGACCTTCAAAGACTTTCAGACCATTTGGTTGAAAGTGTAGATAACCTTAACGACAGAGTTCAAAAAGAATTTGTTAACTTCAAGTCAGATTTCCAAGAATTTTCAATCAAACAAAATGATAGCCTAGATAAAATCTCAGATAAATTAGGCGCTCTTGAAGTCGGTCTTGAAGCTTTTTCTCAAGAAACAATTGACAAATTAAATGATACTTTAAATGTCAATTCTGCACATTCTCAAGACGTTTTAAATGAAATCAAAAGCGACATTTTAGAAAGCGTCGTTCAAATTGACAAATCAAACAAATCTTCATTGGCGCAATTTGAAGTTAAAATAGACAAAATTTTGAACAACTACATTGGCGCAGATTTAGATAACATTGTAGAGAAAAAATCTTTAAGAGAAACGGTTGTCGATATTGAAACCAAAATTGACAGAACAAATCTTCAACAAATTCACAACGCAAAAGAACTTTTAGAAGAAATTCAATCAAGCGCTTCAAATTTATCTATGAAAATTGCGACGATTGAAGAAAGCAAAAATATTCAAGGAATTATGAGCGCAATTTCCAAATTGAGCGACCGCTTGGTCAACCTTGAAGAAGTCAATGTTGACTTACAAGATGAATTTAAAGAAGCAAAAGAACAAATCGACCAAAAATTAAAAGATAACGTTCAAAAAATTTCAGCTCTTGTAGATAAACCTCAAGACACAACAAACATTGAAAAACAAAATTCAAATATAGATAACTTATCTAACAAAGTTCAAGAATATTTATCTAATTTTGAATATTTAAAAAGCAATATTTCACAAGAAATCAAAGACAATTTAGCTAGTGAATTTAAAAAAATTGACGAAGAAATCAAAAAAATCAAATCAAGTGATGAATCTTCAAATTATACATATACTCTAGAAGATATCGAATCTGACTTGGCTAAAATTAAATTGACTGTTGAAAAATCAGCGCTAAATAACGAAGATTTCAAGAGCCTTTTTGAAAAGATAATTGAACTTCGAACAGTTACACTAGAAAACGTTAAAACAAGCAGAGATATCGAATCTGAAATTGGTCATTTGACTGGCTGGTGCCAAGATAGCATTAGAAAAATTGATGACCTTACAGAACGTGTTGAAGACATGCAAAATATTGGTTTTGAAGATATTAAAACAAGATTAATTCAAAGTGAAAAATCTAAAAATATTAATCTTGAATTTAATGCAAAGCTTGAAAACGCTATTAAACATTTGATTAAATACGCAACAAATCAAGATGTTAAAATTGCACAATTAACAAAACAAATTGAACAAATGGCGCAAGCGCAACAAGAGGGCTTCAACCCAAGCCAATTTATCGATATTTTCTATGAAAATATGACACAAACAAAAATGCTTTCAAATAGAGTTGAAATTATCGAAGATAAAATCAACTCAATTCAAAATAGTGTTGAAAAATTAATCAGCTACGTTGAACAATAACTATTTTGTTTGTGCGCCAATTAAATTCATATAGTCATAAACTGGTCCTTTTTTGCCTTCTTGAATCCAGCTAAAGTCTTCTTGAAGCGAATCTTGAACCATTTTTGAGTATTGTTCTTTATCATTAAAGAAAATATTTAAGCCTTTTTTAATAGCTTTATAAAATTCTTCGTCAAATCCTTTTTCATTTGGATCTTTACCTAGTGTTGTCAAAATTCCATTTTCTTTTCCGTCGCGGTTAATTGTGTCAACAAGTCCGCCAACTGCTGTTGCAATAACAGGAGTTGCCAAAGCCAAAGCTTCGCCTTGCGTCAAGCCACAAGGTTCAAACTTACTTGACATCAAGAAAAAGTCACTACCCGCCATTAATGCTGGCATTGGCGCAAAACCGTGCGCAAAAAGAACTCTGGAAGAATCTTCACCTAATTCTTCTTTGAATTTTTCAATATATTCTCTATGAATTCCACCTTCACCATCTGCGCCTGCAAGATAAACTATTGGTTTATTTTGGTTTGGAAAATCTTTTTCCCAATTTTGATACATCTTTTTCAAAGAATCGCACAAAATGTCGATACCTTTTTGAGAAACCAATCTGCCACCTGAGATGAAAAATGGAGTTTTTGCAATTTCTTCGTCTGTCAAAATTGGCAGTTGAGTATCATTTGCGCCTTTTACATATTCAAGTCTTTTTGTAATATTTTTAACATCTGCGATTTCTTTTGCGCTGCTTTGAGGTGAATTTGAAAATGGCAAAATGAAATTGTTATATAAATTAATTTTGTTTTTTAATCTTGCTTTTTGCACTTCTTTTAAAGAACTTTTTTGAGTATATGTTTTAAAGTCAACGCCTGTTGAATCTTTAATTTGTTTTGCTTTTGCCTCAATTGATAAACTATTAAAGTCGTTTCCGTTGATAACACCTTTTAATCTGCCTGATTTTGCTTTTTGAACCAAAGCGCTTTGCAAGTCATATGAAAGATGATGACGTTTTGGCGAAATTAATTCATTTGCATAGTTTTGTGAAACAGGACAGAAATAATCACTTAAAACAATGCCTAAATTTAAAAGATTAACGTAATTTTCTTGTTCATTTTCAGCTTTCATAAGCATTACGTTTTCAATATTTTTAGCTTCTTTTTTTGTTCTAAGATTAAAGTTTTCACTGCCTGTTTTTGCATTTGATACGATATCATATGTAAATTTATCAAATAAGGTATTTAATACGTTTGTGTTGTGATTTTTTCTTTGAATATCATTGTTGTCATAAATCAGACCTTGATATTGAACATTGTGTCCAATAGCAATAATATTCATGTTTCTCAATTTTTCACTAGCTTCATCAGATAACATTCCGCAAGCATTTTCCATTGGAGCCTTATAGCGTGCTAATGCTGCATATGGGCTTGCTTGCCAGTCGTTGATGATTAAACCATCTGGCGATTGAACGCTTCTATATGCACTTTGTGATAAAATTTCAAGATTTTTTGGCGCATAATTTTCATCTGTTTTCAATTTAGCCAATTCATACATTGCTTTTGAGAAAATTACGAATTTTTCAGGCTCTTGGACTTTTGTATTGGCTTCATAAATTGAACCATCAAAGATATTATCACATTTAATAAAAACTAATTGACGTTCGTCTTCATTGTTCACAAATATTTCAACAGGAACTGTTTTAATTTCTCCATTTTGGAAAATATCCATGTCGAATTTTGCAGCTTTTTGAACTTGGAACTGTTTATCTTTATAAGTGTATGTATATGTGTTATGTGATTTTACAAGGTTTGAAACACCTTCTTGCATATACATTGGAATAAATGTTGGAATATTTACACCAACTTCTTTCGCGTTTTTAGTAATTGCCGGAGGAACAACGCCCAAACCGCCTTCTTTGATTGGTGCAAATTCTGATGTTAAAGACCATAAAGTTGGATTTTTAGCTTCAATTGGTTTTAAGTTTGGTTTTGTTGTCAATTTTTCAAAAGCTGTGTTTTGAACAAGTTTGATTGCATTATCATATTTGGTTTTATTTTTTGTCGCAATATTTTTAGAATTTAATAATTGGATACCATTAAAATCTGTTGTATATTTTTCTAGGTTTGGATTTGGCTTAGCAAAAACATCTTTGATGTTATCAGGCGCTAGAGCTTCAAAATCTATGCCAAAAAACATAGACAATGTTTTAAGAGCGTTATTTGCCTCTTTTGCAGATGGCTTTCTAGTTGTTTCAAAACTATCATTTTTAGCTTGAAAACTAATCACATTTCTTTGTGTAAAGTTGCTACTTTGCGCTCTATTAAAGCGTGAAAAACTAATTGGTGTAACTTTCATATTCTAACCTTTATGCTAATGCCAAATATATAATGCTCGTGAAAAAAATTTTTTTACTATTCGTATTGAGCAAATTCTTTTGAGTTTTCTTCCCAAACTTCGCGCTCAAGCTTTAGAGCATGATTCCAAAATTGTTCAATTTTATATAAATCTCTTTGAGTTTGATTCATAATATGGACAACGACTTCGCCATAATCTAATAAATTCCAGCTGTTTTGTCTTTCAATTTCATCTCCAATTGGAATTCTTTTAAAATTATCTTTAATTTTTTGTCTTAGATTTTGCGTCAAGCCACGCACATGTGGGGTTGAAGAACCTGTTGCAATGATGAAATAGTCAGATAATGAGCAAACATTTGCCACATTTAAAATCACGATATCTTTTGCTTTATTATCGTCTAAAAATCTTGCGATTATAGACGCAAATTTTTCACTTGTTAAATTTTCCATACTTATCCTTAAATATTACCTGTGGAAGAGTTTTTGTCATCTTCTAATGATTTAATATCGACAATTTCTTCCTCTTGATAATTCAAATTGCCTTCTGTTTCAATATCAATATTGACTTCGCCGTCAATCATTTCAATTTCATTTTTTGTATATTCTTTAATTTTGCCATCTTCAAGTTTAACATTTACGGTCTTTTTCAAGAAATTAACCATAAATATTTTTCCAATTCCATCTGGAGTCATAACCCCAGAGCCAACAGGTGGAAGGGTTTTAGCGGCGTCTAAATAATTTTTATATTCATAATTTAAACAACATAACAATCTTCCGCAAGTTCCTGTAATTTTTCCTGGAGTAATAGGAATCCCTTGGTCTTTGGCTAATTTTGTATTAACTTGCTCAAATTTTTTCAAAAATTTGCAACAGCAATAATCTTGCCCGCAAATTCCTTGCCCTTGCAAGATTGAGGTTTCATCTCTGACGCCGATATGGCGCAAATCAATTCTAACTCTTTTAAATTCTTGAGTTAAATCTTTTAAAAGTTCTCTAAAATCAACGCGCTCAGGCGCTGTATAATAAAATGTGATTTTTTTTCTGTCAAAAGTATATCTCGCTTGAGAAAACTTCATCACAAGATTTCTTTTCATTGCAAAATCGCGACATTTATAAAAGGCTTTAATTTCAAGCTCTTTTTGTTCTTCATATGTTTTCATGTCCTCGTCGTTCATTATTCGAACAACAGAAAGCGCCTCTGGTTGATGTTTTTCCCATTGGTGCTGAATACAAGAATTTACAAGGAAAACTTGAAAAACTTCTTCGCCTTTTTCTGTTTTAACAAGGACATATTGTCCATGTTTAATATTCGCATTATCAGCCACTTTTAAAGGGTGAAACTGGTTTTTAATCGTTCTTATTGCAAATTTCATATGTTCATTATAGCAAAAAAAGCAGGTTTAATGCAAAAAAGTCGAAGAATTAATCTTCGACTTTTAATATATTGTTCGTCGATTTGCTGTTTTAGCTTATACTCCAAGGGTTGCTTTTTCTTCGTCAGTCACACCTTTAATTGTCAAGTTAACTCTTCCTTTATCATCAATTTTTTGAACTTTAACGATAACTTCTTGACCGATTGTTAAGTGTGGTTCGATTGTTTCAATTCTTTCATTGCAAACTTGAGAAATATGAACCATACCGTCTTTGCCTGGAGCCAATTCAACAAAAGCACCGATTGGAATAATTCTTACAACTTTACCTTTACAAATCATGCCAACTTCAGCTTTGAAAGTTAAATCTTTAATCATTTTCATTGCTAAATCAGCACCTTCTTTGTCATTTGAAGTAATTGTAACTTTTCCGTCGTCTTGGATATCAATTTCAGCACCTGTCGCATCAATAATGCTTCTAATCATTTTACCACCAGGTCCGATAACTGTTCCGATATCTTCTTGTGGAATTGTCATAGAAAGTAATCTTGGTGCATTTGGAGAAATTTCAGCACGTGGCTCTGAAATTGCTTCTTTCATACATTCCATAATGTGCAATCTGCCATCTTTAGCTTGAGCTAATGCTCTTCTTAAAGTTGGATTAGAGATACCTTTAATTTTCATATCCATTTGTAATGCTGTAATTCCTTCGGTGTTACCTGTAACTTTAAAGTCCATATCACCTAAGAAATCTTCAATACCTTGAATATCTGTTAAAACGATATCAGTGTCATCTTCGTGGATTAAACCCATTGCAACGCCACCAATCATACATTTAACAGGAACACCAGCGTCCATTAAAGCCATAGAGCTTGCGCAAGTTGAACCCATTGAAGTTGAACCATTAGATTCTAATACATCAGATGTTACTCTAATTGCATATGGGAATTCTTCTTTTGAAGGTAGCGCTGGAACATTTGCGCGTTCTGCTAAATTACCATGACCAACTTCACGACGACCTGGACCTCTCAATGGTTTAACTTCACCAACAGAGAATCCTGGGAAAATATATTTGTGCATATAATCTTTTGTTTTAATTGGATCAACGCCATCTAATTCTTGAGCCATGCCAGGACCAGCCAATGTTGCAACAGAAAGGATTTGAGTTTGTCCACGAGTGAACACAGCAGAGCCATGAACTGTTGGTAAAACACCAACTTCGCACCAAATTGGGCGAACTTCTTCTGGTTTTCTGCCATCTGCTCTTGTACCTTCGTTTTTAATCATTGCTCTCATAATTTTCTTTTCAAGAGCTTTAAATTCTTCTGCAACGAAGTCTATTCCTGTTTCTTCAATCATTAAAGCAATTGGGTGTTCATCTCCAAGAGCTTCGATTTTTTCTTTAACAACTTTTTTGATAGCTTCTAATTTTTCGCTTCTTTCATCTCTATCTGGAGTATGATAAGCATCAACTACAACATCATATGCTGTTTCTCTGATAATATTTGCTAATTCGGTTGTATCATATGGGTTAACAAATTCTTCACGAACTACGCCACATTCAGCTGCAAATGCTAATTGAGCTTCGCATTGTTTTCTGATTTCAACTTGAGCAAATTCAACCGCAGCCATAATATCATCTTCAGTAACGAAATCACAACCTGCTTCAACCATAATTACAGAATCTGCAGTACCTGCGATAACAATATTCATATCAGATTTTAAATCTTCAGAGTGTGTTGGGTTAGCAACAAATTCGCCATTAATTCTGCCAACTCTAACTGCACCAACAGGACCTTCAAAAGGTGCACCTGACAACATTAAAGCAGTTGAAGCACCAATGATTGATAAGATATCTGGTTGTTGTTCTTCGTCATATGCAAATAATTGAGATACGATTTGAACATCATTTCTATATCCCTTTGGCCAAAGTGGTCTGATTGGCCTGTCAATTAATCTTGAAACTAAGATAGCTTTTTCTGAGCTTCTGCCTTCAGTTCTTGTATATCCGCCAGGGATTTTACCAACCGCAGACATTCTTTCTTCGTAATCTATTAATAATGGGAAGAAATCTATCCCAACTCTAGGTTCTTTTGAAACTGTTGCGTGGATAAAAAGCATTGTGCCTTCGCATTTAACAGTAACTGATGAAGTAGCTTGTTTGGCATACTTTCCTGTTTCGATTTCTACGGTTTTCCCACCAACCGTAAGTACCATTTTTTTGCTTTCTGGTTTGTTCATTTTTATTTCCTTTACCTTTATTTACAAGGTTAATTTTATAATAAAACGCAAACTCATGCAAATAAAAGCTGAAAATTTAGCACCAATCATTAATTTGAATTTTTTGATTATTTTCAATACAAACCATACACTTTTCACAATCTAAATAATTATTTTTTGATGAATCTTCTAATGTTGAACCTAGTCGCGCACGATAGTCCCCAACAAGCATAGGACAAGAATATATTCCATTTTGAGAAACTACTCTTGAACTTTTACAGTCAAATAAAATCTCATCTTTTAAATTATCTTTTTCTTTTAATTCGATTTCTCTTGGAAAATAAGGAATTATTTTTAAATTTATATCTTCAATTTCAATCCCTTTTTTAATAAAAAACTCGCTAAATTCTTTAAAAATTTCACTTCTTTTTTTATTTTTATAATTTACAACACTAATAATTGGATTAAATTCATATTTAATTAAGCTATTTATCGCGCTAAGTGCTTTTCTAAAGGTTCCTCTTCCTCTTAAATTATCGTTTTCTATTTCATCTATTGAATCTAGGCTAATTCGATAAATTGTTTCAAAAGAGCTTTCGTCATCAATTTTTTTCAAAAATCTCGCTTTTTTGTCGTTAATCATTGTTCCATTTGTTAAAATTGTTGTGTTTGAAACCTTAAGGCACATTCTTAAAATTTGGTTAAAATCAGGGTGCAATAAGGGTTCGCCTCCTGTTAAATAAATTGAATTTAACTTAATTTTTTTATTTTTAATAAACAACAGAGTTTGTTTAATTTTATCAAGCGAAATAAAATCATCTTCATTTTTATATGGATTTTTTTGAATATAACAATTTCTACATTTTAAATTGCAAGCTTTTGTTGATAATTGAAAAAACAAATTTTTTAATTCTTCCATTTCAATTTTTGGCGGTGTGATTAGTGTTTGACTTAAATTTTGCATTTTTTTCTCCTTAACTTTCAAATATTTTATGAATTAAGAATGTAAATTAAAATTAGTCATCTGGGTATATTTAAAAATTTTTGGGAAAATAATAAATATATCTTTTTTCTTTTAAAATCTATAAAAATTTGCTATACTATTTTCAAGAAAGAGGTGGATACATGAGTAATAATCAAGGTATGCGTTGGTATGATAAAGACCCTATTTTAAAAGAAGCACTTGAGCTTTTAAGATTATCAACTGATGAACAAAAAGAACAAGCAAAAAGTTTTATGCTTAAATTACAAGAAGATGTTGCTCAAAACGTAATTGAACGCATTTATGAGATTGTTACTCAATATCACGGAAAAGGCAACCGTTGGTACGATAATGACCCCGTAATGTTGAGAGCGGTTGAAATGTTGCGCCAAGCTGACCCTAAAACTCAACGTGTGGCTGCTTTGAAACTTCTTTTGGCATTAGAAAAAAACAGCTTTAACGATTAATTATGATAAAAGATGTTCAAAATCAAAAAGATTTAAGAAACGTGCCAATTCAAAAAGTTGGTGTTAAAGATGTTGAAATCCCTTTAAAAATCGAACGCAAAAACCCAGACGATACTGTTGGGCTTGAAGTTGTCTATACAAAAGCTAAAATGTCTGTGAGTTTGCCTTCGCATTTTAAAGGCACCCATATGTCGCGTTTTATCGAGATTTTAAATGAATATAAAAAAGAAAACCTTTTATCAACAGATATTGAAACTATACTTTTTGATATGAAAAAAAAGCTTGATGCACAAAGTGCATATTTAAAATTTAGCTTTAAATATTTCATTGAAAAAATTGCACCTGTGAGCAAAAACAAGTCTTTAATGTGTTATGATTGCGCTTTTGAAGGCGAAGTAGATGAACAAGACGATTATAACTTTTTCTTGATTGTTAAAGTTCCAATCACAACACTTTGCCCTTGTTCAAAAGAAATTTCAAAATATGGCGCGCACAATCAAAGAGCGCTTTTAAGAATTAAAATTAGCTATGACAAAGATAAACATGTTTGGCTTGAAGATTTAATTAAAATGGCGGAAGAGTGTGCTTCTTCTGAAATTTATCCACTTTTAAAAAGAGAAGATGAAAAATTTGTCACAGAACGAGCATATGAAAACCCAAAATTTGTAGAAGATATTATCAGAGATATTGTTGTTAAATTAAGAGAAAATGAAATCATCAACTTCTATGAAGTTGAAATGGAAGCAATGGAATCAATCCATAATCATAACGCATGGGCATATCAAAAGTGTTATAAATAAAGTTATAATGGTGTATGATAGAAATTAAAAACGTAATTTTTACAAATTCCAAAGCCAATTTTTTAAATTGGTTATTGTGTTTTGTTAATCATCTTTTGCCATTAAGAATAAAATTTTCAAGCGAAAGTTTTGTAGCACTTGTTAACAAGAAAAAAGAAGCTTTAATTACTCTTGAAAAAGATTCAAAAAGCAAAAAGCGTTTTAAAATTACAAAATTGATTTTGGAAGAAAATTCAACATCAACCGCAATTGAACTAATAAACTACGCTATCACTCGCTATCGCGCTATGGGGGCACAATCTTTTTATGTTGTCGTAGATGAATTACAAGCCGATTTATTAAATATTTTTAAAAATGAATTAAATTTCAGAAATTGTGGGATTGAATATCTCTATAAAATTAATCAAACAAATACAAACTATTCATTATTTTTAAAACCATTTAAAAAAGAGTTTTTAAAGGCTGTTTGCGACTTTTTTAATGAAAATATTAATTCATTTAATCGTTTTTTGTTTTCTCGCGAACAATATCAGTTTTTAAATAATTGCTTAAAATATGTCTTTATTGATGAAGAAACAAATAAATTTTTGGGCTATTTTGAAGTTGCAACAAAAAATAAGATTGATTTTTATATCAATTTTTCAATCGATTTTACCTACAACATCTATATTATTGACGCAATTAAAATGATTAATTCAAAATTAAAAAGAAAATATAAAAAATTTAATTTATATATAAAAATCAAAGATTATTTTATGAATTCAAAAGAACTTTTGGCAATTTTAAACGAAAATAATTTTGAATTTGTGTCTAAAAGTCAAATTTTAGCAAAAGATTATTATAAACTTCAAAAAAATGAAAATTTATTTAAAAATGCAAAAATAATCTTTAACGATCCAACAACTGCTTAATCTTTTTTTAAGATAAATATTGCTTCTTGGGCAAAAAAGTTTGAAAAAATATTGTATTGGATTGCTTTTCTAACTTTTGCTTTTGTTGTATAGAGCCCATTTTCAATTGTAATATTTCTCTTTTTAGCAAATTCAAAAAAGTCTTTAATTGTTAAAAGGTGAATATTTGGTGTGTCATACCATTCAAATGGTAAAACTTTTGATTTTGGCATTTTGCCCAAGAAAAACAAATAAAATCTTATTTTCCAATATGCAAAATTTGGAAAACTGACAATACATTTTTTGCCAACTCTGAGCATTTCTTCAAGCACAAAATCAGGTGTGCGAGTGGATTGAAGGGTTTGATTTAAAATTACATAATCATATGATTTATCGCTAAATTGTTTTAAACCTTCATCAATATCCCCTTGAATAACAGATAAACCCTTTTCAAGACACTCAATTACTTTATTTTGAGAAATTTCTATTCCGTTTCCTTTAATTTTTTTTGTTTTTCTCAAAAGTTCAAGTAAATATCCATTTCCGCAACCTAAATCTAAAACTTTAGAATTTTCATCTATTAAATCAGAAATTATTGAATAATTAAGGTGTAAACCTTTAGATGAATTATAGTGATTATTCATTAATCTCTCCTTTAATGTGGTTATCTAAAAAACTTTTAATTATTTTTTCTTGAACTTCATATTCCAATAAAAACGCGTCATGACCGCATGGGGATTGAATTTCACAGAAAGAAACGTCTTTGTCTAGTTTCATTAATGTGTTGACAATTTCTTTCGCTTGGCTGGTTGGGAAAAGCCAATCAGAATCAAAAGAAATGATTAAATATTTTGATTTAGATTTTGAAAAGGCATTTTCTAAAGAGCCATATTTATCTTCTAAATCAAAGTAATCGACCGCTTTTGTAATATATAAATAGCTATTTGCATCAAACCTATCTATAAAAATTTGACCTTGGTGTTGAAGATAGCTTTCCACTTGAAAATCTATATCAAAATTAAAATCATAATGGTCTTTATCTTGTAATTTTCTGCCAAATTTATTATACATAGCTTCTTCACAAAGATAAGTGATGTGACCAATCATGCGAGCATTTGAAAGACCCCTATCTGGTTTTGTTTCTTGATTATAATAGTTTCCATTATTCCAAGCAGGGTCTGAAATTATTGAATTTCGACCGACAGCATTAAATGCGATTGCTTGTGGAGATAAACGAGAAGTTGTCGCAATTAAAATCGTAGATTTTACAAAATCAGGATATGATATTGCAAACTGCATTGCTTCCATGCCGCCCATTGAACCACCAGCAACACAATAAAGCTCTTTTATTCCAAAATAATCTAGTAATTTTTTTTGAACTAAAACAGTATCTTCGATTGTGAAAACAGGAAAAGTTATTCCGTATGGCTCCCCTGTTTTTGGATTTATGCTTGAAGGGCCGGTTGTGCCAGAGCAACCACCAAAAATATTTGTACAAATAACAAAATATTTGTTTGTATCAAAAGCTTTGTTTGGACCAATTAAAACGTCCCACCACCCTGGTTTTTTATCATTTTCATTTCGATATCCTGCCGCATGAGCATCTCCTGTTAGAGCGTGGATAACTAAAATTGCATTATTTTTATCTTCGTTTAATTTGCCATAAGTCTCATATGCAACTGTTGTTGGTGCAAATTCAACTCCGCTTTCAAGCTTAATATTTTCTTCAATTGTATAATATTTTGTTTTTACAATTCCGACACTATTTTCCAATTTTAACTCCTATGAACGAGAAATTTTAATTGCGTTATCAATATCTTCAATAATATCGTCAATATTTTCTAAACCAACCGAAGCTCTCATAAAGTCGTTTGTAATTCCTGCTTCAATTTTTTGTTGTTCAGATAGTTGTCTGTGTGTTGTTCCAGCAGGATATGTAATTACAGAATGAACATCTCCAAGATTTGTCGCATGAACAAATAGTTTTAATGCTTCAATAAATTTAGTTCCATCTCCATCGACCCCAAAACCAATTAAAGATGATGCACCTTTTGATAAATATTTTTGGGCTAATTCGTAATCTGGGCTTGATTTAATCAATGGATATTTAACATAATTTACATGTGGGTGATTTTCAAGATATTGTGCTAATTTAAGAGCATTTTCACTGTGTCTTTCCATTCTAATATGTAATGTTTCAAGACCTAAAAGTGTCAAATAAGCATTAAATGGGCTTTGACAACAACCTAAATCGCGCATTAAATGTGTTCTTGATTTTGCAATAAATGCTGCTTCTTTAAATGTTTCAGTATAAATTACCCCATGATAGCTTTCATCTGGTGTTGTAAACCAAGAAAATTTGTCATTTTGACTCCAATCAAATTTACCAGAATCAACAATCACACCACCCATTGCGTTACCATGTCCTGATAAATATTTTGTTGTTGAATGAACAACAATATCTGCCCCATATTCAATTGGTCTGCAAAGATATGGGCTTGGAACAGTATTATCTACAACTAATGGGATTCCGTATTTATGTGCTAATTTTGCTAATTCTTCAATATCTGCAACTTTAATTTGTGGGTTTGTCACAGTTTCACAATAAATACATTTTGTTTTATCAGTAATTAGTTTTTCCCAATCTTCTAAATTATCAGTATTAACAAATTTAAAATCTATTCCCATTTGTCTAAATGTTTTATTAAACAAATTATATGTTCCACCATAGATTTTTGAAGATGTCACAACTTCATCTCCAGCTTGAGCAAGATTTAAAATTGTAATTAAAACAGCAGCTTGTCCAGATGAAGTAACCAAAGCACCAACACCACCCTCAAGCGCTGCAATTCTTTTTTCAACAATATCCCAAGATGGATTTGAAATTCTTGTATAAATATCTCCGCCAACTTTTAAATCAAATAAATCAACAGCATGTTGAACACTATCAAAACTATAAGCAGAGTTTGCATATATCGGTGTTGAAACACAGTTATTTTGTTTTTTTAAATCAATAAAACCGTGTGTTGCAATGGTTTCAAATTTCATATTTTTCCCTTTATTAAATTGATAATTAATTATAAAAATTATATTTTAAAAATACAAGTTTTTATTGTTTTTTAATTCTATGTTGCTCAATTAAAACCATTAAAACAGAAACATCTGCTGGTTTTACTCCGCCAATTCTTAGTGCTTGACCAATGGTTTTTGGACGAATTTTTTTCAATTTATCTTTTGATTCTGTTGAAATTTGTTTGATTTCATCATAATTAATATCGTCAGGGATTTTTATATTATCTGTTTTTGATTGATTTTCAATTTGAGTAATTTGGCGTTTAATATAGCCATCATATTTAATCAAAATTTCCGCTTGTTCTTCAATATCGCGAATTAAATATTTATCGTTTGTTTTATTTGTTTGTTTATAACCCAATTCTTTGATTATTTTAAAATCAATATTTGGTCTTTTTAAAAGATTAAATGCGTTTGTTCCAAGTTCTAAATTTTCTTGATATTTTGCTAAAATTTCTTTATTTTTATCATTTAAAGCAATTTTAAAACTTTGTAATTTTTCAATTTCTTCTTCAATTATGTTTTCTTTTAATCTTTTTCTTAAAATATCTTCTTCTTTTGTTAAACCATTTTTATAGCCAATTTCTGATAATCTTAAATCGGCATTATCTTGTCTTAAAATTAGGCGATATTCACTTCTTGAAGTTAACATTCTATATGGTTCATCAATATCTTTTGTAATTAAATCATCAATCAATGTACCGATATATGAATTTGAACGAGTTAATTCAATATAATCTTTTTTATCTAAATAATTTTTAGCATTAATCCCAGCCACAAGTCCTTGTGCTGCTGCTTCTTCATAACCTGATGTACCGTTAATTTGACCTGCTAAAAATAAGCCTTTTATTTTTTTAGTCATTAAGCCATAATCAAGTTCTAGCGCACACACGCTATCATATTCAACAGCATAAGCAGGTTTTATTATTGACGCATTTTCAAGCCCAGGAAGTGAGTGTATCATTTCAAATTGAGCTTTAATTGGCAAACTTGTTGAAAAACCTTGAATATAAACTTCGTATGTATCACGACCTTCTGGTTCAATAAAAATATGATGAGAAGGATTATGCGCAAAACGCACAACTTTATCTTCAATGCTTGGGCAATATCTTGGTCCAACGCCTGTAATCAAACCACGATAAAGTGGCGAATTACAAAGATTTGCGCGAATTATTTCATGAGTTTTTTCGGTTGTTTTTGTTAAATAACAAGGAAATTGTTCTCTTATTGGGCGATTTGGTTTATAAGAGAAAAATCTTGGCATTCCATCTATTATTTCATCTCCTGGGTGAAGTTCAAGTTTTGAATAGTCTATTGTTCTTGAATCTATTCTTGCTGGTGTCCCTGTTTTTAATTTACGAACATTAAACCCAAGGTTTTTTAAACAATTAGATAAACCACCATTTGCGCTTCTTTCGCCAAGTCTTCCTGCTGGGAAAGATTTTAAACCAATATAGATTTTGCCATCTAAACTTGTTCCTGTTGTTAAAATGACTGTTGGTGCAAAATATTCAATTCCTAATTCATCTTTTACACCTTTAATCTCATTTTCTTCAACAATTAAATCAATAACTTCAATTTGTTTAATTGTTAAATTTTGCTCTTGCTCACAAAATTTTCTTGCTAAATAACGATATTCTTTTTTATCTGATTGAGCTCGAAGTGCCCTAACCGCAGGTCCTTTAGATGAATTTAGGGTTTTTAATTGCATATATGTAGAATCGGCTAATTCTGCCATGACCCCACCTAATGCGTCAATTTCTCTAACTAAGTTTGATTTTGCAGGACCGCCAATTGCAGGATTGCAAGGCATTAAACCAATATAATCTATGTTTAAGGTTGTTAAAAGAGTTTTTAAACCAAGTCTTGACGCCGAAATCGCCGCTTCAATTCCCGCATGACCTGCTCCAACTACTATGCAATCAAATTTATTCATTTCAACCTATAAAATCACAGCGCCTTCTTTTTCAATAGGCAAATTCAAGAAATTAACATTAACGTTATAATAATTCCAAGTTTCTGAAACTTTTTCTTTTATTTCGCTCGCGCCAATTCCATTATAAACAACCATAATTGCAGGACCAGCACCGCACAAAACAGTTCCTATAACACCATTAATGTGTTTTAAGTTATTTATAATTTCAGCTAAACCTGGAACAAGTTTTTCTCTATATGGTTGATGAAGTTTATCTTTCAAAGATAGTTTTAAAAGTTCTTCATCTTTATTATAGAGCGCATCAACCAACATTGCGCTTTTTTTCAAATTAAAAATAGCGTCTTTCATTGGAACTTCTTTTGGTAAAACAGAACGAGAAATATCTGTATTAAGTTCATAATCAGGAACGCAAACCATTAATTTCCATTCATCATTCCAAGGAAGTTTTCTATAAACAACAGAACCGTCTTCTTCCCAAGAAGCCATTGTCACTCCACCAACAAAAGCAGGAGCGATATTATCAGGGTGCCCTTCAATTTCTGTTGCAATAGACATTAAAACTTTTTCATCTGCAGGTCGTCCAAGAAGCTCATTTGCTGCAAGTAAACCACCAACAATTACAGAGGCAGAAGAACCTAAACCTCTTGAGATTGGAATTTGTGTTTTGATTGTAATTTTTAATTCTGTTGGAACTTGACCAATAAAATTATATAAAAGCTCAATCGCTTTATAGACAATGTTGTTTTTATCTAATGGAATATCAACATTTGCATTTGCTTCGTTATTTTTTTCATCAATAATATTAATTTCAATACCAGAACCTGGTAAAACTGTTTCTTCAACAGAAATAATATTATACAAAGGTAAAGCTAAACCAAAAGAATCAAAACCTGGTCCAAGGTTTGCTATTGTTGCCGGCGTTTTTACACTTACTTTCATAATCTTCCTATTGTACTTTTACAGGCATAATTAAACAAATATAGTTACCTGTTTCTTGTTGAGGTTTAAATATAGAAGCTGCTAAAACGTCTGAAATTTCAATTTCAACATTTTTTGAATCCATATTTTTTAACGCATCTAATACATATTTGTAATTAAACGCTGTTAGCATGTTATCCCAACCATATTCAATGTCAACATAGTCTTTTGAACGACCAGCTTCTGGAGTATCTGCCATAATTTCCAATTGATCTTGAGAAAAATTAAATCTCATGACATTTGTTCTATCGTTAACCATTACAGAAACTCTTTCAATTGAATTAATTAATTCAACTCTGTCTGCAACGATTTTTTTATCATTTTCTGCTGGAATTAATTGTTGATATTTTGGATAAATTCCATCAATTAATCTTGATTGGAAAGATAGGTTTTTAAATTCAAATAAGATTTTATTTTTTTGAACTTTGATTGTAATATTTTCATCTTCAATAATTGAAGAAATTCTTTGAACTTCTTGTAGTGTTTTTGCAGGAACAATAAAGTTTAAAGCTTCTTCTTTGTCAAATTCAACTTCGTTTTGAACTCTTGTTAAACGGTTACCGTCAGTTGCCGCAAGTTCTAAAATATTGTTTTGCAAAGTAAAACACACACCTGTTAAAACAGTTTGTGTTTCTTGAGTTGAAACTGCAAAAATTACTTGTTTAATTGCTTTTGAAAAATCATGTTTATTTAAAACAATTGTTTTAAAATCGTCATTATTTTCTTCAATAACTTTAGGAAATTCATTTGCACCCATTGAAATCATATCAAATTCTGTTTTTCCACTTTTAATTTTGATATTTTCAGAATCTTCTTGTGTTTTTAAAGTTACTTGTGAAGAAGAAATTCTTGAAACGATTTCAGATATTTTTTTAGCGCCAATTGTAATTGCGCCATCTGCAATTACTTCACCTTGAATTTTATAATTAATTGCAAGATTTAAATCTGTTGCACAAAATCTAACTCTGTCAGATGAAATTGTTTCAATTAAAATGTTTGATAAAATTGGTTGGATTGCTTTTTGAGCAGTAATTTTTTCAACAACCTTAATTCCATTTGAAAAATCTTCTTTATTTAAAACAATTTCCACAGGCAATATCTCCTAAATTTTTACTACTTAAATTATAGTATAAAAACCAGAACTTTAACAACTTTCTATTTGTTTTTTAAAAAATCTATATAAATAAAATAATATATATTTATATATAAATTTAATAATAATATATAAAGACAAAATATTTGTGCAAAACTATCTAAAACTATTGTAATTATTGGTTTTTAACATGTGCAAAAGTTTAAAAATTTTTAAACAGGTTTTACACACCCGCTTTTGAAATTGTTAAAACGAAAATTTTATTAATTCCAACATTATTTAATTCTTTTATAATTTCTTGAATTGTTGCACCGCTTGTAATAATGTCGTCAATCAAAAGTATTGGTTTTTTGCGCAATTGAGCCAATTCTTTTTCATTTTTATAATTAATTTTAAAACTATTTTCTATATTTTTAAATTTATTTGTTGCTTTGTGTTGTGGTTTTGTATATTTTATTTTTTTAATTAAATTTTTCTTTAATTCAAGCCCAGAGAGCTTTTTAAACTCGTTACAAATTAAATACATATGTTCATAACCACGATATGAAGATTTATATGTATTTGAAGAGGGATAAATTATAATCAAATTTTTATTATTGGATAATTCAAGGTTTTTAAAATAGTTAAAAAGTAGCTCTGCAAGAGCAACTGAGGCTTGTTTTTTGTGTTGAAATTTTAATTTATGAATTAATTTTTTAACTGTTTTATCATAAATTGTTGCAGAAAAAATTGGAATATTATTATGAATTTTATGTGCAAAAGAAGATAAATAATGAACATCTTTTAAACAAGTTTTGCACAGGAATTTTTCAGTTTTTGCACAATTACAACAAACGCATTTTTGATTAAAAATTAACATCAAAAAAGCACTAAAAAAGTTTGAAAAAATATTTCTTAATTCCAAAAACATTAAAATAATTATATATTATTTTTGAATTAACTGCGATAGTTCATCTGTTATAATTTTCATTGCTTTGTTTTGAGAAATATCTTTTTTTAGTTTTTCATGTTGATACATTATTGTTGTGTGGTTTTTTCTAAATTCTTGGGCTAATAAAGGATAGCTTAAATCAAGCAATTCTCTAGATAAATAAATTGCATATTTCCTTGCATTTACTATTTCCTTAGCTCTTGCAGAAGATAAAATATCTTCTTTTTCAACACAGAAATATTTTGCGCAGGTTTCTAAAATATTTTCAATTGTGATTTTCTTTTTCTTTTCAAAAAATCCAAGATATTCTTTTGCAATATCAACTGTGAGTTCAACTCCTTCAATTGAAGCTCTGGCACTAATTTTATTATATGCACCTTCTAATTCTCGAATATTTGAATTGTATTCTTGAGCTAAAAATAGAGCAACATCATCTGAGATTGGATAATTTGATAAATTAGCGTGGTGTTTTACAATTTCAATTCTTGTTTCTAAATTTGGGATTTTAATATTTGCTTCAATTCCCCACTCAAAACGACTCCTTAATCTATCGGGAATTAATTCAAAAGCAGATAAAGGTCTATCTGATGCGAAAACAATTTGTTTTCCTGCATGATATAGGGCATCAAAAGTATTAAAAATTTCTTCTTCTGTTCTTTTTTTGCCATCAATCCATTGAATATCATCAATTAATAAAACATCTACGTTTCTGTGCATATCTCTAAATTTGCGCATTTTTTCATTTAAATCAGATGTATTTTTGCAAGAATTTAAAGATTCAATTAACTTATTTCCAAATTCTTCTGCTTTCGTATAGCGAATTTTTAAATTTGGAAAATTTTTCAAAATTTTGTGTCCAATTGCTTGCATTAAATGTGTTTTTCCAAGTCCAACAGAACCAGAAATAAACAAAGGATTATATTTTTGTCCTGGGGTTTCTGAAATCATTTTTGCAATATTGTATGCAAAGCGCGAATTTTCACCTTCAATGAAATTTTCAAAAGTATATTTTAAATTTAAACCGCAAAAAGAGTGCATTTGAGTCATATTTTCCATTTTTTTAGCAATCTCAAGATGTTCTTTTTGTTCTAAAGTTTGTTTTTGTTTTTTCTTTGGTTTAATTGTCTCATCTAAAATGAAACGAACACTTCTTTTTAAGTTTGTTGATTCAAATAAGGTTTCTTCAACTTCTTTTAAATGTTTTTGTTGAAGGACTTGAATACCAAAACTTTGAGAACTTTTGATTAAAAAAATATCGTTTTTGGAATTTTCAAATAAAGGTAATACGGGTTCTAAATCTTTAATCCAAGGGGAAACAAAGCCAGGAAGTTTATTTTCTAAAGAAAATAGAAAATTTTCCCATGCTTCTTTTTCTTTTTTGTTTTCTAAAGTCGCCAAAAAAGCCCGCCATTCCTTGTTTTTTTATCTAACCATTAAAGAAAGCCATGCCTTCTTTTTTGTTATTTTACTATAAACAATACATGTAGTAAAATTTATTTATGAAATTTTTTGAAAATAAATCAAATTTATTTGATATTGTAAGAAATTCATATTCAAAAATAAATAATTTAAAGTTTTTTGATGGAAGTGGCAATTGCCTTTTGCCATTGCGTTATTTTTTTGAATTAACTCACAGGTGCAATTTAGCTTGTCCATATTGTTATGTCGATAAAAGTGAAATTAAAGAAGAATTATCTACATCTGATTGGTTTAATATAATTAATCAAATTCCAAGATATTCTTTTATTACGCTTGTTGGTGGAGAGCCTTTAATTAGACAAGATTTTAGTGAAATTTTATTTGAAGCAAGCAAAAGAGTATTTAAAAAAGTAAATGTTGTATCAAATGGAATTTTATTAAATGATGAAATAATTAAAAATTTAATTAAATCCAAAATCCTTTTGTTGAGTGTTTCTCTTGATGGTTGGGAAAAAAACCACGACAAAAATAGAAACCAAAAAGGAATTTTTGAAAAAATTACAAACAACTTAGAAAATTTAAACGACCAGCGCAAAAAATCAAAATTAATGGTTGATATTAAAACCATTGTTTTAAAAGATAATTTAGAAGATATTTTAAAATTATATGAATATTCATCTAAAATGGGGTTTGAGTTTTTTTCAATTTCTTTTTTGAGAAACAATAACTTAAAACAAAATTCAAAACTTTATGATAATTTTGATGAAATTTTTTATATTCCAAACTATAAAATTCAAAAATATTTTGATTTAGATGAATTTGAAAAAATTTATTTAGAAATGCAAAAAATTAAAAAACACTCTAAAACTCAAATCCGCTTTGCACCAAAATTTGATAATGAAAATTCAGAAATTGAATTAAACTTAATTAAAAAATTTTTTAATGAATATGAAAATGAAAAAATTGAAAATGTTTATCACCCTTGTTTATATCCATTTTCAAACACAATAATAAACCCATATGGAGATGTATATCCTTGTTTATCTTATAAAATGGGCAATTTAAAAGAACAATCTTTAAAAGAAATTATGAACAATCCAAAATATCGTTGTTTTAGAAAAAATCTAAACTATTCAAAAGTTTTTTCTTCTTGTCAGATGTGTTGCGAACTAAAAGTCAAATAAAATTTTAGAAACAATTTCATCTATTTTATTTTTATATTTTTCAATATTCTCAAAATTAATATCGATAAATTCATTTTTTTCTAATGAAAAATAGCGCATTTTAATTTTTTCAGTTTTATAAATTTGATTTAAACAATAAAAATATACAACTGTTTGAAGGTCATCTGCTGGGTTTTTTGGAAAGTTTAGGGTTTTCCAATCCCAAATAATAAACTCGTCATTTTCACGATAAATAGCGTCAAATCTACCTATTAGGTAATAAAATTTGTTTTTTAATTCGCATTTGATTAAAAAAGGAAATTCAAATTCTATAAAATTATTTTTAATTGGAGTTAATTTGTTTTCAATATTTTCCCAAATTTTTTGTTCTTTTTCATCTAAATTTGAAACCATTTTTGAAATATCAAAACCTTTTAAAAACATACAAATTAAAGCGTGAAAATTTTGTCCCAAAATAGCTCTTTCGTCTTTTTTAAAAAGACTTAATTTATGGATATATTTATTTATAAATTCGTTTTTATCTTTCTCTAAAATTTTAAGAGAATTTGCGCTAAAAGTATCTATCATAAAATATTCTCCAAAAATTCTGACGGTTTTTGTTCTTTTTCTCGGTTAAAAATCTTGTATTTTTGAGCAACAGATAAATATAATTTTTTCTTTGCTCTTGTAATGCCAACATAAATCAATCTTGCATTTTCTTCGATTATTTCTTTTTTTAATTCAATATCATTTTTTGGATATTTTTTAACTTTTTGAATGAATTTTGAATTTTCTTTTAAAACATATTCTGCTTCAGAAAAACACAAATTATTTTGAGTTAATTCAGGAATAAATACATAATCAAACTCATCTCCTTTAGACTTGTGCAGGGTCATGATTTGAACTTTTGCGCTTTTATCTTCATTATTTGAATTAGAGAAAAATTTGATATTTGCAAAATTATTTTTATATTGAATTTCTCTCATTTTTGAAACGGAATTTTCAAAAGTTTTTTGAGATTGAAATATTTTTTGAGCAATTGTTGCAACAAGTTCGATATTATCTTTGTTTGTGGTTTTTGAAAAATAAAAACTTCCAATTTCAAAAACCAAATTGTAAATAGAATAATGATTTTTATATAAAAAATAGTTCATATCCCAATAAAATTGGTGTTCAAAATTATCAGGAGAATTATTTAAAAAGATTGGTTCTTGGAGGTTTTGGGCAAATTGGAAATCTTCAAACGAAATCAAATTTAATTCATATAATTCTCTTGAAAGTTCTTGAATTTTTTTGATATCATACGGATTTACAATAAACTCCAATATCAACAAACAAATGCGATATACCGGATTATTAATCAAATTATCAGAATTTCGATATGTTTTAATTGCGACATCACTCAAAACCTTATCCCATTTATTAATTGCAAAATTACTCCTCAAAAGTATTCCTATTGTTGCTTTTGGGTCATTTTTTAAAATGTCTTTTAATGAATTTATAACAAAATTAACTTCGTCAATTTCTTTTTCAAAAATATGTGTTTGATATGCGTTTTTATCAACAATATTTTTGTTTTCAACAGGTTTCATAATTAAATCAGAAAAAGCGTCAATTTTTTGCCCTTTTGCCCACTCAACAGTGCTATTAGCACAATCTAAAACTCCTGTTGCGCAACGTTGGCACCTGTCCATTATAACGCTTTTTGATTTTTCAATAAATTTTTTGAAACCTTTTGGGTCAGAGTTTGTAAAAGTTGAAGTGATTGCTTGGTTAATATCTCCGCAACGTATGATATTATTGTTTTTTCCGCCTAAAAGCGTAATTAAACTCTGTTGAATTTCGCTTGAATCCTGAGCTTCATCTTCAATAATGATTTTTGTTAAATCTTGATAATATTTTAAAATATCCTTATTTTCTTTTAAAAGCTTTAAACTGTAACACAATAAATCGTCATAATCTATCCAATATTGGCTTTTTAAACCTTGCTGGTAAAGCTCAAAAACAGATAAAAACAATTTGTTATCTGTTTTATAATTATAATTTGCAATTTCAGATTTATAAGCGCTTATTGCGCTGGAATATAATTCTAATTTGTCTTGTGAAATGCCTAAAATGTTTAATATTTCAGACAAAAGCATGTTTCTTTTGATTTCATCAACAATTTCAAAATTATAATCGAGCCCGAGTTTTGTATAATTATTATTTTCTTTAATAATTCTAAGAGCAAGCCCATGGATTGTTGAAATGTTTGGTAATTCCTTTAAAGAAGGATATTTTGCCTTAATTTTTTCTTTAAAATTTCTTGCCGCAGATTCCATAAATGTTAAAACAAAAATGTTTTTTGGTTCAATATTTCCTAAAATTTCACCTGACAATAATTTTTCAACAAGCAAAAGCATAATCGTTGTTTTGCCAGAACCCGCAGTTGCTGAAACAGACATTAAACCACCACTATATTTTAAAACGTCTTCTTGGTCTTTTCTTGGTGTAATTGGTTTTTCATCTGTTGTTTCTTTTTTTTCTTCGAAAGTGAAAAATTTATCTATTCCAAAGAAATTTTCAAAACCTAAATTGTCCCAAACGCTAGAATAGAGCGTGATTTTATTACCAAGTAAAAATAACTTATATAAAATTCTTGCAGTTCTATCTTTTGTTAATTCAATGTTATCTTCAAGGTCAAAACTTTCCTTGTCCCATTTTTTTTGCATTACCCACGCATTATATAATGGGCCAATATCTTGTTTGAGCCAATTTTCATTTTTTGTATCAAGCCAAAATTGATATTTTGTTTTGTGTGAATAATCAATGATTTTTTGAGCAGTTGAAACAATAATCGAATTTGGGTTAATTTCGTCGTCTGATAAGGGATTTTCCGAAATAATAGTATTTTCAAGCTGATTGATTAAATCGAGATTTTCAACAGTATTTGAAAAAATTTCTTCAAAGTCATAGATTTGTTTTAAAAGTTGATTGATTTTGATAATGTCTTTTGAAATTTTTTTGTCGATTTTTACAAAATTTTCAATGATTGCAATTAATTGAACAGATAATTTTTCAAATCTTGTTTGTTCAAAAATTTCAATTAATTTTTGAAAAACAGGGATATTTTTTTCTTTAATGATATCTAAAATGCTTTTGTTTTGCAGTTCTTGAGTAATTATATATTCTTGAATAATTTTAATTGTTTCAATTTTATCAAAATTTAAAAGTTCAATAAAAATACCTTTTAAAACATATGGCGAAACGAAAATATTTTTTCCATCATTAAAAATTTTTAAAAGCTCTAAAATATAACCAATTAGTTTGTTTTGGTTTAATTTTTCATTTTTTGTCAAAAAATTAAATTCAAAACCCGCCTTTTCAAGTGAAGTTTTTAAAAAATCATCACAAACAGGGGTAATAATTGAAATATCAGAAGGTTTTGCCCCGTTTTTGATTAAATTTTTAATATCCTCTAAAACGCAATCTAACATCTCGCTTCTTTTTAAAAATGGCTTGAAATCAACGTTTTCTTGTTTTATTGGAATATCATTTTTGACATTTTCCAAAATTTCTTTTGCAAGTTTTGTTTTTTCATTTTCTTCAGATATCGTTTTTGCTTTTTCGTTTAAAAATTCTTCAAAATTTATGTTAATTGCACCCAGATAACCCAAACGAGACGACCCCAAAATGTCGTAACCAATGAAAAACTCTTTCACTGTTGGTTTAATGTGTTTTAAATATTCAAAAACGCAAGGGGTAATTTCATCTCCGTCATCTAAAAAAACATATTCGAATTCATTTTTTAATTTTTTATATAAAAATTCAAACAAATTAATTTGGCGAATATAGTCAAAAGCCCTTAAATCAATTGTTTTCATTTTATATTTATTAATTGCTAGATTTGCTTCTTTTGAATATGTTTCTTGCAAAATTTTTGTTCTTTTTTCAATTTCATCTTCTTTTAATGAATTAAGATTGATTAAAGAATTTCGCCTTAAAAGCTGGTGCAACAAGCTTGTTTTAGAATTATAGCCAAGAAAATTCACCTCTTGAATACATTCTTTAAAAATATATTGAGAAACTTCCAATCCGCACATGTTTGGAATTATTTTAGATTTTTTGTCTTTAATCGTGTTTTCAATTATTGCCCAATTATCTAAAATGTAATTATAAACAAGTCCAAAAAAGCTATATATCTTTAAATTTCCTATGTTTCCAACAGGTAATTTTTCTTTTATTTCATCAATAAATTCTTTTTTCTTTTTCGGATTTTGAACCAACACAAGAATTTTTCGCGCGTCAATACCACTAGATAAAAGTTTTAAATATTCATCTATTAAAATTTTTGTTCTATTTGTAGTTGAATTTGCGTTAATTAACATAATTATAAAATATCACTTGGGTCAATATCGACAACCATTATCACGTCTTGTGGCAGTTTGATTGATTTTAAAAATCTCAAAATTGTTTTGTGTCCTTGTTCTTGGAGTTTGTTTTTAATCAAAATATTATATCTATATTCTTCTCTAATTTTTTTAAGCACGCACTCAACTGGTCCTAAGACAAGCAGAGTCTCATCTAGAGATAATTTTTTAATATATTCAGTTAAATGAAATTCTATTTCAAGAGCTGATTTTTGAGCCCGATATTCATTTTTTGAAGATAAAATTACCCTTATCATTTTTGAATATGGCGGATAATCAAGAAGTTCGCGCATTGCAATTTCATTTTCCCAAAAGCCTTCAAAATCTTGTTCTTGAGCGTTTTTTAAAAATTCATTATCCGAATTATATGTTTGAAAAATTACTTTTCCTTTTTTATCACCACGCCCAGAGCGCCCAGCAACCTGTGTTAAAAGAGAAAAACCGCGCTCAGAGCTTTTATAATCTGGTAAATTGAAGCTTAAATCAGCATTAATCACCCCAACTAAAGTAACGTTTTTGTTATCTAATCCTTTGGCAATCATTTGAGTGCCGATTAAAATATCAATTTCGCCATCTTGAAAGCGTTTTAAAATTTCAATATGTTCATTTTTTTTAGATAAATTATCTGAGTCTAATCTTTCAATTCTTAAGTCTGGAAATGTTGCGCGAGCAGAGATTTCGACCTTTTGACTTCCAATTCCAAAATTTTCAAAATTGTCACCACCACATTTTTTGCATTTCGTATCAAAAGGCAATTCATATCCGCAATAATGACACTTATAGCTATTTGTTTGAGAGTGATAAATCAACGGGATTGCACATTTTTCACACGCTAAAATTTCTCCGCAATCCATACATTGAGTGTATGATGAAAAACCGCGCCTATTAATCAAAAAGATAACTTGTTCGCCTTTTGAGACAGTTTCTTCAACGTTTTTTTTCAAAGTTTTTGAAAAAAGCGAATAATTTTTTTCTGCGCGCTCTGTTTTCATGTCAATTATGACAACTTTTGGCAAAGTTGCGTCATTGTAGCGATTTTTTAATTTGAACAATGAATTTGTATTGATTGCTTCATAATAACTTTCTATTGATGGTGTCGCAGAACCCAAAATTAACTTTGCGTCATATAATTCACAAAGTTTTTTTGCAACGTCTTTCGCGTTATATCTTGGGTTTGGCATTGTTTGTTTAAAGCTTGAATCGTGCTCTTCGTCGATAATAATCAAACCAACATTTTTAATCGGTGCAAAAATTGCACTTCTTGCGCCAAAAAGAATTTTGATTTCATTATTTCTTAGTTTTTTCCAAGTTTCATATTTTTCTGCTTCTGTGATTGAACTATGCCAAATTGCGACAGTTTCAGAGCCAAAACGCTCTATTGTGCGCATTGTCAGCTGTGAGACAAGAGCAATTTCTGGCGCTAAAAAGATGACATTTTTTCCTTCTTTAATCGTATCTTCGATTAATTTAAAATAGATTTCAGTTTTACCAGAGCCAGTAATACCATATAAAAGAGAGGTTTTTGAGTTAATTTTTTTAATTTCTTGATAAACTTTCTCTTGTTCAGGCGATAAAACAATATTATTTTCGATTTTTTGTGTTTTTAAAACAAGATTTTCTTTTTTTGGTTTTCTATAATTTTTTACATTTTTTTCAAAAAACTTTTGAGGTAATGCTGTTTTTAAAACGGTTTGAACGTCGCAAAAATAATAGTTTGCAACCCAAGAGAGTAATTTTAAATATTCTAAATTAAATAATGGGTCAGATTCTAAAATTTCAATAATTTCTTTTGCTTTAATTCCTTCTTCAAGATAGTCGCTAAAGCCGACAACATAGGCTTTTAAGCCCTCTTTTCTTCTTCCAAAAGGCACCAAAACACTCTGTCCTACTTGAATTTCATCTTTTAAATTTTCAGGAATTAAGTAGCTAAAAGTTTTTGTATCTAATTTGTTAATATCTACAAGTACTTGAGCATATTTAAAATTGTTTTTTTCTTTATTCACTATTTCACCAATTTCAAGGGTCTTGTTTTAATTTTTGCTTCAATTAAAGAAAAAACTTGTTTTGCGACTTCTTCGCTGATTGAAAAATCGCTGTTTTGAGGCAATATTTTAATTTCTGTTTGATTTTGATATTTTTTAGTTACAGTTAAAAGATAAAATTTTGAACCCGCACTAAATAAAATATAACCATTTTGAGATTGTATTTCTGAGATTTCAAATCTTGATTGATTAAGCGCGCTAATTGCTTCTAAAAATAATTCATCTGGATTTTTAGGAAAAATTTTATAATGTTGTGCTAATTTTCCTTCTTCGGCAAATGCAAAAAAGGAAAAAAACAAAACAAAAACTGTTAAAATTATCTTTTTCATTATTTTTCTTTCCAATTTTCGCCCCAACCAATATCAACCTTTAAAGGTACCAAAAGTGGCTGATTTAATTCCATTGATTTAACAACAAGCTTTTTAATGTCCTCTAATTCATCCTTTTTAACTTGCAGGACAAGCTCGTCATGGATTTGCAAAATCATTTTAGATTGGTAATTTTTCAATTTTTTGTGTAAATCAATCATTGCCATTTTAATAATATCAGCGCTTGTTCCTTGTAATGGCGCATTGATTGCTGCACGAGTTGCAAATTCGCGAATGTTTGCATTTCTTGAATTTAACTCTGCTCCTAAATATCTTCTTCTTCCAAACAACGTTTCAACATATCCATTTTCTTGAACAGTTTGTAGAGTTGAATTGATATATTGAGAAATTTTTGGATAAGTAGCAAAATATTTATTAATTAAGTCTTGAGCTTCAAATGGCGTTATATTGAGCGTTTGAGACAAACCATAGCGAGTTTGTCCATATACAATGCCAAAGTTAACCGTTTTTGCTTTTCTTCTTTGTTCTTTTGTCACCATTTCCATTGGAACGTTAAAGATTTTTGAAGCTGTGATTTTATGAACGTCAATATCCTGACAAAAAGCGTCAATTAAAACCTCGTCTTTTGAATAATGGGCCAATAATCTTAATTCAACTTGAGAATAATCAGCGCTTAAAATTACATAATCATCATTTTGAGCAACAAAAGCCCCTCTGATTCTGTTTGAAAAATCTGTTCTGATTGGAATGTTTTGCAAATTTGGATCAGATGAGGATAATCTTCCTGTTGCTGTGACTGTTTGATTAAAATGAGTATGAATTTTGTTATCTTCTTTTAAAAGCTTAGGTAAAACATCAACATAGGTTGTTTTAAGTTTCATTAATTGCCTATGTTCTAGGATATTTTTTGCAATTTCATATTCTAGCGCAAGTTCATCTAGTATTTTTGCATTTGTTGAATAATTGCCAGATTTCCCTTTCTTTTTTGGTTTTATCTGCATTTTATCAAACAAAATTTCAGCCACTTGTTTTGGAGAATTAATATTAAAAATGCAACCCGCTTCGTCGTAAATTAAATTTTCAAGCTCGCTAACTTTTAAATTAATTTCGTCCCCAATTTCTTTTAAAACGTTGCAATCAATATTGACGCCTGTTTTTTCCATGTCTTTTAAAACAAAAGTCAACGGCAATTCAACTTCGTTTAACAATTTTAATTCTTTTTCAGACATTTTTTCGTTATAGAATTTGTCTAAATCAAACATCAAATTACACAAAAGAAAATAATCGTTTTCATCTGGAACAATGCAAAGATATTCATTAATTTGCGTGATTAGGTCATGTTTTCTTGAGGCGTCTTTAATATAGCTTGAAAGCTCGATATCAGAAACAATATTTTTAATTTCAAAATCAAGATTTTTTGCTTGATATGTTATTTTTTCAATATTTTCATTTTCAAAAATTTCTTTTAGTTCATTTGTTGGCAGTTTTAAAACAGTATCATTTTGCGAAATGAAACAAAATTCATTGTCCATAAAATCAACTAAGACGGCAATTTTTCCGTTTTTAATTGTTTTTAAATGTTCTCTTGCTTCGTCATTAATTAATTTTTTAATTTCTTTTTCTTCGACTTTTGGTTTTTGTTCAAAAGAAAAAAGGTTCATTTGTGAAGTTTCTTCTTGAATTTCTTTAAACTCAACAATGTTTTCGCAACTTTTGCAAGAATTTTCAGAAGAAAATGGCGCCAAAAGGGTGTCTATATTTTTTAAGAAAGTATAGAATTGTAATTCTTGGAAAAAGGCCTTAACTCTATCTTTGTTTGGAATTGTCAAACAAGCCCCATCAAAATCAAATTCAATATCTAAATCCTTTTGAATTGTTGCTAAAAATTGAGATAAATATGCGCTTTCTTTTCCGTCAATTAACTTTTGTTTAAGTGCTTTTTTGGTGATATTTTCAATATTTTCATAAACGCCATCAAGTGTTTTATAATCTGCCAATAATGAACTTGCAGATTTTGGACCAATTCCTCTAATTCCTGGAATATTATCTGAAGTATCACCGCAAAGAGCCTTGTAATCAACTACTTGGTTTGGATAAACTTCCAAGTTTTCAAAAACTTTTTGTTTGTTATATTTATTAATTTCGCCTTTTTGAGGAATTAAAACAGTGATAAATTCTTCATCATCAACAAGCTGGAAGCTATCTTTATCGCCTGTTAAAATATAGGTTTTATGCCCTTTTTCTTTTGCTTGAGTAGCGATTGTTCCAATAACATCATCACCTTCAAAGCCTTCTTTTGTATAAATTGGAATATCAAGAGCTCCTAAACCAGCCTTGATTAGCTCTAATTGGCTTCTTAAGCTATCAGGCATTGACAGGCGGTTTGCTTTGTAATCTTCATATTTTTCAAGGCGGAAGGTTGCTTTTGAAATATCAAACGCAACAGCAATGGAATTTGGCTTAATGCCAAGCTTTTTGTCTGCAAGCAAATCAAAAATTGCTTTAAAAAAGCCCCAAACAGCCCAAGTTGGAACATGGCTTGTTGTTTGCATGTTAGTTCGCTCTAGTGCAAAAAACATGCGAAAAGCGAGCGCATGACCATCAATTAAAATAAGTGTTTTTTTATTTTCCATATGCTTCCCCTAAAAATATTTTACTATAATTTTGAAGAATGCACAAAATAAAAGCCACACTATATCTATCGAAAAAATAATTATATATTTACGATTAAAAAATCTCCGAAAAATATTTCTATACCCGCAAAACCTGCCTTAGAGCTGCTATGTTTCCATCCTGACTCGGTTGGGGCGATTTGGCGCCATAAAAACCAATTTCATCAACAATTTTTTAATTTTCAATATACAACCATTTTGCCTCATGATATACTCTGCACCCGACATTAGCTTTCGGTCAAGAGGTTGCAACCCCCCGTGAAGTGTGGCATTGATATTTTAGCATAAAAAAATTAATTGTTAAATTGTGGCATTAATTTGAAAAATATTATATAATGACTTTATCATTAAAGGAGTAAACAATGACAAAACAACCTTCAGATACAGTACCTGTTGAAGTATGTATAATTACAAAAGACCATGAAATTAAAGGAACGGTTTATGTTTCTAAGTTTACAAAATCTAATCGTGAATTAACCGAGCTTTTGAATGATACAGAAAGAAGATTTTTAGCCGTGACTAATGCCGAAATTATTGGACAAGGCACAAGCTCTACTCCTCGTAGATATGACTTTTTAGAAATTCATATTGATTCAATAATCATCATGCACCCTGCTTCTCAAGCTTTATTTAAAGAAACATCAAAAGCTCAAGAAGATATTGCAAAATTTAGAGAATTGAGAAACAGATTGTCTCAAACAAAACCCTTTTAGAAATTAGGAAATTATGGCAAAAGCATATAAAGCAAAGTGGATTTTACCATCTGACGGAAATGTATATGAAAATTGTGCGTTGATTGTTGATGAGGGTAAAGTTCAAGAAATTATTAAACAAGAAAACATAATCGAAGAACAATATGCTCACGTTCGTGATTTTGGCAATGCTATAATTACCCCTGGTTTTGTTAATTTGCACAATCATTTGCAATATAGCGATATGTCAATTGGCAAACAAAATTTAAAAAGAAAAATCAAAAAATTATACACTAATTTTAAAAAACATTATTTTCTTGCAGGCATTTCAAAAAATTCTTTTATTCACAAGCTTGCAAACCTCTTAAGCCAATATTTTTGCATGGCAAGAGATGAAAAACTTGCATCTTTCAAAAAAGGCATTGAAGAAAGCTTATTGTCTGGTACAACTGCTGTTGCCCAACTTTCGCAAGAAAGCAAATATTTTGATTTATTAAACGAAATGCCGCTAAAGACATATCTATTTTTTGAATTATTTTCAGATTCTGCTGATTCAAGCAAAGATGAATTTAGAAAAATTCAAAAGAAAATTGAAAAACTATTAAAAAACAAATCAAGCAATACGTTTATTGGCGTTGCGCCACACAGTGTTTGCTGTGTTCATAAACGTTTGTTTAAAATTTTAGCAAAATACTGTAAAAAACATAATCTTTTAATGACAATTCGTTTAGGTGAATCGCAAGAAGAGATGGATTGGCTTAAACATGGTTTTTCAGACGCTGATTTGTTAAATGAATTTTCTGGAAACAAAAAATTTGAACCTGCGTTTGAAAACTTAACCCCTGTTCAATATTTAAAAGAGATGAATGTTTTATCTAAACAGTTAATTGTTTCATATGGTAATTATTTATCTGATAGCGATTTAAATCTTTTAAGAGAAAACAAGGTTGCTCTTGCGTATTGTCCTAGAATTAGTGACAAATTGCACAACAAAAAACTCTCTTTCGATACTGTTTTAAATTTCTTCCCTGAAAGATTTGGTTTTGGCACAAATTCTTTAGCTTTCAATGAAGATATTTCATTATTAAACGAGCTAAAATCTGTTAACCAAGGTCAATTAAATGCAATTGAAGCTTTGAGATATTTAACAATCATTCCAGCGAAAATTTTAAGATTAAATAATGTTATAGGTTCCCTAGAAACTGATAAAGACGCAGATTTTAACGTCTTTACATTAGAAGAAAATGAAGATTATAACGCGCTTTTAAATAAATTCAAACCAGATACAGTTTATATCAAAGGCAAACGTGTTGTTAAACATGGGCAACTAGTTTAAGGTTTGTTTTTTAATTCAAGTTCTAATTCTTTAATTGTTTGAATTGCGTCTTTAATGCGCTCATCAATATCTAAGTATTTGATTTTTTCGCTTAAATTAAAGTGTCTTGTTCTGATTAAATCTAATCTTTCGTTTAATTCTCTTTCGTCTTGGATAAGATTTAAACCATCAAGTTTGTTTGTTAATTCTTCGATTGTTTTTTCAACTTTTGCAATAGCTTTAATTCTTAAGTTGCACTCTTTTCTTTCTTTTTCAAGCTCAGCTGTCTCAAGATTATTTTCGTGAATTTTAATAACATCATGTTTTCTCAATTCATCAAGTTGTTGATTAATTGAATTTTTCGCCTCTTGTAAAATAAAGCTATATTTAATTCCTTTTGGTTGTTTTAAGTTGGAACAGAAAGCTTTTGGGTCAATTTCGTCAATAATTCTTAATTTTCTAACAAGTAAATCATATTTTCTCAAAAGGCTTGAATCTGGTTCTTTTGAGCTATTTTTTTCTAAAGTTTGAGACATGTAATCTTTTTTAGAAGATAAAATGTGTTCGAGTTGTTTTTTTCTTGCTAAAACTTTGTTTTTGTCTTCTATTTCTTTTGAAAGAGTGTAAATTCTTTGTCTTAATTTGTTTCTTTCTTCTAATTTTGCAATAAGTTCATCTTCTTTTTGTTTATATTCATCTTCTAATGTCAAACCAGACGTGATTTCCGCCAATTTAATGCGCTTAGCTTCAATTTCTTGGGTAATTTCTTTATAATCTTCATCTAGTGCTTGAACTTTTGAAGCGGGGATTTCTTGCGGTTGGATTTTTGATTTTAAACTTTTAATTTTTCCTTTTAAATCACTTTGTTCTTTTGGTTTTAAAGTTTCATTTTTCAATTGCTCTTCCATATTATGAAGATTTTTAATTCTGTTGTCGTTGACCCTTTGTTCTTTTTTTGCAACTTCAAGCTCCCCTGAAACGCCGCGTTTTTTAGCGACAAGGGCGTCAATTTCATCTATAAGAGCATAATATTTTTGCAAAGTTAAAAATTCTTCGTCTTTTTTGAATTGAGCAGCAATTCTTTTCAATTCTTCAAGAGTTGCTTTTTTGCCTTCAATTACTTTTGCAAGCTTTTCAAAATAAGATTTTTTAGGTTTTTTTGTTTTAATTTTTCCTAATTCAAGGCTGGCATTGCTAACCTCAATTGCTTCCATATCGGGTTTTTCAAGCTTTAATTTGCCATCTGTTTCGCGCTCTATTGTATCTATTATTTCAAAAAGATATGAGTCATAGCCTCTTAATTCTTTGCTTTTAATGCGTTCAGCAATGATATTTACGTAATTTTGCAAATTTTTTGGCATGTCAGGATGCGTTTTAAACCATTCAAGATATGGCATGCTTCCCCTATTAGAGTTACATTCGGCACACATTGCAATATAGTTTGCGGTGTTGTTTTCGCCCTCTTTTGAGCGTGGGTGAACATGTTCTGTTGTTGTTAAAGATGGGTTTAGAAGCCTGCGCGCAATTTCTTCATCTCCCCTTCTTGAATATTTGATGAAAAATGCGTTTATAGAATTTGCAGAAGTTGGTAATTTACAAGCAATTTCATAAATTCTGTCAAAATTTTCTTGGTCTTTTAAATTTTTTCCAATTTCAGATAAGTTATCTAAAAACGTTTTTCTTTTGAAATATTTTTCATCTTCAAAATTTCTTGAAGCCTCCATGCTTTCGTTAATAAAAGCAAGATATTCCTCTTTTTCGCTTTCTTCAAGAGTTTCGCTTTCTTTTCTTAATTGGTCTAAAATTGCATTTTGTTCTTGAACAAGGTTTTCTTGGTGTTCTATACTCAAGGCTTTAACAATTTCTGAAATATTTAACTTAGGGTTTTCAACAGCGTAATTACAAATTTTGTCGGCTACTTCTTTTTCTGTATCGTGATAATATTTGTCATATCTTTTAATGATTTTGATTAGATTTTCGCCTGATTTATGGTCAACATTTTTGATAAAAGAGTTTAATTGGTTGCTTGTGACCATTGTTTTGTTACAACTTGGGCAATTGATATCATACAAAAATTTAACTTCAAAATTGCTTGTAGAGCAGTTTTTGCCTTCAAAAGAGATATTGTTTTTTTCAAAAGTATCTTTTTCAAGGCGTTCTTTTGGAACAAAACCAGCAAAAAATGGTGTTGCAAAAGGGTTTTGCACTTTGTTTTGTCTTTTTATATTAAAAATATTTTGTATGTTTTGTATTCTCATTTTAACCTATTGATAATGCGTCATGGACTGGCGGTTGTTTGATTAATTCAATTGCTTTCATGCTTTTTTCAAGAAGATTTTGGTAATATTCTTCGTTTTCGCAATATGTTTCTTCTAGTTTATATTCGCAAATGTTGATGATTTGTTTTAAAACATCAATGCTTTGTGCCAAAATTCGATATAAATTGCCATCTTCAAATTTTTTCACGCTATATGGGCTTAAAGCTCTATATTTGCTTTTTTTGCCTAAAAGTTCATCTCCTAATAAGCGGAAATTCTTAATGCTTGTATTGTTGTTTGCAAGGCTGTTTCTTTTCACCCAATCATATGTGATATAGCTTTCAAAAATGCCTGTTGCATAGTCATCAATATCTTCAATCTTTGCTCTTTTTTGAATTGCAAACATCTCGTCGTCAAAATCCATAGCTTTATCTAGTGCTTCGATTAATGGCGCTTCGCCATCTTCTCTTAAACATTTATCAACCAAAGTTTGCGCATAGATTTTGTCGTCTTTTTTGTCGTCTTTGTTTTCAACACGTTCTGCTGTCATTGCGCCTGCAAAAGATGCAAGTTCAAGAGCGTCTAAGTCTTTTAATTCTTCGTTATTTATCATTTCACAAAGAGTTAAATTGTTATATCCGTGACATTTTGAAAGCATTTTGCCTTTTTCCGTTGTGAAAATGCCGTCTTCTTTTTCTTCTAAAAATCCTTTTTGAATTAAAACATTTTTATATTTTTCAAATTCTTGGGCAAGCTCTTCTTTTGTTCTTCTTTTATTGCTTGATTGGAAGGTTTTAAAAGTGTTTGCTTGGAAATATTTTAAAATATCGTCGTTTTGATATTTTTGATAGTAAGAGGTTAAAAACGAATAGTTTGGATTATATTTACTTTCGATATTATCTGGAGGGGATAAAATCAAAGATTTTGCAATGTTTTCGTCGTCACTTCTCAAGTTATATAAAACAACATTTCCAATAGTGTCAATTCCGCGTCTGCCTGCGCGACCAGACATTTGGTGAAATTCATTTGAAGTTAAAGGCATATATTCAATTTCGCCTGTTTCTGCTTTGTGTGGGTGTGTAATTGAAGTAATTACAACGGTTTTAGCTGGCATGTTGATACCTGCAGAAAGAGTTGAAGTTGCAAAAACGGCCTTAATTAATTTTTTAGAAAACAATTCTTCAACAAGTTTTTTATATGAAGGCAACAAGCCAGCGTGGTGTGATGCTACGCCTTGGATTAATTCTTTTTCTGAAAAATCGCTGCCTAAATAAATTCCTTGTTCTTTATAGTTTTTGATGATTTCTTGGATTTCTTCTTTTTCTTTTTGAGTTGTCAAATTTAAACCGCTGTCCGCAACAAGCGCTGCTGTGTCATTACATTGCATACGTGAAAAAATAAACACAAGCGCTGGTAATTTGTTGTCATTTTTTAAGTTTCTAACAAGTTCTTTATAGTCATTTGTTCTTGATTTTCTGTCTTGTTTTTCTGCACTGCGTTCAGCTTGCGGGTTAATGCTTTTTGTATCTGAATCGATTAAAAGTTGAGTGATTTCTTGTGCTTTCAATTCTTTCAATTTAAATTTTGATTGAATAATTTTTGCAAATTGCACGTGTGGCATTTTTTGCTTATTTGTATAAGCTTTTAAATCGTTAATGATTTCTTCTTTTTCGGCTTCTGACGTTGAATAATCGTCATCTTCATTGTGTTTTGCTTGATATAACATATCAAGAGCTCTGATTTGTCTTTGAGATAATTTTTCGTTTAATTGGTTAACGTCTACTTTTCCGCGAATTAATTCAACAAAAGGTTTGTCTTTTTGACCTGTATAGTTGTAGTAAACAAGCGGAACATGGCGGTTTTTAGGGCTTGCTTCAACTAAATTTGTCATTAGTGGAGAATATAAAAATTCGCCTTGTTGGTCTTTTGAAAAAACGTTTTGAACCCAAAGGCTAAATTCTCTTGCGTTTCCAATGGTTGCACTTAAAGGCAAAATTTGGATATTTTTAGGAGTTAACAAAATGCTTTCTTCCCAAATTTTTCCTCTTTCTTCTTCGTTTAGATAGTGCGCTTCGTCAAAAATTACGGTTTTAACGTTGTTAAATCTATCTTCATCATTTGTATCAGCGTAAGCGCCAAGAGCCATATTGCGATAGATTTCTGTTGTCATAATTACGACTGGCGCGTCTTTTTTAAGTTTAATATCTCCTGTTAAAAGACCAACGTTTTCTTCGCCATAGATTTTTGAAAATTCTCTATATTTATCGTTTGATAAGGCTTTCAATGGAGTTGTATAGATTGTTCTTTTGCCTTCAGATAAATTTTTTGTGATTGCATAATTTGCAATTGCGGTTTTTCCAGTTCCTGTTGGTGCGATACAAACAGTGTTTGCACCTTCATATAAACTTTTTGCACAAGCAAGTTGAGTGTTGTCTGGTTTTGCTTGGATTGTTCTGCCATTTTTGGTTTTAATCATTGGCAGTTTAAAATAGTTCTTATCAATTGTTTCTTGAAAATTGTTGTTGTTAATTTGTCCCTTAAAAAATAACGCATTTGAATTTAGATAATCAAAATGCGCATTTAAAGACAAACTTTTAGACAAGTTTTGTGGTTTTGTCTGTGTTTTATTAAAATGTATCTTTCTGTTGTTAAATAAATCTAAACTAACCGGCTTAATCATTCTTATTCCTTTTTGAATATTTTACCTATTAAAAACTCTTGAAAAAGTTTTTTTGTTGAACAATATACAAAACTTTACGTTTATTTTTTCCAATGGTGATAAATTGGAATTCCAAGCAAAGTAATTAGCAATCCTGGGATTGTATATTGAGGTTTAAAAATGGTTAAAATGATTAAAATAAAGCTTGCTAAGATACAAAATGTTATTGGAACAAAATTTGGAACTCTATAAACATCTTTTACGTTTGGATAAAGTTTTCTCATTTTGAAAATTCCAAAAATTGTAATTGTATAGAAAAGAATTGATGAATAAATTACATAATCAAGCAACTGTGCGTAATTTCCCCATAAAATTAAAATGCAAATCCAAAAGCCTTGAAGCCAAAGGGAATTTTGAGGAACTTTTGTTTTTCTGTCGATTATGGCTAAACTTCTGAAGAAAATTCTATCTTTTGCCATTTTGTAATATACTCTTGAGCCTGTTAAAATCATGCCGTTTGCACAACCAAAAGCAGAAATTGCAATGATAATTGCAATAATATAAAGAGCTTTTTGTCCAAAAATTGATTGTGCTAATTGCGCAACAACAATGTTTTCGGGTGATGTTTTGATTAAATCAAGAGGCAAGTTGATTAAATAAATCATATTTAAAAGAAAATATAGCGAAATTACAAGTAAAGTGCCTACAAAAAGCGCGATTTTAATATTTTTCTTTGGGTTTTTAATTTCTGATGTGATAAAAGTTACATTGTTCCAAGTAATTGAGGCAAATAATGCGCCAACAATACTCATTCCAACAAGCCTTAAAGTATCAAAATTAAAGGTGATTTGGTTGTTTTCTAGTGAAAAATTTTGCGCCAAAACAGATAAATTTGGGGCAAAAAATATTCCGCAAAAAATAATTGCCAAAATTGAAAGAACTTTTGTGATTGTGAAAATATTTTGAACAATAACGCCCGCTTTAATTCCTCTTGAATTGATAAATGTGATTATTAAAACAGTGATTATTGCAAAAAGTTGTTGAGCCGAAAAAGAGTATTGCCCTATTGAAAAAAGAACGTTTGATGAACTCAGGGTTGGGAAAATCAAGCCCATAAATTTTGCAAAAGCAATATTAACAGCAGCAAGCGTTCCTGTTTGGATAACTAAAAAAAGTGTCCAACCGTAGATAAACGCTAGTTTTTCAGAAAAAATATTTTTTAAATAGACGTATTGTCCACCTTCAGAAGATATTGTTGAAGACAACTCTCCATAACTCAGTGCGCCAAGCATTGTGATAAAGCCTGCTAACATCCAAATTAAAATTAAAAGAATTGCAGAATTTGTATCAAAAGCAATGTGAGATGAAACGATAAAAATACCGCTTCCAATCATTGAGCCTGCGACGACAGATATTGCGTCTTTTAGGGAAAGAGTTCTATTTAATCCTGACATAAAAGGATTATATCATAAACATTATTTATATTCTTTTATCCCTGGGAAGTCGTTTTCTTTTGTTAATTTTTTGGTAATAAAATATTGCACTTTTGGGATTAAAATTCCAAGAGCAAAAATTGAAATTCCTGTTGCAAGGGTATAGAAAGCAAAGTTTTTACTAATGTTTTTCTTTGCAATGTTTTGAATATAATTTTTGTCTATTTCCTTACCTTCTTTTTGAGCAGTTTGTGAAATTTGTTCAATAAAATCATCAATTTGTTTTCTTAAAGATTCAAGATGTTTTTTGGAAACAAATTTTAATTTGTCATCACTTGCCCCTTTTGTTGCAAGGTTCATTGTTTCTTTTAAAAATTTAGGGTCTGATGAAATTGAATTTGATAAGACATCTTTTGCTTGAGTTTTTGATAAAACAGGGTTTTGTTCAAAAAATGGTTGTAATTTTGTCATGTCATATGCTTTTTGGGTTTCATCAAATGTTTCAAAGAATTTTTCAAGCGAAATGACCTCTTTTTCTTTAAATAAACCTTCAAGTTTTTCAAGGTTTTCTTTCGTTATGTTTTCATTTAAAAGCTCTTTTAAACCTTGAGCAGAGATTGTTTTGTCGCCAAGCGCTTCTTCGAGCATTTTAGTTGTGTTTTTAACAACTTCTGGGTTGATGTCTTTATTTTGCGCAAGTTTATTAAATAGATTTACGCAATGTTTTGTAGAGAAAAGGTAAAAATAAATTGATGAAATATCTCTGAATAATCCTTCGATTTTTTCATATTTATTTCTTCCGTTTTTAAACCTTCCGCCAACAACGCCTGTATCTGTGATTAAAAGTCTTGCGGTTGAATTGTTTTCTAAAGTATGCGCTAAAGAAATTCCTTTATCGATTAATGAAGTAAAGGAGATATTTTTATTTGTTTTTAAATTATTTTGAAACTCGCTCATAGATGGCGCTTTGAGGGTAGTTTGTTTAATATTTTTTTCTTTTTTTAGAGTTTTATTTGTGATGAAATGATTAATTTTTGGCAAAACAAAACCGATAAAAGCGGTTGCTAAAGTCGTTGCAGTTAAAATGTTTCCGACTTTAAAAGCTGCTGCTTTTTTTGAAATTTTATTATTTTTAATTGGATTTCTTAAAATGTCGCGTCCGACGTCAAAATTTAAATCTTCGATTTTTAAGATATTTTTCCCAACAAAATCCCCCATTTTTTTAAGGGTTTGAACACCATAAATCCAAACCAAAGCGCTAATTCCTTGCTCTACAAAGCGCTCTGTTGCTTCAATTTTGCCCCCTCTTTTGTTTGCTTCAAAGCTTCTTCCTAATGTAACTCCTGTTTCGATTGCAAGAGTTGGAATTGTCGCGTTTGCATTATGAAAAGCACCTAAAGAGCTTGCAAAAGGCGACAATGCTTTGAAATTTGTTTGGTTGTTAATGGTATTTGCGCGCATAACTTTTATTTTAAAACACAAAAAGCGGATTTTTTGTTAAAAATATTAAATTTGTAAAGCAAAAAGTGCAATAATAATGCACCTTAGAAAAAAATTGTCTATAATAAAAGTGTATGAAACAGATTACTATTGAAGATATTAAAATTCCAAAGCCGGATTTTGCTGCTTCAAAAACACCAAAAGGACAGCTGATATCTTCATGGCTAATTGATTTAATTAAACATTTGTTAGAGTGTGGTTTGGCAGATGTTGGTGACTTTTTGCCGACAAAAGAAGATTTTGCAAAATATCTTGATGTTTCAACTGCAACAATGCAAATTTCAATTCGTCAGGTAAAAAACCTTGGCTACTTAAATTCAAAACAATCAATTGGTACATATATTGCAGATTTTTATTCAAATGACATCAAACAAGACGATTGTTTATGTCATAGCTCTGTCGCTTCTTGCAAAATTAAAAAAATAATTATTGATGAAAAAATAAGACTAAATTTTCCAATTCTCTCTATTTCAGAATTAGCAAAAAGAACAAATATTTCTCAAAATACAATTCGTTTTGCGCTCGAAGATTTGGCACAAAAAGGATATTTGCAAAAGAAACATTTGAGAGGAAATAAATATTCTTGGATATATAAAAAAGAATTCTTTTTGACAAAAGATGAGTTAATCAACGGCGTGACAGATGAAGATTGTACTTTGACCCATCAACTTGTTGAAAAAATTAGAAAATATATTGAAAGAACGTATAAAATTGGCGATAAAATAATGCCAAATTTGGCTTTTTCAAATATGTTTGATGTTAGTGTCAAAACCGTAAATGACGCTATGAAAATCTTAAATTCAAGAAAAATAATTTTATCTCGTAGGGGAAAATACGGAACGATTTATTTGGGCGGCGAAAAAACTGACAAATTGAGTTTTATTAGTTCAGAAAAAAAGAAAATGAACTTGCCTCAAAATTATAGTTATTCTTGGCAAAAAGCACTTCATCATTTGAAAAAATATATTATTGAAAACTACGAAGTTGGAGATAAAATCCCGCCAATTCGTGAACTTGCTTCTATTTTAAATGTTAGTCCAAATACGATTAGGCGTGCGCTTGAAAGTCTGTTTCAAGGTGGCTTTTTGGTTTCGCAACGTGGCAAATTGGGCGGTATCTTTTTAATTGATATGCCTCAAAGTGACGAAGAGGCTTATCGTTGGCTTGCATTGAACCCAGATGCGATTAAATTTAATGAAAATTAATTAACCAATTTAAATATGTCGTTGCAAATTTTTAGCGTTTTTTCGCATTCGTCCAATGGAAGCATATTATCGCCATCGCAAAGTGCATTATTTGGGTCAGGGTGAATTTCAAAAAATAATACTTTAGCGCCTGCAGCAACTGCTGATTTTGCTAAAAGTGGAACAAATTTTCGCTCACCCGCTGAGCTTTCCCCGTGTCCCCCTGGGATTTGCACACTGTGTGTTGCATCAAAAACATATGGGAAACCAAGCTCTTCTTGAGTAATTTGAACACCTCTGAAATCAACTACAAGGTTATTATAGCCAAAGCTTGTGCCTCTATCTGTGATTAAGATTTTGTCGTTTCCTGAGTCAATTACTTTTTTGGCAATTGATTTCATTTGATATGGTGATAAAAATTGCCCTTTTTTGATGTTCACAATTTTTCCAGTTTTTGCAGCTGCAACCAATAAATCTGTTTGTCTGCACAAAAAAGCTGGGATTTGGATAATATCTGCAACTTTTGCTGTTGGTTCCGCTTGAGCTGGTTCGTGGATATCTGTTACGATTGGAACGTTTAATTCTTTTTTGATTTCTGATAAAATTTTTAATCCTTCTTCCATGCCTAAACCGCGATATGAGCTTAAAGAAGAACGGTTTGCTTTATCAAAAGATGTTTTAAAAACAAAATTTATATCAAGTTTTTCGCAAATTTCTTTTAATTTTTTAGCTGTTTTTAAAGAAATTTCTTTTGATTCCATTGCACATGGACCAGCTAAAATTGTTAATTTATCTTTTCCGATTTCAAAATTGTTAAGTGTTAAAGTTTTCATATTTTATCCTTATTAATTATCAAAATTATAATAAAAATCTTTATTTTGCGCAATTTTTAGTTAATTTTTTAATATTTTGTGGCATTTAAGCAAAAGAAAGAGTGGTTATTATGATTGACGTAATGAAAATCTTTAAAGATATTAGTGTGCAAAATGTGGAAAATACGTCTTTAGGTGGCAAAGCACAAGGTTTTGGAAGCTCTCAAAATTCAACGATTGAAAAAGAAGACGAAAACAACCTTGTTGAAATAAAATCTGTTGAAAAAAAAGAAGAAAAAAAGGGATTTTTCCAGCCTATTAAAGAGTTTTTTTCTAATATAGGCAAGGCAATAGGCTCTTTTATAGGAAGTATATTTTCAAAAGATAAAAGTGAAAAATCAGAAAATTCTGAAGAAGTTGAAAAACCAACAAAGATTTCTCAAAAAATCAAAGATTACCAAGAGCTTTCAAAAGAAGACCCTAAATATACGGTTAATGGCAAAATTGACCAAGATTTTCATCAAGGCTCTGTTGCTGATTGTATGTTGCTTTCAAGCATGTATTCTCTTTCAAGAACCGAAGGTGGCAGCAAAATAATTCAAGATGCAATTAAAACAAATTATGATGAAAATGGCAATACAAAATCTTATGATGTTTATTTCAAAGGTCTAGATAAAACCTACAATATTCCGGTAGAAGAATATATGGAAGCAGAAAGATTGCGACCTCAATATCAAAGAGGAGAAGTGGAATATTATCTTTCTTCTGGTGATGATGACATGCTTTTAATGGAGCTTGCATATAAAAAAGCGTTTGATGATATTTCTGAAGCTAAATCCAGCTCTAGTTTGTTTGGTGGAAAAAAACAAGCCTTGGAATCTGTTGAATATGAACAATTTTTATATGCTTTTGTTGGAACAGAAGATATAAACGAAGAATTTTGGGTAGAAAAAAAATATTCAGATAAACAAATTCAACAATATAAATCAGAGATAATGAATATTTTTGAAACACAGAAAGAATTTAAACTAGAAGATGTTTACAAAAGCGATATGAATATAGCGGCTACTAGCATTAATGGTTTTGAATTTGATTTCGAAGGAACATATGTGATTGAGCAAAAACCTTCTCAAACTGAAGATGGTAAAATAACAGTTAAAAATAAAGAAACAGGTGAAACAGTTACCCTATCCGCAGATAGTCTTATAGGGGTCTTTGCTGGTAACCTCACAACAGAAAATGAAAGAAATGTTGCGTCAGAGATGTATGACGCTGCTGTGAAGTCAAAATTTGTTGTTTTTGGTAATGAAACATATGAACCAGTAGAAATCACAGACATAAATGGCAAAACTTGTTCAATATGTCAAAAACATGCGTATGGCGTGAAAGAAATAACGCAAGAGTATTTAACTTTGGTTAATCCACATAATTCGCAAGAAATTACAATGACAAAAGAAGAATATCTTAAACATCACGAAGCTTTCGATATTTTCTCTGCGGATTTTGAAGAATAATTTTGCCCTTTTAAAAAATTTAGTGTAGAATTATATTAATTTCACTAGGTTTAAAGGGGATAAGTATGGCTGTTGCTACTGAAGTTAATGAAAAAGAATTGCAAGCTATTCAAGAGGGCAAAAACAAAGCTCTTAAAATGGCATTAGATAAAATTGAAAAAGATTTTGGCAAAGGTTCAATTATGCGCCTTGGTGACAAAGTCAGTGTTCAATGTGAATGTATCCCAACAGGAGCTTTGGCTCTAGATTTGGCGCTTGGTATAGGCGGCGTTCCAAGAGGAAGAATCATTGAAATTTATGGTCCAGAATCTTCTGGTAAAACAACATTAGCGCAACACATTGTCGCAAACGCACAGAAAAAAGGCGGAATTGCAGCATATATTGACGCAGAACATGCACTAGATCCAGAGTATGCTAGAAATGTTGGGGTTGATGTTGACCAGCTTTTAATTTCTCAACCAGATACAGGTGAACAAGCACTTGAAATTGCCGAAGAATTAGTTCGCTCTGGTGCGATTGATATTGTTGTTATTGACTCTGTTGCAGCATTGGTTCCAAAAGCAGAAATTGAACATGCAATGGACGAGCAACAAATGGGCTTGCAAGCGCGATTGATGTCAAAAGCATTGAGAAAATTGACAGGTGTTGTTGCAAAAACAAATACAACAATAATTTTCATCAACCAATTAAGACAAAAAATTGGCATTATGTTTGGAAACCCTGAAACAACAACTGGTGGAAACGCTTTGAAATATTATTCATCTGTTCGTTTGGACATTCGCCGTTGCGATAGCGTTAAAAACAAAGAAAATGAAGATATCGGAAACAGAGTACGTGTTAAAGTTGTTAAAAATAAAGTTGCTCCACCGTTTAAAGTTGCTGAGTTTGATATTATTTATGGCAAGGGTATTTGCGCGCTTGGAAACGTAATTGACGTTGCAGTTAATTTTGATATTATCAAAAAAGCAGGTGCATGGTTTAGCTATAACGACGAAAAACTTGGACAAGGTAGAGAAAAAGCAAAAGAATTTTTGGAACAAAATGCTGATATTTTAGCTGAAATTGAAGCAAAAGTCCGCGAAAAAATTGCAAACAAAAATAAACCCGAAGAAGAATAATTTTTAAGGTTAAATTTAATATTCAGATGAAAAGTTGTAAGGTTTTACAACTTTTCGCTGTTTTTGGAGTGTTTTTCAAAACAACATGTTTTTTGCAATTTGTTGCAACTTTTTTGATTTTCAAACCTTTTATATTTACCATCATGAAAATAACGTTTAATCCATATATAAAAAATAATTATAAATATCCAATTTTTCGCTCGCAAACTCCGCAAAAGCCAACTTTGCAAGAAAAAGATATTTTCATTTCTAGCGCTAAAACACTAGAGCAAGCAAAAAACGAGGAAAAATATCTTGCGCTTTTTGATGATGTTTATGATGAAGTTGTTGAGCAAAATACGGACGAATATTGCCCTGATATGCAAAAGGTGAAATTGAATAAACCAACAATGAAATTTGTTGAAAAAGCGCCTGTTGAAAACGCAGAAGGTGCCTATTCTCCTTTGGATAATTCAATTGAAATTCCAAGATATGTAATAGACGAGGACTATTATTCTTATTTTGTTAAAAGCGAAACTGATGACGATTCATTTTATGCTGATGCTTTAAGAAAAGGAAGATTTGACGAAAAAATAAAATATTACCAAGAAAATCACCCAAATGGACAAATAATTGAATTTACAGACAAAGAAAAAGAGCTCTATCTTTCTGGGCTAATGGCGCATGAAATAAGGCATTTTTTGCAAAAACATTTGATTGCTTCAACAAAAGGAATAGGAAAAAAGGCAAAGAAAATTTGGGTTAAAAAAAGTGATAAAATTATCACAAATTTAAAAAATCTTGAACTGATGAAGGCTTGGCGCGCACAGTTAAAAGGGGAAGAATATGAAATTCAAAGATATGGTGAACCGTATTTTAAAACGTATGAACCAGATGAACCATTAAAAAAAGACGCAAAAATAAGATTTTCTTTATACGCAGATGATGAAAGATATATCAGCGCAAAAGAATTTTTAAAATCTGAAATTTATACACAAAAAAATAAACAAAAAATGCAAGAAAATGGCGTAAATTACGCATATTTTGCAAATCTTCAAGAAATAGATGCGTACAATTACGGATTTGAATATTTGTTATCTAAAATGTTGACCGAAGCAAAAAATGTCCGAATTGATATGCTCCCAACGGCTTCATATTGGCAAAAACAACAATCAGACATGGGGTTAGAATATTTGCAAAAGAGGGGATATGACCCTTTTGTTAGAGAAAAAAATCGTTAAAATTTGCCCGAAAGAGCGATTTTTAATATAATAAAATAAGATTTAAAGAGGATTTTTATGAAGGGCATTATTCTTGCGGCGGGCGCAGGTTCAAGGTTATATCCTGCAAGTTTACCAATTTCAAAGATTTTATTACCAGTTTATGATAAACCAATGATTTACTATCCAATCACAACTTTGCTTTTGGCTGGAATTAAGGATATTTTAATCATTACAAGCCCAAATGACCTAGAAAATTTCAAAAGAGTTTTGGGTGATGGCTCTGAAATTGGGGTCAAATTTTCATATGCTGTTCAAGAAGTGCCAAGAGGCATTGCAGAAAGCTTTTTAATTGCCGAAGATTTTATTCAAAACGAGCCTGTGGCTTTAATTTTGGGTGATAATATTTTCCATGGGTTTGGGTTTTCATCTATGCTTCAAGAAGTTGGCAAAAGAACTTTTGGCGCAACAGTTTTTGGATATTTGGTTCAAGATCCTCAAAGGTTTGGCGTTGTTGAATTTGATAAAAATAATAAAGCTGTTTCTATCGAAGAAAAACCTCAAAATCCAAAATCAAATTATGCTGTAACAGGTTTATATTTTTACGATAATAACGTTGTTGAATATGCCAAAACGCTTAAGCCATCAGCTAGAGGCGAGTTAGAAATTACAGATTTAAATAAAATTTATTTAGAAAAAAATAAATTAAATGTTGAAATTTTGGGTCGTGGGTTTGCATGGCTTGATACGGGAACTTTTGAAAGCTTATTACAAGCGGCTAATTTTGTTCAATCAATGGAAATTAATACTGGCATGAAAATAGCTTCAATTGAAGAAGTAGCTTGCCGTATGGGCTACATTTCAAAAGAAAAGTTGATTGAACTTTCAAAAAAATACAAACAAAACGGCTATGGAACATATTTAGAAAAAGTTGTGCAAATTATTTAAAATATTTCAATAAGTCCGGCAATTTTCCATCGAGATGTTTTTGATATGCAAAATCAAGATTTTTGTTCATGTATTCTGCTAGTTCAAGATGGTTTAATTGGAGCGCAAACATCATGATTTGTGAGAAATATAAATCAAGTTCTTTTGTGTCCATGCCTTGTCGTGGCATTTTTGGGTAATTTTGGAATGGTTCATACAAAGGACAAATTCCATGCAATGTATCAAGATAAGTTAAATACATTTTTCTTGTATGGTCATTTTGCAGAGCTTTTGGCAACTTTTCAGGGTTGTGTTCAAGGTCATACATAAAAATCATTATTGCGTTATGTTTTGCACCAGTTAAATCGTCTAAAAGCCCAGGGTGCTGAGTTTTATAGTAATTGTCTGCAATTTGTGCGGTTCTTTTTCCGAAATCTATTGCCCATTTTGATTTTGCTTGAAACTCGTTTTTGAAAATTACCGCTCTGCCATAATTGTGCATTTCGATTTTATATTTTTTATCTTTTGCAAATTTTTCGATTTCTTCGCTTATTTTTTTCGGTAATAATCTAAAAGTTATTTTTTCGCCTTCAATAGATTTTCCATCAAAAAGCGTGAAAATGTCTTCTTTGGCATATTCCCAACCTTGTTTTACAGCAGAAGACATTTTTGGTTTTGCCCAAGCATTTTTCTTCCAAAATTCTTCTAAAAGAGTTTTATCTGCTTGTGATAAATCTTCTCTTAAGATTAATTTTTCATCAGAAATCGCTCCATGTTTTTTCATGAATTTTGTTAAATATTTTTTAATGCTTCTGCCTTCTTGAGTTTTATTCCAAGCGTAATCCATTACCCAAGACATTCTTTCTCTGTATTGTGGATTTTTTTCGTAAAATTCTTTTTGTCTTTTTGTTTGGCGATAGATTGCTTCTGGGTTTGTTTCCCAATATTTTTTCAAACCTTCAGAAATTCGTTTTTTATGAGCTTCTGTTAATTCGCGAGATGGAATTGTGACAGGTTCGCCCTCGAGCTTTTGTTGGCGAGCTTCTTTTGCCTCAATTCTTTTCATGGACATTTCTTGCGTGAATTTTTCGTTATATTCTTTGTTTGAAAGCTTTAAAACCCTTGCATAGTGCCTATCCATGACAGGAATGTTTAATTTTTTAGTCATTGTATAGTAAAAATTAACACCAGCTTCTGTATCTGAGGTTTCAGATGAATATTTTGATAAATCGGTCAAAGAAAAGCCTTGTCCCCAATAGAGCTTGATTAATTGCAGGGTTAAATCTTCGTCTGGTGAAAAAGTTTTTGATTTGCCATTTAAAAACTCATCTACTGTGCTGCCTTTTTTATATTCTTCAATATCATATACAGAAACTGTGTCTTTAAATTCTGGATATTTTTCTTTTAATTCATCTAGTGAATAGCAATCTAAAATTCCTTTGTAGTGTTGTGAATGCACATCATAAAGAGTTTTTTTGGTTTGCTCGTTTTTTGAAAGTTCGGCTTCAATTAGATTTTTAATATTTGGTGGATATTCTTTTTCTTCTAAACTTGAATTAACATGTTTTAAATCTAAGCTTAAGCCACCGCAAAAAGCAAGATATTGGCTTGTTGAAGGCAAAAATGAATTTGTTTTTTCATTTTGCGCAAATTTTTTATTTTCGTGTTTTATATTATTGTAATTATTTTTAATTGCGTTTGGCAGTATTTTTTGAATTTTCATAAATGTCCTTTCAATAAATATTTAAAAACTGCAAAATTAAAATAATTGCCAATGTAAACTTTCTTAATATTTACTACATCTGTAAAATTACGAGTAGTCTATATTTCTTAATACACCTATTCAATTTTTGAAATTCCCTACTTACATTTTTTCAGATACATGGTATAATAAGACAAAGGTTCAGTTGTTAGTTGTAAAATTCGCTAGGAGGTTCTTATGTCACTTTCTACTCAAATGCCAAAGCCACAGGCAAAAATCAAATCAAAATTCAATGATGAATTTCAACATTATTTGAAAAAACAATGTTTGAAAACAACTTTTAATGGCTTAGAATTAGAAACATTCAGTTGGTACAAAAAAGTTTTAGGGTTAGTTTAAATTGGTAAATCAAAATTAAAAAGCGGGTGTTTTCTAGTCCCGCTTTTTTGTATGCAAATTTTAAAATTAACAATATCTTTCCCCAAAATATGGATTATTAATCTTTTCTTCTTTAATTGTCGTAAAATCTCCATGACCTGGGTAAACAATAATATCCTCATCAAGTGTGAATAATTTTTTTGTAATGCTTTCTTTTAATTCAGCCTCTGAGCCACCCCAAAGATCGTATCTTCCGATTGAGTTTTGAAACAATGTGTCTCCAGAAAATAAAATTTTGCCAATTAAATAGCAAACCCCGCCCTTTGAGTGTCCTTTTGTTGTAATGACCTCAATTTCTTGGTCGCCAAGTTTTAAGTTTTTGCTGTTTTCATCTACAAGTCCATCAACGCAAGGGATTTTTGTGTTTTCAACACCTGCAATTGAGCATTGAACTTCAAGATTTTCTAAAAGTTCAAGGTCATCTTTGTGCATTAAAATTAGTGCATTTGGGAATGTTTTTTTCATTTCATGTGTGCAATAAACATGGTCAAAATGTCCATGGGTAATTAAAATATATTTAACGTTTAAATTTTGTTCTTGTGCAATTTTTTTAATTTCATTGATTGAAGAAGTGCAATCAACAATTGCAGCATCTTTAGATTTTTCGTCATAAATTAAATACGTAATTGCGCCATATATTCCATTTGGGAAGATTTCAAGTTTCATTTTGTTCCTTTTTGTTTTTTAAATTATTACAAAAGGATTTTAGCATATAAATCCATTTTTTGATAAAATTTATGGGCGCCAATTCCTTATATACGCGATATAAAATCACTCTGATTTTATTGTCGGACATATCAAAGTGCCTTTGAAGCTCTTGAACATATTTTTTTATATATTCTTGAACTTTTAATTCTTCAAAATTTTCTTGTTTTTGAATAAAGTTTTTCATAATTGCCCACTTTTTATACATTTTATTGAATTTAAATTTGTTTTTCATTAGAAAAACGCACAATAAGAGCTAATATACACAAGTTTACAAAAAGGTGTTAATCTCTTGATTATAGAGGGTTTTTTTACTATTCTTTAGATAAATAAAGAGCTTTTTATGGATAAATTTTTTATAAAATTAAATATTATCTTTTTATTTTTGATAATTTTTACTCAAAGCGTTTTTGCTATTCGTATTGGGCTTGATGAGGGTGTTAAAAAAACCTATGTCGGTTCAACTTTAAATGCAGATTTTATGGACGCTAGAACAGGCAAATTTCTCTTTACTTCGCGCTCTTTTTTCCCTTATCAAATAAAAGCATATGACAATTCAATTGCAATTAAAATCAAAGGTCGTTATTACGACTGTGCAACAAATGCAATTTATATCCAAAACCCCGAAAGCAAAGGTTTTTTAACAACTAAAAAGCGTTGGTATCGCGGGGATTTGATTATTTATAACATAGATAATAAATTAACCGTTGTAAATTCCCTGCCATTAGAAGAATATTTAATGGGGGTTGTGCCATCAGAAATGCCTTCAAAATGGAATATGGAAGCCCATAAAGCTCAAGCAATTGCTGCAAGAAGTTATGCTCTTGCAAACTTAAACAAGCGCGGTTCAAAAGGATATGATTTAAAAGACACCCCGCTAGATCAAGCCTATGGCGGTGCAACAGCTGAAACTCCGCAAACAACAAGAGCGGTTTTATCAACTCGCGGAGAAGTTTTAACATATGATAACAAAATAATTCCTGCATATTACCATGCGTCATCTGGCGGGAAAACAATGTCTGCGGGAAAAGTTTGGAACCATGACTTACCATATATTAAATCTGTTGATGGGTACGATTGGGGAACAAGAAAAAATGGACATGGCGTCGGAATGAGCCAACATGGAGCGAATAACCTTGCAAATAAAGGGTATAGCGCCCGTCAAATTTTAAATTATTTCTATAAAGACATCACATTTTCACGTTTAAAACAGAGATAAAAATCATTAATTTAGCTGAAATGTTTAATATTTCTTGTTTTTTTGGCTTTACATACTTGCCAAACCTTTATAAATGTGTATAATAAAGGGGTGTTATTAAAAAGGAGTTAGATATGAACAAAGAAGAATTAGTAAAAGCAGTTGCAGCAACAGCTAAACTTTCTCAAAAAGATACAGCTGAAATTATCGGCGCAGTTATTGAAACAATCGAAAAAACTGTTGCTAAAAAACAAAAAGTTACTTTAGTTGGTTTCGGTACTTTCGAAGCCAGAAAAAGAGCTGCTCGTGTAGGTCGCAACCCACAAACTGGCAAAGAAATTAAAATTGCTGCTAAAACTGTTCCAGCATTCTCAGCTGGTAAAAAATTCAAAGAATTAGTAAAATAGTTCTTTAAAAAGTTTTAATCGCCTCGCAAAAGCGGGGCGATTTTTTGTTGACTTAAAAAGGTTTTGTGTTTAAAATATATAAATATAATTTATATATTTATAATAATAAACCAAAAACATGACTTTTGAGGGCATTATGCCCTCTTATTTTTTTATCCATCTTTTAAATTAATTTAAGCCTTAGATATCTTTTAAAATCATCTGCTTTATAATAAAATATTCAAATGGATAAAAAATATAATTTAAGTTTTAAAAAGAATGATATTGAAAAGCTTTTGTTGAATTTGGACCAAAATCCATATTCGCAAAAAAATAAAGATTTCAGATATACTCTATCTTTGATTTATGAATTAATTGAAGAAGAATTTGCAGACACATTTGATACGAAAAATCCGATTTTAAGACAAACAAAAATTTCTCTTAAAGAGGAAGCAAATGCTGTTAATATCTTTATTACACCACCTTATAATTTTGATTATTATTTAAAACAAAAAGGTTCTTTATATCGTTTGCGTCCGCAATATCAAGGACAAGATTATGGTTATTCAATCAGCCTTGATATGTTTTTTGAATATTTTACAGGGGTTGATGAAAGTTTAGATTTATCAGATTGTAGCGAAGATTATCAATTTTATTTTAATCTTTTTCAATTTGTTAAAAAAACTGTTGAAAAGTTGCAGTTCATTCCAGCAGTTAACTTTAAAAAAGATACATTTAGCATATATTACGAACCATATTTTCAAAATAAAGACTACATTAGAGCTTATTGCGAAATTGTGGAAAACGACGTTTTAAGCAAAGAAGTTACTCAAAAATTAATTGAAAAATATCTAAATTATTTAATTTTTACGTTCTTAAATGTTAAACATTATCGCTTTAAAGATTTAAAAGCTGCGCCATATTTGGTTAAAAATGCTCTTCAAAAAAGAATTTTCAAAGGAAATGACCTTGCATCTGACATTCAAACTTGGTTTGATGAAATGAGCCTAGGAAGTTATGAACTTGTCCCTGTATTTAACATTGAAAAATTAGATGATGAAAAATTCTTGCTCAAGATTTTGGCGAAAAACAAAGCCGAAAACAAAATTATTCAGCTTGAAGATTTAACAGACGAAGAAAAAGTCATTATTGAAAAACAAATAAATTGGGCAACAAAATATATCGAAGATCTTGAAGATGTTGAAATGGAGCTTGATTTATCTGGCGTATATAAATTAATTACTCAAATTTCATATTACCTATCTCAAGCAGGCATGGAGGTTAATCTTCCAGAAGGATTAAATGACGTTATTATTCCAAGAGCTTCAATTAATGCGACAATTAAAGAAAAACGTCTGTCAGAGTTAAAAGAATTATTGGCAAACCCAACCGGTTCAACAATTTCGCTTGATGAAATCATGAACTTTAAAATTGAAATTGCACTAGGAAATAACGAAAAAATTTCAGCCGAAGAATTTAGAGAACTTGCAAAAAATTCTCAAGGCTTGATTAAATACAAAGAAAAATATATCTTAATCGACAAAGAAGAAACAGATAAACTTTTACAAAAGCTCGAAAAAACCCCAAACTTTGCAGTTAATAAAATGCAATTGTTGCATAATGCACTATCTGGCAAAATTGACGATTACGATTTTGATTATGACGAAGCGTTTGCAAGAGTTATTTCAGATTTCACTAAAGTCGAAGATATTACTTTACCAAAAGATTTATGTGGCACGTTGCGCGCATATCAAGAAATTGGTTTCAGATGGTTATATACTAATATCAACAAGGGTTTTGGCTGTTGTATTGCAGACGATATGGGTCTTGGTAAAACAATACAAGTTATCAGTTTAATTTTAAAATTAAAAGAAGAAAATAAACTTAAAAAACCTGTTTTGGTTGTTTGCCCAACAACATTAATGGGCAACTGGAAAAGAGAGTTAAATACATTTGCTCCAAGTTTAAATGTTTTAACTTATCATGGTTTTAATCGTGAATTTTCTTTAGATTGTGATGTAATTTTAACTACATATGCAATTTTAAGAATTGACCTTGAAAAATTTGAAAAAACTCAATGGGATTTATTAATTATTGACGAAGCTCAAAACATTAAAAACCCATCAACAAGCCAAACGCAAGCAATTAAAGCGATTAAAGCAGGCATGAAAGTTGCCATGACAGGTACTCCTGTTGAAAACAGATTATCTGAGTTGTGGTCAATTTTTGACTTTATAAACAAAGGCTATCTTGGTTCATTGACCGATTTTTCAAAAAATTATTCAATTCCAATTGAGCGCTTTAAAGAGTTAAATCGAGCGCAAAAATTGAAAAAAGCCATAAGTCCATTTATGCTAAGACGTCTTAAAACGGACAAAACAATTATTTCCGATTTGCCAGAAAAAGTAGTCTTAGACGATTTTTGTTATCTTACAAAATCTCAAGTTGCGCTATACGAGCGTATTTTGAAGCAATCAATGGAAGATATTACAAAATCAGAAAGCAAAATGAACCGTCGCGGCGCAATTTTCAAACTTATTACAAATTTAAAACAAGTTTGTAATCACCCATATCACTATTTAAAACACGGCGATATGTCAGCAAATGCTTCTGGTAAAACGCAAAAATTAATTGATATTTTGCACAATATCGTTGAAAATGACGAGAAAGTTCTTGTTTTCACGCAATATAAAGAAATGGGAACAATTCTGGAAAATATTATTGCGCAAGAATTTAACCAATCGCCACTATTTTTCCATGGTAGTTTGAACGTTAAACAAAGAGAAGATATTATCCATAAATTCCAAGAAGATTTAGCAGAAAAAATAATGATTTTATCATTAAAAGCTGGTGGCTTAGGGCTTAACTTGACTTCTGCGTCAAATGTAATTCACTATGACTTGTGGTGGAATCCTGCGGTTGAAGACCAAGCAACAGACAGAACTTATCGTATTGGACAAGATAAAAACGTCATGATACATAGGTTCATCACTCTATCTACGTTTGAAGAAAAAATTGATAAAATAATTAAAGATAAACGCGAGCTTGCAAATGCTGCTGTTTTTGAAGGCGAGCGCACAATCACAGAACTATCTGATGATGAATTATATGAAATATTCTCATTAGCTTAAAAAGAAAACCCCTCAAATTTGAGGGGTAAATTTTTTAGATAGTTTGGTGTGCATAAATTTTTTATTAGTCCCAATATTCAAGAATTTCGACTAAATTTTCGCCATATTCTTCTTGATATTGATTTATTACGTTTGCCTTTTGCGTTTCGTCAAGTCCACTCAGAGCTTCGGAGATAATCTGTTTTCCTTGCCAGCTGTCTTGAATGGAATTTAATTGAGTGTTGATATTTTTTGTTGTTGCTTTAGTTTTTTCATCTATATTAGGTGAATTTTGCGCTGTTTCAACAAACTTGAAATATTCTTCATCTGTTATATTCAAATCGTTTAAGGTGTTTTGAAAAGTTTGCAAATCTGCTTCTGTTTTTTTAACGGAAGGTTCTTTGAAATTTGCATCTTCAGATGGATTTTCTTTATTTGTCGGTTTGTTGAGTTGCCCTTGCAACCACAAATTTGTATTAATTGACGATATATTTTCGCTCATTTGTTATTATGCTTCTTCGGTTTCTTCTTTTTCAGCTTCTTCTAGTTCTTCTGCGCCTTCGCGAGCTCTTTCAAGTTTTGTTAATAATACGTCTTCTTCATCACCAGAGAAGTCGCCTTTAATTGCTTCTTCTAATGATTCGCCATATTTTTCTTCGTATGCGTCAGCTACTGCAACCATATCTTTATCATTTAAGGCGCCAATAACTGTTGCAACTTTTTCTTCATTGGTTCCCCAGCCGCCAATTGCGTCATGTATTTTATCCGCATATAATTCGGCTTCTTTTTCGTTTAATTCTGGTTGTCCTTCGTTTGCTGCTTGCTCTTGAGCACCTTTGATTAAACCTACGTATGTATTTTCATCAGCGCCAGAGAAGTCACCTTTGATTGCTTCTTCTAATGATTCACCGTATTCTTGTTCATAGATTTGTGCAACTTTAACCAAGTCGGCACCTTCTAATCTGCCCATTACTTTTTCAACGGCTTCTTCGTCAGTTCCCCAGCCATCTATTGCGTCATGTAATTTTTCAGCATATAGTTTAGCTGTTCTATCAGAAATTGGTCCTTCGTTTTCTTCTTTGATTGCACCTTCTGGGATTTCAGCCTTTTGCGCGTCAGATAGCTTATCAAGTAATACGTCTTCTTCATCACCAGAGAAGTCACCTTTAATTGCTTCTTCTAATGATTCACCGTATTCTTCTTCATATACCATAGATACAACTTGTAAATCTTCAGGTCTTAATGAATTGATTAATTCAGAAACTTTTTCTTCGTCTGTGCCCCAACCATCAATTGCTTCATGAATTTGATCAGCATATAGCGCAGCATCTTCTTTTGTGATTAATGGTTGACCTTCGCTCTTCGCTTGTTCTTGAGCACCTTTTAATTGACCTAAATATGTATTTTCATCAGCGCCAGAGAAGTCGTCTTTAATTGCTTCTTCTAATGATTCGCCAAATTCTTTTTCATAGATTTGTGCAACTTTTAACAAGTTTGCGCCATCAAGGTCTTGCATTACTTCTTTGAACGCTTGTTCGTCAGTTCCCCAGCCGTCAACTGCGTCATGTAGTTTTTCAGCATATAATTTAGCTTCTCTATCAGAGATTACTTCTTGTTTTTCAGGTATAAATTCTTTTTCTTCTGTGGTTTCTTCTTCTTTTACTTCATCTTTGCTTGTAGTTTCTTCTGTTGGAGTTTCAGTTGGAGTTTTTTCTGTTGTTGGAGTGTCTGTTGCAGGGGTATCAGTTGCAGGGGTATCAGTTGCAGGGGTGTCTGTTGCAGGGGTGTCTGTTGCAGGGGTGTCTGTTGTTGGTTTAGAGCCATCTTGTGGTGTTGCCTCAGGAACAGGTTGTTTATTGTCTGTTTTTTCTGTGCTTGAGAAAATTTCTTTTCCGTTATAGTCAAATTTTCTATGGCTTTGCAAAGTTCCATCTTCGTTAAAGACAATGTGCTCTTTAACGTTGCCATTACCCCAATATTTTGTATATTCGTTATCTGGTTTATCTGCGTTTTTAGACGTTTCTTCCATGTCAGCTGTTTGTTGAGCTTCTGTTTCAGATTCAACATTTCCTACAAATTCAAAATATTCTTCATCTGACATTTCAAACTCATTTAAAAAGTCACTGATTAATTGAGCATTTGCTTTTTTTGCTTCATCTGTTTCAGCTTTTTCAGGAGAAAAATACTCTTTGATCTCGTCAGCTGTCAATTCGCCGTCGTCTAACAAGCCTTCTTGTTCGACAACATCTTTAATTTTGCTGTAATAATCTTTTTTTTCTAACCAGTTTTGGTTAACGCCATTTAATGAAAAGTTTTCGCCCATTTTGCACACCTTTATTTCTTTTTAATTACTTTCTTTATTATTCTGTATATGCCATTGCTTCATCAATTTTGTCTAATAAGACATCTTGATCGTTGCCAGAGAAATCGCCATCAATTGCATCACGCAATGATTCGCCATAATTTTGTTCATATATTGCTGCAATGATTTTTAAATCACGATGGTTATATCCATTAATTACTGATGAAACTGCACTTTCGTCAGTTCCCCAGCCATCAACTGCGTTATAGATTTGTTCAGCTGCAGAGTATGCTTCTTGTTCGCTGATTACTTGAGAAGTATCTTTTTGAGATAATGCCATTGCAGCTTCAATTTTTGCGACATATGTTTTTTCTGTGCCGAATGAGAAGTCGCCTTTAATTGCGTCAACCAAGCTTTCGCCATAGTTTGCTTCATATACTGCTGCAACTTTTGCTAAATCTGCGCCGTCTAACTCGCTTAATACTTCTTTGACTTCGCCGTCGTCAGTTCCCCAGCCGTCCATTGCGTCATGCAGACGTTCAGCATATCTTTCAGCATTATTATCATCAATAACTGCTTCATCACCTGATGAATTTGGTTTTGATTGTGGCGAAGGTGGCGTTGTTTTAATAACATTACCATTCGCATCTGTTTCTTCGCCATATTGGTTATAGTATCTGATATTATATTCGCCAGAGCCATCATCTTTTGGAGTTTTATAGATATAGCTTCCGTCTTCATTATATTCATATGTATATTTTTCTTTTCCATTGTCATACCAAGTTTTTCCTGTGATATTACCTTTGGAATCGTATGTTAATGTTTCTTGAGGATCACCTGTTCCATAAGCAAAAGTTTCTTTTGAAGCAACAGAACCGTCTTCATTATAGGTTATTGTTTCTTTTGGTTTTCCATCAGACCAATATGATGTGCTTGTTGTTGTAGTTGGTTCTTCTGCTGTTTCTTCTGTATTTTCTGTATCATCAGCAATTTGTGCTTCATCTACTACTTCAACGTTTTCCATTTCGCTTTCATAGTTTGCAGTTTCTTCTTCAATTGCGCTTGTAAATTGGTTATATTCTTCTTCGCTCATTCCAAGCTCACTAAGAAAATCGCTGATGAGTTGTTTTTTCTCATCACCTTCAAGACCGCACGATTCAAGCTCGTTCAAGGTTAAAATGCCGTCATCAACCGCGCCAGAGTCTTTGACCTTGTCGCCGTAGGTTTTTTGTTCTAACCAAGCTTTGCTTACGCCTATTGAAGAGTAATCTTTGCTCATAAATACACACCTTTTTCTACGTAGTCATGTATTCGGCGGTATTTAACCAAAACTTTATAGTTTGTAAACAAATTGTTACATTTATTTTAAGTATTTAGATTTATAAGAATAAATGCCTGTTAAAAGAGCAAGTGAACTCATTAATATTAAAATTTTATCGATTCCGAATTGTTGTCCTAAAAAACCAAGGGGCGATAAAAATAATGCGCCAATTCCCCAGCTAAATCCTTGCATTACACCGCTTATGACCCCTGTATATTTTGGCATTGCGTTTTGTCCTTGGACAAGCAAAATGCCAACAGAGAGCATTATGAAAAACCCTGTTAAAATAAATGCACTAATTGCAATGATTTTGTTTGTGTTTATGAAATATAAAAATAATAAAATCAAAGGTAAAATTGTGACAAAAGATAGCGTGATTACACCTTTTGAGCCAATTTTATTTTCAAATTTTGAACTGTAAATTGTTGCAAAACCGCCCATAACAAAATATCCAGTAACAATTAAACCAATTGTTGGCAAAGAAAAACCATGGGATTTTAATAAAAATGGGATATATGTTCCAAAGCTAATGCTAACAGCGGATTTGATGATTGAAACAAACGTTAAAAACATGCAGCATTTGTTTTTTAAAATTTCTTTGATGATGAAAAAGAAATTGTCTTGGTTTTGAAGTTGTGTTTTTGGTTTTTTTGGTACAAAAAAGTACATAAAAACCGCCGAAAATAAGCCAATAGCACTCAAAAACAAAAGTGCATTTTGCCCAAAATGGTTAACTGTAAATGATGAAACATATGGACCTATGGCATAGCCTAATGTGCCAATGCCAAGAAAAACTCCCATAATAAAGGTGATTTTTGGGTTGTTTTTGTTAAATTCTTTTATAAGCGCGCTTACTTGTGGGTGGAAAAACGCATTTCCAACCATACCTAGTAATAAACACATTGTGAAAAATAATAAAGAGTTTGCTTTGATTGAAAAGGGAATGAAAATTGATGATAAAATCAAGCCCCAAACCATAAAAAAGCGGTGTTTTAATTTATCGGCAACAAATCCAAAAATTGGTTGCATCATAGAGGAAACCAAGTGTCCTAGAGCAATGGTTGAAGATATTGTTGCAAGGTTAATATCTAATTTTGAAACAATAAAAGGATATAAAGGCACCAAAAGCGAAGCGTATAAATCTACGCTGAAATGCCCAAGGCTGAGCCCAAAAAGAGCCCTATTTTCTTTATTAAATATTTTCATAATTTACCTGTTGTTAATGTTTAAAATGTCTTATGCCTGTTGAAATCATTGCGATTTCGTATTTATCAGCTTCTTTGATGACATCTTCATCTTTAATAGAACCAGCAGGTTGAATTATTGCGCCAATTCTATTTTGCGCTGCAATTTGAATATTATCGATTGCTGGGAAAAAGCCATCAGAAGCTAAAACAGCGTCTTTTGGTGAATCGCAAACGCGGTTTAGGGCGATTTCAACAGCACCAACTCTGTTTGTTTGTCCGCCGCAAATGCCCAAAGTTCTTAAATCTTTGGCAATTACAATTGCATTAGATTTAACATGTTTTACAACTTTAAACGCAAAAATCATGTCTTCAACTTGTTGTTGGTCTGGTTTTTTCTTTGTTACAACTTTAAATGTTTGCACATCTAAATCTTTAGTGTCTTTTTCTTGAACTAACGCACCAAAAGGAGTCAGTTTAATTTCTTCTTTGTTAAATTTTGAAATTTCTTGATATGGTGTGTTAATTTGAATTATTCTTAAATTTTTCTTTTTCTTTAATTCTTCTAGCGCGTCAGCTTCAAAACTTGGAGCAACAACGACTTCTAAAAACATTGAGCTCAATTTTTTAGCTAAATCTAAAGTCAAAGTTTTTGTTAGTGCAACAATTCCGCCAAAAGGGCTGATAGGGTCTGAATCTATCGCTTTGTCCCAAGCTTCATTTAATGTTGGCGCAAGAGCCACAGCGCAAGGGTTTTGGTGCTTTACAATGACCACAGCGGATACATCAAAAAATTCTGCTGCAATTTCAAGAGCACAAGTTGTGTCTAAAATGTTATTATAAGACATTTCTTTGCCGTTTAATAAGACCCAATCAAGCTCTTTATCGTATGAATATAGATTTGCTTTTTGGTGCGGATTTTCGCCATAGCGCAAGGTTTTTAATTTATTTAAATAAAAAGTTTTTTGATTTTGTTCAGATTTAAATTGATGAGCTAATTTTTTATTGATTAAATAATCATATTTTGAAGTTTTAGCAAATGCCTTAAGTGCAAGCTCTTGGCGTTTTTGTTCGTCAATTTCATCTAAATCGATTGAATAGTCATCAGATGATGAAATTATAATCACGTTTTGATAATTTTTAGCGCCAGCTCTTAAAAGCGCAACTCCGCCAATATCAATATTTTGAATTAATGTATCTATATCAACATCAATATCCATATATTTTTCAAAAGGATATAAATCAATTGCTACTAAATCAAAATATTTAATATTTTCGTCACATCTTTCTTCTTCGTTTGCTAAAATGCCTGCGAAAATTTTTGAATCAAGAGATTTTACTTTTCCGCCTAAAAGCTCGTTAAATCCAGTGATTGTAGAACTTTCCAAAACAGGAATTCCTTTTTCTTTTAAATATTTAAAAGTGTTACCTGTTGATATGATTTCATATTTTTTATCAATTAAATTTTTTGCTAAAATTTCGATATTTTCTTTGTTTGAAACGCTTAAGTATGCTCTCATTTTTCCTCGTCTTTTTTCTTTATTTTATAACAAAAATAATTATTTAATATTTTCAATAATTTTTTTATATCCTAAAAACCCTGCGACAATTGTTAATGGAATTAAAACAAAAGTTATAATTAAAGAAATCAAAAACATCATAACTTCTCCGATTGAAAAAATCATTGGTATAAAAGAAATTAAAGTTAAACAAATAAAAATTCCAAATGTATACCAAAAATGTCCTTTTGTTAATTCATAACAACGTTTGACAATGTTTTTTGGGTTTAAATCTTCTTCAAGTGCGAAGATTTGAAAAATATAAAATGTTTTAATTGCAAAATGGATTAAAACAAAAAATAAAACCGAATAAATCGCAATTCCAATAGGCAAAAGATAAAAAGAAAGAAGTGGCTGACCAATTAAAGCAAAAATTACCCCGAAAACAATCATTAAGACGTAGGGAATTAAAAAGCTTAAATAATATTTTCCTAAGGTTTTTAGTGCGATTTTAAACTCTTTTTTGCGTGAGTTAAATTTTGCCTGATAAGCGCTATATTCAACAGGGTCTTGCTCTTCTTTTAGAGAATAAATCAAAACCACGCAAGAGCAAAGAATTCTCCAAGTGCCATAAATGACTAGACATGCGCCACATGCTAAATATAAACAAGCTCCAAAAGGATTCATTAAAGAATCTGCAAAACTGCTTAAAACGCTTAATTTTAATGGTTGAAAAAGCAGATATGTTCCTAAAAGTAAAAACAAAATAGAAACTAAAAACTCTTTTGCAAGTTGATTATAATTTTTATATAAATACGAAAAACCCGCATTTAATACCCCTAGAACAGAATAATTTTTCATTTTAACCTCGCTTTTTTAAAATGATAACATTTTTAGCCGAGCTTTAAAATAGGTTTTGGGTTTTTTGAAATGCGCTTCCAACATATTCAAAGCCTTTTAGCTTTTCTGTTCTTGAATATTTTGGCTTAAAAAAGACGTTTAAAAATACTGTATCGCCATCTTTGTCTCTAACTTTTTTGCAGTTTTTTAAAAATTTATGAAGGTCTTGATAATATTGTTTTTGTGCAGCTTTTTCTTCGTAGCTTCCTCTTTTGCCTGTTTTATCAAAAGCGTCAGCTTTTGCCATGCCTAAGGTTTTGCCGATTTCTTCAAGATAATCTGTATCGCTTCCTGTGATTAAATGTGGAAGTTTGTCATCTTCTTCATAAACTGTTCTTGCGCAATTGTTGCGTGCATAATCTCTATCCATTTGTTTGTAAAAGTTGATAAATTCTTGGTTTTTTTCTTTTGCTGTTCCGTTAAGATTTTGAATGACAAATCTTTGACATTTTCTAATGTTTTCTTTTTTCAAAACAGGCACATAGATGTTTCTTTTTGGGTGTTGCGCGTAGAATTGAATACGGGTGTGACCCGTAAAAGAAATATTTTTAATCATACCTAACAACCTTTGCGATTTTACTTAAATCTATAAACATTATAAATAATTTTTTTTGCGTTTGTTAAAAAGTTTTACTTTTGTTAAGTAATTTGCTAAAATTAGCAAAAAATTTTTTCTTTAAGATTTATATGAGAAAGCTTACTGGAGAGATGGCATGAAAATTAACAACATTGGTACAAATTTAAATTTTGGTCATAAAATTATTGTTGATATTGGGGCAAGTAACCCAAAGGGAACCTGCAAGGTTTCTGTTTTGTCAGAAGATGGCAGATGTCTGCATAAAACAAATGGATATCTTAACGATACGTCGAAGGGGTTCGCTGTTCAAGACCCTAGAACAGGTGAAATTGACGGTGGTCAAACTGATTTTATTTGCAAATTAGATGACGTTATTTTTCAAGCGCACAAAGACGTTTTAAAATTGGCAAAAGAAGGCAAAATTAAATTTGCAAGAGATATGTTTGGATTAGACAGAAGAGATAAACAACTTACAGGAGTTGCTGTTTTTGTTCCTGGTACAACGTTTACAAACTGTAAAGACGATAGAATTGCCTTTATTCCAAACCTTAGAAATGTAAATGGTGAATCTTTAGTTGATATTGATTTTAAAAGATATGAAAAAGAAATTAAATCTGGTGGCAGAAGGTCTTTTGGGCTTCATGCCTCAGATGATTTTGAACTTATCGTGACAAAAGACCTTGGTGGTACAGGGCTTGCAATTGCTAAGATTTTGGCAAAAAGAGGCGAGTTGAACTGTGGCGATTATATCATGGGCGTTATGACTGGTGGTGGCTTTGGTAGTGTTGATATTAAAGTTAAAGGAACTGAAAAAAATCCAATTGTTGAGTTTGAAACTTCTGAAAGCAGCAGTTATTTAACTGGTAATACTTTAATGCACAGCAAAATTGATGATACATTTAATGAACTTTTAAATTCGGAAAATGCAAAAGAAGAATTTAACAAAATTAAAAATGAAATTGGTTTGTCAGATTTCTTCCCTGTTTTAGAAAAGCTTGGCAGACAAGGCGTTAGCGTTAAATCACATTTAAAATGTTTCTTAAAAGCGCTTGATTTGCCACTTAGCCAAGAAGAATATGATAAATTAATTGCTCTAGCACACAAAACAGGTGACGCAAGATTAGTAACGTCAGATAAAATGTATATTTCAAAGAAAGATACAGAACTACATGACGAATTAATGAATTGTAAATATTTCAAAAAAATTCCATCTGATGTTGAAGATAAATATGCTTTTTCAATGAATCATGATGTATTAGATGACGAAACTATTGCAAAAGCTAGAAAAACTGCAGTAAATGATTATGCAAACTCTGTTTCTTTGATTTCAATTAATAAAATTAACGATTGTATCAATAAAGTTTATCTTGTTGGTCCATTTGCTCAAGGTTTAAATAAACATATTAAAGAAAACTCTGCTGAATATGGCGCAGAGGATTTGCCTTCTTTAATTATGCAAAAAATTAATAGAAACACAGATAAAAAACACGTTGACTTGCCTTCAACACAAAGATTAATGAAATTATATAATTTCCAAGTGATTTGCGACCCTCAAATTAACTTCCCAGACAACACTTTTGCTGGTGATATGTTATTAGATAAAAAACTTGAATTTACACCAAATCGCGGTTCTTGGTTTTCAATTCCATTAGAAACTTTAAAAGAAGCTAAAAGGTCAGAAGAAAATAAGTGTTCTTTTTAATTATAAATTTGTAGTATAATAAAGTTATGATTAAAAGATATTCAAGACCTGAAATGGCTAATATTTGGGAGCTTCAAAAGAAGTTTTCCTATTATTTAGATGTTGAGCTTGCTGTTATTGAAGCACAAGTTAATTTGGGCAATTTTTCGCCTGAAGTTTATGAAAATATTAAAGAATCTGCGACATTTGATGTCGATAGAATTGATGAAATTGAGCGTGTTGTCCGTCATGACGTTATTGCATTTTTAGAAAATGTGAACGAAAATGTCGGTCGTGAATATTCACCATATATTCACAAAGGTTTAACTTCATCAGACGTTATAGATACTGCATTTGCTCTGCAAATTAAAGCAGCGTCTGAAATTATTGAACAAGATTTAAATAAATTAATTAAAATTGTTAAACAAAGAGCGGTTGAACATAAATACACTGTTTGTTTAGGAAGAAGCCATGGAATTGGCGCAGAAGTTGTTACCTTTGGGTTTAAGCTTTTAAATTTGCTAGATATGCTTTTGCGTGCTCGCGAGCGCTTTATTCAAGCGAAAGATGAAATTTTAGTTGGGCAAATTTCTGGTCCTTGTGGCACATATTCAAATATTTCTCCAGAAGTTGAACTTGAAACTTGTAAAATTTTAAATTTAAAACCTGCAAAAATTTCAACACAAGTCATTGCACGAGATAGACATGCAAACTTTATCAGCGCGATTGCTTTAATTGGCGCTGTGATTGAAAGTTTTTCTGTTGAAATTAGACATCTTCAAAGATTTGAAGTGGCAGAAGTTGAAGAAGGTTTTGCAAAAGGACAAAAAGGTTCTAGCGCAATGCCACATAAGAAAAATCCAATCGCAAGTGAAAATTTATCTGGTTTAGCAAGAGTTTTAAGAAGCAATGTTCTTTCTGCAATGGAAAATATTGCTCTTTGGCACGAGCGCGACATTTCGCATTCATCAGTTGAGCGCATAATTTTCCCAGATTCAACAATATTAATTGATTACATGTTAAATCGTTTTACATCAGTCATTGAAAATCTTGTAGTTAAACCAGAAAACATGCTTAAAAATGCTGATAAATATGGTGGAATTATTTATTCTCAAAGCTGTTTATTAAAATTATTAGAACATGACTTAACGCGCGAAGAGGCGTATAAAATTGTTCAACAAGAAGCGCTTGACGCGTTTAATAACGGTGGCGATTTTAGAGAAAACATGAAGAAACATCTTTCAAAAGATGAAATTCAAGACTGTTTTAACCAAGAAAAATATCTTGAAAATATAGATATAATTTTTGACAGGTTTTTTGACTAATCATGAAAAAGTTTTTCCTAAAGTCGTTGGGTTGCAAGCAAAATCAGCTTGAGGGGCAAATAATTGAACAAGAACTTTTGCTTTTGGGATATAAAAAAGCAAAAAATCTTCAAGACGCTGATTTTTACGTTTTAAATTCTTGTTCTGTAACTTCGCATTCTGATTCGCAAGCAAATTATCTTTTGAATTTGGCAAAAAGAAAAAATCCAAGAATAAAAACCCTTTTGACTGGTTGTTGCGCACAAACCTATCTTCAACATGAAAATTTTGATTATTCAAATATAGACCTTGTTTTAGGTAACATTGAAAAAATGAATATTGAACAATATATTGAAAAGCTTTTTGATAATGAACAAAGCTTTTTTGTTCAAAACATAATGGATATTAAAAATTTTGAAAATAAAATTTTAAACAATCCTCAAACAACAAGAGTTAACATAAAAATTCAAGATGGGTGTAATAATCGTTGCGCATATTGTATTATTCCATATGCGAGAGGTAATTCGCGCTCTAATTCAATAGAAAATATTTTAAAACAAATTGAAATTGTTATTTCAAAAGATATTAAAGAAATTGTCCTCACAGGTATCCATATTGGTCAGTGGGGTTTTGAATGGGGTTTAAATTTAATTGATTTATTAAAAGAAATTGAAAAAACGGCAATTCCAAGATATCGCCTTGGTTCATTGTATGTTAATGAATTAGATGATGAAATTATTGAATTTTTGTCTAAATCCAAGAAATTTTGCCCGCATTTTCACTTGTCTTTGCAATCTTTGTGCGATAAAACATTGAAAAATATGAATAGAAAATATAGCGTTTTTGAAGCGAAAAACGTCATAAAAAAACTTAAAAAAGCCTTTAATTTAGCGTTTTTAGGGTGTGATATTATTGTTGGGTTTCCAAATGAAACAGATGAAGATTTTTTAGAAACCTATGAAAATTTAAAAGAGCTAGAATTGTCTTATATTCACTGTTTTCCATATTCAAAACGTGAAAAAACTCCAGCTTTTAATATGCCACAAGTGCAAGAAAAAGTTAAAACAGAGCGTGCTAAAAAAGTCACAGAGCTTTGCGAGAAGCTATATAACAAATTTGTTGAGCAAAATATTGGGGTTGAACATGAAATTTTAGTGGAGAAAAAATCCTCTAAAACCGGCTTATATAGCGCTGTTACAAAAAATTATTTAAAAACATATATTAAATCAGATGACCCAAATTTAAGACATAAATTATTAAATATTAAGTATTGTAACAATATTATATACTTTTGATATATCGAATTAAAATTTGTTTTTATTTATATGTAAGACAATTAAACATAAGGATAACAAAATGGACAGTAGAGTGATGTCGATTTTGCTAAACCTCGATTTGAACTTGGACACGAGTCAGGTAGCAAATCAATATGCCGCTTCGAAAAAGGGCATAGATGAATCTCAACAAGGATACAAGAAAAAAGTTTACCGCACATTAACTGCGACTTTTAAAGAGTGCTATTTAACGGGCTCTTTGAAGTATGGTAACAATTTCATTATGTAACGGTTACAGGTCATAATTTTGAATGAAACCGTAACGTGAATCGTTGCCTATGCTATTAATGTTGCCCCTAAGCCTTCTTTGAGGGTTTCTTGATTCCTCCTCATACTTGCGTACTGCAAGCCCCTTCTTTTCAAGCTCGTTGACTTTTGGTGAAAATCTCAAAAGGCATTTTTTGCATGTGAAGCCTGTTTTTTCATCATCTGCAAGTTCAACCCCGCAAAAACGACACTTAACAGACAACTTAGGCAAAACCGAGAAAAGTCGCCCTCTTGCGATTAAATCTTCAATGTCATTTTTTGTGATATTGACATTTCTTTCGACTTCTTCAAGGGAAACTTTGGTTTTTCCTGTTTTGATGATGTAATTTCTTATATCATCAATGGTTTCCAATTCTTTTTTAAAACATTCTTCGCAAATTTCGCGTTCAGAAGTTTGGAAAAACAGTGTTCCACATTTTTTGCAGTTAATCAATCCATCTTTAGCCATATAAAAATTTTAACAACTATTTGCAAAAAAGCAAATTTAAATTAAAATAAAAAAGGCTTGTATTAATTCTTATTTTTTTATAAAATATAATCAAAAGTTATATTTATTTTATTAGAGAGTGTATTTAAGAAGTAATTGCCTGTTATTAAAATTAGATTTTGATGGGAACAATAATAGAAAGATTATCCTGAATGTATACGAACAAGTGCATTAAATGCGGCAAAGAGTTTGAAACTAAAAATCCAAAAAGAGTAATATGCCCCGATTGTTTATATCCTGAAAGAACAACAACAGCGCCTGCTCCTGTTGATGAAAATGGTGTTGCGCAAGATTATTCACGTGGATATTCAGCAGGTAGCGAAAACCCTGAAAGATATAAAAGATTTAATAATAATCGCCCACAAAATCAACAAGGCGGTTTTAGACGCCCACAAGGCAATTTCCAAAGAAGAGATAACAACTTCAATGGTGGAAATAGACGTCCTCAACGCAACGGTGGCTTCAAAAAACCAGCGCGCGGTGGAAACAAAGCAAAACCATTGTTAATTAATAAAGAACAATTAGCTCAAATTGAAGAAATGTACAAAAAAATGTTGCCACTACCAAACCATGACGCACATGAAGTCATTGCAGAGGCAATTAATCTTGAGCCAAAAAAAGTTTTCTTTGGCATTAATTTAATCAGACAAAAAATGATGTTGCCAAAAATTCAATTCCCAAAAAGAAAATTGGCAATCACTCCTGATCAAATGATGGCAATTAAAAATCTATATGAACCATTGCTTCCATTACCTCCTATCGGTTGTCATAAAATCTTGGCAGCTCAATTAAAAATGGACGAATGGAGAGTTCACGTTGGTATTGGTCTTGTTAGAAAACAACTTGGACTTGACAGATGGAACGAAGATAGAGAAGATAGACCTGAAGAATTTAAAAAATAATAAAACCGCTTTAAAGCGGTTTTTTAAATATTAGAACACTTTACTATTAAAATGTTTTTTAGTTGTTGTATAATAAAACATATCTTTTGTGGGGTTTTATGAAGAAAAAAATCATTGTCATATTTGCTATTTTCCTGTTTTTCGCTTCTGTCGCTAAAGAATATACTCAACAAGACGCGCAAAGATATAGCGCCTATTATTCAAATGGCATGCAATATCTTCAAAACCAACAGTTTAATAGTGCAATAAACGAATTCCGCAAAGTTTTAAGATTTTCTCCTTATGACGCTACTGTCCAAGACGCTTTGATTAATTCTTATTATGCAAGAGCGCAATATTATAAAAATACTACAAAAGAGTGGAAAAAAGCGCTCTATGACTATAAAAGCGCGTATTTTTACGCAAAATATTGGAAGAAAAATCCCCAAGGAAATATTTTATCTTTAGCAAATTCTTCCTTAAATGAAATTAAAGAAATTGAAAAACGCTTAAATATCGCGCAAACTCCGCAAGCACGCTTGCAAAATGCGAAATCTTCAAAAGCACAAGGCGAACTTGCAAGCGCTGGTTATGATTTTGAGCAGTTAAAAAATGGTCAATATTCTGAAATTGCACTTGAAAATCTTGGAAACATATATAAAAACTTGAACAATCTTGCAATTGCAATGGAATATTTTAGACTTGCAATTGAAAAAAATCCGACAAATCCAAAATTGCACTTTTTATATGGCGTTATGTTAGATGAGGCGCAAAACTACGAAGCAAGTATGGAGGAATATAATCTTGCTTTGAAATATGGAGACAAGAGCCATGAATTACTAGAAATTTTAGAAAATAAATGGACTCAAAATTTGGCAAATAACCCATCTGATGCGCAAAGTTATAATAACCTTGGTGCGATTTATCAAAAACAAGGTGATTTCGAAGCTGCGCGTGCGCAATATCAAAAAGCATATGCACTAGATAACAAAGATGAAGTTTCTCTTTATAACCTAGCTTCTTTATATGTTCAACAAAAAAATTTCCAAAACGCAATAGCGATATATGACAAACTGTTAATTAATAATCCTCAAAACATTGAAGTAATGAACTATCGCGCAAATGCTTTGTTGGAATTAATGCGCTATGATGAAGCAATTAGCCAATACGAAAAAATGTTGGCGTTAAATCCAAATAATCAAGAAATTAAAACAAAAATAGATAATATCATTTTTAACAATTTCAAAGGTGAAAAATTGAATTCATATCTTTTGAAAAAGGCAAATGCTAATCAAAACAGCTATGAAGCTCAATTTAATTATGCTTTTGAAATGCACAAAAATAAAAACTATCTTCAAGCAGTTGAATATTACAATCGCGCTTTAAATATTAACCCTTCAAAAGAAGAAACTTATTTAAACCTTGCGCAAATTTATCTTGAGCAAAAAAAATATGATGAACTAAATAAAATTGTTCAAAAAGCATTGCTTGTAATGCCAAATAATTCACAAATTTTGCAATATCAAAAGGATTTGTCTAATATCCAACTTGCGCAAAAATATGAAATAGCGAATAAATATTTTAATGCTAAAGATTATCAAAAAGCTTTGGAAAATTATTTAAAAATTAACGACAAAACCCCAGAATTATATTCTGCAATTGCAAGTTGTTATTGGGAAATGAACGATTTTTCAAATGCAGATAAATATTATTCAATGATTTTAGCGCTTGAGCCAAATAATTCTGACGCGCTTTTAAATAGAGCATATGCAAATTATAAAATTCAAAATTATGACCTTGCGCAAAAATTTGCAAATCAAATGTTGGCGCTGCAACCCCAAAACCAAACGGCGCTTGGAATAATCAATGATATTAATCAAATGAATTATCAAAAAGAATTAAATTCGGCAATTGAAAAATATGAAAATAACGATTTTTCAAATGCTTTGGTTGTTTTAAACAAAATTTTATCTAAAAATTCAAACGACCCATACGCTCTTTATTACAAGGCTTTGATTTTAGATAATCAAGAAAAATATAAAGAAGCAGTTAACTTGTACGAAAAATATTTGCAAAATGTTTCGCAAAATGATGAAACGACGGCTTTTGCGACTTCAAGAGTTAAGGAATTAAAGGATTATTTGGCAAAAGTTGGAAAATAAAGAAATAAAAATTGAAAATATTAAAGTAATTCAGGCGCCATTGGCTGGGATTTCTGATGTTGTTTTTCGCGGATTAATAAGAAAACATAAATCAAAATGCCTGATGACAACAGAGATGATTTCATCTGAAATGCTTTGTAATAACCCAAATCCAAGGATTATTAAATTTGAAGATTTTGAATATCCTTTAGCGTTTCAACTTGTTGGACATAAAATCGATAAAATGACTCAAGCGGCAAAAATTGTTGCGCCATTTGCGAGCATGATTGATATCAACTGTGGTTGTCCGGTTAAAAAAGTTGTTGTGTCGGGTGACGGTTCTGCAATGATGAAAACACCAGATTTAGCCTATGATATTGTACAATCAATAAAACAAGCGACAAATTTGCCTGTCAGTGTTAAATGTCGCCTTGGCTGGACAAAAGATGAAGAAAATTATATCGAATTTGCCAAAAAAATGGAATCCGCAGGAGTTTCGTTTATAACGCTTCATGCTAGAACGCGCTCACAAATGTATCAAGGCAGAGCCGATTGGGAAAAAATTAAAATTTTAAAACAAGAGTTGAATATTCCGGTTTTTGCAAATGGTGATATTAAAACAATTGAAGATGCGCTTGAATGTATTAATTTAACAAAATGCGACGGTGTTTCAATTGGCAGAGGCATTATGGGCGATTTTACTTTGCCATATCGAATTGAAAAATATCTAAATGATGGAGAAATTATTGCTCAACCAACTTTTGAAGAAAAAATTTCAATGTTAAAGGAACATTTAAACCTTGAAATTGAACATATGGGCGAAATTAACGGCATAAAATTTATGCGTAAATTTTATAATTACTATATCCAAGGCGAAAAAAATGCGTCAAAATATCGTAGCGCATTAGTTACTTTAGATAATCAAAAAGAAATAAACAAAATTTTAGATGAAATATTATCTCTACATTATCAAAACGCTTGATGACAAGCTTTATTGCGGAATTACCACTGACGTTTTAAGAAGGTTTAATGAGCATTTAAATTTAAAAACAGGGGCAAAATATCTGCGTGCTCATAAACCAAAAGAAATTGTTTTGGTCATGGAGTTTGACGACAAATCAAGCGCATTGAAAGAAGAATATCGCATTAAAAAAACACTTTCAAGAGAAGAAAAACTCGCTCTAATTGCGCAATTTGAGCCTTTTACAAAAAAATTTTTAAAAAACGCTTGACACAAGTAGTTTGACATGGTACAATAGAAAAAATTTGAGAAATCGAAAAAGTTCGCAAATTTTTAAAGACTAGGTGATTTGATTTTTTTTTGACCAAATCAAGACGAGTAAAGTAAAACTAATGTCATAAAATTGGCATGATTATCTTGTGTAGAAAGTGTGAACGAAATGGAAATTAAAGCAATTCAAGCAACACAACCAAAAAGAAGCAACGCTGCTTTAAGTCTTGCTACGGCTACTGGTGCTGGTTTAGGTGCAGTTTCACGCTATGTTGTGCCTACAAAAAAAGAATTAGGCTCAATTGTGAACAAAGACGCAGTTGATACTTTTGTATCTAATACGGCTTGTGCTGCACGAGGTGCTAATCGTTCAATTCTGAAATATTCTGGTATTGGCGCGCTTGCTGGTGCTGCTTTAGTTTTGCTTTCAAAATTATTCCCAAAACATGAAGAACATAATGCTGAATATTCAAAACTTGGCGCGTTAATTGACGCTCCAGACTATGCTTGTGAAATTATGTGGTATGGAGATGCTGAATAATTTTACAAAATATATATAAAAAAAGAGCTATCTAATTGATAGCTCTTTTTATTTTAATAAAGTTGATTTAGCGCATTGAAGATTGCTTTGACGTTAGCCTGTGCAGTTGATGTATCAATTGCTCTGCCTATAATTTCATTATTATTTTTATCTAAAACTGAAATCATGGTCATTGCTCTTGCACCAGAACCTTTTGTGTCGCCATCAAGTGAATATTGTTTGTAATGTGATAAATTAACTTCAAACCCAAGTTTTTTAAGCCCATTTAAGCAAGCGTCCATTGGGCCGTTTCCCTTTCCAATGACTTCTTTTCTTTCTCCTTTGAAATTGAAAAACAAGTCAAAAACTCCTTTTTCAATTGGTTTAAAGGAAATAAGTTCGAATGTGCCTTTGATATCACAAATTTTATCAAAATATAGTTGTAAAATTTCATCTGTCGTTAATTCGCCTTTGGTTTCCGCCAATTGTTTTGCATATGGAGTTAAGTTTACAGATTCTTGAATTGTGATTGGATATTTTAGCGCTTTTAAAATGTCATAAATTGCGGTTTTACCAGATTGAGAAGTGAAACCAATTTTTTCATCATCATATCTGCCGATAAGGCTTGGGTGGATTGGGCGATAAGCTCCAAAATTCATGTCTTTTGTTTTAATTGCACCGTCTTGGTGAATTCCTGAGCGGTGAGCAAGGGCTTCTGGTCCAATTAGTGGCGCTTTTTCGTATATTTTTACTTTTGACATTTGCGAAATAATCAAAGATGTTTCATAGATTTGTTCTAAATCTATTCCTGTGTCAATTCCATTGTTGTGCAACGCTACTGCAACTTGAGTAAAGTCTGTGTTTCCAGCGCGTTCGCCCAAACCATTTAAGCAACATTCAAGTTGAAGAGCTCCCTCAAAAAAAGCTTCAACAGTCGTCGCAGTCGCCATTCCAAGATCGTTATGGTTATGAACAGAAATGATTACATTTTCAGGCAAAGCTTGTTTTACTTTTTTAAGCATATCAATGAAAACTTTTGGACGTGTGCGCTCAACTGTATTTGGCAAATTGATTGTTGTTGCGCCCTTTTCAACGATTTTTTGCAAAACTTCAATTACAAAATCAAGATTTTCTCTGCAATCGCCAAAATGTTCGACTGAAAATTCAATATTTACAGGCATATTTTCTTCAATAAGCCTTTTTTTAGTATATTCAACCGCATCAAGTGCAATTTGTGCAACATCTTGTGGTTTTTTCATTAAAACATATTCCATATGAAATGGAGATAATGTAATAAATGTATGAATTCTTGGCTTTTTAGCTGTTTTCACAGCTTCGATTGCTCTATCAATATCATTTTTGTGAGCACGTGCTAAAACAGAGACTAAAACATCTTCTGGCGCTTTATTTGCTAATGTTTGACAACATTCAAAATCCATTTGAGAGCTTGCCGGAAAACCAAGCTCGATTGCTTTAATTCCAAGGGAAATAATTTTATCAAAGATAAAGAGCTTTTCATCAAGGCTCCAAGGCTTTTTGAGCGATTGATTGCCGTCTCTTAGGGTGATGTCGTAAAAAAACGGCTTTGAAAAACTTTCTTGTCTTTGCATAATCTTAATATCCTATCTAATATGGTTTTATATATTTTTTTGTTATAATAGATTTTAGTCTAAAAGCGTATTTGGGGTCAAATTTTTTTGTAAAAAAATGTAAAAACCTGATTTTAGGCTAGCAAAAAAAATTCTTTACGTCTCTTAAATTAAACGGATTATTATGAAAATAAACAATATAAAACAACAAAATTTTAAAGGTGATGTGTATAATTCTGTGACTAAGTTTGTCACAAAACATCCTGCTGCTTGCGCTGCTTTGGCGGGCTCTAGTGTTATAGGGCAAAAAGTTGTTATGTCAGCTGCCGAAGCAACAGTTGGTCCTGCTATGGATATTGGTGTTGGACGTGTTATTACAAAAGTGACAAACGAAAAAGACAACAGAACAAATCAAAGCTCAAAAACCCAAGCAATAAGAACTGCAGCACAAGCAATTGGCGGAACAATTGTTGGAGTTATTGTTCGCGGCGCTTGCATTGCTGCTTCAACTGCGCTCTTAGCAAAAGCAGGACAAAAAGCGGGCACAAAATTTGCTGATTTAATGTGTAATTCTGGTAAAATTGACCCTAAAAACATATATCAATTCCAAGAAAATGCTTCAAAATGGGGTAAAAGTATTGGTGGTGCAATTGCAATTGGAGTTATGTTGTTTACAAATTTCATTATTGATGCACCATTTATTAATGTGATTAATGAAAAAATTACTAAAGCCGTTGATAAAATTTCAACCAAAAAATCTGAAAAGGCGGTAAACAATGGCTAAAGTTGTTGACAAATTAATAAATTCGCTAAACCCTAATGTTTCATCAGGTAAAACATTGTTGGTTTTAAACGCTTTGGGCATGGCGTTTGCTGCACTTAGCAATACTTTTGCGGCTGCAAAAGATAAAAATACTTCTGCTGAAGATAAAAAATTCTTAATTCCTGCTGGACTTGTAACGGGCGTTGCAAATATCGGTATTTATTTTGGTATGACCAAAAAAATGATTGATGGTTTTGAAAATTCAGCAAAAAATGCAATAAAGAATTTGTCTGATGAAGATATTGCAAAAAAATCGTTAGAATTTGCAAATAAACAAATTTTGAAAAAAGAAAAAGGATTTTTAGGCACTGGATTATTCAAAAAATCGCCTGAATATATCCAATCAATGAAAACAAATTTATTAAAGGATGGCAAGCCAACCGAAGTCGCAAAACAATTATTTAAAGATAATGTTAAATCTGGTGCTGGTGTAATTGCGGCATTTATTGGCGCAATCGTTGGTTCTGCAATCATTACTCCAATAATTCGTGATGTTAGTGCATATATTGTTCAAAAAAGAATTGAAAAACAAAAACCACATTTGCAAGAACAGCCATATTTTCCATATTTTGACCCAACACATGTTGGCATGGGGCCACATGGCAAATTTGATAATGTTGTTGCCAAGAAACAACCTTTGTCTATGAAAAATTATATGGCATTTACAAACGGAAGAACAAAAATATAGTTAAATTTCTTCTTTTGTTAAACGAATTAATTCGACAAAGCGTTTTGAAAGCTCAACTTGTGAGATTTTCATTTCTCTTGCAGTTTGCATTTGGTTGTAGCGTTTGATATATCTTAAAGAAAAAATTTCGTAATATCTTTTTTTGGGATATTGCGCGTCTATGCTTTTGACGATTTGAACAAGCCTGTCTATTGTTGGTTCGGAAATTCTTTTTTGTGGGCAAAAATCTAATGGGTCGATTAAACTATCGACACTGTCATATTTTTCGCTTCTTTGGATTTCTTCTTTTAAATTGATTAAAGAACTGCCCATTTGTTGTCTTTGAAGCTCTCTATTTAACATCTCGTCGTCTTCAAGAGTGCTTTTGAGGCTCACGATATTTTCTTTTGTTGCAAAATTTTCTCTTAATCCAATAACATCTTCGCTTTTTTTGGTTTGAGAGTTAATTTGGCGATAAATTTTAGTTTTGTTATATTTATTTTTTTCTTTAATAATTTGTTCCATGCAAGAATCGCATATCATTGTTAAATGACGGCGAAGACGTGACATATCGCGAATGGCATCAATTAAAAGGTAAGATTTTTTATAAATTGCTTCACAAAAAATCTCCAGCAACTCCTCGTTCCCTTTGAATTTATCGCTTTCTTTGATGACGGACTCTATTAAGGCTTTGTGTTTTACTTCAATTTTCATTTTAAAACCTACTAACCTATTAAAATATTAGTATAAATAACAACATTATGACACTTTATTTACAAAATTTGTAACAATTTTGATATAAATCTAAGCAAAATAGCTGATTTTGTTAAGGAATTTGGATTTACTTGTTTTTTGAGTATATAATAATAAATGGTTATGATAGCCAAGACTAGACTTAAATAAATGGGAAAATCTTATATAAAAAAAATATTAATATCAGCACTTTTTGTATTTTTCGCATTGCAAAATGTGTCTTTTGGCGCGGGTATTGATATTAAAGAGTTTAAAAGATTAAAAGAAATTAAAACCATTTTCAAAAAAGACGACAATAAAAAACCAAAAGATATTGGTAATTTTAAAGAAGTAGAACCAGACTATGCCCCATTTTCAATCGAAGAAGATGAAAATATGGATATGTTTGGAAACCCTTCTATGCAACCAGAAACAAACAAAAAAGTTAAAAAATCAAAGAAGAAATTTTTTAATTTTTCAAAAAAGAAAAAACAAATAATTGAAGAGCTTGAGCAAGAAGAAGTTGCACCAGAAGAGGTTTTAGAAGAAGTTACTCAAGAAGAAACACAAGCGCAAGACGAAGAAGAAGAAATTGACGAAGATAATATTGTCTATATTAAAGAATTAGAAATTTTTGGAAATAATTTGCTTGATGCAAATTATATTAAAGAACAAATTAAGTCTAAAGAAGGTTATCAATATGTTCGCTCTAGTGTTTCAAGCGATTTAAGAGCACTATATAACACAGGTTATTTCACCCAAAACCTTAGAGCTTTGCCTATTAAAATTGATGATAATAATGTGCGTTTAAGAATTATCCTAGAAGAAAACCCACCTGTTTCAGGTTTTTATATCGAAGGCAATAAAAGCATTTCAAGTGGTGAAATTCTTGGGATTTTAAACCGTTACAAAGGTTTGCCGCAAAACATTTTAAGCATTAACACTGCAATATCCGAAATTGAAGAATTATATTCAACTCGTGGATATATTTTAGCTCGAGTTGTTGAAGTATATGATGATCCAGATGGATACATAAACCTTTATATTGATGAAGGTGTGATTGGCGATATTATTGTCGAAGGAAACAATAAAACAAAAGATTTCATTGTTAAAAGAAATGTATTTTTGCAACCAGGTTGCGTATATAACGAAAATACAATGCGCTCAGACATTCTGCGCTTAATGGGTACGCAAGCTTTTAAAGATGTTCAAAGAGAATTAAAACAAGACGAACAAACAGGGCTATATGACGTTTATATTTCATTAGAAGAACAAAGAACAGGCAGAGTTTCGCTCGGTGTCGGTATAGATTCAGCTTCTGGTTTCTTTGGTTCTGTTGGTTTTGGAGAAAACAATTTCCGTGGACTTGGACAAAAGCTTAACATTAATCTTCTTGCAGGTACTGGTATTTTAATGAACGATAGTTCAGTTGTTTCAAAAGCAAATTTGCAAGGTGAAATCAGCTTTTTGGAGCCAATGTTTAAGCGTGAAAATCAATCTTTAGCTGTTCGAGGCTTTGCAAGGTACTATGGTAGCTATCAAGTGCCATTAGCAATTGAAAAACGTTTTGGTGCAGAAGCAACAATCGCAAGAAGATTTGTGACATACAAAAATTTAACTGGTTCAATCGGTTTTGGGTTTGAAAGCGTAAATCTTGACGAGGGTGATGGTTCCGAAATCAAAGCAAGATATCTTGCAAGAGGAATTGATTTTGCACAAAGAGAAAAAGAACTTGATGGTGGTTTTTATATCAAATTAACCCCTGCTTTAACATATGACACAAGAGACAGCGCAATGAGTGCAAGACGCGGGGTTTTGGCTCGTGTTATGCTTGAAGAAAATCTTGCATTGTCAGGTTCAACATTTGGTAAATTACACGGTATGATTAGAAAATTTATGCCTGTGGGTAAAAAATCAACATTTGTTGTTACAGCTCGCGCTGGTGGCAAATTACACGGTAATATGCCTGATTTTGCTGGTTTTGCTCTTGGTGGTCCATATACAATCCGTGGTTTCAATATTTCAGAAGTCGGCGTCGGCGATGGTTATATGATGGGAAGTGCAGAATATCGCATGCCTATTCCATTTGTAGACAGATTATCTTCAAACACATTCTTAAACAATTTAAGACTTGCAGCGTTTGTTGACGCAGGTACATTGTTTGGTGAAACAATCGGTTCAAAAGTATATGACAAACCAGGTTACGCAATCACAGCCGGTCTTGGTTTAAGAGTATTTATCCCAGGGCTTGGACCAATCAGCCTAGATTACGGTATTCCATTAACAAACACCAAAGGTGTTGATAGGGGATCTGGTTTCTTCACATTTGGTATGGGTGAAATGTATTAATTATTTCACAATGCCAAATTCGCCCATGCCAAAAACATAAACGTCTTTGCCTAGTTCGTTTGGACCTTTTTTGCCATTTGTGTCAATATAAATTTTACCCCAACATTTTTTATCGCTTGTGTCAACAGCACTTGAAGCGACAAAAGTTTCGTTTGTTTTTAGTTCGCTTGCTGGTATGTAAATGGTGCCTGGACATTCGGTGTTATTATTTGAATTGACTTCCATACCAATATATATCTCTCCTGGGATTTTAGCGCCATCAATGCTTGTTGGAGCGCTTGAATAGCCAGTATAGTTTGATTTAAAATTGCTTGTTGTACTTTCAAATTTGATATATTTTTTGTACAAATTGATTAAGTTTTGGCTTGTTGCTTTATTTGTGCATGAGTTTGCAGCTGAACAAATTACATATTCCCAACTTCCTGCCGTGTTAATCATAAACGCGCCTGCGGGGACTTGTTCAACTTCACTTTGAATGATTTGTGCAGAAGCTTCATCAATTAATCGCATTGCTTTATGTGCTTTTAGGGCATATTCCTTTTCGTCAAAATTTTGATTACTAATGCTTCTCATTAAAACGACACCAAGGGCGCCAATAATTGCCATACAAATCAAAATCTCAGCCAGTGTAAATGCTTTTTTCATAAATCCTCGTTTTCTTATGCGCAAGTTGCGCCAAATGTTAAAATTTTTCTGATAATTTCTTTTGAAATTTGTGCGAAAAACAGTTTCTTAAGTGTTCTATAATTAATTGATTTTAAGCCTTTTGAAAAATCAAGCGATTTTATAAGTGTGATTATTTGGATTGTTTCAATAATCATAAAAATTATTTTTTTAATTTGCCAGAATTTTTTATTTGTTAAAAAATTAATTACTTTATTTACTTTTTGAATAGTGTTTCTTATATTTTGACAAGTAGTGATTATTTTTTCGCCTGTTTCATTTAATTTGTCGTTGAATTGATAGACTTTTTTTTCAAATTCAACAAGTTTAATGCAGCAAAATGTGACTGCAAAAATTTCAAGAAATATTGTGATTATACATATAAAATCAAGCATTTTTTGATTATAGCTTATTTTTTTTTAACTTAAATCCATAACTTAAACTATTTTAAGACCCTCTTTCAAGGAGGGTCTTTTGGATTATATTTCAGGTAATTCAATATCTGGTTTGATTACAACTTCTTTTGTTTCGCTTGTGCTTGGTGCGGTTTCAACAGAAGGTGCACTTGGAGTTGTGCTTTCTGCTTTTTCTGTTGTAGTGAATGGATTATTGTTATTATCACCAAAGCTTATGCCGCCATCACCTGCGTCGATATTGCCTTCATCTTTTTTGCCTTTATCGCCATCAACCGTATTACAAGGTGGCTCTGGAGTTGATGGTTCAGGTTCTTTTTCTGTTTCATCTGGAACAGGAACTTCAACTGGTGGAGTTGGGTCTTTTTCTCCATCATATTTAGGTTTTTCTTTGTCGTCCGTATTTTTTGGAGGCTCTTCAGGGTTAGTTGGTTCTTCCTCTTCTTTTATTTTGTCGTTGTCTGCAAGGTCGGCAGAATCATCACTAGGTTCTTTTGGATCTGTTGGTGGAGTTGGGTTGCTTGGATTTTCTGGAACTTCTTGGTTTTCAGAATTTTCTGGGTTCTCAGAAACATCAGGGTTCTCAGGGTTTTCAGGCACCTCTGGATTTTCTGGGTTCTCAGGAACTTCTGGGTTCTCTGGGTTTTCAGGCACCTCTGGATTTTCTGGATTTTCAGAAACATCAGGAGTAGTTGTTGAATCAGGTGTCGTACTTGGTTTAGATGAGCCACCGCTACCACCACCTGAGATAGTATGTTTTTTTGGTTCAGGTGCAGGGCATGCTGGAGCTTCTTCATTAGCATAGACATTTGTTGTTGTTGACCAATTACCATCATCATCTTTAAATGTTGTTGTGTGAATAATATATTCTTTACCGTCAGCTTCACCTTTTGCAAGTTTAATATAGTCAACTTGGCTTGGGTTGCCATCGGCGTCTAAACTTTCTTTTGAATAGAACAATTCCCTGTGGTTGATTTCATTTTCGTCAAATTCACCACCATATGCTTTATAGCCCTCCATATCAATTCCGAAATCCTCAAAGGCTTTTTGCGCCATTTCAGTTGTTATAGAGCTATCTGTAACATAATTTTGTACGTTTTGTAATCTTGCACGTTCTGGGGTTGTTAATTCTTCATTTGGATATTCATTTCCTTTAAATTCAACTTCGCCAACTACAACATTGTTGAAGCTATGTACAGGGTCGATTTTTGTGCCATCACTGTTAAACCATGCGTTCCATTCAAGTTCGTTAAGTTTTCCATCAGTGCTACTAACAGCTGCTTCCATATCACTGCATACTGTTTTTAAATTTGCAAAATCGTCGCTTGAAAATTGCTCATTTGAATTATTTTGCATGAAATTTATAATTTCATCATAGCTAATCTCTTCAATTCCTGTTTCTTCTTCGCAAAATTTGTCTGTCAGAGTATTTGAAAACTGTTCAACTATTTGTTTTGCTTTTTCTTCGCCCATATTTTCACTTAGGCGGCTTTGCATGATTTGAGAAAATGAATTCACACCATTTGTAGACATAGTTATTCCTTTTTACATAATGAGATATCTACGTTCACGACCTTAGAGCCTTTAAACTTTAGGAAAAATCTGGTATTTTTAATAAAAATTTACATACAAAAATATAAAGTTAAAATATAATAAATAAAAAGGGTAAAGATGAAATTTAATACTGCAATCACTTGGTTTTCAAGAGCATATAAATTTTTTGAAGCAATAACTCAAGAACAAGTTGGGTTGATTGATAAATTTGTGGATAATAATTTTCCTCAAATTTTATCTGAGCTTCAAGCCTTTTCTAAAAAAGAAAAAATCGCCTTTTTGATGTCTAATGGCAAAAAAACAACAGTTGATTTATTTAACCAAATTATTACTGCCTCAGGGCAAAATTACATTTCAAACGTTGAAAAAAATGCAAAAATTCACCCTTGTTTAACTTCAATTATTTTAGAATTGAAGAAAAATTTATCTGAAATTGAAGAAGAAAACAAAAAAGATTATTATTCAATGGCGTTTTTTGAAAATCAATTAATGAAATATTTTAATTCAATGAAGTTTGATTATTTGGTTTTGAACAATCTGTTTTTCGACCAAAAAGATAATTTATCTTTGCTTGATAAGAAAAGAAAAATTCAAGAAGCACTTGTATTAAATTCTAAAATTAATTTGCTTGTTAATGCAGATGAGCCAATGTTTGAAGGAATTGACGATATCAATAACGATACAGCTATTAATACAAGAAGAAATAAAATTTATTTTGGGTTTAAAAACATTGAAATTTTTGAAGAAGGCAAAGATACAAAGCAAGATAATGATGTTGTGATTTGTCCAAAATGCGGTTGTAGTTTAACTTATAAAAAAAGATATTATTCGCACTTGGGTGAATATGATTGCGAATGTGGCTTCAAGCGTCCAAAATTAGACATCATAGGCAGTGTTAAAGTTTTTGCAGATTATTCTTTTTTAGATGTTGAATATAAAAATAATAAATATTCTTTTAAGCTTCCAATTGGTGGGGTCTATAACGCATATAATGCGCTTTGCGCGGTTGCTTTGGCGCTTGTTTTAGGGTTTGAAAGAAAAACAATTTCAACAGCATTTGAAAATTATTGTCCTGTTCAATTTAGAGATGAAGTTATTGAATATAAAAACAAAAAAATTAAATTAAAAACAATTAAAAACCCAACTTCTCTAACAGAAAGCTTAAGAGAGGTTGCTCAAAATAAAAATGCAAAAGTTGTTTTTGCCTTGAATGATAGATTGGAAGATGGTACAAATTCCGATTGGATTTGGAATGCGAATTTTAATTCAATAGTAAATTCGGAAAATAAAATCTATACTTGTTCGCGCCTGTGTGATGATGTGGCGTTAAAATTAAAATATTCTGGTGTTAATCCGAGTTTGATTGTAATTGACCCATCAATTAAAAATACAATAGAGTGTTGTTATTGGGAGCTTGAAAAAAGCGAATATATGTTAATTTTAGCTACTCCAAGTTTAAAAGACGACATTTGTAACATTTTAAGAAAATAATTGCAATTGAGAAAAAAAAGGTATAAAATTAATTCAAATTCTACTATTTGTGCGCTTAATTCTTTTATTTAAAAAATTTTTTGCACCGGTGGTCGAGTAAGTTACAAAATAAAACAAGGAGACCAAAAATGTACGAAGATCAAACTCTTGTTTGCGAAGATTGCGGAAAAGAATTCGTATTCAGCGCAGGTGAACAAGAATTTTACGCTGAAAAAGGATTGGTGAACGTACCGAAAAGATGCGGTGACTGCAGAAAAGCAAGAAGACAAAAATCAAAAAGAAAAATGTATGATGCAGTATGTTCTGAATGTGGCGCACAGACAAAAGTTCCTTTTAAACCAACAGAAGGTAAAGAAGTTTTTTGTAAAGAGTGCTTCTTAAAAAGACAAGCATAAGAAATTAAATTTTAAAAATCCCTCGGCGAAAACCGAGGGATTTTATTCTAACAACACAATAGTAAAGTAAATTTAATCTTCAATTTTTAATTTTCTATTCATTAATTTATCCATAATTTCTTTTGGAGTGATATCTGTGTAAACGGCTTCATAAATAGCGTTTGATACAGGAACATCAATGTTTAATTTTTTTGCTAATTCGCATAGCGCTTTTGATGTTTTAACGCCTTCTGCAACTGAGCCAAGTTCAGCCAAAATATCGTCAATTTTTTTGCCTTTTGCAATCATTGCACCAACTGTATAGTTTCTTGAATATGGGCTTGAAGCAGTTGCAATTAAATCACCCATACCAGATAGTCCATATAGCGTTTGTGGTTGTGCGCCTAATGAAATTGCAACACGAGCCATTTCTGCCATGCCACGAGTCAACAATGAACCTCTTAGGTTATCGCCAAGACCCATAGCGGAAGCAAACCCAGAAGCGATTGCGATAACGTTTTTTAAGCTTCCCCCAAGCTCAACCCCAATGACATCTTCATTTACATATAATCTAAATAAAGATGGAACATTTAAAAGTTCTTGAGCTTTTTTTGCAACTTCAAGATTAGATGAAGCAATTGTTGCAAGAGTTGGTTTTCCTTCGATGATTTCGCGAGCCAATGTTGGACCAGATAAAACAGCAAAATTGATGTTTGGAAGGACTTCTAAAATTACTTCAGACATTCTTTTTAAACTTGGCAATTCAATCCCTTTTGAAAGGTTTACAAGGATTTGATTTTCTTTTAAGCCAATTTTTTTGATTTGTTCGCAAACTGGGCGAATACCGCCAGTTGAAACAACCAAAAGAATAATCTCAGCGTCTTTTAGCGCAAATTCTAAATCTGATGTGATTTCAACTTTTTTATCAAGTTGAATTTCTAATGGTTTTTCTAGTCTTTTTTCGTTAACCAATGTTGGAGTTAAATCTTCTTTTCTTCCCCAAACGCAAATTTCATCAAAATTATTATTTAAAAGTTTTGCAATAGTTAAACCCCAACATCCAGGGCCCAATACTGTTAATTTCATTATTCTTCCTCGATATTTTCTTTTTCGTCGATAAATGGAGTTTTCTTTTCCATTTTAATTCTAGTAATTTTTACGCCATCAACGTCTAAAATTGTATATGTGATATTTTTATCTTCAACAACGTCGTTGATTTCTGGCTCTCTGCCTAATAAACCGAAAACGTATCCGCCAATTGTTTGGAAATCTTCTTGCGGAATATCTTGGTCATATTTTTCGTTTAAATCTTCAATTGCACACTTTGACGCAACACTCAGAGTGTGTTCGTCTAATCTTAAGATTTCAGGTGTTTCAATTTTATCAAATTCGTCATAAATTTCGCCAACGATTTCTTCCAAAATATCTTCAACTGTTACAATGCCGAGCATTCCGCCGTGTTCGTCCATAACGGCTGCAATTTGATTTTTTGAAGACGTGAAGTCAGATAATAAATCGCTGATAAATTTATTTTCTGGAACAATAAAAATGTCTCTAGCTAATGATTTAATTGAGAAATTTTCCGGAATATTGTTGTTTTTAATGACTTTTAAAACGTCTTTTGCGTTAATTATGCCAATTAGGTTATCAATATTTTCTTCATAAATTAAAATTCTTGTATGACCAGAAGAAATGATGATGTCAGCAAGTTCTTCAATGGTTGTGTCGCAATCTATTGAAACAACCTCTGTTCTTGGAACCATAACTTCTTTCACAACTGTATTTGCGAAAGAAAAGAAATTTGAAAGCATTTTTGCCTCGTGGTTATCAATCGCTTCGATTTTAACCCCTTCATCAATTAATTTTTCAAATTTTTCTTCCCAAGTATCTTCGTCGTCATGTGCTTCTAGCTCAATTGCAACGTGGTTGACGTTTTTAACGTATTTTTTAATTTTACGCTCTAACATTTGTGCAATATCATCAGCGTCTTTCATTTGCGTTTCGGGGTCAACTTCAATTGTCATGTTGATTACAAGACCAGAAGTTCCTAAATCCATTGTTTTCAATTCATTTACTTTTGAAATTCCATGGATTGTATTTGCAATGTTGAGGATAATTTCCTCGACTCTTGGTTGCGCTGCTTGTACTGTCAGACTGCTGACATTATTTTTTAATAAATAAATTGCTAAACAAAATAGAATTATACCAATTAAAATTGAAGCGATAGCGTCAGGGATATATGCAAATTTTAATGGAGTAACAAATTTTGAAATGCTAAGCGCAATTAATGCAATTAAAACGCCCAAAAACGCTGCTGAATCTTCATACCAAACAAATTTTGTTGTTGGAGATTGGATTTTTCTTATGTTTTTAAGAGAAATAAAATATTTTTTGAGTGGATTTTTTTCAATAATTTGCGCTTCTTCTAATACCGCATTTGTTGCGCTTGCAACTGCCCAAGCTTCGAAAAATAAACTTGCAATTAAAGCAATTGCAACGTAGTTGAAGTTATTTAAAAGCTCGTCAATTGGGTGTTGGTTGATTAATTTGTCAAAACCATTGTGCAGAGCAACAAAAGTACCTGCAAGCATTAATAAAGACGCAAACATTGCCCAAATATTTGCTTCAAGCCCATACCCGAATGGGTGTTGGCTATCGGCAGGGCGAGAGCCTCTTTTTATGCCGACCAAAAGACAAATGCTGTTGAAGCTGTCGACACCGGAGTGGATTGCTTCTGCAAGCATTGCAGATGATTTTGAAAACCAAAAACAAATTAGCTTAACTAGCGCTATTCCAATATTTGCAATAAATGCACGGATAATTGCTTTTAGCTTTGTTTTGTCTATATTTTTTTCTTCGATTGCTTCTATAACGTTATTTTCTGAAATATCAATACTTCGCTCAGAACTTGGCATATAAATCCTTGTTAACCTCGTAATTATTATATTTTATCGTTAAAGGATTTTTTTTGCAATTTTTTAATATATTTAAAAGTTTTGTTCGTTTTTAAGTCTTTCGAATTTTTTTGTTTATATTTTTTCTAAAGGGCTTTCGCCCTTGAATATTTTTTTAAAAAGCTAAAGCTTTTGTTCATTTTTATTTTTCAAGTCCTTTGGACTTCTTCGTTTTTCTTTTTTAATATTTATTTTTTTTATTTATAAAGGGCTAAAGCCCTTGTTCATTTTCTTTTTCTTTCGTCAAGCGCCGATGAAAGAAAAAGAAAACAGAACCAAAAGAAAAAGAAATATCGGCTTGGTTTCATGTAGGTTTCTAGAGACGCACTAAGTTCAATATTTGTGCTTTCGGGAACTCGTGGCTTCGCCACTCAAACAACCCTTTCGCACAAACATTTCACTAAGTGCGT
>JAFQOV010000016.1 GCA_017402995.1 Candidatus Gastranaerophilales bacterium
ATTATTGTATAAGGTGTTCAAAACCTCGACTGTTTTATTCAGGAGTTAAGTTTTGAAGCGTTGTAAAGAAACAAAACAATTTAACCAAGCCCGAGGTTTCTTTCTTTTCTCGTACTCTTTTCTTTCTTTTCATTTCGGCGTCTGAGAGAAAAAGAAAGAAAAGAGTACAAAAGCTAAAGTTTTTTAAGAAAAAACAAAAGCTTTAGCTTTTTAAAAAATAAGACGAAAGCCCTTTAAAACTTCTCTAAAAAATCCCACTTTCTTCCTAAACAAAAAGAATAATGAAACTTTAAAAAATCTAGGTCAAAATAAAGTATCATTTTAAAGGAGAAACAAGATGAGATTTTCAATTGTCAAAAGAGAACCATCATATTTTTTTGAAAATATACACGAAGACCTAAACCGCTTTTTGAAAGATACCTTTGGAGAGTTTGAATTTGAAAAGCACGCACCAAACGTATATAAGGCTTTTCGCCCAGCGGTTGAAATCAAGGAAAAGAAAAACGAATATAATATCAAAGTTGAATTACCAAACGTTCAAAAAGAAAATATCGACGTTGAACTAGGTCAATATGCAATTTCAATTTCAGCAGAATCAAAATTTGAAAAATGTAATGAAGATGAAAACATTAAAACTTCAGAATTTCGCTATGGCAAATTTTCGCGCGTAATTCCTTTTGAACATGAAATCAATACAGAAAACGCAACAAGCCAATTTAAAGATGGCATTTTGCACATTACTTTACCAAAAATGCACGAAGATAAAAAAGAAGATATTAAGAAATTAAAAATCGATTAATAAACTTTCTTTGTTATATATAACCACCTCTCAAAAAAAGAGCTTATGCTTGATTTTGCATAAGCTCTTGGTGGTTTTATTTTGTTTATTGGGCGCAGTCGCGCCGCAATTCGCTTTGTTCGGGTTTTCCGCCTGTGAAATCAAAGATTTCTTCGCTCCTTTCGCGCTTTCGCTTCAGTCGCAACGGCGGGTTAGAACGGTTTCGGGCTGTTCGCCAAAGCTCTTCGCTTTGCCGTCACGCCCTCACACTCTTTATGCCCTCACTTTGCTCAGCTAGTGCGTCGCACTACGCTTCGCTTTGTTCGGGTTACGCTTTTGCTCCTGTGGGTATCTCGCTTGTTTTCGCTTTTGCTATCGCAGTCGCTCAAAAGCTCGATTATCCTACGTCGCAATCGTAGTGCTATCGTCAAATCTCAACGATTTGCCGATTTAGCACCGGCTTACGCTTTAATTCTCATTGCGTAGAATGAACGAATAACGAAAATTAACGCAATGATTAAGAACGTAAATCCTGCAATTTTTGAGAATTTAGAAAATTCTGCGCTTATTGCAATTTCCATTGCCAACAAACCAAATAATGTTGTGAACTTAATTATTGGATTCATTGCAACAGAAGATGTATCTTTGAATGGGTCACCAACAGTGTCGCCAACGACAGTTGCGTCGTGCAGTGGTGTCGCTTTTTGTGCAAGGTCAACTTCAACAATTTTCTTTGCATTATCCCAGCAACCGCCAGCGTTTGCCATAAATACCGCTTGGAACAAGCCAAACACAGCAATTGCGATTAGATAGCTGACAAAGAATGACACAGGAGCAGTGTTATCTTTAATTGGTGAAGATAAAAATGCCAATGCTAAAGCAAATGAGAACAAAGCAACAAATATATTAAACATACCTTTTTGAGCATATTGAGTACAAATTTTAACAACTTCTTTAGAATTATCTAAAGTTGCTTTTTTGTCATCTGCTTCGCCAAGTTTAATATGATTTTTAATATATTCAGTTGCAGAATATGCCCCTGTTGTAACTGCTTGCATTGAAGCACCAGAGAACCAGTAAATTACCGCACCACCAGCAATAAAGCCAAGCAATGTATATGGATTTAATAGGTTCAATATCATTTCAGGTGTGATATTCAATGTATTTTGAATAACTAAAATTAAAGAGAAAATCATTGTTGTGGCACCAACAACAGCTGTACCAATTAAAACGGGTTTAGATGTTGCTTTAAATGTGTTACCTGCACCGTCATTTTCTTCTAAGTATTTTTTAGCATTTTCAAAATCAGGTTTAAAACCATATGCTTTTTCAATTTGATTTGAAATGTCTTCTTGTTCTTCAATTAATGATAACTCATAAACTGATTGAGCATTATCTGTAACAGGGCCATAAGAGTCAACCGCAATTGTAACAGGACCCATACCCAAGAAACCAAATGCTACAAGACCAAAAGCAAATACTGATGGGTAAATCATTACGCCATCAATTGATAAACTAGCCCAATATGCAAGTCCCATTAAAAGAACAATAATTGCGCCAATCCAAAAACCGCTGAAGTTTCCAGCAACAATACCAGAAAGAATTGTTAAAGAAGCACCACCTTCGCTTGACGCTGTAACAACTTCTTTTGTGTGTTTTGCTTTTGGTGAAGTAAATACTTTTGTTGCTTCTGGAATTAATGCAGCGCCTAGTGTACCACAAGAAATGATTAAAGATAAAATTAACCATAAGTTGTTTGGAGCGTCTGCTAAAAGCCATTTTGAAACGCCAAAAGTCATGATGATTGATAGAATTGAAGTTAACCAAACAAGGTTTGACAGTGGTGTTTCAAAGTCAAATTTTTGACATTTTTTTGCATAGCAACAAGTGATTACATTATTAATCCAATAAGCAACAATTGATGTAACAATCATCAAAAATCTCATTGTGAAAATCCAAGTTAAAAGTTGAATTTGATATTGTGGGAAAACACCCAACAAAATAAAGCTAACAAGCGCAACACCTGTAACGCCATATGTTTCAAAACCATCAGCAGATGGTCCAATAGAATCGCCTGCGTTGTCGCCTGTACAGTCTGCAATTACGCCAGGGTTTCTTGGATCATCTTCTTTAATGCCAAATTGAATTTTCATTAAGTCTGAACCAATATCGGCAATTTTTGTAAAAATACCGCCCGCAACACGCAAAGCACTTGCGCCCAAGCTTTCGCCGATTGCAAAACCAATGAAACAAGCGCCAGCAAGTTCACCTGGGACAAATAATAAAATTACAAGCATTAAAATTAGCTCAACGCAAACCAATAATACGCCGATTGACATACCAGCTTTTAATGGAATATTCAAACAGCCTAATGGTTTAGAGCGAAGTGCTGTAAATGATGTTCTAGCATTTGCAAGGGTATTCATTCTGATACCAAACCAAGCAACAAAATATGAACCCAAAATACCGATTATTGACCACAAAAGAATCAACCCAACGCTTTTTGCGCCCATATGTTCTAAAACACCAAAGTAATATGCGATACACAAACCAATTAAAACTTCTAAAACAACTAAGAATTTTCCTTGTTGAATTAAATATGTTTTACAAGTTTCAAAAATTGTGTTTCCAACATTTTCCATTAATGGATGAACTTTGATTTGTTTGATTTTGAAATATTCAATCAAACCGAAAATAGCCCCTAATACAGCAACTGCAATACCAGCCAATAATAAATTGTAGTGGAATTTGTCTGCGCTAAAATCAGGAACAACTAAAGACGCTTCTGAAGCAAATGTTGGCATAGCGCACAATAACATTGCCAAAGCACCTTTCATGAATTTTTTAAACATAAAATATCCCCTATAATAATAGCTATAATAGGATATTATAATAATTATTTAAAATTGAACTCCAACAAATGAGTCATTTTCTTAAATTGTTTTTGTGTAAAGTCTGATTTTAAACTTTGCAATTAAGATAGTTTTGTCTTTGTCGTATGGTTCAATATAAACTTCATAGATATTTGTTAAATAATTTTCTTTTGTAATATTTTTGAAAAATGATTGCAATTGAGAATAATTACCAACAGTAACAAATGACAATTCACAAGCATTATATCCAGGAGTGTTTGTCATTGCAACTTTATCATCTTTTGGTTCGTAATTGTAATCAATTGAACGAATTTTAATGCCACTATTTGTAATGTTAGATAAAATATTTTCAAACATTATACCAAAAGAAGCTTCTGGGCTGAATTGTTGTCCAAGAACTTCATAGATAACTTTTCCGCTTTGGCTTTCTTTCTTTTTAACATTTCTATTTGCAGCTTTTGCTTTTCTGATTTGGTCAAGTTTTGCTTGTTTTGTTTGCAATTCTTCTTTCTTTTGTGTGACTGCACTGTGTGTTTCAAACGCAACAACCGCGCGGTCGTAAACGAAATATATGCCGCCACCAAAAGCGATTAAAACAATTAAAATATATAAGATATTATCTTTAATTAACTTTTCCATCTTCACCCTATCTTGCAAGCTTCATTTGTTTTGAAGGTTTTTCAATTTCTTTTTTATTATTTTCAGCTTCAGGAGCTTTTTTCTTAATGATTTCAATTTCGGAAGCTTCAGACGCTTCTTCTTTAGCAATTTCAATATCAGTATTTGCAATTTCGAAACTATATAATCTGTCGAAATCTTTTTCCATTAATAAATTGCTGATATATGCTTCACTTTCACCACTAACATCTGTTAAAACTTTTAATTCTGTTAATTTGATATTTGATTGAGGTGAAACAACTCTTAAATTTTTATAATATTCATAGATATCTGCGATATTTTCAGCAATACCTTTGATTAAAATTTTATCTCCAGCTTTGTTATAATATTTTGTTAACCAAACATTTTTTGGAATATCAGTTGCAATAGAATCATAGAAATTAATTGCAACAACGTTTGACGCTGCAACTTGGTCAATCACACCAAACATATCGATATCTGGAGCTTTTTCGCCTTGTTCTTCTGAGCTAATTTGAGCATCAAGTGATTGAATTTCAGATTTATATTGAGATAATTTATCTTGAGCGCTAACATCAACAAAATTAAGCCCTGCGCCAATTGCACCAAAGAAAATTGCAACCACAACAGCAAGTACAACACAAACTTTAATAACAAATTCGCTTGTAATATCAACGTCTTGACCTGCGATTTTAGTTGTAAAATAAATTCCTAAATAAGCAGCAGGGTCGTCTGATAAAACGTTTAATGTGATGAAATCTGGAGCAATAATTGAAGCACCCAAAACACTAGCTGTTACAGAGTTTGCCTCGTTAAAGTCTGTCGCTGCCATTACATCAAGCATTGGCTTTTTAGAATATTTATTTGAATCAATTGCAACAATTTCTCTGTCATATTGCATTTGACGTTTTAAAACATCTGCACATATATCATCAGTTTGGCTGATAATATAAAGTTTCATTGAAGGGTAATTGTTTAAAAGTTGAGATGAGCTTGAAACAATCGCTTGGTAAGCTTCTTCTGTTGAGAATGATTTAATCGCCAAAGGAACTTCTGTGCAATCAAGAAGATTTTTGCCTTCCATTTGGAACAGAGTAAAGCTGTTTGTATTAATCATCATTAATGTCCAAGAAGATTCTTCAAGAACAACATCATCAATAAGTCCTGTAACGTGTAAACCACGAATTGTAGCTGAATAAGCACTTTCTATCCCGATTAATTGCAAACCGCAATCGCTAATTATATCTTTGATTTGATCAATTGCAGTTTTTTGGAAAGATGTGTAAGCAATTTTTTTAGTAGACGCGTCATTTGCACCAGAAACAGTATAGCAACCAGAAACAGGCTCTTCTCTTTTGAAAAGATAAAACTCTTCTGCTTTTGATAAAACAACAGTTTTTAATTCTGCGTCACCAATGATAGATGGAACTTGAGTGAAATCAAAATGAACATTTGGTAAAACCAAATATGTCAAAGCTTTTGGCGGAATTTTCATCTCGTCCATTAATTCGACGATTGCGGTTTTAAATTGAATATAATCTTGAATTTCTCTTGTTGAGAAATTATAATCAACTTTTTTTCTTCCGTAATTTAAAACAACATTTTTAAACTTGTCTACAATGACTGCTTCAAGCCCTATACCAGGGGTAAGCGAAATTCCGACAACTTGCTTTTGATTTCCTTGCGATAAAAAATTTAACATCTCTATAAAATTCTAAACTTATTCACATCTACCTATATTTTATAATACAATAATAATATAAAATATAATAATATCTTAACAATTGTATACAAAAAAACAAGGTGAAAAAATGGAAAATAACTATATTTACGGAAAAAATCCAATATTTGAAGTACTATCAAAAAACCCAAAAAGAGTAAACAAAATTTACATTCAAAAAGGATTTTTTTACGATAAGCGTTTAAAAAATATTGTTGACCTTGCACGTGACAATAAAATTATTGTTCAAGAGGCGTCTTTGCAAAAATTTGCAGAATTTTTTGAACCAAACGTTAATTTTCAAGGAATTATCGCAAGCATTTCGCCTGTTGAATATATCGAGCTTGAAGACTTTTTAGAAATTGAAAAAGAAGGCTATAAAAAATTAATTATTTTAGATGGCATATCAGACCCACATAACTTTGGGGCAATAATAAGAACAGCAGCTGCTGCGGGATTTGACGGGGTATTAATTTCAAATCACAGAAGTTGTCCAATTACACCAACTGTTGAAAAAATTTCTTCTGGCGCAATTAATCATATTCCAATTATTAAAACAACTAGTCTTTCAGCTAGTATTGAAACTTTGAAAAAACACGACTTTTGGGTAATTGCGACACAAATGCAAGCAAAAGATAATTACTATGAAATTGATTATACGGATATGAACTTTGCTGTTGTTATGGGTTCAGAAGGTTCAGGGATTTCCAAAACAATTTTAAACAAAGCCGATTTTACAATCAAAATGGAATCAAATTTTGAATCTCTAAACGTATCAGCAGCTACTGCTGTCATTGCATATGAAGCATTAAGGCAAATTCGAGTAAAAGAAAAAATCGCTTTAAGAAAATAAAAAAATAGTATATAATAGCATTAATTCTTGGAGAAAAAATGAAAATAAAAAACGAAAATAAAGATACAAACGATTTTTTATATGACGATTTAGACGAACAAGCTCTCCTTGAAATTGACAACGATATTACTTCTCAGGAAGAAACAGAACAAGAAGACAACCAAAAAAACCAAGAAGACTACAAGTCAATTGTTGCTGACGATTCCGTTAAAATATATTTGCAACAAATTGGTAAAATTCCGCTTTTGAGCTTTGAAGACGAACTTGAAGTCGCAAGACAAATCAAAGAAAAAGGTTCTCAAAAAGCTCGCGAAATCTTAATTAATGCCAATTTAAGATTAGTTGTATCAATTGCAAAAAAATATATTGGTAGAGGGTTATCTTTTCTTGATTTAATTCAAGAAGGAAATCTTGGCTTGATGAAAGCAGCAGAAAAGTTTGATTATTCAAAAGGATATAAATTTTCAACATATGCAACTTGGTGGATTCAACAAGCAATCACAAGAGGCATTGCGGACAAATCTAGAATGATACGTCTTCCAGTTCATATGATTGAAACTTTATCTAAAATTAAACGTGCAACAATTGAACTATCAACTGAATTAAACAGAGTCCCAACCAAAGAAGAAATTGCAAAAAGAGTTGATTTGCCGGTCAATAAACTTGTTGCATTAATGAAAAGTTCGCAAAGCACAATCTCAATCGAAACCCCAGCAAACCAAAAAGATGACAACTCTAAAATTGCTGATTTCATTATTGACGAAACTCATTTAACGCCTGACACAAAAGTTACACAAGAAAACTTATTGGGTGATGTGCAAAAAATGTTAAACCAATTAAACCCAAAAGAAAAAGACGTTTTAATCATGCGCTATGGGTTAGATAACAATGGACAAAAGAAAACACTAGACGAAATTGGCACAAGATATGGTGTTTCAAGAGAAAGAATTCGCCAAATTGAAACAAGAGCGATTGCAAAATTGAAAAAATTATGCAGAAATAAAAACCTTTCAATCAACTTAAAAAATTATATTGGCTTAGATTAAAAATTATCTTTCAAATATTGCGCTGTTCCTCTTGCAATTGCTTTGGCAACTTTATTTTGAAATTTTTTGTTTTTCAAACATTTTGCCTCAAATTCACAAATCAAATATCCACATTCAATTAAAACGCTCACAGGCAAAGTTGGTCTTGTTAAAACAAAAGAAGCATAGTTTACCCCGTCATCTTTAAATTTTGTCTCATGTAAAAGATGCTTTTGGATACTTTGTGCTAAAGGTTTTGCTTGAGTTTGATAGTAATATGTCCCTGCACCATGTTTAAATTCAACTTTAGATCTATCAGCAAGCGAGTTTTGATGGATTGATAATAAAATATCTATATCTTTTTCTTTTGCCATTTGAACTCTATCATACAACGGCACGGTTTTGTCTTTTGTTCGGGTCATATATACTTTTGCGCCACGTTTTTTCAATTCTTTTTTCAATTTTTTTGAAATTTGCAAATTAATCTTTTTTTCTTTTAAATTGTTTGCGCAAACCCCGCTCTCCGCTCCGCCATGACCCGCATCAACAAGCACATTAATGCCTTTTAAAAGTTTTGTTTGATCAATTTTTGGCGCTTTTTTGATGATTATTTTATATCCATCATCATATTTTTGAACGTCATAGCCAAAAAAAGGCTTATTTTGCTCTAGGTTTTGATATTTTATTTCAAATTCATTTGCAATTTTATCGGTCAAAGAAAAATTACTTATCTTTTTTTCAATTTTTGCATTTGTTGGGTCAAAATGAATATCATAAAAAGTAATATTTAAGTTATTTCCCTCTTCTTTCATTACAAATGGTGGCAAAAACTCTGTTTTTAAATTAATTATGTATCTATCTTTTTTGTCTTGAAAAATCATTTCATCAACATTTCCAAGTCTTTTTTCTGGAATAATTGCTTGGACTTCGACAAATTTTTTATTTATATAAAATTTATTTTCTTCATTTAATTCAACTAAAAAATAATTTTCGCTTTCTTGTAATGAAAACAAAACCGCCCCAAGTGGCAAGTGGGTAATTCTTTTCGCACTTTCTGATGGTTTTTCGCGAATTGGAACATAATTTTTAACAGTTTCCAAAACGGCATATTTTGCAATACCGACATTTTCAAACTCTTCTACCCCATACGCGCTCATAACAAACAAAGCGCTTAATAACAAAAATATTTTTTTCATAATTTAATTATACCATTAGCAGCCGATTGATAAACCTGCACAAAGGTTGATATTCTGTCCTGTAATGCCTTTTGCACTATCAGAGATTAAATATTCGCACAATTTTGCAACCTCTATTGGTTCAACAAAGCGCTTTTGCGGGGTCACATCAATCACCTCTTGTCTTTCGCTTTCATCTAAAACATTAGCTAGTGGCGTATCTACCCAACCTGGATTGATTTGATTAACTGTGATGTTATCTGTTGCTACTTCAAGCGCTAGAGCTTTTGTGAAGCCAGATAAAGCAGATTTTGTCGCTGAATACAAAGTCGCATTTGCTTCTCCGACCATGCCAGAAATTGAGCCAATATTAATTATTCTGCCCCATTTATTTTTTTTCATGTTTGGAATTACAAGCGAAGATAAAATATATGCAGATTTAAAATTTAAATCTAGAAGATATGTTGTTTCATCAATTGTCATATCTTCAATTTTTTTATAGACATATTGTCCTGCGCAATTGATTAAAATATCGATATCAGAATTAAAATATTCAACCGCTTTTTGATACAAATTATCAAGCGAAAAGGAATCTATTAAATCGCAAGAATAATAATTTACTTTGTCGAGCTCTCGTCTACCAGATAAAAAAACATCATGTTTTTGAGAAAGTAAATTTGCAATTGTTTCGCCAATACCAGATGAAGCGCCTGTGATTAAAATATTTTTCATTTAATCTAAGCCCTCGATTTTAATGTAGTGCGAATTTAAAATTTTATCTGAAAACTCTTGGACAATAATATCGCGTTGTTTTTCTGTTAAATCTCTTAAAGATTCAATCGCAAGATGAATATTTGGATTTTTATCATACCAACGTTTAAAGTTTTTAGGGTCAAAATTTGCAACATCTTTGATAATTTTTGTATAGTCCCTGTCAATCATATTTGAAGATTTCATAATAATATCGATAGCAATCTCGCATTGGACTTCGATTGGCAAATCCGCCAATAAGTTCATAAAAGCGTTTAAATAAGGGTCTTTTTCATACCAACGTTGGAAATGTTTTTTCATAAAATCATTATATCAGATATTTTTTTTAAAAAAAGACTTGCAACATGTCAAATTTACCGATATAATCAATCCAAGAGATATAGAAAGGGGTTCATAAATGAACAAAGAAGAATTAGTACAAGAAATTGCTAAAAAAGCTAAAGTTACTCAAAAAGAAGCTGCTGAAGTTTTAAACGGTTTAGTAGAAACTGTTCAAAAAACTGTTGCTAAAGGTGAAAAAGTTACTTTAGTTGGTTTCGGTACATTCGAATCAAGAAAAAGAGCTGCTAGAACTGGTAGAAACCCACAAACTGGCAAAGAAATCAAAATCGCTGCTAAAACTGTTCCAGCTTTCTCAGCAGGTAAAAAATTCAAAGAATTAGTAAACAAAAAATAGTTCTTGAATGAATAATTTTAAAAGGTATGTTCCATTTGGGCATACCTTTTTTATTTTGTAACAAAAATATTCTAGATTTGTTAAGCGCAGTCGCACTAAGCTCATTGGACTTGGGTATTCCGCCTGTGAAATCAAAGATTTCTTCGCTTCCTTTCGCTTACGCTTCAGTCGCAACGGCGGATTGGTAAGGACTTCGCTCTGTCCGCCAGACCTCAACGGTCTGCCGTCACGAGCTTCGCACACCTTTGCCCTCGCCTGCATTCGCTAAGCGCAGTCGCGCTAAGCTCATTGGACTCGGGTTGTAATCAGTGGACCATCATCTGTTGCAATAACAGTATGTTCAAAGTGCGCAGAAGGCTTTTTATCATCTGTCACAACTGTCCAACCATCATCAAGCTGATGAACCTCATCACACCCTAAATTCAACATTGGCTCAATTGCTATTGCGCAATTTCTTTTAATAATAACTCTTGAATTTGTACGGTAATTAAACAAAAATGGCTCTTCGTGCATTTCTCTACCAACCCCATGTCCGCCATATTGGCGCACAATTCCAACACGACCTTCTTTTGCGACATCTTCAATCGCAGCAGAAACATTTTCCAAAGGATTTTCTGGAATCATTTGTTCAATCCCAGCGAAAAGCGCTTTTTGAGTAATATCCATTAAATTTTGAACTTCTGGGGCAATTTTACCAACTGCATATGTCCAAGCACTGTCTCCAACTAAACCACGATAGGTTGCACCAACGTCAACTGAAATGATATCGCCTTCTTTTAAAATAACATCTTTTGATGGAATGCCGTGGACAACTTGTTCGTTAACTGACGCACAAATTGTGTTTGGGAAACCGCAATAGCCAAGAAATGTTGGTATTGCTTTGTTTTTCTTGATGATGTCATGTGCGATTTTATCAAGCTCCAAAGTTGAAATCCCAGGCTCAATCACTCGTTTCATTTCTTGATGAACCAAAGCAACGATATTCCCCGCCATACACATTAATTTAATTTCTTCTCTGGATTTTTTATTCATAATATTCCTCTCTTAAATTAAATCACCTTTTAAAAAGGTGATTTAATCAAGTTATTTTTCTTCAAAAATTATCTCTTTTAACTTTTCCCAAATTTCTGTGATTGCACCTGACGCGTCGATTTCTTTCAAAATTCCCATTTGCTTGAAATAATCATAAAGTGGAGCTGTTTCTCTTTCGTATGTTACAAAACGAGCTCTTGCAACCTCTTCATTATCATCATCTCTTTGGGTCAATTTTTCGTCGCAAATATCGCAATAATCCATAATTTTAGGTGGATTTGAAATTAAATTATAAATTGTTGCACATTTTGGACAAGAACGACGGTTGACTAGCCTTTGGATTAATGCCTCAGTATCTACATCAAAATAAACAGCTAAAGCATCTTCGATTAGTGAAAATCTTCCGATTTCATCTAAGATTTTTTCCAAAGCTTGTGCTTGTTCAATTGAGCGAGGGAAACCATCTAATACGAAGCCATCTTTGCAGTCATCTTTTTGTAATCTTTCTTTGATAACGCTTGAAACGACTTCGATTGGAACAAGATTTCCTTTGTCAATAAAACTTTTTGCGATTATCCCAAGCTCAGTATTGTCTTGAATATTTTTTCTTAACAAAGAGCCTGTATCTATGTGTGGAATAGACAATTTGTCAGATAATCTTGAAGTTTGGGTGCCCTTACCAGAGCCTGGAGGGCCTAAAAATATGAAAACTTTTTTCATTTTTTTATTTTCCTCTTATTGTTGTTGCAAAAAACTTTCATAGTTTTTAGCTAACATATGTGTCTTGATTTGGTTAATGAAATCAAGAGCAACACCAACCAAGATGATTAAACTTGTTGCGCCAATACCTTGGAAAGTGGTAATTCCTGTTACTTTTGTTGCAACTGTTGGAATCATTGCGATTATACCAAGCGCCAAAGCACCAATTAAAGTAGTTCTTGATAGAATTTCGTTTAATTTATCTGCTGTTGGTTTGCCAGGTTTAACCCCAGGAATTGCAGAACCATATTTTTTCAAATTGTTTGCAATTTCTTTTGGTTGCATTGAAGGAATAATTGAAGCATAGAAAAATGTCAAAGTAACAATCAAAACAAAGTAAATTACATAATAACTGATTGAATTTGCGCTGAATACTATGCTTAATTTTTCAAAAACTGACGCAACCGCAACGTTTTCAATGTGCATTTGTTGAACAAAACCTAAAACTGTTGCAGGGAACAACAAAATTGCAATCGCAAAGATAATTGGCATAACCCCACCAGGATTAAGTTTAAAAGGAATGCTTGTATTTTGTCCGCCATATACTTTGTTTCCGACTTGACGTCTTGCTGAAACGATTGGAACTTTTCTTGCAGCTTCATGAAGAACAATAATGAAAACTATTGTTGCCAAGAAAATTGCAACCAAAGCCAACAAACCAAGTTGCAGCATAGCATCTTGTGAAACCAAAGTAGCAGTTCTGTTACAATATAGTGGAATACCAGCAATGATACCAACGAAAATTATCAATGAAGCGCCGTTTCCAACGCCTTTTTCGGTGATTAACTCAGCAAGCCACATAACAATAACTGAACCAGCAGTTAATGAAACAGCTGAACCTACAAAAAACATTACAGGATCAACCCCAGGCATTATTGCACCAGGAAGTTTATATAAAGCCAAAGCAAAAATTAATGATTGGAAAAGAGCAAGACCAACAGTAAATACTCTTGTAATTTGCTGAATTTTACGTCTGCCTGCTTCGCCATCTTCTTTTTGGGCACGTTCTAAACTTGGAACAATAACCGCCATTAATTGCATGATAATAGATGATGTAATATATGGCCCGATACCAAGAGCAAAGATTGAAACTTTACCCAAAGCACCGCCAGAGAACATATCTAAAAATCCAATTAGATTGTTTCCGCTTGCTAAAGCTTGGAAAACTTCGTTATTGATACCATAAATTGGCAATTGCGCGCAAAATCTAAACAAAGCAATAATGGCAAAAGTGAAAATCAGCTTTTGCTTCAATCCACTTGCTTGCCAACTTGCCATTAAATTTTGCACAACTTTATCTGAATCGATTTTTTGTTGCATTATACTAATTCTGCCTTTCCGCCTGCTTTTTCGATTTTTTCTTTAGCTGATGGGCTGAAATAGCTAGCTTTTACAGTAATAGCTTTAGCAATTTCGCCATTTCCAAGAACTCTTAATGCGACAGCAGTGGAAGAAGCTTTTTTATTTTCTTGTAAAAATGCTAAATCAATAGTTTCAGCGTCTAATTCAGCTAATCTTGAAATATTGATTGCAGCAGATTCTTCTCTAAATCTGTTTTTGAAACCTTTTAATTTAGGCATTTGTCTGTATGAAGGCATTTGACCGCCTTCGAAACCTCTTTTGTGGCTGTTACCACTTCTTTGACCTTCACCGTTGTTACCACGGCAAGATGTTTTACCATGACCTGAAGCAATACCTCTGCCTTTGCGTTTTCTAGCGTGAGTAGCGCCTTCAGCTGGTTTAATATCTTCTAAATTTAACATTATATTATACCTTCCTTATTATTCTACAATTTGTACGATGTGTGGAACTTTGTTTACCATGCCAAGAATAGTAGCACTTGGTAAGTGTTCAACAACTTGGTCTTTTTTAGTTAAACCAAGAGCACGAACAACTCTTACTTGTTTTTCAGAAGCGCCGATTGTGCTTTTTACTTGTTTAATTTTTATTTTTTTATCTGCCATTTTATTTAAATCCTTTAATTAACTTATGCTTTTAACATTTCTTTTACTGAAATACCACGAACTGCAGCAACTTCTTTGAATGGTCTTAAAGATTTCAAAGCATTTAATGTAGCGTTTGCTGCGTTTAATGGAGATTTTGAACCTAATGATTTTGAAAGAATATTTTCAACACCAGAAAGCTCTAATACTGCACGAACAGCACCACCAGCAATAACACCAGTACCTTTTGAAGCTGGTTTTAAAACAACTGAACCAGCGCCAGAACGACCAGTAATCATATGAGGAATAGTTGTGTTGAACAATGGAACTGTAACAAGATTTTTTCTAGCATCTGCAACAGCTTTTTGAATAGCAATAATAACTTCAGCAGCTTTTGCAACGCCCATACCAACTTGTCCTTTTTTGTTACCAACGATAACAATAGCTCTGAAAGATAGTTTTTTACCACCTTTAACAACTTTTGTTACACGACGGATTTGAACAACTTGTTCTTTCCATTCAGATTCAACAGGTTCAACTGTTTCAATTTTTCTTCTTCTAGCTTTTCTTTGAGGTTTTTTATCCTCTTTGTTTTCTTCTTGAACTTCAGCAGCTTCTACTGTTTCAACAGTTTCAACAACTTCTTGTTCTAGGATTTCTTTGTTTTCTTCCACGTTTATTACCTTTCTTATTGTAATTTACTGATTTTTTCCTATAAAACTAAAAAAGAACATCAAAATAAACTTATTTCTAAGCATTTTATGTTCGGGTATTTAGGATATATTTCTGACATGGAAAATAATACAATATCAATTATTTTTTGCAATAGGTTTGTTAATGAATATTAATATCATTAAAACTTAACCAAAACCTTCAAAACTCCTTTTTGGGAATTTTTCTCAAATGCAAGTTTAAAATCTTCAACGCTATAAATGCCATCAATCAATGGTTTTGGATTAATTTTTTTATTTTCCAATAATTTTATAATTGGTTTAAATTGTCCACATCTTGAACCAACAATTGTAATTTCATTTACAACAATTGTTGCCAAGTTTAACCCTTCTTTTGCAGCTATTGTGCTTTTTAAAACAAGAGTTCCTCTTGGTTTTACAAGACTTGCGCTAACTTCAAAACCACCAGTTGAACCTGTCGCTTCAACTACAACATCAAATGACATTTTATCTTCATCTTTTAATTCAGATAAAAGCATTGTTTTAGCGCCTTGCTCTTTTGAAATTTTAAGTTTTTCTTCGTGTTTTCCAATGTGAACAAAGTCAATGTTCATTGCGCTAAACACAAGCGAAATGCAAAGCCCAAGCTTGCCATCACCCACAATTGCAACTTTTGAATTTGGTTTAATGTGAACTTGTTCTAATATTTCATATCCAGCAGCTAATGGCTCTGTGAAAGTTGCGGTTTCATCATCAATATTATTTGAAATTTCAAAAACATTTTCAACAGGTAAAGTAAAATATTCACAAAAACAACCATCTTTTTGCCAAATACCAAGCGTTGAACGGTTTGGGCAATGTCTTTGCAAGTTTTGATGACAATATGAACAGTCCTGACAAGCACAATTAATTTCGCCGACTACTCTTTTATTAATCCACTTTTTATCAACATTTTCACCAACACTTTCAACAACTCCGACAAATTCATGTCCTAAAATGCCGCAATAGCCCATATATCCTTGAGTTATTTCATAATCCGTATTGCATATTCCAACCATTTTGGTTTTGATTAATACTTCGTTTGGTTTTAAAATTGGTTTTTGATAATCAGTGACTAATTTTAATTCTTTGTCGTAAACTAATGCTTTCATTTTTTTCCTTATTTCTTAATTTCGATTTTTTCGCTATTTAAAACATATTTTGAAACATTCACACCCGCAATTGCACCATCTGATACAGCTGTAATCACTTGCCTTAAAGGTGTGTTTCTGATATCTCCAATGGCATAGACACCATCTAGATTTGTTTTCATATTTTCATCAGTCAAAATAAAACCGTCAGGCGTTAATTCAAGTTGCGAGTGGAAATAATCTATATTTGCACTTAAGCCGATATATGGGAAAATACCGTCTGTTTCAATAATTTTTTCAATTCCATTTTGCTCAATTTTTAAACCATAAACCTTATTATCAAGCAAAATTTCCTTGCACTGTGCATTTAAAACAAATTCAACATTTTCAATTTGTTTAATTCTTTCTTGTAAAATTTTATCTGCTCTAAATTCATTGCGTCTATGGATTAAATAAACTTTTTTAGCAATATTTGATAAATAAATCGCCTCTTCTAAGGCCGAATTTCCCCCGCCAACTACGCAAACAATTTTATCTTTGTAAAAATTGCCGTCACAAATTGCGCAATAGCTAACGCCTTTTCCTCTTGCTTCTTCTTCTCCTTTAATATCAAGCTTTTTAGGGCTTGCACCTGTTGCAATGATTATTGATTTTGCAAGAAATTCTTTTTCTGTTGTTTTAATTTTTTTAATATCTTTTGTTAAATCAATTTTTTCAATTTCGCAATATGGATATTTTTGAATATTAAAATTATCAATATGTTGTTCAAATTTTTCGCACAAATCAAAAGTATTAATTTTATTGAAACCTAAATAGTTTTCAATTTCTAAATAGTTCATTGGCGCTCCACCAATTGCGCTAATATCAACCAATGCGCAATCTAAATTTGCCCTTGCGCAATATAGCGCCGCGTTCATTCCCGCAGGACCAGCACCTAAAATAACGCAATCAAATATTTTTTGTGTCATTTCAACCCTCTTTGAATACTATATTAACATAAATCCTTATACATTTAGACGAATTTAAAAAAAATTTGTTTCAAATTTTTATTTTTGATATCATTAATGTATGTATAATATTTTACATTTTGATGAAATAAATTCTACAAGTGTTTATTCTCATCAACATTTAGAGGAACTACAAGACTTTCAGGTTGTATCGTGCGACTTACAAACACAAGGACATGGACAGTTTGAACGTGTATGGTTCTCATCAAACAAAAATGGTGGAAATATTTATATTTCAATCATTTTAAAACCAAACAATATTGAACATTTAAACGAATTAACAAGATATGTTGCCTTAATTGGTGCTAAAACTCTTGAAGAATATGGGCTTAAACCAAGTTTTAAATATCCCAATGATATTTTAATCAACGGCAAAAAAATTGCAGGTTTTTTGGCAGAATCTGAATTTTTAGGAACAAAATTAAAAGGAGTTATTGTTGGTTGCGGAATTAATTTGAACCTTGATGAAAATGAGCTCAAAAACATCAACATTCCAGCAACATCAATCTATAACGAAACCAAAAAAAATGTTAATAAACAAGAATTTTTAGAAGCATTTTTAAACAACTTTAAACAAGACTATGATGATTTTTTAAATAACGGATTAAAAGGAGAAAAGTTATGTTAAACGCGCAACTTTGGTTACAAGGCGGAACAACGGTTTTAATTGGCATGAGCGTTGTTTTTAGTTTTTTGATAATCACTATTTTTGCAATTACAATTATGGCAAAAATTGTTGCTTTTATCGATAAAATTTGCCCACCTGTAATTGAAGAAGCTAAAACAAAAGCTAAAGCAAAAACAACAGATGAAGCAGATATTGCTCTTGCAGTATTAATTGCTCAAAAACAAGGTTAATAATTTATTAGAGGTAATAAAAATGGCAAAAAAATTAATTAAAGTTATGGATACGTCATTTCGTGACGGTTTACAATCCATTTATGGCGCAAAAGTTTTAGTAGACGACTTTTTACCAGCCTTAAAATCAGCAGTTGACGCTGGTATCAAACATTTTGAAACAGCAGGTGGTGCTCGTTTTCAAGCGCCTATATTTTTCTGCAACGAAAACGCATTTGAAACAATGGACAAAATCAGAGCTGCTGTTGGTCCAGATGTTGTTTTACAATCACTTTCTCGTGGCGTAAACGTTGTTGGTTTAAACTCTCAACCAAGAGATATCATTGACTTACACGCTAAAATGTTTGCTAAACACGGTGTTAATGTTATTAGAAACTTTGACGCTTTAAACGACGTTAATAATTTAGTAGATTCAGCAAATTCAATTAAAAAACATGGCTTAAAACACGAAGTAACAATTACAATGATGGAACTTCCATATGGTTGCGAAGGTGCTCATGACGTTGCTTTTTATGAAAAAGTTTTAAGAAATATCTTAGATTCAGGTTTACCATTTGATTCATTAGCATTTAAAGACGCTTCAGGTACATCAAACCCAAGAAAAGTATATGAAACAGTTAAAATGGCTCGTGAATTATTGGGCAAAGATGCTCATATCCGCTTCCATTCACACGAAACAGCTGGAACTGGCCTAGCTGCATATTTAGCAGCACTTGATGGCGGAGCTGATGGCATTGACCTTGCAATGAAACCTGTTTCAGGTGGTACTGGCCAACCAGATATCATTTCAATGTGGCATGCTTTAAAAGGAACCGAATATGACCTTGGTATAGACATTAAAAAGATTATGGAAACAGAAGAAATCTTTAAAGAATGTATGAAAGATTATCCTCTTGATCCAATTTCTTTAGCAGTTAACCCAATTTTAATCCAAGCTCCACTTCCTGGTGGCGCTACTGCAACAACAGTTAACCAATTAAAAGATATGGGTATGTTAGATAAATTCCCTAAATTAATTGAAAATATGAAAGAAGTTGTTGAAAGAGGCGGTTTTGCAACATCTGTAACTCCTGTTTCACAATTCTATGCTCAACAAGCATTTTTAAATGCGATTTCACCTGAACCATGGGCACAAGCAAATCCAGGATACGCTAAAATGTTATTAGGTTATTTTGGTAAAACTCCTTGTGAACCAGACCCAGAACTTGTTAAATGGGCAAGTGAAAAATTAGGTATGGAACCAACAAACGAACTTGTTGTTGACTTAAACGAAAAAGATGCAGATAAAGGCGTTGAAGCTGCAAAAGCAAGACTTGCCGAAGCAGGTTTAGAAGCAACAGAAGAAAATATCTTTATTTCAGCTGCTTGTAAAGATGGTAATGTTGATAAAGGTATCGAATTTTTACTTGGTAAAGGCGTTGTTTCAGTTAATAAATCTGCAAATGTTCAAACATCTGCACCTGCAACTTCATCAAATGGCGAATATACTGTTACATTAAATGGCAAAAAATATGCTGTTAAATTAGATGGCTCTAAAGCAACAGTTAACGGTAAAACATATGATACATCTGTTGTTGCTGGTATTGAAGCAAAAGCTTCAGCATCATCTGGCGACGGTCAAGAAGTTAAAGCTGCGCTACCTGGAAACGTTTTAAGATTAGAAGTATCTGTTGGTGATGAAGTTTCTGAAGGTGATGTATTATTAGTCGTTGAAGCTATGAAAATGGAAACAGAAATTAAATCTCCATTTACTGGCACAGTTCAATCAATTGAAGTTTCACAAGGCGACAAAGTTGTTAACGGTCAAACATTGGTTGTAATTGGATAAGCGAGGTAGATTATGAATATAGGAGAAGTTTTTCAACAATTATGGTCTACAACGGGTATTTGCAACCTTGTAAAAGACGTTGACCCTACAATTACATCAGGTTTTGAACAATTCTTGCACCAATTTGGTTCTCCAATTATGCTTTTAATTTGTTTATTCTTAATGTATTTAGGTATTAAAAAACAATATGAACCATTGCTTTTAATCCCAATTGCTTTTGGTGGTTTCTTGTCAAATATTCCATTGGCAGGGATTTCTGAACCAGGTGGTTTCTTATATATCATTTACGAAGCAGGTATTCACCAAGGCTTGTTCCCATTAATTATTTTTATGGGCGTAGGCGCAATGACAGACTTTGGTCCATTATTGGCTAATCCAAAAACAGCTTTGCTTGGTGGTGCAGCGCAATTTGGTATCTTTGGCGCATTATTACTTGCTCTTTGCTGCTTTGGTTTCACACTACCTCAAGCAGGCGCTATCGGTATTATTGGCGGGGCAGATGGTCCAACATCAATCTTTGTAACATCAAAACTAGCTCCAGAATTACTTGGCGCAATTGCAGTAGCAGCATATTCATATATGGCTTTGGTTCCAGTTATTCAACCACCAATTATGAAACTTTTAACAACAGAAGCTGAACGTAAAATTGAAATGAAACAATTAAGAGAAGTTTCAAAACGTGAAAAAATTGTTTTCCCTCTTTTAGTTCTTTCTTTATGTATTTTATTCTTGCCAGACGCTTGTCCGTTAGTTGGTGCTTTGGCATTTGGTAATTTGTGTAAAGAATGTGGAGTTGTAGATAGATTATCTGATACAATGCAAAACGCATTAATCAATATTGTCACAATTTTCCTTGGCTTATCTGTTGGTTCAAAACTTTCAGCAGACCAATTCTTAACAGTACAAACATTGTTCATTTTAATCCTTGGTATTGTTGCCTTTTCACTTGCAACAGCAGCAGGGCTTATCATGGCAAAAATTATGAATTTATTCTCATCAAAAGATAATAAAATCAATCCACTTATTGGTTCAGCAGGTGTTTCTGCGGTTCCAATGGCAGCGCGCGTTGCAAACAAAGTTGGTTTAGAATATAACCCAAACAATTTCTTGTTAATGCACGCTATGGGTCCAAACGTAGCTGGTGTTATTGGTTCAGCAGTTGCAGCTGGTATTTTGTTATCAGTTTGTCATTAATTTATAAATTATAAATTGAAAGAGGTTTTGTATAATACAAAGCCTCTTTTTTGTGAGATACTTTTAAATATGGATATCAAGGAATTAATTAAATCGTTTAATAAAGAAGATTTCTATTCAAAAGTGAATTTACACGTTCATTCAAACTTTTCAGATGGCGAATTTGAATTTGATAAATTAGTTGAACAAGCAAAAAATTTGAATATGAAATATATTTCAATCACTGACCATAACAGCGTTCAAGGCTATTTAACTTCAACATATAAAGATGATGAAATTTTAATCAAAGGTGTTGAATTTGATTGCATGTATAATTTTGTGCTTTTACATATCTTAGGGTATGGAATTGACCCAAACAACAAAGCCTTGCAAGCAATTTGCGCGCAAAATGAGCAAGAGCAAAAAAATGATTTAATACGTCTTTTTAAATCTCGTCACCCTAAAAAAGTCATTAATGCGATACATCAAGCGGGCGGGATTGCCGTTTTGGCGCACCCTTGTTGTTGCAATGTGTTTTCTTTAGATAACTTTGTTAAAAAGCTTGTGTCTTTTGGGCTTGATGGCATTGAAACATATTATCCATATGACAGATTAAGAGGAGTTGTCAAATTTTCATCTTCAAAATTGCCACCAAAATTAGCCCAAAAATACAGTCTTATTCAAACAGGCGGAAGTGACGAGCACAAGGATTTGTCTAATCATCTTTAGGTTTTTCAACCCAGATATACGTCTGTTCATAAATTGATTTAAAAGGGTTATAGGCAAAATTGTTTTCAATAAACGGATTTTTTGCTTTTTTGTTGTAGTTATTAACTTTTTTTAATAATTCACCAAATTTTTTCATAATCTAGCCTCCTTAATTTTGGAGTTATTTTTATTATCTCAATTTTTCTTTTTTTAAAATTCCCCAATTGTCTATTAAAGGCTAATTTTTTAGGATAATTTTTTTCAAAAAATGTTTACCTTTTGAAATGTCTTTTTGGCTAGTCTAAAAAGATGATTTTTATTATATAAAATAGTTACTTTATGATAAAATAAAGGCAAAATAGGGGAGTTTTGTAAGGTTAATTATGAAAAAAATATTAATAATATCATCACTAGTTATAATTGCACTTGTCGCAATTCGTTTTTCGTTTGTTAAAGTTGGCGAAATTCAAAGAAACAAGCAACTTATGGCGTCTAGAGTGCCAACTGTTACATTGGCAAATGTTGAAGAAAAAGAAATTTCTAAATCAATCGAGCTTTCAGGAAGAATTGAATCGCAAGACAAAGTTAATTTGGTTGCAAGAATTGACGGCTATTTACAAAAAAGACATTTCAAAGAAGGCGATTTTGTTAAAGCAGGACAAGTGCTTTTGACAATTGAACCAACTCAATATTTAAATATTTTAAATAAAGCAAAAGCTGACTTAAAAACAGCGCAAGCTAACCTTTTCAAAGCAAAACAAGATTACGAAAGAGGTTCTGAGCTTGTACAAAAAGATTTCATTTCAAAATCAACATATGACGGTTTAAAATCAGCTTTTGATGGCGCTCAAGCTCAAGTTGAAGCAGCTAAAGCACAATTAGCAGAAGCAGAGCGTAATTATAGCTATACACAGGTTAAATCCCCAGTTGATGGCAAAATTGGTTCGTTAATAATCCAAGAAGGAAACTATGTTTCAATGGCGTCTGGAACTTTAGCAACCGTTGTTAAAACAAATCCAATCTATGTTAAATATAGCGTCGATTCAAAACAATTTGATGAATTAAGAAATTCAGGCTTTTTGCCTAAAAAGAACGAAAAAATTAACGTTGAAATAATTTTATCAAACAATGAAACCTATTCAATCAAAGGTGTTCAAGATTTTTATGATAATCAAATATCAACAACGCACGGCACAATTGATTTTCGCGCAACTTTTCAAAACCCAGAAAATCACTTAATCGCTGGCGATTTTGTTAAAGTAAAAGTTTATTCAAACCAAAAAGATAAAGCGCTTGTTGTACCTCAAGAGCTTGTAATGCAAGACGCTAAAGGAAAATTTGTTTATACTATTGCGCAAGATGAAACTGTTGTTCCTAAATATTTCAAAGACAAAGGGCAACATGAAAAATATTGGATTGTGCAATCTGGTTTAGATAAAAACGATAAATATATTTCTTCTAAAATCACAAGCATTATGCCTAAAATGAAGGTTAGATTAATGCAAGAAGAACAACCAAAAAATAGCGAGGAAAATAAATAATGAACTGTAAATTTTTTATTGAAAGACCTAGGTTTGCGTTCGTTGTTTCAATTGTAATAATGCTCGTTGGTTTTATTGCAATGAAAAGCCTTCCTCTAGAAGAATATCCTTCAATTACTCCTCCACAAGTTTCAGTTACTGCAACATACATGGGTGCAAGCTCTGATGTTATTGAATCAACTGTTGCAGCCCCTATTGAATCGGCCGTAAATGGCGTTGAACATATGTTATATATGACATCTGATTCAAAAGACGGCACCTATCGTTTAAATATCTTTTTTGAAGTCGGCTCAGACCCACACATGAACGTTGTTAACGTACAAAATAAAGTTTCGCTTGTCACTTCTCGCTTGCCATCTGACGTATCTCGTTATGGCTTAACGGTTAAACAAAACAACGCTGGTGGCGGTTTATTATATTATGGCATTTATTCACCTGATAATTCCGTTGATTTAATCACCTTATCAAACTACGCTGCAATATATTTAAAAGATGAATTAGCGCGTATTGACGGGGTTGCAGAAGTTCAAGTTTTTGGCGGAAAAGATTACGCAATGCGCATTTGGCTAGATAATCAAAAAATGGCAACTTTGAATGTTTCCCCATCTGAAGTTGCTAGCGCAATCAATTTGCAGAACGCACAAATTTCAGCAGGGGCTTTGGGTAATGAACCACTTGTAAACAAAGCCGAAATGTCAATCACATTAAGAACTCAAGGCAGATTAAAATCAAAAGAAGAATTTGAAAATATCATTGTAAAATCAGATAATCTTGGAAGAATTATCAAAGTCAAAGACATAGCTACCGTTGAATTACAAGGCGAAAACTATGTCACAGATGGTAAAGTAGACGGAAAATCTGTCGCTGTAATGTCAGTCAACCAATTATCTTATGCAAACTCTATTGAAGTTGCAGATAAATGTAATGAAAAAATGGAAGAATTGGCAAAATCCTTCCCGCAAGGCATTAAATACAGCGTATTTTATAATAAAACAGATTCTGTAAAAGATAGTCTTGCAGAAGTTATTCACGCGATTATTGAAGCGGTTTTCATTGTAATTATTGTTGTATATTTATTTTTAGGTGATGTCAGAGCGGCAATTGTACCGTTTTTGGCAATTCCTGTATCTTTAATCGGTACATTTGCAGCATTTGCAATCTTAGGCTTTTCAATAAATACCTTGGTTCTATTTGGCTTAGTTTTAGCAGTTGGTACAGTTGTTGACGACGCGATTGTTGTTGTTGAAAACGTACAAAGGCACATTGAAGAAGGCAAAAAACCAAAAGAGGCGGCAATTGTTTCAATGGAAGAAGTTTCAGGCGCCGTTATTGCAACATCTTTGGTTTTAATGGCGGTATTTGTTCCGGTTGCATTTATCCCTGGTATCACAGGTAAAATGTATCAACAATTTGCCGTTACAATCGCTGTTTCAATCGGTCTTTCTGCGGTTATGGCACTGACTTTGGCGCCTGCTTTGTGTGCAGTATTTTTGCGCTCAAAAGATGAATTACCAAAAAGAAGCTATTTTGAAAAATATAGAGAATTGTATAACACCTATTGGATAGACAAAAAAGACTTATCTTTAATTGAAAATATCAAAGCTTGGGGCGAATTTTTAGCATATGGCTGGGATGTTTCATTGAAAAAATTTGACAGAGCTTTTGATAGAATTCGCGATAGTTTCATTGAAGGTTCAAAATATTTCATTGAAAAATGGTCAAGAACCTTAATTACCTATGTTTTCTTGTTCTTTTCTTTAATTGCAATGTTTAAAATATTGCCAGCAGGCTTTTTACCAGAAGAAGATACAGGCGCATTGTTTGCTAGTGTTCAACTAAAACCAGGTTTATCATTAGCAAAAACAGACGAAATGATGCAAGATTTTACCGCTAAACTTTTAAAAGTTCCAGGGGTAGATTCTGTTCTTTCTTTGAATGGTTTCCAAGGTCAAAATACTGCAATTGCAATTATTCAACTAAAAGAATGGCAAACAAGATTAAAACCAAGCCTGATTAAATATTTGTTTATGTCAAAAGAGGAAAAGCTTGCCTCTAAAAAAACATTGGCTGATATTAAAATAGCTGCAAATAAAATTGGTGCAACATATCCAAACGCAATGATTCAAGCATTTGTTCCACCAGCAATTGATGGGCTTTCTATGTTTGGTGGGTTTGAATATCAATTGTTAGATAAGGGAAACAGAACCCCTCAAGAGCTTCATGCAATCGCTAAACAATTAATTTTCACCGCTAATCAAAATCCAAAATTAACAAGCGTTTTCACACAATACAACTCTCAAGCGCCTCAACTCTTAATTGAAATTGATTACGCAAAAATCTTAGCTCAAGGAATTAATATCCAAGAAGTTTATACGGCACTATCAAGCCTTTTTGGTACATATTACGTCAACGACTTTAACTTATACGGTCGTGTCTTTAGGGTTATGATGCAAGCGCAAGAACAATATAGATTAGATATTAATTCAATTAATAAAGTCTATGTTAAAACGGCTGTTGGAACTTCAACCCCATTGTCTACAATCGTTCGAATTACTCCAACAATCGGTGCTTTTGATATCACAAGATTTAATATGTACAAATCTATTCAAATTATTGGAAACCCTGCGAAAAACATATCATCAGGTGAAGCAATCAACGAAATGGCTAAAATTTCAAAAGAAACATTGCCAGAAGACGTTGGTTTTGCTTGGTCTGGCACATCTTTACAAGAAATTGAAGCGCAAGGACAAACAACAATCGTAATTGCAATGTCTTTGATATTTGTTTATTTGTTCCTAGTTGCGCTTTATGAAAGCTGGATGTTACCAATTGGGGTTATGTTAATCGCTCCGATTGCGATGCTTGGAGCTTTGGTTTTCCAATATCTTTGGGGACAAGCAAATGACCTATACGCACAAATCGGTATGATTATGTTGATTGGTCTTGCGGCAAAACAAGCAATTTTGATTATTGAATTTGCAAAAACAGAACGTGAAAATGGATTATCAATTTTTGAAGCGTCAATTAAAGCTGCAAAAATCAGATTTAGAGCGGTTATGATGACTGTTTTAGCGTTCATTTTCGGTATTTTACCGCTTGTATATGCCGTTGGCCCAGGTTCAAATTCTAGAAAGTCTCTTGGTGTTATCGTATTTGGTGGCATGATTGCAGCTGCAATTATCGGTACGATAATGGTTCCAGCGTTTTATGCTTTAATTCAAGAATTAAGAGAATTTGTTAAAAAAGAAGGTTTCAAAGGACTTTTTGAAGCAATAAAAAACAAATGTCATAATAAAAACAAGGGGGATAAAAATGAAGAAAATAATTAATGCTTCATTGATATTTGCTTTGTCTTTATCTATGATTTCTCCCGTTTTTGCGCAAGAAATCGAACAAAACAACGAAACAGAGCAAAAGCAAGAATGGGATTTGGGCAAAAAATTATTCAAAAATAAAAAAGTTAAAAAACAAAAAGTAAAACCTGCAAAAAAACAATACGAAGTTTCAGAAAAAACCAAAGAAAAATATCAAATTCCGACTGATGTATACATGAATGTTGGCGAACAAAGTGACAAAGTTGTGAAATTAGAAGGCGGGGTTTCAAAATCAATCGAATTAAACATGGCTGATTGTCTTGAGCTTGCTTTAATCAACAATCCAAAAATCAAAGCAGCATATGCTCAATCTGAAATTGCAAAATATCAAAAATGGGAAACTTTATCAGGCTATGCGCCAAGATTAGATTTTTCAAGTTCGATTAATCATCAAAAGCCTGACTTATCAATGCTTCGAAACAACATAAAAATCGGCGCATTTGATAAATATACACTTGGTCAAATCGGTATCCGCCAGCTCGTTTGGGATTTTGGCTATACCCAAAACAAATATACAATTGATAAAATTGCATATGAAAAAGCAAAATCTGAGCTTGATAGAATTGTAAACGAGGTTGTTTGCGCCGTTAAAGACGCATATTACAACCTTTTATACGCGTATGACGCAAAAAAAGTTGCGCAAGATAATCTTGATGGTTTTAATCAAACATATCAACAAGCGCTTGCTTTTTGGGAAGTTGGCATGAAGGCAAAAGTTGATGTTTTGTTTGCTCAAACAAACATGGAACAAGCTCGTCAACAATTAATTCAAGCAGAAAATAATATTGATATAGCATATTCAAAATTAAATAATGCTTTAGGCTTGCCGTTCGTTGACCCATATATGATAGATACGTCTATTAGATATGAGCCTGTGTCTGTCACAATGAAAGAAATTGTTGAAATTGCAAACAATTCGCGCCCAGATTTAAAAGGTTTTATGCTTGATGTTGATAGTGCAAATCAGGCGGTTAAACTTGCTTGGAAAACCTTTTTACCAAGCTTAGAATTTCAAGCAAACTATGGCAAAGGCGGAATTGAAGACTGGACAGAACGCTCTTGGTACAATTATGGCGGATTTTTGGCTTTCCCAACAGTCAACCCTATTTTGTTAAGAAACCAAATCAAAGAAGCAAAAGCAAGATTAGAACAGGTTGAATATTTAACAAAAGCTCAAATAAACGATATTTATTTTGAAATTCAATCCGTATATACCGCACTTAAAGATACCAAAGCGCGCATTCCTGTTGCAAAAACAGCAATGGAAAAAGCTCAAGAAAACTACGATTTAACATCTGGCAGATATAAAGTTGGCTATGGTGATGTAATCGAGTTAAAAGACGCTCAAGTCGCCCTTGCAAGCGCTAAATTGAACTATTTTAAAACAATTTATGAATATAATAGTGCAAAAGCAAATATGGAAAGAGCAATCGGACAAACCTTGAAGCCTGAAAGCACTGAAATTATCGAAAATTTTCAAGATATTTAATTTATAAATTTATAATAAAATATATAGCAACAAATTAAAAAAATAATTAAATTAATTTGAAATTTGTAATATTTCATACTTGCAAAATAACAACAAACCGTATTAAAAAACAATAGATATTGCAAAAAAGATATCTTTTTTAAAGCAAGGAAGGTTTGCGCTTTTTCAAAATATAAAGGCAAAGCACAAACGCACAAAACGCCCAAGAAAAGCGTAATTGTGCCAATTATTAAAAAAATTATTTCTTTATTTATCTTTTTCATGTCGTTTCAAAATCCAGTGTTGAAAGGTTGTTTATCGCATTTGTAATTAAATTTTTGAAATGTTCAACATCAGCCTTTCCTAAAATCACCTTGCATAATGTATCATATCGCAAAAGTCGTCTAAAAAGTAGGTTTTTATCTTTTTGCGAATTTGCAATAACAATCCTGTCAGGATAAATATCCACAACTCTTTCATCTGCTTTTAAAAGATATGATTTTGCTAAATGTCCGTATAATTCAAAAAAGACTTCTTGGCTTCTAATGTTTTCTTTTGGCTCGTTTTTAGGTGTTATTTTAACGATTTTTTCAATAGATAAACTCTTTGTTTTGTCATTTTCTAAATATTTCACATAAATTCGGTTATTTTTCCAAACCAATTCGTTCGCTGTAAATTCATATTCTTTTTTTGAGCGCAAAGTGACAACAATTTCTTCTTTTTTTTCAATATATTCATTTAAAAGGTTAATTCTCTCATTGTAGATATCAAAAAATTCAATTTTTTTATAATTTAAAAATTTTTCCAAGATTTCTTCGTAATTTTTAGAACTTGAAAGATGCGCGATTTTTTTGATTAACTCTTCAACATTTTGATATTTCTTTTTATTTAAATATGTCTCTGATAAAGTTAAAATATGCGCCAATAGACTCTTTTCAACGTCATTTAAAGAAAGCGAATTTAAAAATTTATCATAGTAATATTTATTATTTTTTTTGGTAATCTTAAAACCGACTTTTCTTAAATTTGCAATGTGTTTTAAAAAAACCTTTTCGCTCAAATCAAAATTTTCTTGCAAAGAAACACCGTTATAACCAGCATTTTCAAGACAATCTAATATTTTAAAATAATTTTCATTAAAAATCGATTTGTTCTTCATATGTTTCTTTCATTGTTTTTAATTTTTCTTCGATTTCCTTTTTGATTTTATTATCAGAGATATAAAACAAATCGGGACAAAAGTTAAACAACCTTTGGCTCAAATAAAAATCGTCATCTTTTGGTCGTTTAATGATTATTCTGCCATTTTTTTCGCCGTAAATATTCTCTTTTTCATCAAGTCCTAATTCTTCAAATTTTTCTTTGGAAGTGACGTAAGTTGAAATATCCATAATTTTTTCATAACGTGCATTTTTTCGAACAACTTTTTCAATTTTAAAAATTCTATCAATAGGCAAAATTGAAAAATGGTCGGAAAATTCCAAAAATCCCTTTAAATAAAGCCTTTCTGATGTCATGCTTTGACAGATTTCATCTGCATGAATTGTAATAAATTTGTTTGCACCATACGGCAAAATGTAATCTATTTCAATGATATCTTTGTTTTTGCAGTGTTTTTCAAGCTCTTTAACCAAAAACCAATTCAAAGTTGAATAATAGTTAAAATACAAAAACTCGCTTCTTTCTTCAAAATCTTCAATATATAAAGAAATTTTTAAAAATAATTTAATCGCTTCTTTGATATGTTTGTAGTTTTTTTCAAGCTTCAAAAGATTTTTAATATCAAGCAGAGCAAGTTTATCTTTTTTGTCTAAAACAAGCTTTGAAGGCGGATTTTCGATATAATAAAAAGTTTTTTTACCTTTTATTTGAACTTTAATTTCTGCATATTTTTTTAATTTTGAAAGGTAATAATCAAGAGTTCTTTTGCTAATTTGAATCTCATTTTGCGCAAATTTTTCAAGCAGTTGTTGCTTTGTAAACTTATCTTCTTTCAAAAAAATCCATAATAGTAATATTTTTGATGAACTCATCAAGCGCATTTTTTGTCCTTTTTCAAATTATAACTTAAAATTTGTTTTCGTACAAATGTAGTAAAAAAGCTTAAAAACCTTGATTTTATTGAAACTGAGATATAATATGAACATACTACGATACAAGGAAAAATGTGTATGTTAAGCGATAACGATTTTTCAGAATTATTAGAAAGATACAACTATGCTTATAAATATGGCAAAATTGTTCAAGGCGTGGTTGTGAGCGTTGAAAACAGTGGTCTTTTGGTAGATATCAAATCAAAAGCTTGTGCCATTTGTCCAACAAACGAAATTTTGCTCTCTTCAAACGATAGCATAAGAGATATTTTTAAAATTGGCGAAACATACGATTTTTCAATCAATTCAGAAGAAAACGAAGACGGCGTTTTCTATCTTTCACATAAAAAAGTTGCTTTGGCAAAAAATATTGAAATTTTAGAAGAAAAATTTAAAAATGATGAAATCATAACAGGCACAATTTCAAATATTGTCAAAGGCGGTGTAATCGTTAATGTACTTGGTGTTAAAGGCTTTGTACCATCAAGCCAATTACATATTAACGGCGAAAAAGTTGGTCAAGAGCTTGAATTAAAGATTTTAGCACTTGAAATGGACAAAGGAAACTTCATTTTATCTAATAAAAAAATCTATCAAGATAACATGCAAAATATAAAACAAGAAATTTTAGATAAAGTCGAGCTTAATATGGTTGTAAAAGGCACAGTAACGCGCATTACAGACTTTGGCGCGTTTATTGATATCGGCGGAATAGATGCTTTGTTGCCATTGTCTAGAATTTCTTGGAGTTGGATTGATTCGCCAGCTGACGTTTTAACTTGTGGCGAAAAAATTGACGTTGAAATTATTGGAATTGACAGAGAAAAACAAAGAATTTCATTGAGCCTTAAAACTCTTGAAGAATCACCTTGGTTAAAAGCGCAAGAAGTATTAGAAATTAAGAAAAAAATGAAAGGCAAAGTCACACGTATCAAGTCTTTTGGCGCTTTTGTTGAGGTTTATCCACAAGTTGAAGGGCTTTTAAACAAAGGACAAGTCCAACAATACCAAAACAAAACAAAACGCGAGCTTCAAGAAAATGATGAAATTGATATCATCATTAATCGTTTTGACCCAGAAGCCGAAAAAATCAATCTCGAAGCGGTTTATGAATAAACATATGGCGGTCCATTTTTAATTTCTCTTAAAATATTTTCTGCCATTGTTTTCAATTCTTCATCAGATTTGTTATTTTTTGCTGCCTTGTAATTTTCAATTAACGGATTAATTGCGCTTAGCTTTTTAGCTTTGAAATTGTCGATTTCAACCCGCACGAGCTCTTTTTTCAAGTTTAATTCGCTTTTAGAGTTTTCTCTTTCAACTGTCACTGTTTTAATCGCATTTGCACACGTTTTTGCAACATATCCAATCGCGCTAAGAGCAGAAAAAGACAAGAAAAGATACTTATTGAACTTGTTTTCAGGATTTAACACCCAATTATATAAATGTCCTCTTTCTTCATTGATATAGCAATAATATTGGATTTTTTCCGATATTCCACCCAACGCCTCTGGCGCATTTGCATATATTTGCGCAGATTTTATATCTTGCGCTGCTTTTTCAATTTCATCTTGAGTAATGTCTTTGATTTTTCCTAAATTAGACTTAATTGTGTCGTCTTTTGCATTTATTGTTTTAAACAAGTCGCTAAGGCTTTTAATTGCGCTTTTTTTATCGTCTAAAGCTGTAAATTTCGCAATTTTTGCTTGGATTTCTTTATCCTCATATTTTTTTACAAAAGTATCTAGATTTTTTGCTGTTTTTTGATAATTTTTAAATACTCCAAAACCAAGTCCCAAAAGCCCAATGGTTGCTAAAGAAATCGCCAAAAATGTTTTTTTATTTTCATTTTGTTTGTTTTCTTCGGTTTTTTCTTTTCCCTTAAAACCTAAAAATGGATTAGTTGGAGTTGGCTTTTTATTGTCTTCTTTAAAAAACTTCGTTGTATCCACCAATAAATCGTTAATAACGTTTAATTTTCCGCTGAAAGCCTTTGTTTCAACCTCAATCAAATTTTGTTGCAAATCATGTTCAATATCACAATTTTGCTTTTTAATCCAAATTTCGCTCACCCCATCAATAAAATTTTTAGCACACAACGTAAAAGCACTCATTATCCCAACAGCGCCAAGCCCAATGATATTTTTTGTGCTTGGTTCTCTTAAAGCACGATACATTGCAAAATGTGGCTCTTCGAGGATATTGATGTTTCTTGCCAAGTCTCCTGGGCGAATTAAATCGGGTTTTTTTGCCATTGCAGATGAAAAATTCTTAATAGATGCGCTAACAATTCCAATTCCGCCAAGAGTTATCCCTGTTGCAATTGCAAGAGGTTTTAGAGCTTTTTTATAGTTAAAACCTTCTTTTTTATCAATTTCAAATGCAAAAGTTTCATTTTTTTTATTTTGCGGAATTAAAAGGTCATTTGATATATTTTCAAAATTGTCAAAAGGCGTTTTTTGCTTTTTTATATAATTATTCAAAAGCACTCCTTTTATTGCCTCATCTGTTTTTGGGGGCGTTTGTTTTGGTGCTTTTTTATTGATTTCTGTATTATTTTTTGGCAAATTTGGAATTATTGTGTTCATCTTTTTCCTTTTTTATTTTAAACATTTCTTTAATTATTTTTCTAATTTCGCGAGCTTTCAATTTTTCAATAATTTCTTTTTCTTCTTCGTCTTGTGAATTTTCGCTGAACAAAGAAAGAATTGTTTTAATTGTTTTTTTGAATTTTTTTGTCACTTTTTCATTAACAAAATTCCTTATCTCGCCCAATAAACTCGATATTTTTTCACTCGCAGAATTAATCATTTGAACAATATTTGAAACAAAAGTTTTAATGTTTGTGATTATTGTTGGCAATTTAGATATTAAATTTAAAATCGGTTTAATGATGATATTTAAAGCAATTTGAGCTGGGATTTTAATTATTTTTGGAGCATTTTCAAGTTTATTTTCAAAATTTTTAATTAAATTTTGAATTTTATCCAACCCAGATATTATTCTATTTTCAATGGTTTTTTGGTGTTGGGCTTCGAGTTTATTAATTTTATCTTGAATTTTAGCTTCTTGCATAGCTTGAATTTTAATCCACGCCGCCATACATTCATTGTAGCTCATCTCGCCTGCGCGACGTGGTTTATCGCGGTCTTTTGGTGCTCCACCCATACCAGAACACAATGGACATGTGCCTATTGGAAAGCCATGCGGACATTTATTATTATTTTGATTTTGAATTGAATATGGTGCGCTCATATGTTCTTTTTGGCGCGCAAAAACTGCAAAACATTTTTCGGATTTCCGCGAAAAGTGTTAATATTAAGGTGCCTGTTATATTTTACACCTTGTGCCCTCATTTTGCTCAGCGAGTGCGTCACACTGCGCTTCGCTTCATTCGGGTAAGGTTTCGCACTCGGCACCAGCTCTTCGCGGCTGCCGTCGTGCTCACACACCTTGTGCCCTCATTTTGCTCATTGGGCGCGTCGCGCCACAATTCGCTTCATTCGGGTGCAGTTTTCCGACTGTACGGTTGCGGCCCAGCCAAGGAATTTCACCTTGATTTCCTGCTATACTTGTTTAATAGTAGCAAAAATATTTTAAAAGGGCAATTATGGTATGTCCGCCTGTGAAATCAAAGATTTCTTCGCTTCCTTTCGCGCTTCGCTTTGTTCGGGACTATTGTGCAATAGCGCCTTTATTTGCTTGTGAAACGTTTCTTTGATATTTTGCCAAATATCCTTTTGGAACTTCATTTACATATGGCTTAAAGTTTGCTTTTCTTGCCTCTAAGACTTCATCAGACACTAATAAATCAATTGTTCGTTTATTGATATCAATTTTAATTTCATCACCATCTTCAATCAAGCCAATAATACCGCCCATGCAAGCTTCAGGAGCAATATGTCCAATGCAAAGACCGCGAGTTCCACCAGAAAAACGTCCGTCTGTTATAAGAGCGCATTTTTTGCCCAAGCCTTTGCCAACTAATAGCGCAGTTGGTGCAAGCATTTCTCTCATGCCAGGTCCGCCTTTTGGACCTTCATAGCGAATAACTACAACATCACCCGCCACAACAACATCATCTGTTATAGCTTTCATGGCGTCTTCTTCATGATTAAATACTTTCGCAGTTCCCTTAAATTCAAAAACGTCTTTATCAACGCCTGAAATCTTAACAACGGCCCCATCTGGCGCAATATTACCATGTAAAATTGCTAATCCTGGGTTTGATGTAATTGGGTCATTTAATGGTCTTATTACTTCATTATTTACCCAAGCAGAATTTGCAATTTCTTCCACTGTTTGACCAATTAAATTTTTAGTATTTTTTAATTCTGGTGTATTTCCCCATAACGTTTTAAATACGCCAGAAATACCACCAGCATTGTCTAAATCTGTCATTGTTAAGGTACTTGATGGGTCAAGTTTTATGATTTGAGGAATTTTTGAAGATAATTCTTCAAAATCATCTAAAGATAATTCAATATCTGCACTTTGAGCAATTGCAAGCAAGTGAAGAATTGAATTTGTAGAACCACCAAGAGTTAAATCAGCAACAATTGCATTTCTTAATGAATCTTTTGTGATGATATCTTTTGGTAAAATGTTTTCTCTAACTAAATCGCAAACAACGTAACCAGAGTCAAATGCAATTCTTTTCTTTTTAGATGAAACAGCAGCAGCCGTCGCACAACCAGGCAAGCTCATGCCCATTACTTCTGTTAGGCAAGCAAGAGTGTTTGCTGTGTATAAACCTTGGCAAGAACCAATTGTCGGACAAGCGTAATGTTCCATTTCGCAAAGCTTGCTTTCTGTAATTTCGCCAATTCGATATTTTCCAATTGCTTCATATGAACCTCTAATAAACGTTAAAGTTTCACCTTTGCAGCTGCCTTCTAGTGATGGTCCTGCTGTTACGATTATGCAAGGAATATTAAGGCGCAATGCGGCAATTAACATACCAGGGGTGATTTTATCGCAATTTGTTAACAAAACAAGCCCGTCAAGTTGATGTGCGCTTGCAACTGTTTCAACGCAATCTGCAATTAAATCACGACTTGGAAGAGAATATCTCATTCCACAATGACCCATTGCAATGCCATCACATACCGCAGGAACACCAAAAATGAAAGCTTGACCGCCATTTGAATGGATGCCTTTTTCAATTTGACGCTCTAAATCGCGCATTCCAGCGTGTCCTGGGACTAAATCTGTAAATGAACTTGCGATACCAATAAATGGTTTTTTAATATTTTTATCTGATAAACCACCAGCATATAATAGGGCTCTATGTGGTGCGTGTTCAATGCCTTCTTTAATGATGTTGCTTCTCATTTTAACTCCTAAAAAACGTAATATAATTTTATTAAATCACTTTTTAAGAGTTTTAACAAGTAAACTACATTCTTGAAAAAACTTCAAGCATCATTGAATTTTCTGTTTTAATTGGGTTGAAATAAGCACATGCTGCAACCATTGCAGCATTATCTGTGCAATATTTTAATTCTGGAGCTTGCGTAGTATATCCAAGTTCTTTTAATTCGCTCAATCGTTTTCTAAGTTCAGAATTTGCCGCAACCCCACCAGCTAATGCGATTGTTTTACAATTTAATTTATCTGCAAAGAGTTTTGTTTTTTTAATTAATGTATCACAAATTCGATATTGAAAACTTGCCGCGATATCGGCTTTTGGCAATGTTTCTGGGGTAAATTTTTTAACTTCTCTTAAAACAGCTGTTTTTAAACCAGAAAAAGAAAATTCATCTTCCCCAACACGCGCTTCAGGGAAAGAAAAAGCTTCTTTATTGCCTTCATGTGCCATTTTATCCAATAATATCCCCCCAGGATATGAAATTGAGCATAATCTTGCAACTTTGTCATATACTTCGCCAACTGCGTCATCTATTGTTGAAGCCAAGATTGTTTGTTTATCATAATCTTCGACATAAATTATTTGGCTATGACCACCTGAAACCAAAAGGCACACAAAAGGTGGTTTTAAATCTGAATTAATGAAATTTGCACTAACGTGTGCATGTAGGTGATTAACACCCAAAAAAGGTTTGTTATGTACTAAAGAGAGGGTTTTTGCGGAATTTAAACCAACCAAAAGGCACCCAACAAGCCCTGGACCAACAGTTGAAGAAAAAGCGTCAATTTCTGATGGTTTGATGTTTGCTGTATCATATGCTTCTTTAATTACCATATTAATTGAGTTTAAATGTTCTCTTGCGGCAACTTCTGGGACAACTCCGCCAAATTTTTCGTGTGTTTTAATTTGGCTAGATACCACATTTGCTAATACTTCGCGCCCATCTTTCACAATGGCACATGCGGTTTCATCACAGCTTGATTCAATACCTAAAATAATCATAATTTTCTCTTGTAGTTTGTATTCCTTTTGTTATAATAATAGCATGAAAAATTTAGCTACAATTTCATTTTTATTATTTTCTTTGATGGTAATACAACCATCATTTTCTAATGAAATTGAAGACGCAACTTTTTTGTATAACGAAGCGATTGATCAATATAAACAAGAAAATGTTGAAAAATCTGTTGAATTATTTAAAAAAGCAATTGAACTAAGACCAGATTTTTACGAAGCACACTATAATTTGGCGCAGATTTTAATGTCTATTGAAAAAAATGACGACGCTTTGAAATCTTTGGAAGAAATTGCAAAATTAAAACCACAAGATTCTGAAACATTTTATAACCTTGGAAAAATTTATTACAAAAAAGGATATCTATCAAAAGCACATGCGAATTTGTCAAAAATTCCACAAGGCACACCACAATACGAATCTGCTAGAATTTTGATTGCAAAAATTGAAAAAAGACAACTTGAACTTAATTTAGAATCAAAAATAAATGAGCACAAAAATATTGTTGATACACAAGGTAAATTAAAAGGCATTAACCTTGAAGAAGTCATTGCCCCATCTGGCATTGCGCTAGATTCTTTGGGAAATATTTACGTTGCTAGTTTTAGCGAAAATAAAATTTATAAAATATCGATTTATGGTCAAAAAACTGTTTTTTCAAATTCAACAATGATTAAAGGTCCAATTGGCTTGGCGGTTGATAAAAATAACAATGTTTATGTTGCAAATTACAGCGCAAATAATATCGTTAAAATCACCCCAGATAACACAATTGTCAGCATTTTTGCCGACATTCAAAGACCTTATTGTTTAATTTATGACGAAGTCAGAAACAGACTTTACGCGACAGAACAAAACACAAATAAACTTGTAAAATTCGATTTATAAATCTTCATATTTAATTAAAGTTTTAAATTTTTCTGCCGATAATTACTCTTGAAACAAGAGGATAAAAATGTTAAATATCAAAAGCGATTTACTTTTGAATAGTGTCGGAGACTTGATTAGCGCCACAAGCGCTCACAATGAACATACTATTTTAATTGTTGATGACGAAATCAACAATTTACAGCTTTTGAAAAGAACTTTTAGAAATAAATATAAGATTTTAACTGCTTCAAATGGGCTTGAAGGGCTTGAAACCTTAAAAAGAAACATAGATAACATCTCTTTAATCGTTTCTGACCATAAAATGCCTATTATGGAAGGGACAAAATTTTTAGAAGAAGCAAATTCAATCGCTCCTGATGTAATTAAAATTCTTTTAACAGGTTTTTCAGATGTCGAAATCATCACCGACGCAGTTAATAAATGTAATTTATATCAATATATTTTAAAACCATTTAACCCCGAAGAATTGCAAGAAATTGTTAAAAATGGATTAGATAAATTTGACCTTGCAAGTTCAAAATCATTGATTTTAAAGGATTTAAAAGAGCTTTTCTATAAAACAATTAAATCAATCGCATCTGCGCTCGACGCAAAAGACCCATACACCCACGGTCACTCAATGCGCGTAACTCTATATTCAATTATTTTAGCTAAAGAATTAAATATTCCGCAAGCACAGCTTGAAATGATTGAAACAGCAGGCTTGTTGCATGATATTGGGAAAATTGCAATTCCAGAATCTATCCTTTGCAAACCTGGAAAATTAACAGATGACGAGTTTTTAATTATGAAAACTCACCCAATCAATTCAGAAAAATTAATTGCGAGCATTAAAAAGCTTGATGATATTGTCCCTGGCATTAAACATCACCACGAAAGATGGGACGGAAGGGGCTATCCTGATAATTTGCAAGGAGAAAATATCCCATATCATGCTAGAATTATTGCTCTCGCAGATACATATGACGCAATGACTTCAACTCGTTCGTACCGCAAAGCACTTGATCATGAAGTTGCAATCGCAGAGATTGAAAAGTGCGCAGGAAGTCAATTTGACCCAAATTTAGCAAAAGAATTTATTGCAATTCAAGATATTATTAAAGCTGCAAAAGAAAATCCAGAAGAATATTATTTGAAATATTCTACTTTATACAAAGAAATTAAGTAGATTAATTTTTCTATATGCTCATATTTTTAAATTCATTATAAGCATTCAACATTTGATTTCTCAATTGAATAGCCATTTGCATTGCAAGACCAGATTTTTGCGCTGAAATCATAACATCATGAACGCTAATATCGCCACCAGATGCAAATGTTTCCAAATCGGTTTCTGCTTGTTTTGTGACTTTATTCAAATCATTCAAACCTTTTGAAAAGCCTTGTCCAATATCTTGCGCCATTTTTTCTGTTGGAGATAAATTTTCAATTTTCATTGCAGAAATCGTATCCATTCCAACAGTTTGTGGGACATTTGTTTGAATATTTCCTTGTAAAGCTTTTTGATTAAATGAATTAAAAACATCATCAAATGCAACATTTGACGCTGTTTTTGCGCCTTGTTGATACTGTTGATTAAAGATTTTATTAAAATCACTAATCGAGTTATCAAAACCCATGTTATTAAAATTTGTATTGATGTTAAAATTATTCATTTGTTTTCCTTATTATTGCTTATTTACTTTATTTGCTCCTGTGGAGTTTGCGGGCAAACTCTTACGTCGCTTTGGAACGGACTCCGCTCTGTCCGCCAGACCTCAACGGTCTGCCGTCACGAGCTTCGCACACCTTTGCCTTTGTCTGCATTCGCCAAGCCAAGTCTGGCTAGGCTCATTTGACAAAGGTTATATATTAATTGCGCTTTGTATCATTGCCTTTGTTGTTTGTGCAATAGTAACATTTGCCTCATAAGCGCGTGAAGCATTTACCATATTAACCATTTCTTCAACTACGTTGATGTTTGGCACTTCAACATATCCATTATCATCTGCGTCTGGGTGAGATGGGTCATAGATTATTTTTGTTGGATTATCTGCATCTACAATTGAATCAACCATAACTCCGCTTGCAATGTTATTTGCATCCATTGAAACGCTACCAACCAAATATGGTTTTTCTGGCGGGTCAAACTCTACTCCCACATTTCCTTGCGGAAAATTAAAGCCCTTTTCAATTGCCATTTGCTTAAAATTTACTTGTTTTTTATGATACACTTCTTTTTCGCCAAACTCGTTTCTTGTTGTATTAACGTTTGCGATATTTGACGAAACAGTATCCATTTTTATTCTCTGCGCGTGCATTCCGCTTGCTGCGATATTAAAAACTTCAAAACTCATAAACTTCTATCCTTATTGATTTTGTCCTGTAATAACAGTATTTAACATGTTGTATGATTTGCTCAAAAGGTTTGCAATTACTTGATATTGCATGCCTGTTTTGGCTTCGTCCATCATTTCAACTTCTAAATTAACATTGTTTCCATCTAACCCATCAGATTCTTTTGGGTCATTTTGAACATCAACAATATAACCTTCATTAATTTGCGAATTTAAAAATGCAATTTGCTCAGGAGTTTGATAAAAAGTGCCTGTTTTTTGATATTGCATTGAATTTTGGACTTTAATTTCCTCTTTTTCATCTTCGCGTTTAATGATTTCTCTTAAACTATTTTCAAAAGAAACTTCTTTTCTTTGATACCCAGGCGTCAGCGCATTTGCAGTATTTGCAGAAATCGCTTTCGAACGCTCATACAGCCCGTTAAGCGCCATATGAGCAATTTCTTTGGTTCTATTGTTAATTAAATCCATCTTTATTCTATCCTTATTTATACAAGAGGGATTAAAATTGAAAACTCCGTTTCTTTTTCATCACTCTTGGCAAGTTCAAAAGTTCCAAATTGCGAACCAATGAACTTTTTACACACACTCAAGCCGACTCCCCAACCATCAGTTTTTGTTGTGTATCCTTGCTCGAATATTTTAGTTTGATTTTCTTCTCTAATCCTTTCCCCATGGTTGATTATAGAAATTTTAATTTTTCCTTCAACCTCTGAAAGTTTGATTATTATTTCATCATCTATTGTCACATCATGGGCATTTTTGATTACATTACCAATTACAATTGCAAATTTTTCTTCGTCTACAAAAGCTTTTGCCTCTACCCCAGGTATTTCATCAATCAAAATAATTTTATTATTTTTTTCTTTCAACAAACCGCCATAGGTTTTGATTGTTTCTTGAATAATTGATTTAACATTTCGCTCTTGCAAATTAATCACATCAAGGTTTTTAAACTGTTCAACTTGCGATTTTATTAATGCAATTGATTTTTTAATTGGCTCAGTTGTTTCTATATCACCTGTTTTTTTCTCAAAAATTCTTGCGTAAATATCTAAAATGCTTAATTGGTTTTTAATTTCATGTGCAATTTGTCTGACATTTTGATAGATTTCGTTTCTTAAAGAGGTATTTGTTTCATTGACGTTTTTATAATTTTCTTGGATTTTAGAGTTATAAACGCTCTCTATCACTGTTTCTTCAAATTGCGAAACAATATTTAAAACCGCCCTATTCATCAAGTCGTTTTCGCGTCTTTCGGGTTTATGTTCAAAAAATTGCTCGTCGTAATCGATTAAAAATATTGTTTTTAAAGCCTTATAGACATCATTCACGAGTTTTGAATTTAATTTTAAATAGATTTCATATTTCTCATCTTCAACTTCTTTGAACAATAACGCAGCGTTATATCTTTGAGATGTTAAAACAACGAAACCAATTTCTTCAACATCAAATTTTGAAAATTCGAAATCTGAAAATTCTTTTAAAATTATGTTTGGTGAATATTCGAGTCTTTTTATTATGCTATCAATGTTCGAAGTGTCTTGCAAGCGAGTAAAAACCACAGCTTTCGCATTTTCCTTTGCAATTGGTTCCAAAACGCTTCGAATTAATGCTTGCAAAGTTGTTTTGGAATATTGCTCATTTTGCACAAAGTCTTTGTTTTCAAAGAATATGTTGAAGTTTTTTTTCGCTTTGTTCATTTAACTTACCACATGGCTCCTATGAGCCTTTAGTCCCTTTGCTATCGCCTTCGCTTGCTAAGCTATCGCTAAGCTCGCTCGGTTCGGGATATCCGCCTAAAAACGTCAAATCTCCCCGATTTGCCGTTTTTTATACGGCTTCACCCTGTCTACACCGCAATTTTCTTAGCTTTTGGTTTAAAGCCTTTATTAATAGCATAAAGTACAGCTTGAGTTTTTTCTTTAACTTGAAGTTTTTGGAAAATATTGTTTACGTGTGTTTTAACAGTTGTTTCAGAGATAAACAATTCTCTTGCAACATCTTTATATGTAGCACCTTCTAAAAGTAAAGATAAAACTTCTTCTTCTCTGTTTGTTAAATAGTGCAATAAGTTTTCTTCGCCATCTTCATCTTGAGCATTTGCACCATTTCTTTCAAAATCTTGGAAATATTCAAAGAATTTTGAACAAAGAACGTTTGGCAAATAAATTTTACCCATTGAAACTTCATCTAACGCCTTGATTAATTGTGCTGATACCATTGTTTTTAAAACATAACCACATGCGCCAACTTTCATAGCACGGTAAATCAAATCAGCATCATCATACGCAGTTAAAACAATAATTCTTGTTTTTAAACCTAATTTTTGAACTTCAGCAATTGCGTTAATACCGTCCATTTCAGGCATATTAATATCCATTAAAACAATATCTGGTTGATATTTTTTAATTAATGAAATTGCAACGTTTGCATTGCCTGCATTTGCGATTACTTCGTAATCATTTTCTAGGTTTACTAATTCACGAACGCCCGATGCGTGTTCGTATTTGTCATCTACAACAATGACTTTTTGCTTTCTTTTAAACTCAATAGTTCCTCTCATTAACCCCTCCAAAAAGTATATTTTTTTGTAATTTTTAATCTATTTTATGTAACTTACCTTATGAATATACTTCTTTAAGTCGATTTATTCATCAATAGTTAGATTGAAATTTAGCCCATATATACTGGAACTTTTTATCTAAATCTTTAGATTGAGAAAATTTTTTAAATTATTTCATCTATTTGGATTAAATAATATTTTCAAAAATGAATTATTATATATAGGAGTACAAAGGTAGAATTAAAATGGAATTTCATATCGGAAAACACTGGGTAGTAAATCTTTTTGGATTAGATGTCCATATGGATACTTTAATCACTTTATGGATTACTATGGCAATAATTATCTTTTTTGCAGCGTTGGCTGTTGGAAAAATCAACCTTGTTCCAACAAAAATTCAAGCAGTTTTTGAAAATATCGTAACTATATTTTCATCTTTAACAAAACCAATGGGCGAAGAAGGCAAAAAACACACCCCCATTTTAATGACACTATTTTTATTTATTATTACAGCAAACTTAATTGGTCAGCTACCTTGGAAAATTTTAAACTTTTTCCCACATGTTAAAGCGCTCCACGGCGAATTTGCCTCTCCAACAAATGACATTAATGTGACAGGTGCTTTAGCCATTATTGTATTGTTTTATTATATTATTTCAGGTGTTAAAGTTAAAGGGATTAGCTATTTTAAACACTATTTCCAACCAATTTGGTTTATGACACCATTTAATATTTTAGAAGACTTTGTCCGCCCCTTAACCCTTGCGCTTCGTCTTTTTGCAAACATTTTAGCAGGCGAAATTTTAATTATGGTTCTAGGCGGTCTAATTGCGTCATTATTGAGTCCAGAAAGCATATCTGCCTTCTGTCAAAATACTTTTGGAAGCATTTTACCTTCTGGATTTATATATAATTTGAGCTTATTTTTAGGCTCATTATTACCGCTACCAATAATGTTTTTTGAATTATTTGTAGCATTCGTTCAAGCACTAGTATTTACATTGCTAGCAAATGCTTACATCTCGGGTGCAGTAGCAAAACATCATTAAAATATAAAGGAGTAAAACTATGGATTTATCAGTATTAAAATTTATCGCAATGGGTATCGCAATTGGCTTAGGCGTTGTTGGTCCAGCATTAGGTCTTGGTTGGGCAACAAAGGCAATCATTGAATCAATTGCAAGACAACCAGAAGTAGAAGGTCAAATTTCAAAATATTTCTACATTGGCGCTGGTCTTATCGAAGCTTGTGCGATTTACGCATTATTAGTTGTTATCTTAATTGGTTTCGTTCTTAAATAATTAAACTAATCATATCAAGGAGTAAAACCAATGTTAATGCAAATAGACGGAACTTTTGTTTTCGTCGTAATTAGCTTTTTAATTTTCTTGTTTATCATAAAAGCAATTCTTTTTAACCCAATTACGACAGTGATTGAAAAGAGAAACGAGTTTTATGATAAAAATTCAAATACAGAAAAATCTTCAAAAGAAAAAGCGCAAAAGCTAATTGAAGAAAAAGAGCAAACCATAAAAAATGCTCGCGCTAAAGCAGCAGAAATCATAAAAACAGCAAGCGATAGCGAAAGCAAAAAAGGCGAAGAAGAAATTAAAGAAGAAAAAACTAAAGCAAATGATGAACTAATAAAAAATCAAGAAGCTTTAGAAAAAACTTCGTCTGAAATCAAATCTGAAATCAAATCTGAAATTTCTACCTATGTTTCAGACATCATTTCAAAAATTTTAAAAGAAGATATTAAAGTAGAACTAAACGACGAAAAGATTAATAAACATCTTCACATATAGAGGTCAAAATGCACGAAGTTAGCTTATTTGAAGCGATATTACAAACAAATTTAATAAATTTCATAATCGTTATTGCAACCTTGGCTTTAATTTTCAAAAAAGCACATCTTGGCGATTTAATTCAAAAAATGGCAGACGATATTAAAGCTGATGTTGAAAAAAGCGCGCTAAGTGCTCAAAGTGCTCTAAAAGAATATAAAGAAGTTAAAAAACAAACAAAAGATACCCCACAACTTGAAGAAAATATCATAAAACAAGCAAACATTAACGCACAAATTTTAAAAGGTAAAATCCAAGAAAAAACAAATATAAAAAAGGAAGAAATCGCACAAACCCTTGAAAGAAGAAAGATTTCACAAGCCGAAAAATACAAAAAATTAACAGCGCAAGAAATCTATCAAGCAAGCGTAAATATCGCACAAGATGAAATTAAAACAATGTTAAATGATGAGTTTCATCAAAAACTAATCAAATCATCAATTGATGAATTGGATAAAATCGAAGGAAAATTAAATTGAAAAATATAGACATAAAAAACCTTAAAATAGCCTCAAGATATGCTCATGCACTCATTGAAGAAACAAAAGATATTACAGATGAAGTACTATCAAACCTTGAAGTTGTGAGCAATATTGTTTTTGAAAATGAGGATTTTAAGCTTTTCTTTAATCACCCCATAATTTCACTCAAAGATAAACAAGAAACAATAAAAGAAACTTTTGAAGGCAAAATTAACCCTTCGGTTTTAAATTTCATTATGATTTTGCTTGAAGAAAATCGTTTCAACGCTTTTTTGACAATTGTTGAACTCTACAAAAAAGAAGTGGACGAATTAAAAAACAAACAAAGGGTTGAAATCGTTTGTGCGGTTGAAATTCAAGAAAAATACAAAAAAGAATTAGAAGAAAAATTAAACGAAAAATTAAACAAAGAAGTCATTTTAAACTATGAACAAAATGAAGATATCCTTGGCGGACTAGTCGTTAAAATCGAGGACAAAGTAATTGATTTAAGTTTAAAAACAAAATTTGATAATTTAAGAAAAAATTAATTTAGGAAAGGCAAAATATATGTCATCAATGATTAACAGCTCAGAAATCACGGCAATAATTAAATCAAAGATTGAAAACTATTCAAAACAACTGCAAGTTGAAAACACAGGCAGTGTCATTGAAATTTCTGACGGTATTTCAAGAATTTATGGTCTTAAAAATATCATGGCGTCAGAATTAGTTGAATTTGATGATGAAAATAAAACACTTGGAATTACATTAAACCTTGAAGAAGACAACGTTGGGGTTGTAATTTTAGGTGATTACACAAAAATCAAAGAAGGAATGAGCGTTAAAGCAACGGGTAAAATCGCTTCTGTAAAAGTAGGCGACGAATTAATTGGAAGAATTATTGACCCAACAGGTGTTGCAATTGATGGCAAAGGCGAAATTAATACAACAAAAACTCGTGCAATTGAGCGTGTTGCCCCTGGTATCATTGAAAGAAAATCTGTTCATGAACCATTGCAAACTGGTTTAACAGCAATTGACGCCCTAACTCCGATTGGTCGTGGGCAACGTGAATTAATTATTGGTGACAGACAAACAGGAAAAACAGCAATCGCAACAGATACAATCATCAACCAAAAAGGCAAAGATGTAATTTGCGTATACGTTGCTATTGGTCAAAAAACTTCAACTGTTGCGCACCTTGCAAAAACTTTAGAAGAAAAAGGCGCAATGGATTACACAATCATTGTTTCAGCTACTGCTGATAACTCTGCACCATTGCAATATATCGCACCTTTCGCAGGTTGCGCTATTGCAGAAGAATTTCTTGAACAAGGCAAACACGTTTTAATCATATATGACGACTTAACAAAACACGCACAAGCTTATCGTGCAATGTCATTATTATTAAAACGCCCACCAGGACGTGAAGCATATCCAGGAGACGTATTCTATTTACATTCAAGATTATTAGAACGTGCTTGTAAGTTATCTGATGAACGTGGTGGCGGTTCAATTACTGCTCTACCTATCATTGAAACGCAAGCAGGCGACGTTTCAGCGTATATTCCAACAAATGTAATTTCAATTACAGATGGTCAAATATTCCTTGAATCAAACCTATTTAACTCAGGTCAAAGACCAGCAATCAACGCAGGTATTTCTGTTTCTCGTGTTGGGGGCGCTGCGCAAACAAAAGCCATTAAACAAGTTGCAGGGCAATTGCGTTTGGACCTTGCTCAATATAGAGAACTTGCGGCATTTGCTCAATTTGCTTCTGACCTTGACGCTGCAACAAAAGCTCAGCTTTTAAAAGGTGAAAAATTAACACAAGTTCTAATTCAACCACAATACGAACCACTTTCAGTTGCAAAACAAGTCGCAATTCTTTTCTGCGCAAATGAAGGCTTCATTAATGACGTTGAAAATAAAGACATTCAAATGTTCAAAAAACTTTTCTTTGAATATTTCTGTGCAAATTGTTCAGAACTTGAAGCAAAATTAAATAACGGTGCAAAATTAGAAGATGAAGACAAAAAAGAACTAATTGAACATATTAAAACCTTCAAAGAAACTGTATTTAACGAACGCAGAAGCGCAAAAAGAGATTAATTTTAAGGAAAGCTATGGCAAATCTAAGAAGCATAAAAGATAGAATAAATTCAATCAAAAACACTCAAAAGATAACTCGTGCAATGAAAATGGTTGCAGCAGCAAAAGTTAAAAAAGCTGAAAGCGCTGTAAAATCATCTCGCCCATTTACTTTTGAATTATATAAAATGTTTTCTTGGATATATAAAGAAACCCATAGTGATATTTGCGACAAATTAAAAACAAAAGAAGCAATAGATAACTACTCAGCACTTTTGTGCGAAAGAGAAATTAAAACCGTTGGTCTTGTAATAATTTCATCTAATAAAGGGCTTGCGGGCGCCTATTGCGCAAATATCGTACGTTATAGCTTAAATTTGATTAAACAATACTTAGCCGAAGGCAAAAAGGTTAAAGTTTATCTTGTTGGTCAAAAAGCACAAAGTGCGATTAAAAACGCTCAAAAACAACTTGATTTTGAAATTAAACAATCATATGTCAATATCTTAGATGGCATAAACTCAAGCTCTGCCTATATTGTAGCTAACAATTTAGCAAGAGATTATGTTGATGAAACGATTGATAAAATTGAAGTTGTGACAACAAAATATAAAAACATGATGAGCTATCAAGTTCAATCTTGGTGCTTGTTGCCAGCGATAATTGAAGACAAAGAAATTCAAAAATACGAAAATAAAGAACTTGATGAAGAATTGAAAATCGAAAACAATTCATCACATATCGAACCATTAAGCGAATTTTTACCTGACGCAAAAACGTTGTTATCTACAATTGTGCCAATGTATGTCACAAATGTGATATATCAAGCACTTTTAGAAGCGCAAGCAAGCGAACTTGCTTCAAGAATGACTGCAATGAGCTCTGCAACAAATAACGCGCAAGATATGATTTCAAGTTTAACAATTGAATATAACAAAGCTAGACAAGCAAAAATCACCCAAGAATTAACAGAGGTTATCTCTGGCGCTGGTGCATTAAAAAAATAGACTTTTAATCTAGCCAAAAAGGCGATTAATTTTTTGAAAATTTAAAATATCTTTCTAATATGAAAAATATTTTAATTATCTTTTTTGCTATCTTTTTATTAGGCGATTGTGCATTGTGTTTTACAAGCTATAACCCAACTCGCACATACAGAAACACTTATAACCCCTATAACAACCCTCTTAGCTATTCAAGAAATCAAAACAAGAATAGAATTAAAAAAATGCAACAAAGAAGGAAATTAAACCGCGCAAGAAGAATTTATAACTCCATAAATTCAACTCTAAACAACACAAGATATAACCCCGGAACATTGACTGGATATAGCGTTCCTGTAAATCAAAGCATTTTTTCGCGCTTTGGCTCAAACAACGTTTTTAACAACAGACATCAGCTAAATTCACCAACTTGCAACCAAGATTTATTTTCCGACGGTTCATCAGGCGAAACATATTATAATAATGGCGAATATTTCAACCATACAAGAAATACAGGCGCAAAAACAGGGGTCACAATAATTTATGACTAAGAAAACATGCTGTTTTCATTATTAAACACATTAAAATCAGCAATATCGGTTTCTTCTTCAAAAACAGGCTCTTGTTGCATTGTTTCAACGATTTCTTGTTCTTCTTCTTGTGTTTCTATGATATATTCTTCACCTAAAAGAAGTTCAAGATTGTGTTTTGCTTCTTTATGATTAGGCATTACAGATAATGCTTTTTTATAGTTTTTAATTGCGCGTTCAATATCGCCGACAAGTTCATATGCCAAAGCTAAATTATAAATTGTATCAGCGTCATTTGGTGCTTGTTTAATAATTTCAATAAATTGCTCAATACTTTGAGCATATTCTAATTCTTTAGTCAATGAAATTGCATATGCACGTCTTGCTGAAAGATTCATTGGGTCAATATTAACGGCATCTTGAAAAGATGATTTTGCACCTTTTGTCGAGCCCATTTCGTCATATGCACAACCTAAACCGTAATAATATCTTGACATTTGTGGTTTGATTGAAATTGCTCTTTTGAAGTGCGCAACTGAATCTTGGAAGCTTTTAATATAATAATTACATCTTCCTAATTCATAATAAACTTCATCATTTTCTTCGTCATATTTTAAAGCTTCAAAAAATTTGTCAAAAGCTTGGTTATATTCGCCTTTTTTAAATAAATCGCAAGCCCAAGCGCAAATCAAATTTGAAATGTGTTTAACAATCATTTCGCTTTGTTCTGGTGGCAAATCTTCTAAAAGTTTGTTGTACAAGTTAATGCCTTGTTGATATTGCCCAACAATCGTATAAGCTTGCGCTAATGTAAAATTGAAAGATGTTTCTTGCGGATTTTGAATAACTAAATCTTGCAAAGTATCAATCGCTTCGTCATATTGTTGGTTTTTCAACATTGCAGAGCACAATTCATTTTGGTGATATAAATAATTGGTATTTTGTTTGTCTTCCATTGAAATGATTTTTTTGTATAAATCAACAGCTTCTTGCCAATTTTCAAGAGTTGTGTGCAACTGAGCAATTTTTTCCAAAATTTCAAAATCATCTCCAACAATAGACACAACTTTTTGATAATATTTCAAACAATCTTGCCAATAATGGTTTTTATTTGCTAAATCTGCAAGCATAATCAATATTTCAAGATTATCTGGATTTTTCTTATATATTTTTTCATATGCTTCATATGCTCTTGAAAAATCTTGAATTTGCAAATAAATATTTGCCATTTTATATTCAAGTTCCAATATGACATTTTCATCAACTTCAGCGTCAACGAGCATTTGATAAAGCTCTAGCGCTCTATCAAAATTTTCAAATTCTTCATATAATTTGACAAGTTGCTCAACAGCGTTGAAATTACCTCTATCATAATATAAAATTTGCTCGTAAAGCTCTGCTGTTCTTGGCTTTGGACCATGTTCGTAATAATATTGAGCCAATAATTCAAGAGTTTTAATATCCCCTGGGGAAATATTTGTAATCGCCTCATAGTGCATTATCGCCATTTGTTCATTTCCAACAGCCATAAGCGATTGCGCCAATAAACGTCTGATTTCAATATCGGTATAATTTTTTTGCAAAGCACGTTGTGCATACCTTTGTAATTCAGCATGCATACCCTGTTCAAAGAGCTTTTGGCATCTTTCATATGCGTCGTCATATGTCGGCTCTTGAACTACTGTTTTCTTATTATCATTTATCGCGTTTGTCACAAACAGAATATATATCCAAACAATTGTGCACGCAAATAATACTAATCCTATTATCAAAAGAACGTTCATACAGAAATTATAGCACTACAATGCAGAATAACAAAATTTTAAGCTAAGTTAAGCGCAAGTTTTATAGCTTCCACCATGCTATTTGGATTTGCAATGTTTTTGCCTGCAATATCATAGGCAGTTCCTGAAGTTGGCGAAGTGCGAATTATCGATAAACCAATGGTTGTATTAATTGCTTTATCAAAAGCTAAGGCTTTAAGTGGCGCTAAACCTTGGTCATGATAGCAAGATAAAATTGCGTCATAAGATAATTTTTCGTTATTTAAATATTCCTTACCAACACGCGCAAATAGAGCGTCTGCGCTGATTGGAGAGGTAATATTTACCCCATTTTTTTGCAAAATTTCAACCGCAGGATTTAAAATTTCAAGTTCTTCTTTTCCTAAAATCCCTTCTTCGCCACAATGCGGATTAAAACCGCAAAGCGCAATCTTTGGAGATTGAATTTTGCATTTTTCAATTAAAAACTTGTTTAAGATATTTGTTCTAAAGACAACATCTTCAATCGTCAAATTAACCTCTTTTAGCGCACAATGACGAGTTAAGAGCATTACTTTTAATTTATCTGCAATGAAAATCATTTGCGCGTTTTTTTGCTCTGGGTCCAAAAAACTTTCAATAACTTCTGTTTGTCCGTTAAAAATATAGCCAGCTTTGTGAAGTTGAGCTTTTGAAACAGGAGCCGTCGCAAGCGCTTTAATTCGCCCATTTTGTGCTAATTCACAAGCTTTTTTTAAAGACAAATAACAAAATTTGCCATTATCTTCTTCATTAATTTCTAAAAAATCATAATCAACGTTGATTTTTTCGCCAATTATTAAAATATCTTTTCTATTAGGCTTTAAAATTTTAAGAGCTTTTTCGACAATTTCCTTGCCAATTCCAAGCTTATCGCCTGTTGTAATTGCGATTTTATAATTGTTCATGTTTAAACCTGTCAAAATAGTTTAAAATTTCAATCAAAGTTGAATTTGTGCCAAAATTGCCCGATTTTGTTGTAATAATTTTACCATTAGCGTCAATACACAAAGGAATTGCAGGAGCAATAGCGTCAAGGATTTCTAAATATGAGCTGTTAATTTTTTGCGCACATTTAAAAGATGTCTCCCCGCCAACCATGATTAAAATAAAATTAGATTTATGATTAATTTCATATAAGATATTTGCCAAAAAGTCAGTTATTTTGCCCGGAAAATCTGCTTTTGCAATGCCTGCATCAATTAATTTATTAAGCGCATCTTCTTCTTTTAGCTCTTCGTTAATCATTGAACAGTGAATAACAACATCAACATTTGAGTTTAATTTTTCACAAATTTGGTCAATTCTATCTAAATCAATGTCTTTGATAATATCTTCGATTGTTAAATCAACATAAAAGATATCAGTTCTTTCTTCTTTTAATTTTTGAATTTGATTTGCGCAAAGTTGAGTTGCAGAACCAGAAAGAATTAATTTTGCACATTTTGGTATGTTTTCAACATGTTCATTTTTAATATCTTCACCAATTTTATTGCTCATTGCTTGTGCTAAACCTGCAGAACCACAAGGCAAAATGTCATATTGACTTTTATCTATTGCAAGCGCAATCTGTTCTAAATCTGTGTTTGATATTGCGTCAATTATGATGATTTTTTTACCTTTTTGCACAAGTTCATTAAGCTTTAAAATAATCGGACCTGCACCTTTTACGACAGTATTAAATTCGATATTACCAATTAGCGTGTGCAATTGAGGGTTTAAATCTTTTTTCAAAATATCAGCTATACAAGAATCATAAATCGGCGATTTTGGATCTAGCGCACATTGAGTACGCTCAATTGGAACGCCATTTAAAAGCTGATATCCGCCAACGGTGGTTCTATTTTCCTCTGGATATGCTGGCGCTACGATTGCAACATCTTTTTCTAGAGCTTCTAAAAGTGCCACAATTTCAAGCCCTGTGTTTCCTCTTAGAGTTGAATCGATTTTTTTATAGTAGTTTTCACTTTTTGATAATTCTTTTACTTTATTTGCAACTTCAATAATACGCTCAAGAGCGACTTCTTTTTCAACATTTCTACTTTCAGTTGAAATCGACCAAACATCAACGTCATCTGCCTCAATGATATTTTCGCCGAAATCTATAACAACGCGAGAAGAACAACCTTTTTTAAAATATTGCAAGGCTGTATCGTTTGCACCTGTTAAATCGTCTGCTATTATTGTCGTTGAATTTAATAAAGCCATAAAAACCTATTAAACTTGTGCTTGAGAATCTTTCTTTGAACCAACAAAAGAGTAATCTGTTGCGTTAATTAGATATCTTTCAACCATTTCGCCATCTGGTGCTTGCCATTTTGATAAGATTATTCTGCCTTCGATTGAAACCAAAGAACCTTTTTTAATCCATTCAGCAGCAGATTCAGCTTTTTTATCCCAAAGTTGAATATTGAACCAATCAGCTTCTCTTTGTTTTGTTTTTGCGTTCCATCTGTCAACAGCAATAGAAAAAGTTGTTTTGCTTTTTCCACTTTCAAAATATTTTATTTCAGGGTCTTGTCCAACACGTCCAACCAAAATAACACTGTTCATAACATAAATCCTTATTACTTTTTTATAATTATATTATGTTAAATCTAGTTTTGCAAATACACTTGTGCATATGCACATTTTGTATCTGATATGGTTGAATAGACAACTCTTATTACATTTTCATCTATAATATCAAGGCGCGAATAGGTAATATCATGTTCTTTTTTCAAGGTATCCTCAAATTTTTTCAATTTTAACTTACCATATTCCTGACTACCTTGATAAAAAACAAGCAAATTCGCGCCATTTTCAGTTTTTTCTTGAATTTTATAGTTTCCTAAAGGAATAATTTTTCCTTCAGCATCATAAATCGAAACCAAAAGTTTAATATAATAGACACCATTTTTAATGTCTTGAATTGCTTTTAATTCGCCACCTAAATCGATTTCTTTGTCTTGCCCTTTTGGTGCAGGGTCAACACCATATTTCCTTCCAAAAAAGAAGGTTTTTAACTTGCCTTTAAAAGAATTATCCAAAGGCTGAGGAGTCATTCTATTTATTGTATCGTCAAATTCTTTGTTTGTGACTGGTTTAATCCCATCAAAAGCCGTATCAATGAAATTATAATCCACATCAAGCATTTGTGCTCTTAAAGGGCAAACAAAACAAAGTGATAATAGCAATAAAAATAAATATCTCATATTATCATTTTAATATTTTTTTTCTAATTGTCATGATTTTAAAAGAAAAATCAGCTAATTAAAGGGTTAGGCTTTATTTTTAAGCAATTGCGCAACAACTTCTTTAAGAGCAATTTTAATATGGAAATAATTTAAACCACCTTGAATATAAATCGCCCAAGGGTCTCTGCAAGGTCCATCTGCCGATAGTTCAATTGTTGAGCCTTCAATGAAGCTTCCGCCAGCCATTAATAAATCACACGCATAACCAGGCACTGTGTCTGGAATTGGAGTTAAATAGCTTTCAACGGGAGAAGATTTTTGTATCATTGCGCAAAAGTCTTGTTGTTCTTGAATATTGTTTAATTTAACAGTTTGAATTAAATCACTTCTTTTAGAATTTGAAGATGGAAAAGTTGAATAATTCATGTCTTCAAAAACTTTTGCTGTTAAAATTGCACCTTTGTGCGCATCAGAAACAACATTTGGCGCCATAAAAAACCCTTGCAACATAACGCGTGTTTGATTGTGCATAGCACCACCTTCTGCGCCAATTCCAGGAGCAGTTAAACGACGCGCTGCCATATCAACATATTTTTTTGAGCCTGCGATATATCCGCCTGCTTCAACAATTCCGCCCCCTGGATTTTTAATTAAACTTCCAGCAATTAAATCTGCCCCAACTTCAATTGGTTCTTTGTAATCTACAAATTCGCCATAGCAATTATCTACAAAACAGCAAATTTCAGGGTTTTTCGCATGAACAATCTGGCAAATTCTTTCAATATCTTCAATTGATAATGGTTTTCTTAATGAATATCCGCGAGAACGTTGAATTAAAACCATTTTAGTATCTTCTGAAAGATATTTTTCAATATTTTCAAAATCAACTTCAAGCCCATCTTTTAAAGGTACTTCGCTATATTTAACCCCATGACCCATCAAGCTTGTATCAAAATCGTCACAACCTTTTCTTGAGCCAATAATTTGTTGCATGGTGTCATATGGTTCGCCTGCAATTGAAACCAATCTATCGCCATATCTTAAAACGCCAAACAATGCACAAGCTATTGTATGTGAACCAGATACAAAATGTGGGCGAACAATTGCACTTTGAGCGCCAAAAACTTGCGCATATACTTTATCTAGCGCCTCTCTACCAATATCATCATGCCCGTAACCTGTGACTGTATAAAAATGTTCTTCGCCAATTTTATTATCATAAAAAGCTTTTAAAACTTTTTTTTGGTTAAATTCTGTTATTTTATCAATCTCGAAAAATCTCTCTTGAAGGGATTTTTGCGCACTTTCTACAATTTGCGTTGCTTGGTTTAGATAGTTCATTAATTTTTCCCGAAAATATTATCAAATTTGATAAAATTTTTCTCTCCTGTTTGTTTTTCTTCTTGTTTATAGCCTAAAATTCTGATTAAATCAGCTTTTAATTTTCCTAAATCTTCATATTTTTTCAAAATGCCATCAATTGCAACAGAAACATCTCCTGTTTCTTCTGAAACAACGATACAAGCACAATCTGGATAAATTTCTGATACACCGATTGCAGCTCTATGGCGAGTTCCATATCTCCAAGATAGTTTAGGATCCTCTGTTAATGGCAACAAAACTCCAGCCGAAATGATTTTATTATCGCGAATTACAACCGCGCCATCATGAAGCGGAGTATTTGGGAAAAAGATTGTTAACAATAACTCTTGCGAAATATCAGCGTTAATTTTAACTCCAACATCAGATTGAGTTAAAGAAGAGATATCTTTTTGTAAAACAATCAACCCACCAGTTTTTGATTTAGATAAATATTTTATTGTTTCAATTAATTCTTGAGCAATATCTACCCTTTTTTCATTAATGAAATCAACGCCATTTCCAAATAATTTTTCAAATAAATTTCCTTGACCGATATAACCCAAAAAACGACGTAATTCGGGTTGGAAAATGACAATCAAAGCAAAAGATACGATACTTACTAATGTTTTTAAGAAAACACCAAAAATATTCAAATTAATTTTAATTAAAATTTCGGAAATAACCCACATGATCACAAGCGCTAATGAGCCTCTGACAAGGTTTTCGCTTTGCGTGCCTTTAATAAATCTTTTATATAAATAATATAAAAGGAAAACTAAAATTGAAATTTCAAAAAAATGAATAACGATTGCAACTCTGTCCATTTCTTCAAAAAAATGTTGCAATTGAGATAACAAAACTACATCTAATCCTGCAAAATTCATGTTTTCCTCGATATTTCTATAATCTATCTAATATTACATCATTTTGGGTTAATTGTTCAAGAGTTTGCCTTTTCACAATGATATCTGATTGACCGTTGTTAATTAAAACCATTGCAGGTTTTAGAGCGCTATTATAATTTGATGACATTGAATAGCAATATGCTCCAGTATCAAAAACGCACAAAATATCACCAGCAGTCGGAGAATTTAGCTCAATATCTTTTAATAAAATATCGCCTGATTCGCAACATTTTCCAGCGACAGTAACTGTTTCATATTTTTCTTCGTCTTTTTTATTTGCAATTTGCGCGCTGTATTGCGCTTGATATAATGAAGGGCGAATATTATCGGTCATTCCGCCATCAATAGCGATATATTTTCTCACATTTGGAATAATTTTTTCGCTACCGATTGTATACAAAGAAAAACCAGCCGAACAAACCAAAGAGCGCCCAGGTTCAATATAAAGCGTTGGTTTTTCAAGATTAAATTTAGCGCAACCATCATCAATTGCTTTAATGATTACATCTGCAACTTCATAAACGCTTGGTGGGTTATCTTCTTTTGTATATGCAATTCCAAGCCCACCGCCGATATTCATTTCATCTAGTTTAATGTTGAATTTATCTTGCAAACGTTTGATTTCAGACATGATTACTTGAATTTCGTCATAAAAACATTGTGTTTCAAAAATTTGCGAGCCAATATGTGCATGTAAACCTTTTAAATCAAGGTTTTTATATTCGTTTTGAATTAAATTAATTGCTTCATCAAGCGCTGATAAATCAAACCCAAATTTTGAATCTAGCTGTCCTGTTTGAATATATTCATGCGTATGACATTCAATTCCTGGGGTAATTCTTAAGTGAATTTTTTGAACTTTGCCCATGCTTTTAGCAATTTTATTTAAAAACCCAAGTTCATATAAGTTATCTACGCTAAAATGGTCGATATTATGATTTATTGCATAAACTATTTCATCATATGTTTTATTGTTGCCATTAAACGAAACTTTATCAAAAGTTATTCCCGCATTTAATAAAATGTGCATTTCGCCTAATGAAACAACATCAAACCCAAAGCCAAAACTTGAAAAAATCTTTGCGACGGAAGATGTTAAAAGAGCTTTTGAAGCAAACAAGATTTTTATTTTTTCATATTTTGAAAAAGCATTTTTGTAATCTTGTGCCATTTGGCGCAAAGAAACTTCATCTAAGACATATAAAGGAGTAGAAAATTTATTTGCTAAGTCAACTAAATCACAACCTGATATTTCAAGATTTCCTTTTTCGTTAACTCTTGTGCTTAAAGGTTTAATACTTTGATTGACATATGGCATAATAGACTTTTACTCCTTGCTAAATTTTACAAAAAATTATAACATAAAATTACTATACGAAAGTAAAAGAGGTTAAAATGTTCGATTTAAACAATAAATTTTTAAGCATAGGAAATATTATTACTTTTATTTTAATACTAGGGGTTCTTGCTCTTTGCTTCCAAGCAATTGATATTCTTTTAATATTATTTGCTTCTTTTGTAATCACTTGCGCAATTAATCCAATAATCGACAAAATGGAAAAGAAAATTCCGCGAATTTGGGCAACAACAATTGTTCTTTTGGCTTTAATTTTAGCAAGTTTGTTAATCATTGTTCCTTTAATCACAGTTTGCGTTAAAGAGGCTTCTGGCTTAGCGATTAATTTTCCAAATATCTTAGATAACATAGATAAATTTTTAAATATCAAAATTTTTGACAAACAAATTTCAGATTTTGTAACGCTAGATGCCCTAAAAGATTCAGTTTTACAAGCTTCTCAAAGAGTAATTGAAAACTCAATTTCTGCGGGCAAAGTTGTCGCAAGCTTTATAAGCGCTGGGTTTGCAATTTCAATTATGGTATTTTATTTAACTTATGATAAAAAAAGAATTCAAGATAAATTTATTGAATTTTTCCCTCAACCACAAAAAGAAAAAGCGCTAAATATCATTGAAAATATTTCATCAAAAGTTGGAAACTACATTTTCGCGCAAGGCATTGCAATGATTTTTGTTGGCGCATTAACTACCATTGGACTTTTACTAATTGGTCATGACCATGCGTTTTTACTTGGGTTTATCACTTGCATAATGGATATTATTCCTGTTATTGGTCCTGCAATTGCAATTGCAATTGGTTTAATCACAAGTGTATCAGACGGCGCGATTTTTGTACTTTTAACTTTTATCGTTTATATTATTGCTCAATGGGCGCAAAATCAGCTTTTAAGACCAATCGTTTTTGGAAAACTTTTAAACATGCACCCTCTTGTAATTATTGTTGCCCTATTAGCTTCTGCAAAATTTTTGGGCTTCTGGGGTGTAGTTTTATCCCCTGCAATCGCTTGTGTTATCTGTACATTGGTTGATGAATTATATTTAGATAAAATAAACAAAAAAGATTAAAATGGAAAAGTTTTTATATCAAAGAATTGAAAAAAAAGACCCAAAATTAAATGTTTGGTTTGCCTATGGCGCGCCTGAAAGCTTTGCTATGGCATCATTAGGCTATTTAGCAATTTTTAAAGATTTAGATTTAAATCCAGATTTATTTGTTGAAAGAATTTATCAAGATACAAAAATTACAACTATTCCATACAAAGCAGTTGATTGCATGGGCTTTTCAATGAGCTTTGAATTAGATATTTTAACCATAATCAAAATGCTTGAAAAATATGGTTTTCCTTTATTAGCAAATGAAAGAGGGGAAGATGACCCCTATATTTTCGTTGGTGGACCTGTGACAATGTCTAATCCAAAACCATATGAAGATTTTTTTGATTTTATTGCAATTGGCGAAAAAATCGTTTTAGACGACGTTTTCAAAGTTTTAAAAGAAAAAAATAAGCTTTCAAGAAATGAAGTTTTAAAAAAATTAAGCGAAATTGAAGGAATTTACGTTCCAAAATATAAAAAAGAAGTCACAATCAAAAGAGATGACCTATCTGATGACATAATTTACACAACAATTTTGTCAGATAACAGCTTTTTTAAAGACACGTTTATTATTGAGCTTGAGCGCGGTTGCCCAAAAATGTGTAATTTTTGTTTGGCAAGCTGGTTAAACATTCCAACACGATTTGTAAAATACGAAAAAATCATTGAAGCAATTGATTTCGGCTTAGCTCATACCAATAAAATCGCCCTTTTAGGAGCATATGTGGCAGGGCACCCTGATTTTAAAAAAATTATTGAATATATTTCAAAAAAATGTGAAACGCAAGATATCGAGCTTTCAATCTCATCTTTAAGGGCAGATTTAGCAGACATTGATTTAATCAAAACATTGGTTAAATGCAAACAAAAAACCGCAACAATCGCGCTTGAAGCTGGAAGTCAAAGGTTGAGGGATTTAATTGGAAAAGATTTATCTGAAAATCAGGTAATTGATACTGTTTTATGTGCCAAAAAAGGCGGTTTAAAAGGGCTTAAAATATACGCCATGCTTGGTTTACCAACAGAAAATGACGAAGATATTGAAGAATTAATTAATTTAATTCAAAAAATGAAAAATGAACTTAAAAAAATATCTGGCTCGTTTGATTTAACCTTGTCTGCTTCAACTTTTATTCCAAAGGCACATACGCCATTTGAAACGGTTGAAAGAACAGATAAAAAGATTCTTGAAAAAAGAATTAATTACCTTAAAAAAACATTTCATAAAATGGGCGTAAATTTTAGAGCCTCAAGCGTTGAGTGGGATATCATTCAAGGAATTTTATCAAGATACGATAAAAGTTTGGCAGAATTTTTAATTGAAGTCGTTGAAAAAGGCGCAAACCTTGGCGCTTTCAAGCAACTTTGGCGCGAAAAAGCCAAAAAAGGACTCTTGCCCTCATTTGACGACGTGGCAAAAATCCCTTTTTCTAATAACATCACAGCTCTTGATTGGTCCTTTATCAAAACCGGTGCTGACGATTTGAAAAGGGCTCGCCAGCAAAAATTAACCCCTTATTTGTAAAAATTTGCTTGATTAATCATTGAAAGGTTGTGTAATTGCGAACCCAAAATCGTTGTGAAATCAGCATTTTGATAGTTCTTCTTAAATCTAATATACATGCTTTCAACGTTTTTTTCTAAATCATAAACTTCGGCTAATAATTCTTCGTCATCTACCCCGCGCATAAGCATTGCGAGCTCGTCTTTAATATCTTGAATATCGTCTTTTGGGTCTTCATTAAAAGGAATATTCAATTGATACATCAAATCAGCCCAGGGTCTATCTGAGTTTGGAATTTCTTGTTCTTGAATATTTTGTTGTTTTTCTAAATCTTTTGCTCTTTTTAGCATGGCAATATTCAAATTTTCATTATCTGTCGGATTAAGCCCATATTTGCGCATTTCATCAGCAAGAGGACTTTCTTTTTTCTCTTCTTTTCGATGAATTGAGTAATAATATTCGTATAAAGATACGCTACCTATCGCATTTATAGACATATTCTCTTGATACCTTCGGGGGATACTATATAAAATAAATACCCAAAATAGTGGAAAAATAACCAAAAGGCTGGCTTTTTTAAAAAAATAACGTTATAATATGCTACACAGCATTCGCGAGGTGAAAATGGACAAAATATATTACGAGCTTTTAGAACAAGCGAAAGAAGCAAGCAAAAAAGCATATGCTAAATATTCAAACTTTTTTGTAGGAGCTTGTGCATTATTTGAAAGTGGAGAGAAATTTTGCGGTTGCAATATTGAAAATGCAAGTTATGGTTTAACTATCTGTGCCGAAAGAGTTGCGATTTCAAACGCTATTGCAAACGGGGAAAAAAGTGCCATTAAAGCGATTGCAATTTATTCACCAAATCAAAAATTGTGTTTTCCATGCGGTGCTTGCAGACAGTGGCTCAGTGAATTTGCCACCAATGACGATATTAAAATTATTTTAGAAGACGAAAACGATATCAAAGTTCAAACTCTAAAAGAACTTTTCCCTTGCGGTTTTAAATTGAACGATTAATTATTCGTCAGCTAAAACTTGTTTTAATTCGATATCTGGTTTGCCAAGAACTCTAACAAGTTCTAAAACAGATGCTTTCATTTGGCATTTTTGGCTTGAATTGTTGAAAAAATCTGTATAAAAACAACCTTCGCAGTTGCAACCTCTTTTGTAACATTCGATAGCAGTTTGTGTCCATCTTCTAACTGCAGTTGCTCTGCCGAAATCTCTACTTTTTAACACTTTATAAACTCTCCAATATCTAGTAGCCTAATGGGCTTTAAGCATTGCGCCCCTTGGCTTTAATATAATTATATCCTTTCATGTTCAATTATCAAGCAATTTTTCGCCAATTATTACGACATTTTACAATCATGGTAATAGGCATAATGCCTATATTTCGGGCATATCGGGTAGGTTGAAACCATGTCGTATCATGCTTTTTGAGGATAGCGCTAGTCTTAAAACCATGAATAGTGCATGTTAGAGCATGTTTTAAGTTTTTTTAAACCTGTAAACAATTGTAAATAATACGTTAAATTTTAATTTTGAGGCATGCCTTTTATAAATTAAACAAGTTTTAAAAGCTCTTGTTCGATTTTTGCAATCATTTCAAAATCAGTATATTTAAGCGCAGATTTTAGCTTTTTCTTTTTAATTAATGTTTGAATGCACTCAAGATTTTTACAAACATAAGCGCTTCTTCCAAGCTCATTTGAATTTGGATTAATTTTTAAGGTTCCATCTTTTAATTTTGTGATTTTAATTAAATCGCATCTTTGCTTTTCTGTTCTGCAACTTTGACAAATTCTTGTTTTTTCCATTATTTTGTTGCCTTAATTAACGCTGTTTTTGAAATTATTTCTACTTGTTTGTCTGACAATTCTCTTTGAACTTCTAAGATAAAATTATCTACTTTTTTCTCTTCAAAATATTCTAAATAGCGCTCCTTCATTGTCTTTTGATTTGGCGCAGGCGGAGTTATAAACCAAGATTTAATAGCGTCAAACTTTGCAATATAGCTTGATTTAACTTCGTCTACATTAATTAAAACATCACTAAACCCTGCATTATTTAAATTTTCATCTAAAGAATTTGCGCTAAAATTAACAAGACAATCATCTTTTCTTGACATAAATTCATCTTCAGCACGCTTAAATTCATCATAATCAGATATATTATATCCTTTTAAAATATCGCCATAACGCGTTGTTTCAGAAATTATCGGCTCAAAAGCGCAATAAATTCCTTCTGGCTTTAAAACGCGATAAATTTCATCAAAAACAGGTTGTTTTTCAACAATATGAACCAAAACTGAGCGCATTAAAGCTCTATCGAGATAATTTTTTTCCAACTTCAAACTTGCAACATCACAACACAAAAAGCTTGCGTTATATGGAGTTTGAACATCTTTTAAAATGTTTTTACATTCATCTAAGCAATCTTGAAATTTATCTTGAAAAATTAATTCAACACTATCTTGAAACCTTTCAATAACACCAAAAGCCAACAATCCAGAGCCACAACCAAGGTCTATTATTTTTTGAGCAGACTCAAGATGTGCATAATCCAAAATTTGATTTCTTAAAATCATAAGCCAATTAAGAGTTTGTTGAACTTGATTTTCGTCCATGTATGCAAATCTTGTTTTTTTAAGCCAAGTTGACCAATTTTTACAAACGTCGCTCAAAGTTTCCTCCAAATACAGTATTTAGGTTTTTTTTCGTGCTTTTTAAATGCTTAACATCTATAATTATATTGTATAGTTTATTGAGTATAATTATGTCCGACATTCACACTACACTAGAAAATAACATAAAATATCTTAACACAATGTTTGAAGTTAGCACAATTGCAAATCAAACAGACGACGTATATGAACTTTTAAAAATGTTAAAAGATTACCTAATCAAAACAAATCCGATTGAAACGGCAGTTTTTTACATTTTAGATAATCACCACTTTTGTTGTGCAAACTCAGACGATAAACAAAGATACAGCGAATTTTTTGAATGTGAAGAAGGCAATTCGCCATTTTGGCAAGCTGTAAACACTAAAAAATTAGCAACAATGAAGGACAATGAAGGTAACCAAATCTTCAAAACATTTTTAGAAAACAACAATCTTTTAAATATCAACCCAAACTATACAAGAGTATTTTTCAACAATGACGTGCCTATTGGCTTTTGCTTTATAAAAGAACAAAAAGAAAATCCAATAAACGAAGAGATTTTTTCAAAATTAAATAATATTTTTGATTATATCGAACCAATCATTGCAAAATTTCAGAAAAAAATCAAAAGAGAAGCAGAAATTGCGCAATTACAAAAATCTTTGCACAACATCTCAATTCTTTATAACATTTCTCAAGCCGTTAATTTCATTGACGACTTAAAAAGACTTTTACAAGTTATTATTCAAAAAGCACTTGTTGCGCTTGACGCAGAAAAAGGCTCTTTGATGTTATATGATTATTCGCAAAACGCTTTGCAAGTCCGAATTGTTAGCGGTTTGCAAGATAAAAAATTGGAAGATGCAATCAATAACGGTGCTGTTCAATGTGCCAAAATTGCAATCGGCGAAGGCATTGCAGGGACAGTATTTTTAGAGCGTAAACCAATCATCACAAACCTTGGTTCTGCAGACCCTCGTTTCATCACAAAAGAAGTTTTATCAAATACAAAATCTCTTCTTTGTGTACCATTGGTTGCAAAAGGCGAAGTCATTGGCGTAATCAATATTACAAACAAAAAACATGATAAATTATTCAACCAAAAAGATTTAGAATTTATCACTTCTTTAGCAAACCAAGCCGCTATCGCAATTGATAACGCAAAATTATATGAACTTGCAACAAAAGACGGCATGACAAAACTATATATCTATCGTCATTTCTATACTCTTTTAGAAAACGAAATGAGAAGATGTAACAGATATAACAGAAATATGTCTTTGATTATGATGGATATTGATAATTTCAAAAAAATCAACGACACATATGGACACTTGATTGGCGACTTGATTTTGAAACGTCTAGCCGCAGTTTTACAAGAAACTGTCCGCAAAATCGATATCCCAGCACGTTATGGTGGCGAAGAATTTGTTGTAATTTTACCTGAAACAGATAAAGAAAATGCTTGCGTAATTGCAGAACGCATTAGAAAAAATATCGCTCAAATTGTTGTTAAAGTAAATGAAACACAAGAGTTGTCACCAACTGTTTCAATGGGCGTTGCGCAATTTTCAACAGATGGCAAAGAACCAAAAGACTTAATCAACTCTGCCGATACAGCGCTTTATTTCTCAAAACACAATGGCAAAAACTGCGTTTCAACCTTTGAACAAGACGGCTGCAAAAAAGTAGAGCAAATTAACATTGATATTCAACAAAGACTAGACTAAATATTCATATCAAAATTACGAATATTTTTGTCGCTCGCCTTTAAATTCATGCCTACAATCATTGCTTGGCGCGAATACATGCCGATTTCTTTTGCTACATTTCCATTAAAAACATCTTCATATTTATCGACATAACTTGTCATTGAATCGATAAAATTATTTACAGATTCAGCAATATCAACTTTTTTTGGAGCATAATTAGGCTGCGCACCTGTTTTGGGTTGCGCGACATTAAAACCAAATTTTGAACCTAAATTATAGTTTTCTGCCATTTTTTAACTAAAAGCTCCTTTATTGTCTTTATATTATATATGTACGGATTTTTCTTTTTCTAACTTTAATGATTTTTACTTAAATGTAAAGATTTGTTATAATAAATTTATGAAAAAAATTAAAACAATCGGCATAATCGCGCCAAGCGGAGATATTCGAAATATTGAGCTTATCAATAAAAAAATTGCAATTTTAGAAAAAAATTATAAAATCAAAAAATTTTATAATGAAAATGCAAAAAATGGATATCTTTCTGATACAACAGAAAACAAGGTTGCCTTTTTTGAACAAGCTTTTCAAGACCCCGAAACAGACCTTGTTTTAACTATCAGAGGCGGTTTTGGCGCAATTCAAATTGTTGATAAAATTAATTATTCAAAAATTCAAAACACACAAAAATTTTTCGCTGGAAGTTCTGATGTTTCAATACTTTTAGCTTCAATGTATAAAAATACAGACGCAAAAACCTTTCACTCTTTAATGATTTCAAATGGTTTTGTTGAAAATTTAGAAAAAAATATTGAAATCATTGAAAATAATCTTTTTGAAATTCCGCTAAAACCCTTGAAAAAAGGGAATTGCAAAGGAATTTTATGGGGTGGAAATTTATCTAGCATTGTTTCAATGTTTGGCGGAGAAGAATTTATCCCAAATGAAAATATAATCTTATTTTTAGAAGATTTAGCAGAACCATTATATAAAATTGACAAAATGATTTATCAGATTTATAGAAATGAAAAATTAAAAAATAAAATCCAAGGGATTATTTTCGGAGATTTTTATCTTGAAGAAGATGAAATTATGCCTCTTTTAAAACAATACGCTCAAATATTTGATATTCCTTGTTTTCAAACAAACTCAATCACCCACAAAGAAAACAATATCACCCTTCCATATGGAAAATATATTGAACTTTAAAAAAATCTTGAAAACACTTTAAAATACATTAAAAGGGCTGCTAACACAAGAATTAAGCCCGAAAATTTCACAAACCATTCAGATACACCTGAAAGCTTTTTAATGCCCTTTAAAAACGACGCAAACACTCCAGAGAGAATAATTATCAACCCTTGACCTAAAGAAAAAAGAAACAACATTAAAACAGCGCTAAAAATATTTTTTGATAACGTCGCAAAACCCATAATCCCCGCTAAAATTGGTGTTGAGCAAGGACTTGAAGCAAAAGCAAACAAAGAACCAATCAAAAATGGATATAAAAACAAGCTTTTGGAGTTTCCTTTTGGAAATTTTTTAACGATTGGTGAAAAATTGAAATCCAAAATTCCGATTAAATTTAAGCCCATAATCAAAATAAAAGAAGCCAAGAAAAGTATGAAATAGTTTCCGCCAAAAGACGCAAAAACACTGCCTGTTAAGGCACAAATTATACCAATTATTGATAAAACAAAAGCTAAACCGAAAACAAAAGAAGATAATTGCAAAAATGTTTTAAATTTATCGCTATCCCCATATCCGCCAACATAGCCAATAACAAGCGGGATAATTCCCAATGTACAAGGGGATAAAGAGCTTAAAAGCCCTCCTAAAAATGATATTAAAAATATCAAAGGAGAAATTTCTCCCCCTTGATATATTGTAGATAAATTATTCATAAAATTTTCAAACATTACTCAATTCCATCTAAAATTTCTTTGATTTCATCTGATTTTATAACGCCTTCTTGCCTTTTAACAACTTTACCTGATTTGTTTACAAATACAGTTGTCGGAACAAGAGTTACTTTAAATTTTTTAATCGCTAATTTGTTATATTCAACGCTTTTTCCGACATTTTCAACAACATTAATTTCTTCTACTAAAACGCTATCTTTATAGTCTTTTAGCGCTTTTTCCATTTCAATAGACGCTTCTTTACACTCTGAACACATTGGCGAAGAAAATTTAATTATTTTTGCTTTTGGATTTTGAACTTGTGATGTCCCTTCCACCTTACACATCATTTCATTTTGCGCTTTAGCGTCAAAAAAAGCATATAGCGCAAGTGGCATAATGAATATTAATAATACGATAATCCAATTTCTCATTGTTTTTTCCTTTTAAACTACGTTAATTATATAACGCAAAGTTTTCTTTTTAAAAATTAGACAATTGTTTATTTTTAAAATTAAATCGAGTTGAATTTGTCTCCTTGAAAGCTATTTCTTGAAATCATCATTTTGTCAATCAAATTTAAAATTTCAAAACGTCGATTAACCCATTTCGGTTCAATTGTGGTTTCCGAAAAACCTGTACCTGCAATTCGCTGAATTGAGCAGGTTTTTGGCAAAATTTCTAAAATATCGCAGACAATTTCGCAATATTGCTCCATATTCATCAAATAAAATGGTTTTTGCTGATATTTTTCATACAAAGGCGAATCTTTTAAAACAGTCAACATATGAATTTTAATGCCGTCGATATCAAGCTCTGCAAGCTTTTTTGCAGTTTCTAACATATCTTTTCTTGTTTCATTTTCAAAACCTAAAATAATATGCGCACAAACCTTAATTCCTCTTTTTTTTGTTTCAATCACGGCATTTTTAAAACAGTTAAAGTCATGTCCTCTGTTAATAAGGCGCAAAGTCTCATCATTAGCGCTTTGCAAGCCATATTCAATCCAAGGATTTTTATATGTTGAAATTAAATCTAATTTTTCACTATCCACGCAATCTGGTCTTGTGCCAATTGAAATTCCGACAATTCTATCATCAAAAAATACACTGTCGTATATTTCTTTTAATTTTTCAACACTACCATAGGTATTTGAATATGATTGAAAATAGGCAATAAATTCTTCTGCCTTGAATTGATTAGAAAGCTTTTCAATGCTTGTTTTAATCTGTTCTTGAATAGTTAATTCAATATCGTTGCACCTTGAAAAACTACCAACCTCGTCACAAAACAAGCACCCGCCGAATGAAATTTTACCATCACGATTTGGACAATAAAAACCAGCGTCAAGCGTGATTTTATAGACTTTTTTTGCAAATGTTTTTCTTAAATATTCACTATATGAATAATATCTTTTTTCCATAATTATTTATCAAGAGATTTAATTGCTTTTTCGATATCAGAAGCATTATAGATATAACTTCCAGCAACAAGCGAATTTGCGCCTAAATCTGTGCAAATTTTTCCTGTCATATCATTTATCCCGCCATCTATTTGGATAATTAAATCTTCATTTTTTGAATATTTTTTAACTTCTTTAATCTTTTGTGCGCAATCTTCCATAAATTTTTGACCGCCAAAGCCGGGTTCAACCGTCATAATTAAAACCATATCTACTAAATTAATGTAGTCTTTGATTTCTTCTACACTTGTTTTTGGCTTAATTGAAATGCCAACTTTTTTATTGCGAGATTTAATTTTTTCAATTGTTTTAAGCGTTTCATCTTTGCTTGCTTCAACATGAAAAGTAATTAAATCAGCCCCAGCGTCACAAAAAGCGTCAACATATTTGATTGGGTTTTCAATCATCAAATGAGTATCTAAAAAAAGATTTGTACATTTGCGCACGCTTTTTAAAACAGGCACCCCTATTGAAATATTAGGAACAAAGTGTCCATCCATAACATCAATATGAAGCCAAGGAACAAACGGTTCAACGCGTTTAATATCAGCCTCTAAATTTGCAAAATCCGCAGATAATATTGAAGGGGAAATAATTATACTCATTTGATTACTCCTAATTTTTTTAATGCGTCAAATGCAGCATTTTGTTCTGCTTGTTTAATTGTTTGAGCGTCGCCTTTTCCAATGATTTCATCATTAAAAGAAACTTCAACAAAAAACGTTTTTTTGTGCGCTTTTCCAACCTCAGACACAACAATATATTTTGGCAATTGACGATTTATCCCTTGGGTATATTCTTGAAGAGTTGCTTTTGGATTTAAAAAGTTCATTTTTTCTTCAATTTTTAAAATGTCATCTAAAAAATTATTTTCAATGAATTCTTTTGCTTTTTCAAAACCATTTGCCTTGTATTCAATAAATAATGCACCCAAAAAAGCCTCAAAAGCACATGCAATGATTGATTCTTTTTTGGCTCCGCCTTGTTTTTTCTCGTTTTTTCCTAGAACAATCAACTCGCAAAAGCCAATTTGTTTTGCATATTCAAAAATATTTTTGTCTGAAACAAGTTCTGCTCTTGCTTTTGTTAATTTTCCTTCTGCAAAATCTGGAAAATTATCATACAAAAGTTTGCTCACAACAAGTTTTAAAACCGCGTCTCCATAAAATTCAAGCTTTTCATAGCTTAATGAAATATCAAGATTGTTTTCTCTTGTATATGAAGAGTGGACAAAAGCCTGATTTAAAAGGTCTTTGTCATTGAAAAAAAGATTATATTTTTTACAAAATTCTTCTAATTGTTGCAATCTTTCGCTAGAAATAGACATTTATGAAACCTTTTAAATAATTGAAAAGTTCAACGAAAAGATTTGTCCCACAGCAGAAATATTTAAAGAAGTAATATGCAACAGGCAAAGCGAAAATATAGCCATCAAACCTGTCTAACATACCGCCATGACCAGGTAAAATATCGCTTGAATCTTTAACTCCAGCGTCTCGTTTAATCAAAGATTCAGATAAATCTCCAAGTTGCGCCGAAACTGTAATTAAAAGACCGCCAAAAAGAGCTTGAAACAAGCTTAGGTCAGTATAAAACACTGCTATTGAAGAAAATAAAATTGCACATAGCGCACCGCCAAAAGCTCCTTCAATTGTCTTTTTAGGGCTGATTACCTCAGCAAGTTTGTGCTTTCCAAATTTCACACCGAAATAATATGCGCCAATGTCTGTCATTGCAACCGCAACAAAAACATATAAAAGCAAAAACAAACCATCAGACGGACAGAATTGAAAAGCACCAATTCTATTCAAGCCGATTTGTCTGATTAAAAGCAAATGACAAGGCAACCAACCGCAATACAAAGCGCCTAGTGCCGTCGTTGCAACATTAACAATATATGGCTGTCTGCCATAAAAAAGCACAACCAAAAAAGATGCCATAATTGTCAAAGTTAAAATTGAAGGAACTAAATCAAATCTATGGAAAAAAGTTAACGTTACAAAAACAATTGCCGATAAAAGCATTATTGTCAAACTTGGGTGAAAACCTTTGTGTCTCAAGATTTTGACAAATTCTCTTGAACAAAGAATTACAATTATAAGAGCAGTTAAATATAAAGGCACTGCCCCCCAAACTATTGCCATTATTGCAATTAAAGATATAACAACTCCTGTTATAACACGAAGAGTTTTATTCTTTTTTGTAGCGTTATCTTCCACTATATCTCCATTACTTCTTTTTCTTTTGCGCTCACTGTTTCGTCTACAATTTTTGTATATTTATCAGTGATTTTTTGAACTTGATCTTGACCGTCTTTAACAGCGTCTTCTGGTAAATTTTCAGCTTTTTCTAATTTTTTAACAGCATCTGTTGCGTCACGTCTTACGTTTCTGATTGCAACTTTTGCATCTTCACCCATAGCTTTAACGTCTTTTGCTAGTTCTTTACGTCTGTCTTGAGTTAAAGGTGGGAAAGAAAGACGAATTACCATGCCGTCAGAGTTTGGTGTGATACCGATTTCTGCTTTAACAATAGCTTTTTCGATATCTTTAATTATTGTTTTATCAAATGGAGTAATAACAAGCGTTGTACCTTCAGAAACTGAAACTTGCGCTAATTGGCGAAGTCCTGTTGGGGCACCATAATAGTCCACAACAACTTTGTCTAAGATTAATGGATTAGCACGACCTGTACGAACAGTAGACAAGTCTTTGTGCAATTGATTAATACATTTTTCCATTTTTTCTTCTGCTTGTTTTTTAATTTCTTCAACTGACATTTTTATATCTCCTAAATATTATTCTTCTACCATTGTTCCAACGTTTTCGCCATTTAAAATTTTAGTAATGCTATCTTTTAAACTAAAATCAAAAACGCAAATTGGAATTGAATTTTGTTTACATAAAGCGCAAGATGTTAAATCCATTACCTTCAAACCTTTGACGATAATATCGTCATAAGATATTTTATCATATTTTTTAGCTTCAGGGTTAACTCTTGGGTCGTCAGAATATACTCCATCTACCCCATTTTTTGCCATAAGCATTGCTTCAGCACCGATTTCTGAGGCACGAAGAGCAGCTGCTGTATCTGTTGTGAAAAATGGATTTCCTGTACCCGCTGCAAAAATTACAACCCTATTTTTTTCTAAATGTCGAATTGCACGGAAACGAACATATGGTTCTGCAATTTTGTTCATTGTGATTGCACTTTGAACTCTGCAATCTACGCCGATTTTTCTTAATTCTGATTGAATTGCAATCGCGTTCATTACAGTTGCCAACATGCCAACATAGTCACCTGATGCTTGATCCATTCCAAGCTTAGATGAATTTTTCATACCTCTAAAAATATTTCCACCGCCAACAACAATTGCAATTTGTGCACCCATTTCATATGCTTTTTTAATTTCTTGGCAAATATTATGAACAGGTTCTGGGTCAATCCCGAATTGTTGAGAGCCTAAAAGAGCTTCTCCTGATATCTTTAGAAGAATTTTTTTATATTTTAATTCTGACATTATACACCTTTTTTCTAATAAATCTTAAACAATATGGTACATATCAATTATACACAAGAATTAATGATTATGTAATAATTAAATCATGTCATCAAGTAATTTAATTAAAAACATCACATCAAAAGATTTAAATCTATCTTTAAATACAATAAAAACCCTTATAAACACAAGCAATCTAGAAGATTTTGGAGAGCTTTGCGAAAAAAGTGATTTTATTTTTCCTTTTTTGAAAAAAAGAATTACAGACGATTTTGTTAAGTTAATTAACAAAGAAAATTTAAATGCGGTTTTTGAATTTTCAAAAATTTATTGCGAAGATTTTGAAGATTTAATTGTAAAATCTTGGGTCAAATTTGCATGTGAAGATTTAACAGATAAAATCCTAGAACTTTTTGAAAATGGAACGAATGAACAAAAAGCCTATTGCGCAAGCTATTTTAAATATATCCAAGACCCATTAGCGCTTGAATATTTAAATGAATTTGCAAAATCTGATTTCGAAGCTTTGATGTTAAATTGCGCTAAAACATTGAGTGTTTTTAAAGACGAGACAATTTTAAACGAAATGAAAAACGTCATTAAAACACAAGATGATGAATTTGAAAAATTAAGCGCTTTTAATTTTATTTGTGCATATAATGGCGAAGAAAATATTAAATTTGTTGTTCAAAACGCTTTTTCAAGCCCTTTTTTATCAAACATTTTATCTAATTTAATGGATTTTTGCGGGATTGAATATTTAAAAACAATTTTAGGTGAAGATGATTTAATTAAAATTTTTCAAACAATAATTGAAAAATATCCTGAAGAAATTTCAATAGACACAGCATATTATTGGAATTTTATAGATTACATTAATTTAATTTATTCATTTAACAATCAATATTCAAAAAATGTTTTAATTTTGGCTCGCGAAAAATTTAAAGAATATTCAACAAACGATATTTATTTATTTGATTTTGATAAAAATACAAAAGAAGAAATTAAAAACATTGCAAAGCTTTTAAATTCGCTTGATTTAACTTTTAAATTAAATGAAAATTACGATAATATGCAGCTAAGTGCTTGTTTATCTGTCATTAAAGAGCTTAAACTCGTCGAATATTGCGATTTTTTAATTGATTTATTAAACAATGCAAATGAAGAAAAAACCGCGCAGATTGTGCTTGTTTTGAAAAAATTAGAAAAAACAAACTTAATTAATCACGAAATAATTGAAAACATGCAAAACGAAAACTTAAAAGCTTTTTGCTTAAGTTTAATCTAAAATATCGTCATTTTGGGCTTTTTGCTCGTCTTTAATTTCCTCTTCTTGAGGAACTTTAATGTCTTTATTTTCTTTTTGTTTTTCTAAATCTTCAACTTTGACATCTGTTTTTTGAATTTCTTTTGCGCCTTCAAGTCTGAAATATGAAGAATCTTCCCATCTTAAATCGATATATTTAATTTTTTGTTGAATTTTTTTAGCTTCTGGCAAAATTGCCGCAATTGATTTAACACGCTTCAATGATGTTTCATTAATCTCACCAAAACGAATTAAATATTCTTTTAACATGATATAAACATCTTTGTTGTTTCTTAAATCGATATATTGAACTTGTTGATTTGAATAAGTTTCAATTGCTCTAATTAATTTTAAAATTTCAGCAACTTTAGCCTTATCCCAAACGACATCAACCCCATCTTTAACGCCATATGTCAAAAGTTTAATCACTTTTATTGAAGGGTTTAATGGCAAGTAATCATGGTCAATTAAAACACCATCTGTCGTCAAGGCAGAATGAGGTTGAGCTTCAAGATTTGGTGCAAGCAAAAACGCTGGCGTTCTTTCATCAAGCGCAACTGTAATTCTTGCAGGAAACCAATGACGTCTGACATAGACTTTTTTAATTGGTTGAAGTTGAGAAATATTTTGCTCAAGTTCTTTTGTGTTTAAGCGAAAAATTTGCGTATATGGAAGTTGCGTTTGTCTAATCATATTAATTACTTTATGATTTGGAGTAATTAAATTTCCTTGAATTTTTAAAACGCTTGGATCAGCGGCATTTAACTTATTTAAATCCATATACCAATGATGAGATTTTAAAGTTTTAAACCCTAAAAAACAAAATCCCACAACCAAAAGTAAAGACAAAAGCATTTTAAGACGAATTAAAAGAGTTCTTGTTCCCACAATTTGTCTTTTAATTTTATTAACTTTTAATCTTCTTTTTTGGTATGAAATACCCATTTATTTTTCAAGCTCCGAACTTTTTAAAATAATATCAACCAATTCATTATATGAAATGCCCATATTTTCAGCTTGTGCAGGCAGGTCTGATGTGTCTGTCATGCCAGGATTGGTATTAATTTCTAATACATATGGTACGTTATTATATACCAAAAAGTCAACACGACTCACTCCTTTACAAGCACAGGCAATGTGCGCTTTAATTGCAATTTCTTTGATTTCTTCGGTTAATTTTTCATCAAAATCTGCAGGCAAAATAAACTCTGTTAATCCTTTTGTATATTTTGCTTCGTAATCATACCAATCTGTTTTTGTTCTAAAACCAAGAATTGGGGTTGCAAAAGTTTCAACTTCGCCATTTTCTTTGACACGCTCTAAAACACCAACTGTTGCAGATTCGCCTTGCAAATATTCTTCAATTAAAATCTCTTTATCACATTTTAGCGCTTCTTGCATAGCTTCATCTAGTTTATCAACCGAATCAACCTTTGTCATGCCGATTGATGAACCTTCATTTGCCGGTTTAATAATAATTGGATAATTTAATTCTTGAACTTTTTGTTTGTAATTATCTTTTGTAACGTTAACTGATTTAATCAATGGAATATCAACAGTGCTCAAGACTTTTTTTGTCATAATCTTATCCATGCAAATTGAGCTTGCTTTAACTCCGCAACCAGAATATGGAATGTTTAAAAACTCCAAAACCCCTTGAATGCAACCATCTTCGCCATAACGACCATGCAAAACATTAATTACAAATTCAATATTATTTTCAACTAAATTTTTTGCAACATCTCTATCAACGTCAATCATTGTAACGTCTTTATATCCAAGCTCAATTAACGCTTTAAAAACGTTTTTTCCTGAACGAAGAGAAACTTCTCTTTCGTTTGACAAACCGCCACAAAGAACGGCAATTCGCGAATTTTTATTTATTTTTTTAATATCTGCCATTTTTCTTTTTCACTTTCCGTCATTTCGCCAACAAATACGATTTCTGGCGTTAATTCAACTCCAAATTCTTCTTTAACTTTACTATAAACTTTAAAAATCAAATCTGTATAATCTATTGAATTTGCATTTCCTCTGTTAACTATAAAATTACAGTGATTTTCCCAAACTTCAACATCATTTAGTTTATGACCTCTAAAACCACATTTATCAATCAAAGCACCAGCCGAAAATTCGCAATTTGCAGGGTTTTTAAAAACAGAACCAGCGTTTGGCAGGGCAAGAGATGGTTGTTTCGTTTTTCTAAAAAATACATTTTCGTCCATTTTTGCTTTGATTTCTTCTGTTGGTTTTTTTTCAAGTTCAAATTTCGCGCTTAAAACCGCGTAATTTTTTTCTTTTAAAATTGAATGACGATATGAAAAATTCATATCCTCTTTTGTCAAAGTTAAAATTTTATTATTTTCAATATCATATACTTTTGCACTAATAAACTTATCAGATACCGTTTGTCCGTGTGCCCCAGCGTTCATTACAACAACACCACCAAGACTTGCCGGAATACCAATTAAAAATTCAAAACCAGATAGCCCTTTTTCAAGTGCCATTTTTGAAAGCTTTTGAACCTTGGCTCCCGCTTGAACTTCAACTTTGTTTCCAGAAAAATTAATTTCAGAGATATTTCCTGTATAGATTATTGGGTTTTCAATTTCTAAAGATGAAAATAAAACATTTGACCCATTACCCAAAACAATAGGCTTTTGAGCTTTAAATTTTTTAAGCAAAGATACCATTTCGCCATCATTTTCTGGCAAATAAAACATTTTCGCTTTTGCCTTGATTTTAAGGGTATTAAAATTGGTCAAATAAAAATCATTGTAAAATTTAATATTATTTTGAGAGCAAATCATATATTTCTCCGCAAATTTTTGTATTATCGCCTGCTCCAAGAGTAATTACCAAATCATTTTTTTGAATGTCGGGTAAAATTTGCTCTGCCGCTTTTTTCATATCGCCCTTAATATATTTTGCATCTATCCCGTTTTTTAAACATGCAGCTGCAAAAGTATTAGAATTATAGCCAATATCAGCCTCTTTGCCAGCATTAAACACATCTAACACATACAATTTATCAACTGGCTTAAAGCTTTCAATAAATTCTTGCCACAAACCTTCAAGGCGAGTGTATCTATGAGGTTGAAAAATCGCAAGTTTACGACGTTTTGAGCCACTAATTGCTTGAATTGTTGCATTAACTTCTGTTGGGTGGTGAGCGTAATCGTCAATTATTTTAATATCATTTATTTCGCCATACAACTGAAAACGTCTACCCATGCCAGAAAATTCAGAAAAATATTGAGAATATTCTTCTTGTTTAAATCCAAGACTATCTAAAACGCTAATCACAGATAATGTATTATAGACATTGTGAATGCCCGGAATAATCAAATTGATTTTTGTTAAAAATTTATCATTTTTATAAACATCAAATTCTGTTTCTAAATCTTTTTGAACAATATTTTTAGCTTGATAATCAGCATTTGAATTAATCGCAAAAGAAATATAATTTTCAAAATTACTTTCTTTTAGCAACCTTTTTGCGCCATCATCATCAAAATTAATAAACAATTTATCTGTTTTTTGCATGTTGTTTATTGTTTTTTTGAACGTTTCAATGATGTCTTCTAATCCATTTTTGTAAAAATCCAAATGGTCTGCTTCCAAATTATTAACAACAAAGCAATTTGGAGCATATTTTTCAATTGTTCCATCAGATTCATCTAATTCTGCTATAAAATATTTTGAAGTTTTTGAAGCGTTTGCATTTTCATTGATTTTTGGAATAATCCCACCAATTGCATACGCAGGCTCTTTTTGCATTTTTTCCAAAATAAAGCTCATTAAACCACTTGTTGTTGTTTTGCCGTGTGTTCCAGCAAAACCAACAAAACAAGGGAACTTGCGAGAGATGAAATCAAGGCAATCTGACCTGTGCATTACTTTTAAATTTAATTCTCTTGCACGCTTCAATTCGGGGTTATCTTCCTTAATTGCGCTTGAAATAACAACAGTTTGCCCTTGTTGAATATTTTTTTCATCATGTCCAATTGAAATTTTTGCGCCCAACTTTTCAACAAGTTTTGTATATTTGCTTTCTTCAATATCTGAACCTGATACTTCAAAACCAAGTTGCAAAAGAATTTTAGCCAAAGCGCTTTGCCCAACTCCGCCAATTGCAATGAAATGAAAAGAATTAGTCATTTATGTTAATTCCTTCTAGCGCAACATTAGCGACACCGTGTTGAGTTTTGCCCCAATCCATTGTTTTTTTGGTGAAAATAATTTTAATAATAATGAACATTGCAATTGGGAACCAAATTGTAATGAAATATATTGAAGTCACAATCGCCTCATAGACTGAGCGCCAGAAAGTGAAATGTGAATATTTTTTCAAGCTGTAAATAAAGCCAAGCGCAAAGAAAATGCCTGTTGCGACAAGCAAGAAAATTGAAGACAAAATGCAATTTTCCATGCCTTTTACAAAATGGAAAGCTTGGATAATTATTTCTGTGATAATCCAAAATGGAAGTAAAAATTCACTGATATATGCAATCAGATCAAAGCCAACTCTTAAAGACATATCTTTTGATGTGAAAACATCAAGCGCATATTCTAAATAGCGACGAATTGACCCCTCAACCCAACGGCGTCTTTGACGAATTAGCGCAGAAAAAGTTGTGACCCCTTCTTCATATACTTTTATATCAGGGCAAAAACGAATATCCCAACCTTTAACGTGCAATCTTGTTGACATATCAAGGTCATCTGTGATTGTATCTTCGTTCCAGCCGTTAATGCTTTTTAGGGCTTGGCGCTTGATTAATTCGCCATTTCCACGAAGCTCAACCGCGCCTCTAATCGCGTCGCGACCAACTTGGAAATGTGTATCTAAGATATATTCGTTATATTGACATTGGGTTAAAAAGTTTTGTTTTGCGTTAATAATTACTTTTTGAGCTTGAACTGCGCCAACATCAGCGGGTTCTAATTCGACAATCATTTTAGTCAAAAAATCTTTTTCAACTTTAGCATCAGCGTCAAATACCAAAATCGCTTCACCTTTGGCAATTTCCATAGCTTCGTTTAAAACCGCAGATTTACCAGGAGTAGCGTTTTTATCTCTTATGATAGCTGTAATTTTGTCATATTTTTTCTCAAGATTTTTAATAATTTCAGCGGTATCATCAGTGCTTCTATCATCAATTAAAATGATTTCAAAATCTTTATAATCAAGATTTAAAATATTTTGAGCTGTTTTTTCAATAACTTCATGCTCATTATGACAAGGGATTAAAATTGAGACAAATGGGTGAAAGTCATAGTTTACTATTGGGGGATTTTTTCTTAATTTTCTTTTTTTATATTTTGTAACCGCATATGAATATAGCGAATATAGAACCATTATGGCAATTAAAAATACAATTGCCCAAAGGGTATTAAAATAGTTCTGGAATACAATCAAAAAAGCCGTTAATGATGTGATTATAATTAAAAGGGCTATTCTTTCTTTCATTTTTAAACTCTCAACATTCCCCAATACGTAAATGTTATTTTATCTTATCACAAAAACAAACCCGAGGCGATTTGTTTACATTTTAGAATTTTTTTGTAACAAGCGCCATAACGTCGTTATAGCAAATCAAAAGCATTAGAGTGATTAACAAAATGAAAAAGAAATTGTTAATCTTTTCAATTGCTTTTTGAGATGGTTTTCTGCCTGTTATTTTTTCAAAAATCAAAAATGCAATATGTCCGCCATCAAGCGCTGGAATTGGCAAGAAATTCATTATCGCAAGGTTAATTGAAATCATTGCAGTTAACAAAATTCCATTTAACATGCCTTTTTGCGCGATTATATCACCCCCAACTTTAACAATGGCGATAACTCCGTGCATATCTGACGCGTTAACTTTTCCTGCAAACAATTGCCATAAGCTATAAAGCATTGTTGAAGTTGTAGAATAAAGATAATCAAAAGATTTAACAACAATATCTTTTGCTGTTTTTGTTTCACAAAAAATATCTTCAACTATTAAAAGTGTTCCTAAAAGCCCATCTTTTCCAACTTTTACAGTGATATTAATTTCCTTTTCCCCTCTTAAAAAAACCATTTCCATTGGTTTATATGTATCTGAAAGAGCTAAGGCAAGGTCAGATAAAGATGTTTCTTCTTTTAAAACAATTTCAGATTTAGAATATATTTCATTTCTTAATTTAATTTGATTTTCGTTTAATTTAATCCCGTCTTTTTTATATTTTTCAAGACCTTTTAAAACATCTTGATTAACCGTTAAAGTATTTTCTGGCTTTGCTTTTGGCAAAAGAACTTTTGTATCTTTCAAAATGGTTTCGTTTAATTTTGGATTTAATTTTTTTAATTGTTCAAGATTTTTTTCGTACAAATCTTTTTGTGCGTAATCGTCAAAAAGTTTTGAATTTTTAGTGTAAAAAACTAATTGATATAAATTTTCAATTTTATTTCCGTTAATTTTTTCAAATTTATCACCTTTTTTAATGTCGAAAATTTGAATATTTGAATTTGGCTTTTCAATAAAACCGTTTACATAAATATTTTGATTAGGTGTTGGAAGTTTTTGGAAAAAAATTGCAGATGAAATTACCAAAAAAATCGCAAATAAAATATTCATCAAAACGCCAGCAGAAACAATGAAAAGCTTTTGTGCGATTGTTTTATTTTCGTATAAATATGGAGCTTTTTCGTCGTAGTTTTCATCTTCTTTATCAACAACATCATCTTCAAAAGAAACATATCCACCCAACAAAAAAGCATGAAGATAAAATTCTGTATCACCCCATTTAAAAAGCTTTAGCTCTGGTCCAAACGGCATTCCAAAGCCAAAACGCGCAACTTTAACACCGCACATTCTTGCCGCCATAAAATGCCCAAGTTCGTGTACCAAAATGAGCAAACTTACAAGTAAAATCATTATTAAAATATTCATAAAATCCTCTGGTTATTGGGGGTTCACTTTTTTGTAAAGTCCAAACATGCTTGGCTTATAAGAATTTAAATTTTTATTTGATTCAGCAAGCAAAAGTCTTAATTTTTTATTTTGCTCTTCAAGTTCTTTTGCTCTTTGTTCTAATTTTTCATTTTTTGCTTGAATATCTTCAAGTTTTGCCGCAGCTTTTGCGTCTTGAGAACAAATCATGCTCACATGTTTAGCGATTTTTTTCGCCATTGTTTTAGCAATCATTGACAAAGTACGCTCAGAAATATCTAGTTTAAATTCATTTGTCTTTGGTGCCAAGTCCACATTTTTCTTAGACAATTCAGATACTAAATAGTTTTTAAATCTTTCTTGTGCCTCTAATGATTCAGAAATTAAGCTAATATCATCAAAATCGGCATTATCTGTTGGAAAATCGTTTTGTGGGTTGTATGGCGCAACGATATCTGGCTGTGCTTCAAAAAGCCTATCATCAATTGGTTCAACTTGTGTTTGAATTGGTTCAGATGGAACTTCAATTGGTTCTTGTTGAATATTTTCTTCGGGTTTTTCTTCTTCTTTTGAAACTGCTGGAGCTAAACCTTCCATAGCTGTTTCTAAAATGCCTTTTGGGGCAGGTTTTTCTTCTTCAATTTTTAATGGCTCAACTTCTTCAAGATTAATTGTTTCTTCTTGAATTGATGTAGTTGGTTCAATATTTTGAATAGCTTCATCTTGAACTTTGTTAATTAATGGTGTGCCATCAGAAAGCGAGATGTTTTTCAAAGCATCAAGCGTTTCTTTGTCGTCAATTGTTTGTGTTTCAGATGGTTTTTCTTCTTTAGTTTCTTCGGTTTTTTCCATCTCTTGCGCTTTAACTTCAACTTCTTCAGCTTTTTCTTCTTTTGAAGTTTCTTCATTTTTTTGACTAAAAAGATTAGACAAAACCAAATCTAGCGCGTTTTTATCAAAAAATTCGCTACCTTGTTCATCTTCAAAAATAGCTTCTATTTTCCATTTTTGAAAAAAAGTATCCAAAGTATAGCTATCTATAAAATATCCGCGATTAGCTAATTCTTTTAAAATTTCATTTTTTGTAAAAACATTAGATGCCATAATTTTACCCATAAATATTATACTTAAAAGTCACAAACTAGTCTAGTAATAAAAAAAGCCCCAAGATTGAGGCATTTATTGGTTGAGTATTATAAATTAAAAGTTAAACTTTTGTTCTTGCTTTTGAAATTGAATTTTTCAAACCGTTCGCAAGGTCTTCTCTGCCAGATTGTTCATATATCTTTGTGACAGATTCTAAAAATTTCAAATTAGCTTCTTTTTTTGGCGCAACACTTTGTTGAACTTTTGGCGCGCTTTTTTGAATATATGGACTTGAAAATGCCACTGGCTCCATTTTTGGACGTCTTGGAATGATTGTATTTTCCATTGGAATTTCGTCTGTATATTCTCTTTTAATTCTAATTACTTCTTGATCTTTATATGGATTTTGAGTGCTTTTTTGATATTGATTTAGCGCAATACCTTGTGTCACAGGTGAAACATAGCTTGGTTTAATATTGTTTTGATATTTATTTTGCAAATATGTTTGATATTTTTGATGAGCAAAATTCAAATGTTCTTGTGCAACTTTCAATGTTTCATTTCTATTTGAATTAGATTTTAAATCATCATCAATATTTTTAGGCGTATAAAGGCTTCCAACCCCAATCAATGGTTCATCATCACCAGACATTTTGTTTGCAATTGATTTAATCACCATCAATAAAATTGCAAACAATGAAATTGCGATTAAGATGATACCCGCTGTGCCATCTTTCAAATATGAAAGTATAGAAGCGCTTAAATGAGTAAAGTTGAAAGAATTATCGTCCCAATCTTGAATATCTTCTTGGTTTTCAAGGTCAAGCGTTGTTGTAGAGCGATACTCATTTATTGGACGGTTAATAACAATTTTTTTCTTTGGCACTTGCGCTTCAAAAAAAGAATTAACAAAGATTAATTCAGTATTTTTAGCATTTTTACCTTCAACATAAATTCTGACTTTTGATTTATCTAACTGTTTAACAACAACGTTATCGATATTTGTAACATCATCATAATATGTTGAAACATCATCAGATAAAACAGAGTTTTTAAGGTCAAAATATATGCTGTTATCGCTTTCTTGAACAACTTTATATGGAACAGTCAAAGTTGAATCAATGTTTAATTCAAAACCGTTTTTAATTTCTTTTGAATTTGAAATCACAACATTTGAAATTACGTTATCTTGCGCTAATGCTGGTGTTGTTAATAAAAAAGCAAACGCAGTAATTATGAATAATTTAAAATTTTGCAAATTGAAAGACTTAACCATCTTAAAAAAATACTCTCCCAAAAAATTTATTGTCTATAACTAGATAATATTTGTTTTCTTAGCTAAAGACATTAATCTTTTGGTTGTATTTAATGGTTTTTTCTCAATCTAAAGGTTAATTTTTTTAATTAAATCTGCCATTTCAATTGCACTTTGAGCACATTGAGCACCTTTGTTGCCCGCTTTTGTGCCTGCACGTTCAATTGCTTGTTCGATTGTATCGCAAGTTAATACACCAAACATCACAGGAACATTAGAATTCATTGAAACAGTAGCAATTCCTTTTGATAATTCAGCGCAAACATAATCATAATGAGAAGTTGAACCTTTAATAATTGCACCAAGAGCAACAATTGCACTATATTTTTTTGATTCGGCAACTTTTTTTGCAATCATTGGAATTTCAAACGCACCTGGAACATAAACAACGTCAATATTTTCTTCTTTAACGTTTAATCTTTTAAAGGTATCAACAGCGCCTTCTAGAAGTTTATTGCCGATAAAATCGTTAAATCTAGCAACAATAATGCAAAATTTATCTTGCTCGTTTGCGTAAAGTTTACCTTCAAAAGTATTCACCATGGTTCATCTCCTTATTTACATGGCAAATATAACATGAAAAAGAAATTTTTTCATTAAAATAAAAAACCTTTCTGATTTTTCAGAAAGGGGAAATTGATTTAATAGTTTGTGTGTTTAAAGTGTGTTCTCTCGTGTCTCGTGTTTTTTATTTTACTCTCATATATATAAAGTATATCTTCTAATATAAATTGCGTATATACTCTTTATTTCTTAATATTTCTTAATCTAAATTTGAATTTTTGCCGTAATACCGCGCTTTTCGGCATGTTAAGAGATGTTAAGCAAATCTCAAAAAATGAAATTTAGGTTAATATTTCTTAATAAACCTCTTGAAAAACATGTTTTAGGGTGATATATTAAATATATCACTTATATATATTCTCATTAAAAGTTAGTTGTTATTGGTAAATTCGGCTTAAAAGTATTTCTTTTGGGTCTAGTTTGTGTTGCAAAGGGGTATTTATGATAAAAAATTTCAAAAAATTAAGCGCAAAAGAAGAAAACGAAATGATTTTAAGAGCAAAACAAGGCGACATCTATGCTCGAAATTTAGTCATTGAAAACAATTTAGATTTAATTCAAAAAATTATTAATAAATCAATTACAAACACAACTCTAACCAACTCAGATTTGGTTCAAGAAGGGACTTTCGGGCTTGTTGTAGCAATTGAAAAGTTCGATTTAAATTTAGGCTTTAAATTTGCAACATATGCTTCTTGGTGGGTTAAACAAGCAATGTTTAAAGCAATTTCAGAACAATCTTATGCGCTCAATATTCCCGTTTATATTCAAGAAACAGTCTCAAGATACAATAAAATCAAGCAAGATATGGAAAAAGAAGAGCAAAAAGAAGTGAAAAAAGAGGTTGTAGCAAAAAAAATGAAAATGGATACAGAAAAAATCGATACTTTTTTAAATGTTTTTAACCGCGCAATGTCAATTGAACAAGGCACTTTAATGACAGGAAACAAAGAATTAACGCTATGTGAAATTATTGAAGACGAAAAACAAAACGTTGAGCGCGAAGTGATTGATATTGAATTAAAAAGAGATATCAAAAACGCACTAGAAAACCTTGCACAAAAAGAAAAAAATGTGATTATTCTTCGCTTTGGATTAGAAGACAACAAAAAACAAACGCTTGAAGAAATTGGCGAAAGCTATGGCGTGACAAAAGAATGTATTAGACAAATTGAAAAAAGAGCGCTAAACAAATTGTGCCACAGCACAAATGCAAAAGCATTATGCGCATATTTAAGATAAATTATTTAATATATTTTTGCAAAAGTAATTTCTTTAAAGCCCTTGCTGTAATTGCTTCTGGCTCAAGCTCTAACAACCTATCCAAATAAACCAAGGCTTGCGAATAATTGCCCAACTTTTTCTGTGCCGAAGCCATCGCAAAAAGCGCATTAATGAATTTGTCGTCTAATTCAAGTGCGCGATTTAAGTCTTCGACCGCTTTTTCAATGTTTGGATTTTCAATATCTTTTCTTGTTAAAATAATTTCAGCGCGATTATAATAAGCATCACACATTTTGTCGTTAATCTGCAAAGCTTTTGTATAATCAAGCATTGCCTCATCATAATTTTTCATTGCTTGATGAACAACTGCACGATAAAAATATGAAATTTCCCAATCAGATTTGAGCTCAATTGACTTGTTAATGTTTTCCAAGGCAACATCTAAATCGCCATATTTAAGCTCATGTATTCCGTTATCAAGGTGTGTTTTATAGTCCATATGTTAATTATATAACAATCATAATTTTTGAGGTAAAATTGAGATGAGGAGAAATTATGGTTAAAAAATTTTCAAAAAATATAAACCTAAATTATTCAGAACTTGATTGCAACTTGGCGCTAAAACCATCTATGCTTTTTCAAGAGCTACAAGACATTGCAAGCCAAAACGCAGATGACCTTGGGTTTGGTTTTTCATTTGTCAAAGAAAATAATTTGGCTTGGTATTTGTTAAAATATCATATGGAATTTAATTCTTATCCAAAAAATATTGAAAAAATGACTCTTGAAACTCTTTCAAGAGGATATTCAAGAATGTTTGCTTTCCGTGATTTTTGGCTTTATAACAATGAAAATTTATTGGGCAAAATGACAAGCACATGGGCATTAATCAACAAATCAACAGGTGAAATTTTCCCATTTAAAAATGTCCCACAAAATGACAATTTTACTCCTTTTGAAAAACAAACTGACGATATGTCATATAATAAAATTCCTTTGATTGAAAATGTCATGCGCGAAAAAACTTTTGAAGTTCGCTTTGAAGATATTGACGTGAATAAACATGCAAATAACTGTAACTATATCATTTGGGCGCTTGAAACCTTGACTTTTGAAGAACGCACAAGAAAAATCAAAACTTTAGATGTTAACTATAAAAAAGAAATTACATATGGCGAAACGGTTGTTTCACAAGTTGAAATCAAAGAAAATCAAACAAACCACGTTTTAAAAAATGCAAAAACAGATGATGTTTTGTGTAGTATTTTGGTTGAGTGGGAATAGGGTTGGTTAAGTAAAAAAGGTTTTGTTTTTAAAGGCTTTATCCTTAATTTTTTATCAAAAGCTAAAGTCCACCCTGCTTCTAATCTTCAATTTTATTTATATTATCAGAAAATTTGTTTAAAAATCTAATCAAACGAATGGTTTCTTCATAAAGGTCGCAAATGGTATCGTTTAATTTTAACAACGTTAAATGCTGAGGGTGATTGTTGTTAACCTCTTTTTCTAATTGCTCTATGATTTCTGGTAAATCATTTGCTAATTCTTTTATAAATTGAATGTCATTTTCTATTTTTATTTTTAACATATTTTAGCAGGGATATACTCCAGTAAAATTATGTTAACATACCCAGTAAGATATGTAAATGGAACTAGACGAATTTTATGCAAAAATAGCTACCAAAATAAAATATTACAGGAAAATACAAGGGCTAACACAAGAAAAACTGTCTGAAAAAGCAGGAATAAGCGTAGACTATTTAGGAAAAATAGAAATATGTAAAAACAAACCTGGCATAATCACTATTTTTAAAATTGTTAAAGCATTAAATATGACTTTTGCGGAATTTTTTATAGAAATGTAATTATGGATATATATCCAGTAAAATTATGTGATTAAATTCAGTAAGATTTTTTTGTGGACTACAAAGAACAATATAAAAAACTAGGCAAACAAATAAAATTTCTTCGGGAACAAAAACATTTAACCCAAGAAAAACTTGCGGAACGCGCAGAAATTAGCTTGGATTATTTAGGTAAAATTGAAGTTAACATTAATAATCCAGGGTTGATTACTATTTTCAAAATTGCCAATGCTCTTGAAGTTAAAGTCAAAGATTTATTTGATTTTGAATAAAATGTTCTTTTTCTCTCGATTACCACAAAGGTGCTTCCAAACAAATAGCATTGCATTTTCTCAATGAAAAAATTTGAAAACAATTAATTTAACATTAAAAAGCCCTTCAGTTGAAGGGCTTTTAAATATTTTCTTTAAAATTATAATCTATTTTTTGGATTTAAAAATTCAGGAATATCTAAAGAATTTCCAGAACTTGCAGGAGCTTGTTCTCTTGGTCTTTCTTCATTAACAGGCATTCCAAATGGGAAAGAAGAAGAACTTGAACCCATTGTTGAAGTGTTAAAACCACCGAACAAACCAGCTGCAGATAATTTATTATCGCCAGATTGAGCAGATGTCACTTCGCCATTTTTCAATTCAAAACCAGTTGCAATGATTGTGATTTGAATTTCGCCTTGAATTCTATCGTCAACAACCGCACCAAAGATAACTTCAGCATCTTCAGAAACTGCGTCGTGGATAACGCTTGCTGCTTCGTTAACTTCAAACAATGTCATATCTGGACCACCAGTAACGTTCATGATGATACCAGTTGCGCCATTGATTGATGTTTCAAGAAGTTTTGAATCAATTGCTAATTTAGCAGCTTCTAATGCTCTACCTTCGCCAGATGATTTACCAATACCCATCAATGCAGAACCAGAAGATTGCATGATTGTTTTAACGTCAGCAAAGTCAACGTTGATTAAACCGCCAACTAAGATGATATCTGAAATGCCTTGAACACCACATAATAAAACTTCGTCTACAACAGAGAAAGCATCTTTAAATGTAGTTCTTCTTTCAACAACTTCCATCAATTTATCGTTAGGGATAACGATTAGGGCGTCAACGTTTTCTTTTAATTTTTCCAACCCAGCTAAAGCTTGAGCTAAACGTTTTTTACCTTCAAATTTGAAAGGTTTTGTAACAACACCGATAGTCAATGCGCCCATTTCTTTTGCAATTTTAGCAACAACCGGAGCAGCACCTGTACCTGTTCCGCCACCCATACCAGCAGTAACGAAAACCATATCGGCGCTATCAAGTGCAACTGTGATATCTTCTCTTGATTCTTCTGCGGCTTTTTCACCAACTGAAGGGTTGCCACCAGCACCAAGACCATTTGTTAATTTGGTACCAAGTTGAACTTTTCTTGGAGCGCTAGACATTTCCAAAACTTGAGCGTCTGTATTCATTGCCCAAAATTCAACGCCACTTAAGCCAGATGCAATCATTCGGTTAACAGCGTTTCCGCCACCGCCACCAACACCGACTACTTTAATATTAGCGTTTGTTGCAAACCTTGGATATTCTGAAGGTTGTCTATCGTAATTATCTAGTTTGAATTTGTCCACTTATTCGCCCTCTTATTTTATCTTTAATCTAACTATATTTTAAAAATTTTTATATGTAAAGAATTTATACTTAAAGTATGCGCTAAATTTAACATAAATTCAAATTTGAAAGCGAAAGCTATGTATAATGCGAGTTTACGTTAAGCAAGCGAAGCGAAACCAAAAAACCATTCTTTCTTTCATGTCTTTTCAAAAAACAAAAAATGCTATATAATTTTATAAAGTAAACTTTTGTAAACAATAGACAAATTTTTTGTCACTTTCTTTTGTTCACATGACTTTACGATATCGAACACACCAAAATTTTGAGGTTAAAATGAACTTAAAAAATTCCAAATTGGTTAGAACGCTAAAAGACATAAGCCCAAGGCTTAAGTGGGCAATGTTTTCAAAGCTTCAAGATTGTAAAATCGCCTCTCGATATATTGATTATTTAATTCCTGAACAAAAAGAAATTAATAAAGATAACGAAAAGCTTGAACAAATGGTCAGAGATACTTTGATTAAAGAATTTTCACCAAAAATCAAAGACATGAAATCTTTTGAACTGTTAGTTGACGCTACAGTTCACAATATCAAACAAAAACAGCTCAAATCAATGGGCGGTTGGGAAGATATCGAACTTTAATTAATTAAAAAAAATAATTTTAAAATAAAAAAACCCGAAGATTTCTTCGGGTTTTTTGGATAAACATATTTTTGTCTTATGAACTGAAAGACATTAACGCTTTTACTGAACGAGCTGTATCTTGAACTTCTTTTTCTGAGTGCATATTGATTGTGTCATCAAGAATTTTAATTGCTTCTTCTTTATCTTTTAAAGCTAAAAGTTCATTGATTGCGCACATTGCAACTCTTGCAGAAAGGTCATTGATACCTTTGCCTTTGTTAACAATCATGATTTCCAAAGCTTCGTGTGTATTTTTTCTGATTAAAGCTTTGCTTGTCATTTCTCTAATTTCATCAATTGGGCAATTTGTGCCTAGTTCGTTTAAAACTTGGATTGATTCTTCATCTTTGTGTTTTCCAAGAGCTTCAATAATATTTCTTACTCTTTTATTATTCATTAACCTACTCCTTGTAATTCGCAAGACAACATGTCTTTTAATTCACTAACCGGTTTGTTTTGTAATCTTGAAACGTTATATTTGAACACGTCGAATTCAACTTTTGTATTGCCAATTTCATATAATTTTTTGCCGAATGCAACTGTGTTATCTTTTAATTTGTTACCAAATGCAATTGCATTTGTTTTCAAAGATGAAAATTTGTTGATTGTGCCAACCCAAGCAGAAGCTAAAAGTTTGCCTGTGTTTTGTAATCTTTCTTTAACATTTAAGCCTGTATTTTCGGCTTTTTCTGCTTTATTTGTTTTTTCAAAAACATCCATTTGAATAACAGTACCACGGAAGGTAATTCCAAATGGGTTAGTTTGTGCTTTTTGTGTTGTTTTGTCTGCTTGTTGAGTTTTTTGTGCTCTTGAAGCTTTGAATTTGTTAAATGCTTCAATGCTTGTTCTTAGGGGGGAAATTTTTTGCATTTTTTCTGCCTTTCTCTTCCATTTCCATAGTAATACGTTTATCCTATTAAAAAATTATCATAGTTCGCGTTTGAAAAAATCAATCTTTTGGTTGAAATTAGAATTTTATAAGCCCCAAAAGCTCAATATTTTTAGAGTTATAGATTAATAAATATGTATTATCTTCTTGCATGTATTGGATTTCAACTGTTTCAACATTAAATTCTTCTGGGTTTTCGCCTTTTAAATATTTTCGATATTCTTTTTCTTTTAATTTTTTATACCTTGAAGCACTCATTTTCTTGGGCTTTTCTTGTTTTGGTTCAATCGGTTCAAAAACTTCCATGTTAATTACGGGAATTTTTGCCTTTAATTCACCAGCTTGCAAAATCAACAAAAAATCCATATATTTATCTGGAACAACGTTATAAAACCCTTTTTTCAAGCCATAACCGTCTTTGTTGATGATATCGTCTTCTAAAATTAAAACGGGCAAAGTTTTGCCATTAGAATATTTATCAATGTTTTTATTTTCGTCTCTTTCGCCACTTGGATAGACTTCTTTTGGAACAAATTGATTTTTTGAATATTCATATGCAATTAAATTACAATCAAGTGCAATCATATTAATATTTTGAGATATCTCCGCCTGTATATTTTGTGCGATAACCGTGATTTTCTCTTGGTCTTAGGTCGTTTGGAAACATTGTATCTGAATAAATATTTGTTTGAAGCTCTTTAACAAGAGCAAAAACTTTTTGATAATCTTTAATGTCGCAAATTGTAATCCCTGCGCCATGTGAATGACGAGAGTGAGAATTATAGCTCGCATGTTCGCACATTGAAACAACATCTCCAACGCCAAGATATTGGTCAAAAATTCCTCTATGAATATTGATATGGGAAAGTTCTGCAAATGGTTTCATTTCATATGTGCAAGCAAAAACTCCACCTGAAACATAAATTGCTTTATCTGTAATTAAAAATGAAGTATTGTCATATCTTTTCCAAGACATTAAAACGCCGCCAAGATAAATCCAAACAGGCATTAAATGAAGAGCAAAAAAGAAAACAAGGAAAATTCCAGCCTCGCCAACGCCATCTTTAGAAGATAATGCGGCGCCCATAATGCCGAAATCAATCAAACCCCAAATTAGCGCAAAAGGTAAAAGTGGGTTGAAAATGCTTTCCAATAAAAAACATTTTTTGTCTGGTTTTCCGCGCCACAAGACTCTTTCGTCGTTTCCAATCATGTTTAATAAATCTGAAGCCATAATTTTTCCTTTTGTTTAATAATGGGATTATTATAGGAAAATTTGAATTTTATGCCATCATAAAAATGTTTGATTATCAATGCTTGATATTTGTTTATGAGCATGTATGATTATTATACAAATTGAATATTATGTGCCCGTAGCTCAGCTGGATAGAGTGTTTGGCTACGAACCAAAAGGTCGGGGGTTCGAATCCCTCCGGGCACGCATTAAATGAGAGCCTTGTGGCTCTCATTTCTTATAAGGAGGGATTCTCACCCTACGGGTTCTCCCCTCCAAAATACGGCAACAAGTTGCCTACAAAGAGTACGGCTCATAAATTCGCCTACTCCTTGCATACGTTTTGGAGTCCTTCTCCGGGCACGCCACTAAAAGAACTTTCCGAGGTTCTTTTATTTTTTTTATACGTGCCCTTCGTCGGTACGGTTTCTCAAACGTCAAAAGCTCGTCGCTTTTGTCGTTCTCGTCACACACCTTATGCCCTCATTTTGCTCATTGGGCGCGTCGCGCCACAATTCGCTTTATTCGGGTTCTCCGGGCACGCATTAAATGAGAGCCACAAGGTTCTCATTTAATTTATTTCAAAAACATAAGCGAGAAACTTAACGACGTACGAAAATAAAACCGGAGAGGAATTTGAACGTTTTAAGCTTTTTATGTTTCATTGTATAGAAATTATTGTATAAGGTGTTCAAAACCTCGACTGTTTTATTCAGGAGTTAAGTTTTGAAGCGTTGTAAAGAAACAAAACAATTTAACCAAGCCCGAGGTTTCTTTCTTTTCTCGTACTCTTTTCTTTCTTTTCATTTCG
>JAFQOV010000017.1 GCA_017402995.1 Candidatus Gastranaerophilales bacterium
GACGTATCAAGTTCTTCTACACTCTTTTTGGTGAAGAAGTTTTCTTGTTGTTGCTTATTAATGAGATATTTCTCAAAACCGTGCTTGATTTCTCTTAAATTCATACACACCTTTTTCCTTATACCTCTTTTTTATCGACACGTTTGGTCTTGAACATAAGGGAAAAAGGAGGAATATTTACAAAATTTTACATTAATTATATAGAACTAAAACATCACCCTCTAAAAGCATAGTATCGCCTTTTGGCAGGATATGTTCTCTTTCTCTTTTAATTAAGATAATTATTTCATTATTTTTTAAATTTAAATCTTTAATTTTTTTATTACACCAACTATGTTCATTGCTTAAAACAAGCTCCTTGAGCTCAATTCCGTCATCTTCATATAGCATTGGTAAGCTGATTGTGATTTCATCATTTTCTTTTAAAATAGTTGAACCTTTTGGAATTATTTTTTCATTATTTCTTGTAATAACCAGTGCAAGCGCATTTTGAGGAAAAGATATATCTTTTATTTCTTTATTTATCCAATCATGTCCAGCTGGAATATTTATCTTTAAAAGCTTAATGGCGCATTCTTCTTGGTAATCGTTAAAAGTTTTTCTAATGTCTGAAAATTCATCTAACATATTTGTTTTTTTAGAAACAAGCGGTAAAAAACTTCCCTGCAAGGCGACAGACAAAATAGAAATTAAAAATACGAGATGGAATAAATCGTAATTTAGAGTTATGTTGCTATTTATTGCAATGATTGCAAATACAATTGAAGCAACCCCTCTCAAGCCTGCCCAAGAAACAAGAATTGCTTGTGAAAAATTAATTTTAAAAGGCGACAAGAGAAGAAAAATGACCAAAGGTCTTGCAACAAAAGTTAAAAACAGAAATATATAAATTCCTGTCTCAAGGATATATGGGATTTCTCTTGGAAAAGCCAGCAAACCGAGGATAAAGAATATTCCAATTTGTGCAAGTTTTGTAATCCCATCAAAAAAGTTTAACATTGTAATTTTATTTGGAATATTTGAATTTCCGCAAATGATACCAAGAAAATAAACAGCTAAAAATGGGTTTCCATTGCAAAGTTCTGAAATTCCATATGCCGATAAAACAAGTGCGATAATAAAAAGGGTATCATAACCTTGTGTGACAAGTTTTGTTTTTTGGAAAATTAAAATTGCACTTTTTGCAATTAAAACCCCAATTAATATGCCAAAAATAATTTGTTTTAAGAATAAAATAAATACGAAATTAATGCTTTGTCCTTGTAAAAGAGTTATCGCCAAAATAACTAAAATATATGACATTGGGTCATTGCTACCGCTTTCAATTTCAAGAAGGGGCGCTGTATTGTCTTTTAAATTTAAATTTTTAGCACGCAACAACGAAAAAACAGAAGCGGCGTCTGTTGAGCTTATCGTTGCACCAATTAAAAAGCTTTCTAAGAAATTTAGATGCAAGAAATAATGTAAAAATACGCATACGCCAAGGGCAGTTAAAAGCACACCAACAGTAGAAAGAATTGAAGCTTTTACGATTACAGGTTTTGCTGTTTTCCATTTTGTGCAAAAACCGCCATAAAAAATTATAAATCCAAGCGCAATTGAGCAAAGCTCTTTTGTTGTCGCGAAATCTTCAAAGTCGATTTTTAATATTCCATCTGAGCCAAAAACCATACCTAAGCACATGAAAAATAGTAGCGCTGGAATTCCAAGAGCGTTTAAAAATCTGTTTGAAAAAATCGCCGATAAAATAACAATTGCGCAAAGAATAATGACTAAAAGCAAAGCTCCCTCCTTTGTTTTTAGTTTACCATAAATTATATATTTTCATCTAGCTTAATGATTGCATTTCCTGCGCTCATGCCAGCACCGAAGGTGCTTATTAAGATTTTTGCTGGAAGTTTTAAATTCTTTTTATCTATTGATTCTCTTAAGGCGACAATAACTGAAGCTGCCGACATGTTGCCATGGTCTTCTATGGTTGAAATTATTTTTGAATTATCGATATTCAATTTTTCTGCTAACGCATCAATCATTCTTTGATTTGATTGGTGCGGAAGAAAATAATCAATCGTTTCTGGAGTCAAATTGCAATCTTTTAAAAGTTTTTCAAGCCTTGGTGGCATTTCATTCATTACAAAACGATAGACTTCTTTGCCTTTCATTTGAATAAAAGGTTTTTTGTTTTCTTTTGCTTTGTCTACTATTGGGCAAGGTTTTCCTTTGACAGTCAGAGTAATGTAATCTTTGCAAGAGCCATCTGCCATAAGGTCGATATCTAATATGTCATCATCATTTTCATCTGCTTTTAAAATAATAGCTCCAGCGCCATCTGAAAAAAGTACGCAAGTTGAGCGATCGGACCAGTCTGTATGTTTAGAGGTTGAATCAGTTGCTACGATTAAAATATTTTTATAAATCCCAGATTTAATAAAAGCGCGCGCGACATTAAGGGAATATATTAAACCAGCGCAAGCTGCCTTTAAATCAAAACAAGCGGCGTTTTTTGCTTGAATTGCGTCTTGAATTACGCAAGAGGTTGATGGGTAAATTTCTTCTGGTGCAGATGAGGCGCTAATGATTAAATCAAAATCTAATGGATTAAAGTTTATTCTTTCAATTGCTTTTTTTGCAGCGCTAATGCCTAAATCGACAGATGTTTCGTTGTCTTTTAAGATTTGTCTTTTTTTAATTCCTGTTCTTTTTGTAATCCATTCGTCTGTCGTATCAAGAAATTTTTCTAAATCTTTGTTTGTTAATGTTGTTTTTGCGACTTCAAAATCAAATGAGCAAATTTTTACTCCAATAGCCAATTTAATTTCCTTCCTTTTTTAAAAAATTAAAGCCAAGAAGAAGCGCTTCAATGTTTTTTTCTATTAAATCTTTTTTGGTTTTTAAAACTTTTTCGTATGCTTTTTTTGTGTTTTCCATTGAAAATTCATCTAATAAGTTCAAAAGAATTCCAAGAGCGATTGAATTTGCTGTTTTAATATTGCCAAGTTTAATTGCCTCTTGAGTAATTGGAGCAAAAATATAGCTTATATCTTCTCTTGGTTTTTGCGGTTTTATTAAGGTTGAATTGGCAATAATTGTTCCGTTTTTTTCAACTTTTGAAATAAATTTATCAAATGACGCTTGGTTTAGCGCAATGACAAATTTTGCTTTTTCTTTTTGGATGCAAAGCAATTCTTCATCTGAAAAGCTAACTTCGCAATTAACCGCGCCACCGCGCATTTGCGCACCATAACAAGGACAATAAGAGACAAATTTATCGCTAAATAGGGCAATATTTGCAAGTATTGTACCAATAGAGAGTATTCCTTGACCGCCTGAGCCAGATATTATTATGTTTTTAATCATTTTTAATGTCCTTAAATATGCCCAGCGGATAGGTTTTAGTTAATTCATTTTCAATTTTATTATGCGATTCTAAGGGAGATAATCGCCAATTTGTTGGACAAGACGCCAAAATTTCAACAAAAGAAAAACCGAGCCCTTGTTTTTGATATTCAAAAGCTTTTTTAATTGCATTTTTTGCTTTCAATATATTTTTAACATCAAACAAAGCTACTCTTGCACTAAAGCTTGTGCCATCACAAAGGGCAATGTGCTCTGCTGTTTTGATTGGAAAACCGTGGGTTTCTTTGTTTCTGCCTTGTGGGCTTGTTGAAGTTATTTGTCCAAGAACGCTTGTTGGCCCCATTTGTCCGCCTGTCATTCCAAAATTGGTATTATTAATACAAATTGCGGTGATGTTTTCTCCTCTTAGTGCACTGTGCAAGGATTCACCAAGTCCAATAGAAGCAAAATCGCCATCACCTTGATATGTGAAAACAAATTTTTCTTTTCCTTGTACTTTGTGTGCTCGCTTAATTCCTGTCGCAACGGCGCAAGCTCTGCCGTGCGGTGCTTCAATGCAATCGAGCTCTAAATAATCATATAAATTTACGCTACAACCAGATGAGGCAACTAAAATTGTGTTTTCTTGCAAACCAAGTTCGTCTAAAACTTGTGCAACAAGCTTGATTGCAACGCCGTGGTCACAACCTGGACAAAAAGAAAATCTAGAGTTTTCTTTTATTGTTTTTGGAGTTTCAAATATTGTTTGCATATTTTTCCTTTAAAATTTCATCAATTTCGGCAATTGTTTCCTCTTGTCCAGACCAGTCGCCAATTGGTTTTTTAATGAATTTGCAAGTTGCATCTTTAGCTAAAGCTAGTTTTACATCTTTAAGCATTTGTCCCATATTCATTTCGATATCAATAAAGAATTTTGTTTTTTGGCTTAATTCATTTAAGCGTTTGTTTGGAAATGGATATAGAGTTATTGGTCTAAATAGTCCCATTTTTACGCCATTTTTTCTATAATAATTACAAATTGCTTTTGAATATCTTCCCATTGTTCCAAACGCGGTCAAGATTATATCAGCGTCGTTGCATAAATATTCTTCATATAAAACTTCTTTTTCTTCAATGGTTTTATATTTTTTAAAAAGCTTTTCAATGTGCGAGTTGAGCTTTTCTTGGTTTGGTTCTAGTGAACAAATTTTTCTTGCAGGGCGATTTTTTGCGCCATTTAATATCCATGAGGAATTATCTATTTCTGGATATGGATTTTCCTTTAAGATTACTCCTTGTGCCATTTGCCCAAGTAATCCATCTGCTAATAAAATTGCAGGATTTCTATATTTTTGAGAAAGATAAAAAGCGCGATATGTTAAATCTATACATTCTTGCACTGTGCTTGGAGAAAGCGTGATTATGCGATAATCTCCGTTTCCACCACCTATTGTTGATTGGTTGTAATCTGCTTGGGAAGGGAAAATATAGCCTTGTCCTGGACCTGCGCGCATGATGTTGATTAAAACAAAAGGAATTTCATCAGAGCTTGCATAAGAAAGAGTTTCTTGCATGAGCGAAATTGCACAAGAAGAGCTTGAAACCATAACTTTTGCACCGCTTGAAGCTGCACCAAGAGCCATGTTGATTGCTGCAAGTTCAGATTCAGCGCAAACAAAAGCAAGGTTTTTTTCTTGCATTTCAGAGCTTAAATATTCTCCAATTTCTGTTTGCGGAGTTATCGGATAGCCAAAATAGCAACTACAACCGCATTTTAGCGCTGCTTTAGCTATCGCAATATTTCCTTTTAACAATATTTGTTCCTTCACTCCTTAACCACCTTTGTAATTGCAATATCTGGACATACTAAAGCACATTTTGCACATGCGATACATTCTTTTTTGTCGTCTTTAAATTCAGCAGTATATTCCCCAAAGTTGTTTGGTTTTTCTTTTGCTTTAATTAGCTTTTTAGGGCAAGCATTAATGCAAAGATAACAAGATTTGCATTTGCTTTCATCAATTACAATGTATGACATTAGAGCCTCTTTAAATCAACAACCTATATTATTATTTTCTCATAAAACTCTAAAAAAGAAAAATTTTTGCCTACCAAGTTGGGTAATTTTTTACAAAAAAAAGACCCCTGTTTATTAGGGGTCTTTTAAACATTTGTTATTTATTAAAAGTTATTTTCAATAAATGCTTTAATGTGTTTTGAAGATAATGCGTCGCCTTCTTCGCCGCCTAGCCATTTAACATTTTCTTTCAAATGTTCAAGAATTGCTTTTGCTGCTTCGCTTAAATCGACGTTACTGATGTCAATTTCTTCATCTTCTGCCATTTCCATAAGTTCAGAATTGATAATTTCAGTTAATGCTTGTTGAACTGTTGCTGTGTCACCGAATTTATCTCCGTGATTGTTGCCTTGAATCCAATCATTAACTTTGTCCTCAGATACATCTGCAACATCTTCTTGTGCTTCATCAGCTTCTTGTTCTTCTTGCGCTTCTTGTGCAGCTGCTTCTTCAGCTAGGACTTCTTGTTCTTTTTCAGCTTTAATTTTATTTAATTCGCCCTGAGCTTGAATTTCACCTTCTGCTTTTGAAGTAACATTAATTGCATCAATTGCATCTTGAGTAATGCCAAGGTTTGTATATTGTTCGTCAATTTTGCCTTGTAATTCTTCTGCTTTTTCACTGTATTCAGTATGGAAATCTGCATGTGGTTGCAAGTCATCTGCAAGATCACCAAATGGGTTTCCTGCTTCAAGGTTGTATTTATCAGCCAAGAAATCGACGTCATCTAATGTGTTATAGCCTTGAATATCTTGACCATCAACGTTAACAGTGAATGTACCTAATAAGTTTTGGTCTACTGTGCCATCACCATCTGCGTCTGATACTGTATCAATTGCGCTATGTGTGCCACCTTCTTTGTATGAATTCAAATCGATTGAGATGTTGTCGCTAATTTCTGAAATATCAACAACTTCTTGAGAACCATCAGCATTTGTTTTGACGGCTTTGATGTTGCCTTTTTCCATTTCTTCGCTTGTAACTGTGCCATTACCGTCTGCATCAAGCGCTTTCATTTCTTCCCATTGATTTTCAGCACCTAAGAAGTCGCTTGTTGAATCAAAGTTGCCGTCATCTTTGATAAGGTCATATTGTACTTGTTCGCCATTTGCGTCTTTCATTACAAAACCAATAGGGTCGCAACATTTTTGAGCTTCCGCTGCTTTTGCTGCTTCAATTTCGCTGGTTTTGCTTGCAATATCAGCGTCAATATCGTTTGTTTCAACAATTAATCCGTTTAAGTTTGCTAAATTTGCGTCTAATTCGCCCATTTTTGAGCTAGCTGCCAAAAGCGTATTCATAATTTTAGCTACATTTGGTGCGATACTTTTTAAAGCGCTGTCAATATTTCCACGCAACTGAGCGTTTGTCATGCTGCCTGGTTTATCTTTATTTGCTTCAACATATGCCGCTAGTTGTTCTTCTAAAACTCGTTTTGAATTTTCTTCATGTTCTTTAACTGCATCTTCTTGCATTTCTTCTGCGCTAAGAATTTCTTCTTCGATTTGTTCTACAAGTTCAGATATTTTTGCTTCTACTTCATTCATTGTGCGCATATTAATTTCGCGGTTTCTTTCAAGAACTTTTAATTCTTCTTGTAAAGCTTCCACTTCTGTCGCATTGCCAGTAGCTTCATCATCAGATAGAACTGTAATGCCGTTGTCACGACCAGTTGACCCTGCTCCAGTCGTTTGTAAAGCTTCTAGATCAGTTGTTTGTCCAATGCCGTTTACACCATTAATTGCCATAATTTCACTCCTTATAGTACTTTTTCGTATTCGGCAATTTAAAAATGAAACTTTAGAGTTTTTAAATAAAACTTTACATTGCTTAATAAAAAATTCAAAAAAATGTCTTAATGAGTTATGATATCTAAAATATTTAACTTTTAAGGGGCGGAAAATGAGAATATCAAAAGTAGATTGCGTTAATTTCACCAATAGAAATCAAAAATTAGTCACATTTAAATCACCAGTTGTTCAAGAAACTGTTAAAAAAGATTATGCTAAAATGAGCGCGCAAAACTGGCAAGCGCAAACAATAAACAAAATTTCGCCAGTAAGCTTTAAAGGAAATAAAGAAGAAAATATTACTCCTGTTTTAATTTTTATGGGCCCACCATTAGTTGGTAAAGGCACACAAGCTAAAATGGTAAGTGAAAAAACTAATTTTCCGCATATTAGCGTTGGGGCGATTTTAAGAAAAAATATTGAAGAAGGCACAGAGCTTGGAAAATTATCTAAATCATATGTTGAAGCTGGCAAATTAATTCCAAGTGATGTCGTTATCGATTTAATTATTGATAGAATTGAACAAGAAGATTGCAAAAAGGGCTTTATTCTTGACGGCTTCCCACGTCGCGAAGTAGAGGCAGAAGCTTTGTTAAAACATATTGAAAACAAAAAAGAACAAGGCGTAATTTTGCAACCAAAAGTTATTAATATTATTGCTCCAGATGATATTTTATTGCAAAGGGTTGCAAAAAGAGCACTTGAACAAAAAAGAAGTGATGATACACCTGAAATTGCAAAAGACAGATTAGAAACATATTATCGCGAAACAAAACCTGTTGAAAAAATATTTATCGACAAAGGTGCCATAACTAACATTGACAGTTGTCCAGATGGATATGAGATGTCAATTGAAGAAGTTATGGATAAAGTTGTTGACGTTTTAGATATCGACGAAGATTAATCTTTAAAGCAAAAACAATCTTTTGTGTGCGCGTTAATTATTCCTATTGCTTGTAAATATGAATAGATTATTGTTGTGCCAACAAATTTCATACCTCTTTTTTTCAAGTCTTTTGAAATTTTGTCAGATAATTCTGAACTTGTTTTAAGGTCGCAAGATTCTTTGATTATTTTAAAATCTGTAAAATTCCAAATATAGTTGTTAAAAGACTTAAACTCTTTTTGAATTTGTTTAAAAATAATTGAATTATTTATTGAAGCTTCAATTTTTAACTTGTGTCTGATTAATCCCTTGTTTTGCATTAATTCATTTATCTTGTTTTTGTCATATTTAACTATTTTTTCGATATCAAAATCATCATATGCCAATTTAAAATTTTCACGCTTATTTAAAACACATTCCCAAGATAAACCCGCTTGAAAGCTTTCAAGAATTAAAAGCTCAAACAATTTTTTGTCGTCATGTGTTTCTTTCGACCACTCTTCGTCATGGTATTTGACATATAAAGGATTTTTTAAATTCACCCAAAAGCAACGTTTTTTCATTTTTTCTTTTTCCATTTTTTAATTATAACATTTTACTTGCAATTTTATTTTTTTCCCGATAGAATACTTTGTTACTTTTTTTGGGGAGCATATGTCGCAAGAAGCATTAACAGAATGGAAGCCAAAAGCAAGTTTGAATTTAATCACAATTGCTGTGATGTTGGCAACTTTTGTTGAGGTTTTAAATACGTCAATTGCAAATGTTGCTCTTAAATATATTGCTGGAAGTTTTTCAATTTCAAATGATGAAAGTCTTTGGATTGTCACCATTTTTTTAATTGCATGTAGTGTTTTATTGCCAGCAACAGATTGGTGTTGTGTGAAATTTGGAAGAAAAAACTTCTTTCTTTTTTGTATTGCCCTTTTTGGGATTTCCGCAACAGTTTGTGGATTAGCTCCAAATTTTGAAATAATGATTATTGGAAGAATTTTTCAAGGACTTGGTGGTGGCTGTCTAATTCCATTATCTCAAGCTATTTTATTAGAAAGTTATCCAAAACAAGACCAGCCAAAAGCAATGGCGATTTTTTCCTCTGGTATCACAATAGCGCCAATTATTGGGCCGATTATTGGTGGTTGGCTAACAACAAATTTATCTTGGAATTATGTATTTTTCATTTCGCTTCCTTTTTGTATTGCAGCGTTTATTATGGTTGCAATGTATATCGAAGACCCACCATATATTCAAGCAAACCCTGTTAAAAAATTTGACAGTTTGGGTATGATTTTTTTAATCATTTGGATTGCAAGTTTTCAAGTAATGGTTGATAACGGTCAAAAAAATGGTTGGTTTGATTCTGAATACATTAGAAATCTTGGAATTACAAGCTTTTTTGCATTTATTGCGCTAATCTGGCATGAATTAAGAACAAAAAACCCGCTTTTAGATTTGACAATTTTTAAAAATTGGAACTTCACGATTGGTACAATAATTTTGACCTTATTGTTTGGAGTTGCTTATGGAACAATTGCGATTTTGCCGCAGTTTTTACAAAATTTATTAGGATATGATTCGTTTTTATCTGGTTTAGCTGCTGGTCCAATGGGGATTGGTTCAGTTATGGCGGTTGTTTTTACCTCTGCAACATTAAAATTTTTAGGCTTAAGAACGCAAACAGTAATTGGTTTGGTTGTTTTTTCAATTGGTTGCCTTATGTTTTCGGGTTTAAATCTAAACATTGCATTTAATAATGTTGTTGTTCCAAATATTGTTGTTGGCTTTGGTTTAACTGCAGTAATCATTCCATGTACAACTTTATTGTATGCAATGGTTCAAAAACAAGAAATGACAAATGCTTCAAGTATTCAAAACTTAATTAAAAATGTCGGTTGTGCGGTTGGTACATCTTCTGTTGGTTTTTTGGTTTCAAGTTATTCGCAAATTTATCAATCATATTTGGTTGATAGATTGTCTTTATTAAATCATTCTTTTGCAACTCAAATTCATGCAATATCTTCTAATTTGATGGGGATTGCCAATAGCGAAGGAGTTGCAAATATTATGGCACAAGTAAAAATATATAAAACTTTAATCCAGCAATCAACCCTTTGTGCATTTATTAACGCATATAGGATTTATGCGGTTTTGATTGTGCTTTTGTTGCCATTTGTGTTTATGTTGAAAAAATTTGAATTTAAAGAAAACTAAAAATATTAAAAGTTGTTACACTGTTTTTTAAAAGAGTTATATTTTTAAAAATTTTGGAACTTATATTCAAGGTGCAATTTGTGTATTGGGATTTACTATGGGTGTGAATGACATTAATTTTTTTGTTAAAAAAGCTGTTCAGGCAATTACAGATGCTGTTAGCAGTGTTGCAAATGAAGTTTCTGAAAAAGTAAAACCGCAAAAATCTGGTACAAATGAAGAGGATTTGGTTGATGCTGAAAAGTTTGAAATTGACGAAAATTTAAAAGAGCAAATTGAATATCATGACAACGGCAAACCAGCTTCAATAGTTGGCCCTATATTTGATGAAAATAACAATATTATTGGCAAATATGAAACATATTATTACGAAAATGGTAATATCGCAGATGAGCAAATTAGCGAGATTTCGCCAGATGGTAGTTATCACAAAAGAGCAATATCGTATTATGAGAACGGTCAAGAAGCATATTATGAAAACAAACAATTCAATAAAGATGGGGTGTTAATTTTTGACTATTCTGAGGGGCATACAATTGATGGCAAAAAGAAGTATCTTTATTCGGTAGAAAATAATGAATATGGCGAGATGACTTATACGCAAGATGAAGAATATGACGAAAATGGCAACTTGATAACTTCTTGTTATGCAGATTACTCAAGAGAAGAGCCATTTGAGCTTATTAAAAAATTAAAATATGACAAAAATAATAATTTAATTAGTGAAGATGTAAAAAGAATTGAGGGTGATAATGTAGAAGATATTGAAAAAACACATTTTTATAATGATAAAGGGCAAAAAACAAAAACCACATCTTCTACTAGTGGACAATTTGGCGAAATTGCAAAAAGTGAAACAGAATATTTTTATAAAAACGGTGTGTTGGCAAAAACTAAAGAAAGAATAGTAGAAAACAATATAGAAAATTTTGATACACCTCCTTATGCAACTGACAAGGAAGATGTAAATATTTCAGATGTTGTTACAAAATATGATGAAGACGGTTCTAAAAAAGAAATAGAAACAATTCATTATGAAGCTGATGGCAAAACCCAAAAAAACTCAATGATTAATAAATATACTTATTATGAGGGTAAAGGCTTCAAAGAAATAGAGACAACGTTTAAAAACTGGAAAAATGAAGTCGTATCAGTTACGACAGAAAACTTTTCTGAAGATGGCAATAAAGAAAGTGGATATATTTCATATTACAATTCTGAAGGCGAAATTTCACAAAATAAACAAATGACATATAAGCTAGATGAGCAAGGAAAAGTGATTGGTGCTGATGTAGTTTATTATGAAGATGGTAAAAAAGTTGCCACTGGTGAAATGTACCAGTCTGAAAATGGCGGTTTTTTTGAATATAAAGATGACGCAACTCCAAAAGATGGCAAAGTTGATTTAACCGAACAGGGCGGAATTGGCGACTGTTGGTTATTGGCGTCTTTAAATGCACTAAATCATGCTGATCCAAAATTATTGGAAAATATTATTTCATATACCGAAGATGCTTCAAAAATTAAACTTGCAGTTGGCGAATATTATGTATCAGATAAAGAGTTAGAACAAAGAAAAACTCAACATCAATTTGATAAGTCTGGTGATGATGACATTATCAGAATTGAAATAGCAATGGAAAAAGCCCTTCAAGATTATGCAAGTGGAAAAATCAAGATAAACAATCCCGCAAATGAGCTTGTTCTAGGAAAACATGAAGACAATACTAAAGATGAAATGCTCATAGAGGGCGGACAAATGGCGCAAGCTTTTTATTTTTTAACCGGAAACAATACAAGTGTATATAAAAAATCGCAATCTGATTTAAAAGACTTTTTGTATTTGCAAAAACTTAGCAGAGACATAGAAAAAGGTAATGTTGCTGCGACTGTTGCTTTCCCTCCTGGTTTTGAGTTTAATCATCGTGGAGTTACAGATAGACTTGATGGAAATCATGCGTTTACTATAAAAGAGATTAAAAACGATTATGTGATAATTTCAAATCCATGGGATGGCGAAGAAGATATTAAAGTAGAAACAGGTTATTTCTTGGAACAATATACTGATATTCAAACTTGTGATGCAAAAAGAAACACATCTTTATGGGATAAAGTAAAAAGTTGGTGCAAAGATTTGCTATGGTAAATTAAAATAATTTATGGGCAAATTATAATATTTAGCTGTTTTAAATCATTAAATTGTGTATAATATCAAAAAAGGATTTTTTTATGCAAATTAATGCTTTAAATTCAGCTAATAATGTCAAAACATTGAAAACAAATTTTACAGGCGGTGGCTATATTGGAAGTGACGACGTTTGTCGTTGCGATTATGATTCTTTCAAAGGTGAAAAATTAAACGTTTCAACAGGAAAAGAATTACCCGAAGGAAAAGCACTTTTGTTGAAAAAAGGACCAAGTGTTGGTTTGGTTAATCTTTTGCTTTTGCCGTTAAGAATTTTTAGCTTTGATGTTGAGTATAAACCAAAATTGGTTGATATTGACATGAATAATTTATCTGAAAAAGAAGCAAAATTAATCCAAAAAGGAAAATTAATTAACTATGTTCCTTTGGGATTTGAAATTAGAGATGGAAAAGTTGAAAAATTATAATTAAAAAACCTCGAGAATTTCTCGAGGTTTTGTTTTTATTAATCAAATATTGAACCAAGTATTCCTTTGGCAATTCCACCAATTGGGTTAAAGATTGTATAGACTGTATCTGCTACTTTTTCGTCTTCAATAAAGCTTGTCACACAAGCCATGCCTGGGTCAACCCAGCTTTCTATTTTTTCTTCTGTTGTTGTATCGTTAAAAAATTGCGTTTGAATTGGATTTAATCTTTGAAAATGTGTTTTGTCGCCATTAATGTTAGCGTCAACTGTTTTCATCAAAGGATCGCACCAAGTTGACCATGTATTTCCTTCTGGATCTTCTGAATATGGTGAAAGTGGATTTAAATATGATTTATAATTTCCACCTGAAATGCCGTCAATAGCTGCATCACTTGGATTCATAAATTTTTGAAAACCGCCTGGTTTTGATGTTTGTTGTCCTGTATAATTTGCGCCTACTCCGTCTAATGCCATAATAAATACTCCTCTTATCTCTCTTGATATAATAAAAAAATTTTTTGAAAAAAAGTGACATTTTTTTAAAAAATTGTTAAAAAATATTACAAAAAACTTGTTTTTAAATTCGAGTAAAATATCACGAAAAAAAATCACGATTAAATTTGTTATTATGTTTTGTTTGTGGTACATTTTTAATGTTGAAACTATATAAAAGGAAGTGGAGAAGTTAATGGACAAAACAATTACTTCGGAAGTCGATTTTAAAGCAATTGACGAGATTTTAAAATCTTGCGATTACAAAAAATCACACCTTATTGCAATGTTGCAAAAAGTTCAGGCTATTTATAGATATTTGCCTGAAGAAGCTATGACTTACATTGGTGAAAAAGTAGACGGGCTTTCACCTGCTACTGTTTTCGGTGTTGCAACTTTTTATGCACAATTTTCTCTTGAACCAAAAGGAAAATATGAAATTAAAGTTTGCGATGGTACAGCATGCCACGTTAGAGGTTCTTTACCAGTATTAAACGCAATTAAAGAAAAAATTAAGTTAGAAGATGGTAAATTCACTACAAAAGATGGTTTATTTACTCTTGAAATTGTTAGCTGTCTTGGTGCTTGCGGTCTTGCTCCAGTTGTTGTTATAAACGAAAAAGTTTATCCTCAAATGACTCCTGACGCAATTTCAGTTATATTGGATACCTTGATGAAGGAGGAACAATAATGACTTTAAATATTGATATTAAAGAAGAACAAAAAAAATCACAAGAGCAAATGGCTAAACAAGGTTTGAGAGTTCTTGTTTGCGCAGGTACAGGTTGTGTTGCGAATGGTTCTTTGAATGTAATTAAAAAATTCGAAGAATTAGGTGCAAATGTTTCAACATTAACTGCTCATGACAAAATGACTATTGTTCCAACAGGTTGTCACGGTTTTTGCGAGCAAGGCGTTTTGGTTATAATTCCAGATATGCACGTTACTTATGTAAAAGTTAAAGAAACTGATGTTGAAGAAATCTATGAAAGTCATATTAAAGAAGGTAAACCAGTTGAAAGACTTTTATATACAGATCCAAATACTCAACAACATGTGTTTAAAAATGAAGAAATTAATTTCTATGCTAAACAAACTCGTACAGCATTAGCAAACTGCGGTAAAATAAACGCAGAATGTATCGAAGAAGCAATTGCTGTTCGTGGATATGAAGCTTTAGCAAATGCAATTAAAGAAAATAATCCTGACGCAGTTATTGATACAATTGAAAAATCAGGTTTAAGAGGTCGCGGTGGCGGCGGTTTCCCGACAGGTCGTAAATGGAGATTTACAGCAGCAAATAAAGGTGGAAAATCTTATGTTGTTTGTAATGGTGACGAAGGTGACCCAGGTGCATTTATGGACCGTTCAATCATGGAAGGTGACCCACACAAATTAATCGAAGGTATGGCAATTGCTGCTTTTGCTATTGGTGCAGACGAAGGTTACATCTATGTTCGTGCTGAATATCCTCTAGCAATTAAACGTTTAAGAAAAGCTATTGCAGACGCTGAAGCTAAAAACTTCTTAGGTAAAAACATCATGGGAAGCGATTTCTCATTTGATTTACATATCAAAGAAGGCGCTGGTGCGTTTGTTTGTGGTGAAGAAACTGCTCTTATCGCTTCAATTGAAGGCGAACGCGGTATGCCAAGACCAAAACCACCATTCCCAGCAAACAAAGGTTTGTTTGGACGTCCAACATTAATTAATAACGTTGAAACTTTGGCAAACGTTCCTGTTATCATGTTAAATGGTGCAGATTGGTTTGCAAAAATGGGTACTGAAGCTTCAAAAGGTACTAAAACATTTGCCCTAACAGGTGATGTTAATAATACTGGTCTTATCGAAGTTCCAATGGGTACAACTTTAAGAGAAATCGTTTTTGATATCGGCGGCGGTATGAGAGATGGTAAAAAATTCAAAGCTGTTCAAATCGGTGGTCCATCAGGCGGTTGCTTAACAGAAGAACATCTTGATATCCCAATGGATTACGATAACTTAATCAAAGCTGGCGCTATGGTTGGTTCAGGCGGTTTGGTTGTAATGTCTGATAAAACTTGTATCGTTGAAGTTGCAAGATTTTTCATGAACTTTACTCAAAATGAAAGCTGCGGAAAATGTATCCCATGTCGCGAAGGCACAAAAAATATGTTAGCAATTTTACAAAAAATTGTTGACGGCAAGGGCGAAATGGAAGACATTGAAACACTAGAAACTTTAGCTAAAAACGTTAAAGAAGGTTCTTTGTGTGGACTTGGTAAAACTGCTCCAAACCCTGTTTTATCAACTTTGAAATACTTTAAAGATGAATATATTGCTCACATTAAAGACAAAAATTGTCCTGCTGGCGTTTGCACATCAATGACAACATATGTAATTGATGAAGAAAAATGTAAAGGTTGTTCAAAATGTGCTAGAAATTGTCCTGTTGGCGCTATTTCTGGTGAAATTAAACATCCATATACAATCGATCAAGACAAATGTATTAAATGTGGCGTTTGCGTAAGCAATTGTCCATTCAAGGCAATAGAAAGAAAATAGGTTACAGATATGGGAAAAATGATTATAAACGGTAAAGAATGTGAATTTACCAATGAAAGAAACGTTCTTGAAGTAATTAGAAAAAATGGTTTCAATGTACCTACTTTCTGTTATAGACCTGACTTAACAAAAGACTTCGGTGCTTGCAGAATGTGCGTTGTTGAAATTGACGGAAGAATGATTCAAGCTTCTTGTACAACTCCACCTGCAGAAGGTATGGTTATTAAAACTAATACTGAAAAAGTTAGAAGCATTAGAAAAACAATTCTTGAATTGCTTTTGGCTAATCACGATAGAGAATGTACAACTTGTGATAAATCTGGAAATTGCGAACTTCAAAAATATTCTGAAGAATATGGAATTAAAGACGCTGATGTTAAAAAATTCTCTCAAAAGAAAGAATTATTACCAATCGACGACAGCGCTTATACATTAGTTCGTGATAACAATAAATGTATTCTTTGTGGCGCTTGTGTTAGAGCTTGTGATGAACACCAAGGCTTAGGCGTTTTGGCTTTCACAAACCGTGGCTCTAGAACAGTTGTTCAACCAATGGTTGGAAAAGATTTAGCGCACTCTGAATGTATTGGTTGCGGACAATGCGCAGCAGTTTGCCCAACAGGTGCTTTAACTGTTAAATCATATACTGAACAAGTTTGGGAAGAATTAATGAACCCAGAGAAAAAAGTTGTTGTTCAATTTGCTCCAGCTGTTAGAGTTGCACTTGGCGAAATGTTCGGCTTAGAAGCTGGCGAAAATATGACAGAAAAACTTAACGCAGCACTAAGAGCTTTAGGTTTTGATTTAGTATTTGATACAAACTTCTCTGCTGACTTAACAATTATGGAAGAAGGATATGAATTTATCGACAGATTAAACAATGGCGGTAAATTACCATTATTTACTTCTTGTTGTCCTGGTTGGGTTAAATTTCTTGAATTAAAACATCCAGACATGGTTGATCATTTATCATCTTGCAGATCTCCTCAAGCTATGATGGGTTCAATCATCAGAGAATATATCCCACAATATTATCCAGAAGTTACAAAAGAAAATCTTGTAAGCGTTTCAATTATGCCTTGTACAGGTAAAAAAGCAGAAGCAAAACGTGATGAATTCAAAATGGCAAATGGCGGATATGAAATCGATTACGTTTTAACTACTCAAGAAATTGCTCGCATGATTAAAGCTGCTGGTATTGATTTGAAAAATATCAAAGGCGAAAAAGCAGATTCTCCATTTGGTAAATATACTGGTGCTGCTACAATCTTTGGTGTTTCTGGTGGTGTAGCTGAAGCTGCTGCAAGAACCGCATATGAAGTTGTTACAGGCGAAGAATTAAAAGACGTTGTAATCAACGATATGCGCGGAACTCACAGAGTTAAAACAGTTGAACTTGACTTAAAAGGCACAAAAGTTAAAGTTAAAATCGTTAATACAATTGCTGAAGCTGAAAAATGTATCCGAGAAATTAAAGAAGGCAAAGCAGATTACCAACTTCTTGAAGTAATGGCTTGCCCTGGCGGTTGTATTAATGGCGGTGGTCAACCAATCAGCTGTAATGATTCAACAATCAAAGAAAAACGTGCTCAAGGCTTATATCAAGATGATGCTCAAGGTGAATACAGAAAATCACACAAAAACCCTGACGTTCAAGAGCTTTACAAAAAACATCTTGAAAAACCAAATTCACATAAAGCCCACGAATTGTTGCACACAACTTATACAAACAGAAGAAAAGATTGCTACATTTCAGCTGGTGAATAAATTTAAAGCCCCTTGCAAAAGGGGCTTTTTTAATATTATTTTTTTCTAAAACCTTTATGGGTTGATATTGTTCTTCCAATAGAAATTAAATCTTTTTCAAGTTTTTTCTTAAATTCAATTTCGTCATCATAAACACCAGCTTTATCTGGATAGATTTCATATTTTTTTCTGTTTTCAATCTCTGAAACGTTTGGCATTACAACATTTGCGCCACTTTGCAAGGCAATTAATCTGCCTTGTGGATAAATTGTTTCCATGGCTGTTGTTGCAGGAATATTAATGTTTAAAAGATTAATTCTAGTTAGCGCCATAACTTTAAGTGCCAGCCAAAAATCGCCTTGCTTCATATCTTTCAAAGGTGTTTGATTGTGCGGAATAAACGGACCAATTCCAATCATATCTGCATCTATTTCTTTAAAAAATAAAATATCATTAGCTAATGATTCAATTGTTTGATTTGCCAAACCAACCAAACACCCCGTTCCCACTTCAAAACCGAGAGTTTTTAGGTTTTCAAGACATTGAACTCTGTTTTCAAAGCTAGCATTAGGGTGCATTTGTTGATAAAGTTTTTTATCTGTCGTTTCAATCCTTAAAAGAAATCTATCCGCACCACAATCTTTATAGGCTTTATATTCATCAAATGTTTTTTCGCCAAGGCTGAGCGTTAGCGCGACATCATGTTTTTTAATTTCTTTAATGATATCGCACATTTTGTCTTGATAATAATTATCATCTTCGCCACTTTGTAAAACTATTGTTTGATACCCTAGTTTAATTGCTTTTTTGACAGAATCTAAGATTTCATCTTTTGATAGGCGATATCTTTCAATTTCTTTATTTGGTGAACGAAGCCCGCAATAAAGGCACTGACGTTTGCAAATGTTTGAAAATTCAATTAAGGCTCTTAAATGAACTTCATCTCCAACGTATTTTCGCCTTGTTTCGTCAGCTTTTTTGAAAAGCCAGTCGTTTTTTGAATTGTCAGATAAAATATCAGTGATTTCTTGCTTATTCATATTTAAATATTTCCATTGAACGCTCTAAAATTCCGTTCATGTGCGCAATTGCCATACCATAGTTTATTATTGGAACATTTTGTTTGTTTGCTTCATTTGTTCTTGATTTCATCTCTGCTTCGTTTAACATACAGCCACCGCAATGAACAATTAAAGAATATTGGCTTAAATCTTTTGGAAATTCATTGCCTTGAGTGAAAGCAAAAGTAACATCTTTTTGAGAATAATTTTTTATCCAATTCGGTAGTTTTACTGTCCCGATATCATTGCATTGTCTATGGTGGGTACAACCTTCGGAAATTAAAACCTTGTCACCATCTTTAAGTTCAGATAGTTTTTTTGCACCTTTTATTAAAATATCTAGTTCGCCTTTAAAATTTGCCATCAAAATTGAAAAAGAAGTCAAGATGATATTTTCTGGGACAATTTTTTTAACTTCGTTAAAAACTTGCGAGTCTGTGATTATAAATTTTGGGGTGATTATTTTTAAAATATTTTCTAATTCGCTTGGTTGAACACAAATTGCACTTGCATGTGCGTCTAAGATTTCTCTTAATGTGTTTTGTTGGGGTAAAATCAACCTTCCTTTTGGTGCAGATTCATCAATAGGAATAACCAAAATAACAACATCACCTTGGTTTAGCTTGTCTTTGATTATGAATTTTTCTTTTTTATTTTGGTTAATCAAATGAGCAATTTTTTCTTTTAATTCAAAAATATTTTCATCATTAACCGTATTGATATAGAACTTGTTTTCGTCTTTTTTTGAAATTAAATCAGATTTATTAAATGCAATAATATATGGAATATTTTTTTCTTTGAAAATTTTAATTAAATCTTCGTCAAATTCTTTTATTCCAACAGTTGCGTCAATGATTAAAACTGCAATATCTGTTTTATTTATAATTTCTTTTGTTTTTTCAATTCTTTTTTCACCAAGCTCAGATTTGTCATCAAACCCAGCAGTGTCAATAACAACGACAGGTCCCAATGGCAAAAGTTCCATTGATTTTGAAACAGGATCTGTTGTTGTACCTTTAATTTCAGATACCAAAGATAAATTTTGATTGGTAATTTTATTTACAACGCTGGATTTTCCAGCATTTGTACAACCAAAAAAAGCGATATGTGGACGTTGCGATTTGAGTGTTTGCATATTTATATTTTAGCATGAGTGGTGAAAAGAGGGTATGGGGATTTTTGTTTTTGGATAAAATATATTGTTTTATTCAATTTTGATTTTTTATAAAGAACTAAAGTTCTTGTTCATTTTCTTTTTCTTTCGTCAAGTCCTTCAGACTTCTTCGTTTTTCTTTTTATCTGTAAAGGGCTTTCGCCCTTGAATATTTTTTTAAAAAGCTAAAGCTTTTGTACTCTTTTCTTTCTTTTTCTCTCAGACGCCGAAATGAAAAGAAAGAAAAGAGTACGAGAAAAGAAAGAAACCTCGGGCTTGGTTAAATTGTTTTGTTTCTTTACAACGCTTCA
>JAFQOV010000018.1 GCA_017402995.1 Candidatus Gastranaerophilales bacterium
CATACGAAAATAAAACCTGAAAGAATTTTATACGCTTTTGAAATTAGTTTTTAGGTTGTTAAACAATTATTGTATAAGGTGTTAAAATTCTTGAATGTTTTATTCAGGAGTTAAGTTTTGAAGCGTTGCAAAGAAACAAAACAATTCAACCAAGCCCGAGGTTTCTTTCTTTTCTCGTACTCTTTTCTTTCTTTTCATTTCGGCGTTTGAGAGAAAAAGAAAGAAAAGAGTACAAAGACTTTAGTCTTTTAAACAAAAAACAAAAACTTTAGTCTTTTATAAAAACAGGAACGAAGCTCTTTATCAAAAACGAAGAAGTACAAAGGACTTGAAATATTATGAAAACACTTTCGTATAAAACAATATATTTTATACAAAAGTGTTTACCAAAACAAATTAATCACTATACTTCGCTCGACTGTCGTCGGCTCCTTACCCCTCTTGGTACGGTTTTGCATTGGCTCGCCAAGCTCCTCGCTTGCCGTGCCAATGTTCACACACCTTATGCCCTCGGGGTGTTCGCTCGACTGTCGTCGGCTCCTTACCCCTCGGGTTATCCAATTACTGGTGCAACAAAAGTTCTTGTTGCAAGCTCTTTATCTAGTGCAAACAACCCGCTCTTGTCATCTCCGATTAATTCAAGCTGAGCAATAACTCCACCGACATTTGCTTCTTCTTCAACTTGTTCTTTTAAATACCAATTTAAAAATATCAATGCAGCTCTGTCTTTTGTTTCTTCTGCAACGTCCATAAGTGCATTAATTCTTGAAGTAACAAATTCTTCGTGTTTTAAAACAGCTTTGAATAGCTCAAGTGGATTTTCCCAAGTATTTTCTGGTTTTTCAATAGCTTCCAAAATCACTCTGCCACCACGTTCAACAACATAATCATACATACCCATTGCATGAGCGTGTTCTTCTTGAACTTGAACATCAAACCAGTTTGCAAAACCAAGAAGATTTTTTTCAAGACAATAAGCTTTCATTGAAAGATATAAATATTCAGAAAATAACTCTTTGTTAATTTGGTCTAAAAAAGCATTTTGCATTTTTTCATTTATCATAATTTCTCCTCCTATATTTGAGCATATAAATTATGACATAAAATTTAAGAATTTAATAGAGCAAAAGAATTATATTTATTTTGCAATTACAGCGCTTTGAGATAGCTCATCTCTCAATTGTTGTGCTGTTACAACAACAATTGGTGAATTTTCATCTTTTTTCAAATAAATTGTCTCAATTCCTGCTTGAACGATAAAACGTTTGCACAAAATACAAATAAAGTTATGCCCCCAAATATACATACTTGCGCCCATTGCTCTATCTTGCCCTGCTTGAATAATCGCATTTTGCTCAGCATGAATACTTCTGCAAGTTTCATAGCAAGTTCCAGATGGAATATTGTTTGCAATTCGATAGCAATAACCAAGCTCCATACAAGAAACAACTTTAGATGGCGTTCCATTATATCCTGTTGCTTTAATTTTTTTATCAGTTCCAACAATAACCGCCCCAACTTGCGCACGCAGACAGTTTGAGCGCTTTGCAACAGTTTTAGCGATTTCTAAAAAATAATCGTTCCATTCAATTGGTTTTAAAATTTCGTTTTCCATAAAAATATTTTACTATAAAGGCATGCCTTTTTAAAAGAAAAAACAAACCAGATTTAAGAAATGTTAAAAAATATTACAAAAAAATCAACATGTCAAAACATGCACCATGACATGATTTCAGCATGTTTTCATGAGGCGAAAAAATCAATAAAATTAATTATTTGCGATTAAAAAACAATATTTTATAATTAAAAAGAAGGGCAAATAATGCCTTTTAGAATAATGGGGAGTATTTTTAAAACTTTTGTAATGAGTGTATCAATTAATCTTGATAAAATTTTGAAAGAAGTTGAAGGATATAACCCGAAAATCATTGCTGTGACTAAATATTACGGCAAAGACAAAATGATAGAAGCGTATCACGCTGGGTTGAGAGATTTTGCGGAGTCTAGAGCACTCGAAGCAATAGAAAAAATCAACAATATAGATGATACAGATAAAACTCAATCGGTATATCATTTTATTGGACATTTACAAACAAATAAAGTCAAACATGTAGTCGGTTTTTTCGATTATATCCACTCTGTTGATAGTCTAAAAATCGCACAGTGTATTGATTTGGAGGCACAAAAAAGGGGAATTGTTCAAAAGATTTTAGTCCAAGTCAACAATGCCTTAGAACCTCAAAAGTTTGGAATTTATCCAAACGACCTTGAAAATTTAATAGAAGAAGTTAAAAAAATGAAGTCAGTCGAATTAGTGGGATTGATGAACATTGCACCATTAATCGACGACGAAAACGAACTTCGAAGATTGTTCCTTGAAATGAAAGAACTTAAAGAAAAATACAATCTTAAAGAACTTTCAATGGGAATGAGCCAAGATTACAAACTCGCGCTAGAATGTGGCGCAACAATGATTAGATTAGGACGAATATTATTTAATTAAAAAAATAAAAGGAGAAAAGATGGCACTTTCAGACAAAATTAAAGAAATTATCGGGGCTTTAACCGAATCTATCAACCCAATGGGTCCGGATGAAGAGTATGAAGACGGATTGGAAACAAGCTACGAAACAGAATATCCAATCGATAGAAATGCGGTTTTAAAACCAAGTTTCGAAGAAACAAATCCAATTAGAAAAAATCGTTCTAATTTAAGAGTTTTACCTCAACCAAAAACAGGTGCCCACGAAGTAGTTGTAATTGAACCAAAAGCATATAACGAATCAATTACAATTGTTGAAGCTTTAAAAGACAGAAAAACTGTTATTTTAAACCTACAATTACTTGACAGAGAACAATCTCAACGTATCGTTGACTTTTTGTGCGGTTGCACACACGCTCTTGACGGTTCTCAAAGAAAAATCGGCGACAGCGTATTCATCTTTACTCCATCAAACATAAACATCTCTCAAGAAATTGTAAATTCAAGATTATCATCTGACGCTATGTGGACAAAAGCGTAAGCGGAGCCGAGCGAGCTTAGCGGAAAAGATAAACAAAATTAAACGTGATGTATGAAAAAGCATTACGGAGTAGAATAGAGAGTTAATAAGGTGCCCATTATGGCACCTTTACTTTTAAAAATATGAAAAAATATATCGAAGAAAATTTTGAAACAATTAAACAAGATTTTGAAAATTTAAAATCTCAAGCCAATTCAATTGAAAAAGTCACACAAATCTTAATTGAAACCTTTCAAAAAGGAAACAAGGTGCTCTTTTGTGGAAATGGTGGCTCTGCAAGCGATTGCGAACATATGAGCGCAGAGCTTGTTGGAAAATTTAAAGCCAAAAAAAATCTTTTAAGCGCAATTTCTCTGTGTTCAAATACCTCAATTCTCACATCAATTTCAAACGATTTTGATTACAGCGAAATTTTTTCGACGCAAATTGAAGCACTAGGCAAAAAAGAAGATGTTTTATTTGCTATTTCAACAAGTGCAAAAAGTAAAAATATTGTTAAAGCATTAAAAAAAGCAAAAGAAAAAGGGCTAATCACAATTGGTCTTTTTGGGCAAAATGACAACGATTGCGAGGGTTTATGTGATTATAAAATTAACGCACCTTCTAAATCAACCCCAAATATCCAGCAAATGCACTTAGCAATTGAACATTTAATTTGTGAAATAATTGAAAACAAAACGTCACAAAAATAGCAAAAAATATTTTTTTTGTGTTTTATAGTATCAACAGATAAATTTTTAGGTGATAAATTGAAAATTAATCCAGTTAATTTGAATTTAAATTACCGCCAGTCAAAATTAAACAATTCCCCAAAAAACTTGCAAGGTAATTCTTATTCGTATTCTAACAACTCAGCATATAATAACGACACAAAAGCTCTAAACACATTGTGGGCGCTATCTTTTATGGGCTATAAAGTTCATTTGATTGATGGCGGAAAACACGCAGATAACATGGAGCATTTTGCAAATGCGATTTCTAAAGACATGGAAATTGAAAGAAGAGAAATTTCTGCAAATCCAAATTTTCCATCAATTAAGCAATTAAAAGACGTCAGAGAACATCTTTTAATGTTGGAAGAAAAAGAAGATATCGAAGGCGAATATATCGCAATTCCAATATTAGCAAATATTTCATTATTAAACATGGAAGCGCAAAACAAAGCAATGTCATCTGGTGGCCCAAACTATACCGCAAGCACCATCAAACACCAGCCAGCAAACACTTGGTTCTATATTTCAGAACTAAGAGACAGATATGAAAGATATAAAGATACAGTTTTAAAAGATTCTGACCCAAATGGACAAGGTTTTGAATATTTAGAAGATATCAGAAAATCAATTTCATATTTGACTGCAAAAGGCGCAAAGGTTTATATCCCATCAAGCCAACCACACGAACTTGCACTTAAATGGGAAGCGCAACAAAGAGGGCTTACCCCAGAATTAGAACATTTTATCGCAACAGGCGAAGACCCTGATGGCAAAATTCGCAAAATAATTAACGAACTTGCAAAAGATAAAAGATACGAATTTAATATCTTATCCTTTAGCGACGCTGACATTGTCGGCATTAAAGACGCAAAAGACGCGCAAGACTATGTCTTTTCTGGATATGACGATTGCATTACACGCTCTGAAAGAGGGGTATATAACTTCACTCCTGTAAGAAAAGACGGAAAAATTATTGGATACAGCTACACTGATAAAACAACTGTTCAATATCCATATGAAGAATTTACTGACAATGAAGAAATAGCAAACATTTCAAAATTTGTCGGAAAAAATATTAAAGAAACAAGCGCTTCAAGCCAACAAATTACAAAATTAAAAAACCGTATCGCGCAAAACATGTCAACTGATGATTGCGCAGACAAACTTTACCCTGTTAAATCTTTATTTACAGAAGAAGAAATTAAAGAGAAAAAAATAAATCTAAAAGGCGATTGGGTTGACAAAACCTTAACCCTATTTTTCAGAACAAACAAAGAAAACGAAGTAATTTATCCAAAATTTGACTGCGAAGGAAGTGGCAAACCAAGCGTTGCGCCAATGTGGGGTGGTGGTTTTAGTGTCATGAACGCTATTGCAAAAGATATCGAAGGCAGAAAATTAAATGACGCTAAACCTCAAGAATATATCCGCGAAGGACAAACTATTCGATATGTAGCTCGTGACGTTCTTAACTTTTCACCTGCTGAGCAAAAGGCAAATTTCCAAATTCAACTAGCTCAAAGAGCAAAAGAAAATTATGATATTTTACAAGCACACGCTCATTATAGTGAAGCTAAAAAAATCATTCAAGAACAAATGAATGCCGCTGGTTATACATATTGCGACTATTTTGATGTTTTAGTAAACCTTGGTGACATAAATCAACAAAAAGGCGACAGCGAAGGCGCATACAGAGAATATAACGAAGCAATTGACTATTGCTGTAAAAAACTACAAACTTTCTTCACAACAACATACATAAATAACACTCTAGCTTTTGATACTAGATGTAACGAAATTCCAAAATATCGCGCTCATTACGAAGAGTTCAGAAAAGACCAAAAAGCATATGAAGCAAAAACTCCTTTCTTAAAAATGCTCACTCCTGAACCATATATAGGTGATTATGATTGCGATTTAAAAAATGATGATATTGAACGCATGTCAGAAGAATTGAAAAGAATTCCAGAATTATATCTAAAAGTTGCAAATATCGAAGAAACAAAAGGTGAAACATACAAAGCCGAAATGAGCAGAAGAGCAGCAACTGAAATAATTACAAGAGGCAGTCAAATCAATAATATCATTCAAAGACGCGCAAGCGGAACACGTTTTATCGAAGATTTATTCCCAGATTTTGAATATTAAAATTAAAAGCTCAAAAATTTGAGCTTTTATGCTAAATATTCTCTTAAATGCTGGGTTTGCTCGGCTTGTCTGAGTTTTCTTAATCCTTCAACTTCTATTTGACGTATTCTTTCTTTTGAAAAACCTAAAATTTTCCCCAACTCTTCTAATGTTTTTGATTTCCTATTTCCAATTCCAAACCGATTTAAAATAATAAATCTTTCTCTATCCCCCAACAAATCCAAAGTCGCTTGGATATCTTTTTTAAAATCAATTTTTTCAATCTTTAAACTTGGTAAATTTTCAACTTTATCTGAAATATAATCTTCTAAGGACAAATCCTGTGCAACAGGCGTATCAAAGCTTATCGGCTCTTTGATAATCGCATTTTTGATTACTTGCAACTTTTTTAAAGACACTTTTAAATATTGCGCCAATTCCATATCGCTTGGCTCACGCCCCAAATCAACGCTTAATTTAACAATTGCTTTTTTTAAATTTCTAATTTTATCGCCCATATGAACAGGAATTCTTATCGCTCTTGAATTATTTGCAATCGCGCGAATAATCGTTTGTTTAATCCACCAAGTTGCATATGTTGAAAATTTAAACCCTTTTTTATAATCAAAACGATTTGCTGCCTTAATTAGACCCAAAGAGCCTTCTTGGACTAAATCCATAAATAAAATCCCGCGACCCGTATATTTTTTCGCAATGGATACAACAAGTCGCAAATTAGATTGAATTAATTTTTTCTTTGCAATTATTGCCTCTTTTTTCTTCCCTTCTTTTATTGTTTTTCCGATTTTTTTCTCTGCTTCTTTATCTAAAAGCTTAATTCTTGAAATATCTTTCAAATACATTTGTAAAATTTCATCTTTATTTGCAATGATATTAAAAGTTTTAATTTCTTCTTCTTTTTCTTCTTCATTCAAATCTTCTAAAACGTCTAATTCATTAAAATCCATAACTCTATCCTCAAATCTTGTTATCTTTTAAGACGAATTTTAGATTTTTTAGTTCCAATTATGTAACAATTTGTAAATATTCCTCCTTTTTCCCTTATGTTCAAGACCAAATGTGTCGATAAAAAAGAGGTATAAGGAAAAAGGTGTGTATGAATTTAAGAGAAATCAAGCACGGTTTTGAGAAATATCTCATTAATAAGCAACAACAAGAAAACTTCTTCACCAAAAAGAGTGTAGAAGAACTTGATACGTC
>JAFQOV010000019.1 GCA_017402995.1 Candidatus Gastranaerophilales bacterium
AAAGATTTTATTGGTTTTATTATTGATATTTCTAGGACACAATGCTTTTGCAATGTATTGTTGGGACGAAATTAGTGGACAATTTAGCCATGAATCAAAAATGACAGAAAAACTTGGCGCAAGTAATATTGTAAAAGTTTCAACAATGCTCACAGCCGCAGGGGCAACACTGTATGAGTGCAAGCATGCTAATGAAAATGGATATAATACAAGTTCAGTAGGCAGTGATCTCACGCAATCAGTTATGAATACCTACTGGTATAATCTGTACTACTCAAGCGGCACAAGCAAAACTGCAACAAACAGCAGTTTAAATGGTGGCACTAATACTTCATATTGGATAAATCGATATTTTTGCACAGTCTTATCAACGGTTAACGGAAAATTTCAAATTTATGGTAACAATTTTGAAGATTATCCAATTGAAGCAACAATCGGAAACTCAGCCTCTGGCGGTCCAACAGTATCAAAACCAGGGGTTACAACAGGAAGATTGTATACTTATATTTACGCAAAAGGTGCTGGTGCCCCCTTTGAGCAAGACATGTATGCATGTCCATATTACGATTGGGATGATGGTTATCGTTGCAGAAACAACAGCGGCATATACGGTAATATTTTCATAAATATGAATAATTATTATTATACGCACTTACGTTATTATGTTCTTCACAACCCACACTATACCCACACCTTCTGCACAACCGTTGGTGGTGGCGGCGGAGGGGCAGCAGGTGCTGCTGTGAATTACATCATTAAGGCAAATTAAGCAATCAATTACCAACCGTCATGCTGAACTTGTTTCAGCATCTGAACAACAATCATATATATTGAACATTGATAAGACCCTGAAACGAGTTCAGGGTGACAAATGAAAATTAAATAACGTCATTGCGAGGGCGTAAGCCCGTGGCAATCCTAAAAAAATTTCATATTATTTTTTGTTTAGTGGGGGCTTTTGCCTCCTTTTCTTTTCTATAAAGGGCTAAAGCCCTTATTTATTTTTCAAGTCTTTCAGACTTCTTCGTTTTTCTTTTTTAATATTTATTTATTTTTTATTTATAAAGGGCTAAAGCCCTTGTTCATTTTCTTTTTCTTTCGTCAAGTACCCCAAGGGTATTTCCAAACACTAAACTCGCCCTAGCTCGTTAAGTGTTTGTGGGCACGCCGATGAAAGAAAAAGAAAACAGAACCAAAAGAAAAAGAAATATCGGCTTGGTTATATTATTACATTCTAGAGACGCACTAAATTCAACGTCAATGCTTACGGGAACTCGCTAGCGCTCAGACAACCCTCACGCATTGCCGTTTCATTAAGTGCGTATGCTTTTTAATTTAATTCTCAATCGTCACCCTGAATTTATTTCAGGGTCTTATCAATGTTCAATATATACGTTAGTTGTTAAGATGCTGAAACAAGTTCAGCATGACAGATGGTAGTTTGTTTAAAAAAAACAAAAGTTCTAGCTTTTATAAAAAACAAAACCCTTCCTCTAATTTCTCTATTTTCCGCCAAAAATCTTGAAACAAGGGAATATATATAATAGACTTTTTGTATATTAAAATGGAGTTTTTATGAGACAACGTAAATTTGGTTTCACATTAGCTGAAGTGATGATTGTTTTATCTGTTATTGGGATTTTATCTGCGGTTTTAATGCCAATTGCTTTCAAATCATCACCAGATAAAAATATTATGAAATTCAAAAAAGCTCATAATGTATTGCATAATGCCGTTCGTGAACTCGTAAGTTCCGATAAGTATTACAATTTCCATTCTTTATCATATCCGGTTTGGCTTGATGTGAATGCTGCGGGTGCAGGAACGATTGCCAGAGATGTCGACTGGGTAAATACTGATGCTAATAGTGGTCCAATTTATTTTTGTAAATCTTTTGCTGATGTTATGTCTGCAAAAAGTGTTAATTGTGATATAACTTGTTATCAACTTGGTGAAATGAATCAAACTATATTGATTGGTCAGGATATGTTATATGGAAATCTGCAAGATGCAAAAAAGCATTTAGATCAAATTTGTCAAGCAGTTTTGAGTAATCTGTATCACACAACAAGTTATAAATTTAACACCATTACAACATCCGATAATGTTTTGTTTTATGAAACAGGAATGTCTTTTGGGCAAAGAGTTGTTGATGCTACTGATGCATGTGATCCTGATACTGAAATGTTGAGCACAGATGCAAGCGGGAAGCTTGTCTGTGATGATAAATACGGAAACAATTTTTATTATTCTCCTATGTGCGTTGATATTGATGGGTTTGAAGGACCTATTAAACCATTTGGATATGGCATCAGAAGTGATGGTAGAGTATTGTCGGGTGCACGTGCTGACTGGTGGCTTGACAGAGATATTACAAAAAAGGAAACAGATTGCTGTCCTGCTGGTTTGAATGCTGAATTTACATTGATGGTTACGGGCAATCTTTGCGACGAGGGCGATACAGTTTGCACAGAGTAAAACATGACTCAAAAACAAGATTACATAGAAGATTTTAAAATATACTTAAAAACGCAAAAAAACTTTTCTGCGCATACTGTGCGTGCATATTGCGCTGATGTTTATACCTTTTTGCTTTGGTGCAATGAAATAGATTTTAGGCAAATCGACGTTAAAAAGTTTAGCGAATATCTTTATTTTATTCAACAAATAAACTACACAAAAACTACAATTGCGCGAAAAATCGCTTCTATTCGTGCTTTTTACAAATTTTTATATCAAGAAGAAATAATTGAATATAATCCAATTGATTCAATTTCTATTCCAAAACAAAACAAAACCTTGCCCCATTTTCTCTATGAAGATGAGGTTGAATCAATCTTGAGAAATGTTAAAATTGAAACTCCAGCAGGATATAGAAACCGCATTATTTTAGAGCTTCTTTGGGTTTCTGGAATGCGAATTTCAGAGTTATCTAATTTGAATTATGAAAATTTAAATCTTGAACAAAACGAAATTCGTGTATTTGGAAAAGGCGCAAAAGAGCGCATTGTCTTAATTCCAGATAAAACTAAAGGGGGCTTAATAAACTATATTGAAAATGTATCTGATTTGATATGCAAAAAAGAAAAAAGTGCAACTTCCCCATTATTCATTAACTACAATGGTTATCGCCTTCAAAATCAAAGCATTCGAAAAGCCCTGAAACAAGTTTTGCAATCAATCCAATTCACAAAACACGTCACTCCACACGTTTTTAGGCACTCTTTTGCGACAAAACTTCTTGAAAACGGCGCAGATTTAAGAATTGTACAGGAATTATTAGGACATGCGAGCATTAAAAACACGCAAATCTATACGCACGTTTCAATGACAAGATTAAAGCAAGTTTATGACGAAGCGCACCCACACAGCTTGTAACAATTTGAATTTTCTAGAAAATTAAATTATATTAGTCATGTGCCGACATAGCTCAGTTGGTAGAGCGGCTCATTCGTAATGAGTAGGTCGTGGGTTCGAATCCCATTGTCGGCTTTTGGGGGAAATATGGGTTGCTTAGTATCAATTTTTAAAAAAATATTTTTAATTTTACTTTTAGTTGCATTTTTTGCGCTTGGAGGATATTCATTTATTAAAAACAAAATTAATGACTATAAAAATCCGCCACGAGATAAATTTATTCAAACAGAAGCAAATTTTGGCGATTTTTCTGCTATTTCAAGCGATTATCAACTAAATCGTAATTTTAATTTGTTCGGTTATAAAAAAATTACGGCGAAATATTTGCCAACGGAGCAAAAAATTACAATTTTTGATTTGAAAGATGAAAAAACTTTATCTGTTGAAGATTTTAAAAATGGCGCAATTGATGAAAAAATTAAAGAAATTCTAGACAAAACAAAAGATTCAATTGTGACTTTTGAAGATTTTAAAATCGTCGAAAAAGGCAATTTTAGAGCGCAAAACAAAATAATTCCATATATTCATTTTGAAGCAAATGTTAAAAATATTCCATTTAAAAACGTTTCTGGCGTTTTAGGAGCATATTCAACGACAAATAAAAAAGCAAAAAATCCATCTACAAAAGTGATTTTTACAATGACGGATTTAAAAGCATATAACCCTGTAATTTGCAGAGATTTTGTAGAAAACATTGAGTTTTAATGGAAATTAATTTAAAAAATATTTTTATAGCATTTTTAAAAATTAGCACTATTTTGCTTGGTGGCGGATATGTTATTATCCCAATTGCGCAAAGCGAGCTTGTCGAAAAAAGAAATTGGGTCACAAAAGAAGAAATTTTAGACTATTATTCAATTGCTCAATGTTTAGGTGGGATTATCGCTGTTAATATGGCGATTTTAATTGGGTGCAAATTAAAAGGCACAAAGGGTGCTTTGACAAGCGTGTTGGGCATGAGCTTGCCGCCATTTTTAATTATTGTTTTAATTGCAAATTTAATTGAAAAAATCGTTCAAATTCCAAACATTGATAGCTTTTTTTGGGGAGTTAATTTAGCCGTTGTTATTTTGATTTATCTTGCTGTTAAAGAAGTTTTTTTATATGCTTTAAAAGATATTTTAAGTGTTTTTTGGTTTGTTTTAATCCTTGTTTTAGCCTGTTTAAAGGTTAATCCTGTTGTGTTAATTCTTTCTTCTTTAGCTTTTGGTTTAATTTTGGCACGCTTTAAAAAAGAGGTGAAAGATGAATAATATTTTACTTCTTTTGTTTTTTGAATATTTTAAAATTGGGCTTTTTACCTATGGCGGCGGATACGCATCTTTACCATTTTTGTTTCATTTGTCCGAATACTATAAATGGTTTTCATATGATGAATTAACTCAATTGATTGCAATTTCAGGTATTACCCCAGGACCTGTCGGGTTAAATATGGCAACTTTTTCTGGTTTTAAAACAATGGGGATAACAGGCGCTCTAGTTGCTTCTTTAGCTTTTATTTTGCCAATGTTATTAATTACAGTGCAAGTTTTTAAGGCATTAGACAAATTTAAAGAGAATAAATATGTTAAATCTGTGCTTTATATTTTGCGCCCGACAAGTTGCGCTTTGATTTTAAGTGTGGGTTTAAAATTGTTTTATAATTCAATTTTAACTGATTTAACATTTAAAAATATTGATTATTTGGCGCTTTTTGTTGTTTTGATTTTATTTTTAATGACTTTTAAATGTAAACGCGACCCTGCGATTTATATTTTTAGTGCTGGAATTTTAGGGATTATTGTTAAAAATTTATTTTAAAATATAGCTTGTTTTGCGCGTTTAGCATGCTCGATTTGCTTTTAAAACAAGGGCAAGGCACTTTGTCAATTAATTTTATATTATTAAGTTTGTAAATTTTAATTTTGCCATATTGGGCTTGTTTTTTGAGATTGTAAAACTTTTTTAACATGTATTTTGCTTGATAGATGAATTTTCTCAAACTAAAATGTAAATATAGTCAAGAAGCAATGAAATTAACATCTGCGGAAGGAGTGATGGCTTAATTTATTGGTTAAGAGTATTGGGAAATTAAAAGATTATTAACTAAAAAAAGATTTTTAAGGTTTACTACTAGACTTGGGATAATCCACTTTTTAAGTGGATTATTTATTTTTTAATATTTTTTGTTTTTGTGATATTATCAACGTATTATGATGAAAACAGTTGATGAAATTAGAGAAGGTTTTTTAAAGTTTTTCGAGGAAAAACATAATTCTACAAGAGTTAAAAGTTCAAGTTTGATTCCTGATAATCCAACTTTGCTTTTGACAAGTGCAGGCATGGTGCAATTTGTGCCATATTATTTAGGCATTGAAAAATGCCCATATGAACCAGCAAGAGCAACAAGTTGCCAAAAATGTGCGCGTGCTGGTGGTAAAGATTCAGATATTGAAAACGTTGGTCGTACTCCTCGCCACCATACATTTTTTGAGATGTTGGGAAATTTTGCTTGGGGCGATTATTACAAAAAAGAAGTTATTCCTTGGGCTTGGGAATTTGTCACAAGCGAAGAATATCTTGGACTTGATAAAAATCGTCTTTGGGTAACAATTTTTGAAACAGACGACGAAGCGTATGAAATTTGGAAAAATACAACAGATATTGACCCAAAAAGAATTTTAAGAAAAGGCAAAAAAGACAATTTCTGGGGTCCTCCTGGTCCAACCGGTTCTTGTGGACCGTGTTCAGAGATTCATTATGACCTTGGTGAGCATTTAAAATGTAGTGACGATTGCGGAATTGATACTTGCGAATGTGACCGTTGGGTTGAAATTTGGAATATGGTATTTACAGAATTATTCCAAGATGAAGAAGGAAACCAAACTCCGCTCGACAAGAAAAATGTTGATACAGGTATGGGTCTTGAGCGTATTGCAATGGTTGCTCAAGGCGTTGAATCAACATTTGAAACTGACGTTTTAAAACATATTATTGAAAAAGTTTGCGAAATCACAGGTAAAAAATATAAAGAAAATCAAAAAACAGATATTTCGTTGAGAATCGTAACTGACCATGCTAGATGTGTCAGCTTTATGATTGCAGATGGAATTATGCCATCAAATGAAGGCAGAGGTTACGTTTTAAGAATGATTTTAAGACGTGCTTTGCGCCATGGCTACTTGCTTGGTTTGGATTTACCATTTATGGCACCAATTGTTGATACTGTGATTGAAAAATATTGTGTGCAATATCCAGAATTAAAAGAAAATGAAGCAAAAATTAAAGCGACAATTTTAAAAGAAGAAGAGCGCTTTAAATTAACTTTGGATAAAGGCTATCAACTAATTGAAAGCGCGATTGAAAAAGCAATTGCTGATGGTTCAAAAACAATCACAGGCGAAGACGCTTTTAAATTGTATGATACTTATGGTTTCCCATTTGAATTAACAAATGAAATCGCAGCCGAAAAAGGTTTATTGGTTGACGAAGCGGGCTTCAAGGAAGCTATGCAAGAGCAAAAAGAAAGAGCAAGAGCTTCTGCGCAAAAAGTTGTTATTACAGATGATTTAAACTACATCAACAATCCTGCAACAGATTTTGTTGGATATGAAAAATTTGAAAGCAACGCTAAAATTCTTTCAATTGTTGATGAACAAGGAAATAACATTGAAGTTGCTCGAAATGGCGTTTTTGATATTATCTTAGATAAAACTCCATTTTATGCTGAATGTGGCGGACAAGCTGGTGACAGTGGCGTTTTAACAATAAACGAACAAAAATACGAAGTGATTAAAACATTTAAAGTTCAAGATATTTTTGTACATAGGGTGATTGTTGAAGATGCTGAAATTAAAAAAGGTGATGAATTAATTGCAAAAATTGATGTTGCAAGACGTCAAGAAATCACAAAACACCACTCTTTAGCTCACTTATTGCAAGCAGCTTTACAAAAGGTTCTTGGAAAAGAAGTTCACCAAGCAGGTTCTGCAGTTGACGAAAACAGAACTCGCTATGACTTCACGTTTGATAGAGCTTTAACAAATGGTGAAATTCAAAAAGTTCAAGATTTGATTAATTCATGGATTAATATGAACCTAATTCGCACTACAAAGGTTATGTCAATTGATGAAGCAAATCAGTCTGGTGCTATGGCATTGTTTGGCGAAAAATATGGCGACTTTGTTCGCGTGGTTTCATTTGATAAAGATGAAATTTGCTATTCAAAAGAACTTTGCGCAGGTTGCCATGTTAATTCAACTTTAGAATTAAGATTAGCAAAAATATTATCTGAAAGTGCTTGTGCGGCAGGCGTTCGAAGAATGGAAGTTGTTTGCTCAAATGCTGCATATGAGCTTTTAAATTCTAAAGCGGATATTTTAGATGAATTATCTAAAATTAACAAAGTTCCAGCTGAAAAAATCCAAGAAAAAATTGAAAAATTGACAAATGAAGTCAAAGATTTGACAACAAAACTTGGCGACTTAGAAGCTCAAAGAGCAAAAGACAGCTTTAATACGTTTATGTCTAAAGCAAAAGAAGTCAATGGCGCGAAAATTTTGATTACAAAAACAGAAGACTTCCCTCCAAATGCAATTAAGCTTGGAATTGAACTTGTTGCAAAAAAACTTGGCGAAAGCATTTGCGTATTTTGCTCTATGAAAAAAGACGGAACAGTTTTTGTTAGCGCAAAAGTAACTGATGGTTTAACTTCAAAAGTTCAAGCTGGAAAAATTGTTTCCGAAATTACAAAAGCTTTGGGTGGAAACGGCGGCGGTAAGCCACAAATGGCTCAAGGCATGGGCAAAACTCAACAAGGCATTGAAGATATCTTATTAAAAGTTGAACAAGATATTCTTGCTTTACTTTAAGGATTAAAATGAAAGTCGGAGAAATTTATAAACATTATAAGGGCAATATTTATCAAATTATTGCCCTTGCAAAACATTCTGAAACCACAGAAGATATGGTTGTGTATCAAAATGTTGAACATAAAGACATTTGGGTGCGACCAAAATATATGTGGAATGAGATTGTTGATGACAAGGGAACAAAAAGATTTAGCTTGGTTGAAAATAACGTTTAATTTAATAAACTAGCAATTATTTTTATTTCAATACGTTATAAAAATATGAAAATTTTCCCTGTTTTATCAAAATATAATTTAACTTTTGGCTATAAAAAAACTCCTGTGTATAAAATAAATAAAAATGGAGATTTTAAAAGATACGATAGCATCTCTCTGGCTGCAAATGAAAACAATGTTGATAAATCAGGCATTGCAAGATGTATAAATGGAAGAACATCTTTATATTTAAACAATGTTTATTGTGCTGCAGATGAGATTGATAAACAAGATGATATTAAATCTGCGATTGAAAAGGTTAAAAATCAACATTTTCAAGATAATTGTCAAAAAGTATATGCTATTAATTCAAAAGGCGAAGTTAGAGTTTTTGAAACGCTTATTCAAGCATCAGGCGAGCTTGAAATTCCTTTAACTTCTGTGCACTCTTGCTCTAGAGGACATTCAAAATCTTCTAATGGTTATGTATTTTTTAAAAAATACGAAGTTACAGACGAAAATGGTGAATTTTCACCAGAAAAAGCTGAAAAAATTGCAAATGAAAAATTTTTAAATTCTAGATTTTCACCCATATACGCAGTTGATGAAGATGGAAAATATAAAAGATATGATTCAATTTTAGATTGCGCACAGGAAAATTTAATCGATCAAAGAAATATCTCAAATTTTATTTCGCACAAGCGAAGAGCGAGAAAAGGACTTGTTTTTATTAAAGCAGGCGAAGTTGAGAACTTTAAAATTGGGCAAGGTTTTATTTTTGACGAAGAAAAATTGCTTTCTTTAGCTAAAAAACAAAGATTTTAAAAGAAAGAAAAAATTGCCACCGCTTCAAAAAGAAAAACGCCAATATATGCTTTTTTTGAGGATAGTTGCAAACCAAAAAGATTTGAGAGTATTGCAAATGCAAGCAAGGAATATGGCATTTGCCAATCAAGAATTTCTGATTGCTTAAGAGGGAAATTCACAAATGCAAATAATATTGTTTTTATTTACGCTGATGATATTGAAAAATTAGATGATGAAAATAACCCTATTTTAGATAAACAAAAAGCAATTGAAACATATTTTGATAGAAGAGATAAAAGAAAATTGCAAAATGTTTGCGAAGTGAGCCCAAAGGGCGAAATTTTAAACACGCAAAGTCTGGCTGAGCTTAGAAAAGTAATTGAAATAAACAAAGAAGAATATACAGCTTTAAATGAATTTGGAATTATTGAAAAAGACGGCAGAATTTTTGTGAACAAAGCAAAAGTTGATAAGTTTGATGAAAATGGTGAAATATCTTTTGATAGAGAAAAGATATTGGAGCTTTTAAAAGAAAACAAAAAAGCAAAAAGAAAAAAGATGATTTATGCTGTTAAAAAAGATTTTAGCTATGACATTTTTGATGACACCAAACAAGCGGTAGATTTTTTTGGTGCTAAAAGGGCAAATATTGCAATGTGTTTGTCTGGAAATTCAAAAACTGCACTTGGCAGAGTTTTTGTTTATGCAAACGACGTTGAAACATATGACGCAGGAAATAATCCATATTTTGATTATGAAAAATTTATCCAAGTTTTAAAAGATAGAAATTGCGAAAAACAATTTTTAAACGCTTAGATTTTTTCAAAACCCAATAAAGCTGCACCAATTAAACCAGAATAGTTTCCAGCTTTAGCGTGAAATATTTTTGTTGGGGTTGTTACAGTATTTTTATTTACAAATTTTTCAATTTTTTTTGTATCAACAAATTTTTCCATAGAACCAGATAAAACAAAACAATCTGGGTCAAAAATGTTTGCTAAACCCAAAATTCCAAGCGCGATATCATTTTGCCAAATTTCAAGCGCCTTTAGGCAAGTATCCACGTTATCTTTTGCGCCTTGAATAACATCATACGTTGTGACGTCAGGGTTTTTTGTTGTTTCAATTGCTGTTTTTCTTAAGCCGTTTCCTGAAGCATATGCTTCAAAACAATCGAATGTTCCACAGGTACAGCTTCTTTCTTGATTTCTAGACATCATAAAGTGCATTTCGCCAGCTGAACCAGATTTTCCCTTCAAAAGTTTACCGTCAATGATTATTCCGCCACCAACACCTGTTCCAAGAGTTAACATAACGGAATTCTTGCAACCTTTTGAAGCGCCAATTTTATATTCTGCCCAAGCGGCACAATTTGCGTCATTTTCTAAAAAGAATTTTTTATTTGTTAAACTTTGAAAATCAATATCTTTATACCCTTTTGGGAGGTTCGCGGTTGAACCAATTACGCGAGTATTTTCGTTATTCACGGCTCCTGCTGTTGCAAGTGCAAAGAAATCGACTTCGTTTTCATATTTTGAAATTATATTTTTCAATGTTTCAACAATTTCTTTTTTTGTTTTTGGAGTTGGAAATCTTTCAACATTTCCAAAAATATTTCCTTTATCATCAACAATTGCGACGGCAATTTTTGTTCCGCCCAAGTCAATTCCCAATGCTTTTTTCATTTTATAACCTCTAAAAATCTTTTTGTAATTAATTGTGGGCGAGTAATTGCAGAGCCGATTACAACGGAATCTGCGCCAATTTCAAAAGCGGTTTGCGCCTCTTTTTGTTCCCAGATTTTTCCTTCTAAAATTGTAAAAATGTCTAATTTTTCTTTAATTTCTTTTACGAGTTCAAAATCTGGAGTGTTTGGCTTGTTTTGTGTTTCTTTAGTGTAACCACTTAAAGTAGTTGAAACAATATCTGCCCCAAGATTAAATGCGTTTTGCGCTTGCGCGAAATCTGCAATATCTGCCATAGCAATTTTGTTTTGAGAATGGATGAAATCAATTAAATCTTTAACTGTTTCATTGTTTCCTCTATCTCTTGTTGTTCCATCAAAAGCAATGATATCTGCCCCTGCGTCGATTATTTTTTTGCAATCCTTGACAGAGGGTGTAATATAAACTAATTCTTTATAGTTTGTTGGAATTTTTTCTGGCTTTGTAATGCCAATGACAACTACGTTTGGAAATAGCTTTTTGATGTTTTTAATATCCCTTTCCCCTGCCAATCTCAAGGCTGTTGCGCCACCAAGTTCAACGATAGATTTTGCCATAGCGATAATACAATTTTCGTCATACAAAGGCTCATCTGGCATTGCTTGCAAGGAAACAATAATATTATTTTTTAATTTGTTTAAAATTTTATCCATAAAATAATTATAAACCATTTTTAAAACATGTTTGTTTTGTAAAAAATTATTTCAAAAAGAATTAAATTTGTTCTATTAAAACTAACTTTGCGATAAAATTTTAGCAAAAAAGGTGGAAATATGGATTCAGAAATTAAAGCGATAGTTCTTGCAGCAGGAAAAGGGACAAGAATGAAGTCGTCTTTGGTTAAAGTCCTTCATGAAATTTTTTCAAAACCACTTTTGGCTTGGGTTTTAGACGCCCTTAATAATTTGCCATATAAAACCGAAAATATTGTTATTGTCGGTCATTGCGCACAAGCTGTTGAAGAGTATTTAGAAAAAAATTATCAAAATGCAAAAACGGCAACCCAAAAAGAACAGCTAGGCACAGGTCACGCCGTCGCACAAGCATTACCTTTATTAGAAGGATATGATGGTAAAGTCATTATCACTTGTGGCGATACACCACTTTTAACAACAAAAACTTTAAATGAATTTATTCAATATCATGATGAAAATAAGTCTGATTTGACTGTCATGACAACAAAATTTGAAAATCCTTTTGGATACGGAAGAATTATTCGTGACAAAAATAATCAAGTTGAAAAAATTGTTGAACAAAAAGACGCAACAGAAGAAGAAAAACTTGTAGATGAAGTAAACACAGGCGTTTATTGTCTTGAATGGTCAAAAATTAAACAAGCATTTTCTGAATTAAAAAACAATAATGCTCAAGGTGAATATTACTTAACAGATATTGTTAAATGGGCAAACGAAAAAAGTTTAAAAGTTGCTGGTTTTGTTGCAAAAGATAGCTCTGAAATTTATGGAATTAATTCAAGACAAAACCTTGAAATTGCAACAAAAATCATGAAAGATAGATATCTTGACGAATTAATGACTCAAGGGGTCACAATTGTAGATAGAGCAACAACTTTCATCTCACCTGAAACAACAATTGGCGAAGACACAATTATTTATCCAAATACATATATTAATGGTAAAAATGAAATTGCGAAGAATTGTAAAGTTGGTCCAATGACCCATATTAGAGGCAATTGTAGCATTGCTGAGGGGTGTAAAATTGGTAACTTTGTTGAATTAAAAAATGCAAAAATAGCAAAAAAAACTAATGTTTGTCATTTAACATATGTAGGTGACGCAAATATTGGCGAGCATGTTAATATTGGTGCTGGAACAATCTTTGCAAATTACAATTCAATTACCAAAGAAAAGAAAAGTTCAACACTTGGAAATAACGTTTCAATAGGTTCAAATACTGTAATCGTTGCTCCTTGTGTACTAGGCGAAAATGCTTTTGTGGGTGCGGGTTCCGTTATCACAAAAGATGTTGAAAAAGACGCATTAGCAATTTGCAGAAACGTGCAAAAAGAATATAAAAATTGGGTTAAACTCAAAAAAGGAGAAAATTAAATGAGCTTTGAACTTAAGAGCCAAATGGAAAAGATAGAAAAAATTTTACCAACACACGACATTAAACTTTTTTCAGGACGTTCAAATAATGTGTTAGCGCATGAAATCGCGCAATATCTTGGAACATCACTTGAACCAATTACAATCAAAGATTTTTCAGATGGCGAAATTTATGTTCAAATTCAAGATTCTGTCCGTGGTGACGACGTTTTCGTTGTTCAACCGGTTTGTAACCCAGTTAATCAAAACTTAATGGAATTATTGATTTTATTAGACGCGTTTAAACGTGCAAGTGCAAAATCGATCACAGCTGTAATTCCATATTATGGTTATGCAAGACAAGACAGAAAAGCGTCAGGTCGTGAAGCAATTACTGCAAAGCTTGTTGCTGATTTGTTGACTCAAGCTGGTGCTACAAGAATTTTGGCAATGGATTTACACACTGGTCAAATTCAAGGTTTCTTTGATATTTTAGTTGACCATATTTATGCAACACCTGTAATTGTCAATTACGTTAAAGAAATTGATACAAAAGGTTCTGAGCTTGTTTGCGTATCTCCTGATATGGGTGGTGTTAAAAGAACAAGAGCTCTTGCAAAACAAGTTGGCGCGCCAATTGCAATCATTGACAAACGTCGCGACAAGCACAATAGCGCAATCGCTTGTAACATTATTGGTGACGTTAAAGATAAAGTTTGCGTGATGTTTGATGACATTATTGATACAGCTGGAACAATCTGTGAAGCAGCTAGAATGTTAAAAGAACAAGGTGCAAAAGATGTTTATGTATGTGCTGTACACCCAGTGTTCTCTGGTCCTGCTCTAGAAAGATTAGAAGCAGCACCTATTAAAGAAGTAATTGTTACAAACACAATTCCTTTAAAAGACACATATATTCCTGAAAAAATTAAACAAGTCAGCGTTGCACCATTGCTAGGTGAAGCAATTTCAAGAATACATGATGACAAATCTGTATCTAGCTTGTTTGGTTTTGAACTAGAGTACAAGTCTTAATTTAAACAGGTGAAGCCAAAGCGGCAAAAGCATAAACAACAACGAGGCAAAAATGACAATTAAAACAACACAACTAAATCAACTTAAGGAAGAAGTATCTAAATGCAAGGGTTGTTTGTTGTGCGAAACAAGAAATAATATAGTTTTTTCTGATGGGTGCGAAAACGCGCCCATTATGTTTATTGGAGAGGCTCCAGGGAAAAATGAAGACGAGCAAGGGCTTCCTTTTGTTGGAAGAGCTGGCAAGCTTTTAAGAAAATATTTAGAAGAAGTTGGATATTTAAAAGAAGATTTTTATATTGCCAACACGCTTAAGTGTCGTCCTCCTCAAAACCGTAAACCAACAAAAGAAGAAAAATTAGCGTGTGAAAAATTTTTATTAAAGCAAATTGAAATTGTAAATCCTAAAATTATAGTTTTAGTTGGTGCGACAGCTCTTGAAAGTTTTATTAAAACCAAAATTACTATCACAAAGGCGCGTGGAGAAATTTTCGAGATTAACAAAAAGCTTTTTGTTCCGGTTTTTCACCCGTCTTATCTTTTAAGATTTCACAACGAAAAAGAAAATTCACCAAGATATTTATTCAGAAAAGATTTAGAAAAAATATTACTACTAGCGAGGGAAAATGAGAGTTAACAACATTAATTTAAATTTTAGAGCAAACAAAATGTCTAGCGCGCAAGCAAAATATATTGATAAAAACTTGCAAAAAGCCAAATCTGTCGATATCTTTTGCCATGAAGATACTGATGTTGATGGAGCAGCGAGCGCAATGGTAATGTCTGATTATTTAAAGCAAAAAGGAATTTCATCAAACATTGTTTTGTCGCAAAATTTATCGCTTTTGAAATTAAGAAATTATGATTACAATTTCATTCAAGCAAAAAATTACAAAAAAAATAACGAAACTGATACCGCCCTTTGCGTTGATTTTTCCGCGAAGGGCAGAATTTTACCTCAAACAGTTGGGGAAATTGAAAAAATCCCAAACAAACTCGGTCTTGATCATCATAGGGGGATTGATATTGTAGATGGAAATTATGTCTATATTAATCACCCTTTAAAAGATGATGAACATGTTAAACCTGTTGTTTCTTTTTATGTTGATTCTTCTGCAAAATCTGCAACAAGTGTTTTGTATAGGTTTTTCGAAGCGCTAGGTGAAGAACCAACAGATGATATGAACTATGATATGTTTTATGGGCTTGTTGATGATTGCGCAAAAAGAAATTTTGTAAAATGTGATGGTGAAAAAGGTACGATTGTACCAACAAAGGATTTAATTGAAGACGAACATGCTTATGAAGTTTTTAAAAAGCTTGAAAATAAATTAACATCTGAACAAATTGCGCAAATTGCCAAAAAAGTAGATATAATTTCATCTTTATCTCATAGGGAAGAGCAATTCAGAAAATCATTAAAAAATCGTTTGCAATATTCTCCAAATGGACATATTGCCTATGTTGAAATTGCGTCTGATGATAAAGAATGGGCAAAATTAGGGGCAGATAATACCCGAACAAGTACAATTTTAAACCGTTTTAGGCAAGACGCACTAGCAAATAAGTTTAATGATGAAAAATTGTGTAATGTGAAAACAGTTATCACATTTTATCGCGCAGATGACAAATATCGCATGAGTCTGCATTCAAAAGAACCAACCCTATTAGAATTTTTCAAATATATAGATAAAAATTCAACAACTCAACTAACAGATTCTATGGGTGGACACAGGCAAAGAGCCGGAGGAAAGATAAACACAACTAATCCAAAAGCTTGTCATGAGTGGGTCTTAGATATTGTTAATTGTGATGAATTTTATAATTAATTAATTATTAAGTTTTGTATCATGTAGCCATATTTAAAGCATAAAAATGATTTTTTCTTTATAATAAATAGAGCAAATGAATTAGCACTAAAGAATTATTTTTTTGTTATAATGATTTTTGTGTTAATATCTTATTAAAGATAAAATTCGTAGTTAGTATTAAAAGGATAAAATTATGGCTTTACCAAAAGTGGCTTATTTTTCAATGGAAATCGCTATTGACCAATCATTAGCAACATACTCAGGCGGTCTTGGCTTCTTGGCAGGCTCACACATGCAATCAGCTGGCTATCTTCAAATGCCAATGGTTGGTGTAACAATGTTATGGTCTTTTGGTTACTATGACCAAAGAATTGACGAAAGCGGTAATGTTGAAGTTGCATATATTAGAAAATATTATGATTTCTTAACAGACTTAAATTTGTCAACAACTGTAAAAGTTTTTGGCGAAGATGTTATTGTTAAAGCATATAAAGTTGAAGGCGAATTATTTGGAACTTGCCCAATTTACTTGTTAACAACAGATGTTGAAGGCAACTCTGAATGGGCTAAGAAAATTTCACACAAATTATATGATGGAGATGAAAAAATCCGCGTAGCTCAAGAAACAGTTCTTGGTATCGGCGGTGTTAGAATTCTTCAAGCAGTTGGCTACGAATTTGATTGTATCCACTTAAATGAAGGACATGCTCTTCCAGCTGCATTTGAATTATTAAGACAATACAATGGCGATTTAAAAGCTGTTAGACAAAAAACAGTATTCACAACTCATACTCCAGTTCCTGCTGGTAATGAAGTTCACTGGGTTGATACATTAATTGAAGCTGGTTTCTTTGCTGGTTGCTCAAGAGAAAAAGCTGTTGAATTAGGTGGTGAAAACTTCTCTTTAACAGTTGCAGCTTTAAGAATGTCTAGAATTGCAAACGCAGTTTCTCAACTTCACGGTCTTGTAGCTAACAAAATGTGGGAATGGGTAAAAGACAGATGTCCAATTAAAGCAATCACAAACGCTGTAAACTTGCACTATTGGCAAGATGCTAGAATTGCCAATGCAAAAACATCTCAAGACTTGTTAGATGCAAAATATGAAATGAAAAAAGATTTATTCCAATACATTTCAGATACTCAAGGCAAACGTTTTGATCCAAATGTATTAACAGTTACTTGGGCTAGAAGATTTGCTGATTATAAACGTGCTTGGTTGATTTTAATGGACGAAGCTAGAATTGGTAAACTTTTAAATGAAAATAAAATTCAATTGATTTTTGCTGGTAAATTCCACCCAGATGACAAAATGGGTATGGAAACATTCAACAATATTTTGAAAAAATCATATAACATGAAAAACGTTGTTGTATTACCTGGTTATGAACTTGCTTTATCTGCAAGATTGAAAAAAGGTTCAGACATTTGGTTAAATACTCCAACTCGTCCACTTGAAGCATCTGGTACTTCTGGCATGTCAGCTAACATGAACGGTGCGCTTCACTTCTCAACTTATGATGGTTGGACAGTTGAAGGTACTTTCCCAGGAATTAACGGCTACACAATCGAATATCCAGGCTTAGATGATGATATTCCATGGGAAGAAAGACACTGGAAAGATCATAAATGTATGATGAATACATTTGAAAATGAAATTATCCCAACTTATTACAACAATAAAGAAGAATGGGCTCGTTTAATGCGTCAAGCAATGAGAACAGCTGAAGGCTACTTTAACTCTGACAGAATGGTTATCGAATACTTTAACCGTGTTTATAAACCAATCGCTCATGGTGGCGCTCAAGCTGGTCAAGATGATGTTTCAGAAATGAAAGCTATTGAAACACCGAACCAAGATGCTTGGACATATTCAAATATTAAATAGATGAGATTTGGAAATATGAAAAAGGCTCCTTTTGGAGCCTTTTTGTTTTTGTATAAAATATATTGTTTTATTCAATCTTCTTAAAAATTTTTTATTTCAAAAAGCTTTCGCTTTTGTACTCTTTTCTTTCTTTTTCTCTCAAACGCCGAAATGAAAAGAAAGAAAAGAGTACGAGAAAAGAAAGAAACCTCGGGCTTGGTTAAATTGTTTTGTTTCTTTACAACGCTTCAAAACTTAACTCCTGAATAAAACAGTCGAGGTTTTGAACACCTTATACAATAAT
>JAFQOV010000020.1 GCA_017402995.1 Candidatus Gastranaerophilales bacterium
CTTCTTGTATTTTGACAACTCAAAAACTTAGAACTTCGCTTTAAAGCTTCGCTTCGTCGCTTCGTAAGTTTTTTCGAACAGACGGGCTCACAACGGGCTAAAGCCCTGTTCCGCCCTAGTCAAAATCCGCTGTTCAGGGTAACGACAAAAAGGTAGACTAAAGTCTACCCTACAATTAAAACAATTTTTCATATTATTTTTTATGTTTTGGTGGGGCTTGCGCCCCCTTTTTTTAACCCGAGCCAAATGAACTTAGCGCGACTGCGCTTAGTGAATGCAGGCGAGGGCATAAAGAGTGTGAGGGCGTGACGGCAAAGCGAGGAGCTTTGGCGAACAGCCCGAAACCGTTCTAAACCGCCGTTGCGACTGAAGCGAAAGCGAAAGGAAACGAAGAAATCTTTGATTTCACAGGCGGAAAACCCGAAGGGCAGGGAGCCGACGACAGTCGAGCGAACACCCTGAGGGCAGAGGTGTGTGATAAAACGGCGAAATGTTGAATTTCGACGTTTTAAACCGTACCAGTCCGCCGTTGCGACTGAAGCGAAAGCGAAAGGAAGCGAAGAAATCTTTGATTTCACAGGCAGAAAACCCGAGTCAAATGAGCTTAGCGCGACTGCGCTTAGCGAATGCAGGCGAAGGCAGAAGGATATGGAAAACTGGGTCGGAATGTTGAATTCTGACCCAGTTTGGAATTGGACTATGGCGACGTGGGCGCTTGCGCCCTCAGGAGCAGACCCGAACAAAGCGAAGCGTAGTGCGACGCACTAGCTGAGCAAAGCGAACGCCCAAAGCACAATAAAAATGTTAAGAAATGTAACACAAATTTTAACAAAAAGGCAATAATCCAACCTAAAAAAACTTTATTTGAATATAGGTTAGTTTATTTTTAATAGTGGGGTTTAAATTATGGGTACATTTCAATTGAACACAGGTTCTTACTGGGGCAACGGAACAGCAGCAATAGGCGGCTATAACGGTGGTTTTGGCAACAGAGTTGCATCAAGCACTCAAATAAATAGAGTATCTCGCGACATTGCAGCAGGATACAACAACGATTTAACTATCGTAAATGAATATTTACAAAAAGGCGAAACAGATAAAGCTTTAGAATTATACGAAAACATCATCAATGACGCAAAAACAACAGCAATGAACTATGGATATAGCTTAACAGATTCACAAATTTCTTCAATCTTAAATAACGCATATTCTAAAACAACAGGCACTTCAATGACAACAGCAGCTTCTGAAAACACTTCAAGCTCATTTATGACAGGTGTTAAATCTGGTATTCCAATTATCGGTTTATTCACAAACGGAACATCTGACGACGAAGCTTTAGCAAAATTATCTGGCACTCAAGTTTCAGCAAAAGACAAAGTTAAAGAATATGCTGGCGCAATTGCAACAGGTGCAGCAGTTGGTTCATGCTTTGGCTTCCCAGTTGGCACAATCGTTGGCGGTGCAGTTGGTGCAGCTCAAACTTTCTTAAAAGATATTTTTTAATCTCAAAAATTGACCATCAATCAGATAAAAAATGAGCCTCTTTTAGAGGCTCATTAACTTATTAAATATCTTCTTCTTCAAGAATTGTTTTCTTTTCTCGAAGCATTAAATAATCATCAGACAATGGAATTACCATATCGGCTGTCAACAAGATATAGATTGTTTTTCCTTCAGGTAAATCATAATCAAGGTTTGGAGCCATTTGGTGTGCAACGTCAATTAAATATTGCTTTTGAGATGATTTATAGTTATTTAAAGATTTAACTTTTTTTGGAGTTAAAGAATTTACATAGATAACTTTTCCATCTTTTGTAAATGGAACAGCAGCCATGTCATATGTTTCGCCAGATGGAAGAGAGTATTTATGGAAAACAACTAATGATTTTTCAGGTTTTGATCTCCAAGCACTGTAACCGATTTTTTCAGCACGAGCATAAAACTCTGTTCCTTTTGGGTATAAGAAAGTACCTTCTTTTGTATAAACGTCTTCAGGTGCTGTGAAAACATATTCTCTGCCGACCAAATCTTTTCTAGATTTTGTAATATCCATTGAAGTACCGATTAAAATGTTTCCGCCTTCAATGATTTTTTTGATGTCATAAACTTGAACTTTGTTGTTTGTTGCAAAAGGTGCAAGATTTAAAGTATTTTCAGCGATAAATTCAGCTTTATCAAAATCAAGTCCGACGCTATCATCATCTGGCAAAGAGTCATAGATGTCTTTATATTTTTCTTGAACTTTATCAAGATTTTGAGCAACTTTGTCAAACAAAACTGCTGCTTCAGCTCTTGTTAAATTATTTGATGGGTTAAATGTTAAACTATCAGGATAGTTAACATATAAGTCATTTGCAACGTTTTTGATATATGCTCTTTTTGCCCAAAGTGGAATATTTTGCCAATCTTTGAAAGATGTGATATCGCTTGCTGCATAGTTATTTTTTGTGATATTTGCAATCATGCTCATTGTTTCGTTGTGATTGATTGCATTTTCAGGTTTAAATGTTTTATCTGGATAACCAAAAGCCATTCTGATTTGTTCAGAAAGCGTAATGCTTTTTTTGTTTGGCGTGATTTCTGTGATATCTTTAAAACTTGTAGCTTGGACAACAGGCTCATTTTGACGTCTAATAACTTTTAAAAGCGCACTAACAAACTCGCTTCTGGTCATTGTGCCTTCTGGTTTAAATTTATTGCCGTCAATGACATATATGTAGCCGTTTTGAATTGCATGGATTATTGATTGCCCAGCCCAATGGTCAGCGCGAACGTCAATAATTTCGAGCGCATGTGAACTGTTCATCAACAAAAGTGCTAAAGTTGCAATCAAAAGTCGTTGAATTTTTTTCATTTAATACCTCTTATCATACAATGGTTTTGACAATATTATAGGCTAATTTTACAATAATGCCAAGTTAAAATCAATTTATTTTGTCCAAAATTAAACTTGGATTAATATCTAAGCATTCAGATGTTTCGCAATTGAACGCTCTTTTGTGCCATAAGCATGGTCTGCAATTGACGTCATTTTTAATTAAAGTAATGTTTTCTCTTTTTGGGATTAATTTTAAATCATTTGTTGGTCCAAAAATTGCAAAAGTCGGAACATTAACACAAACTGCAACGTGCAATGGCGCGCTATCAACACAAATAACACTTTTAGCATTTTTCATGATAAATGCCATTTCCATGATATTTTTTGTTTTTTTGAAATAATTTATAAAATTAGGATTTTCAACAATTTCTTTATCTTTTAAAATTTCCTCAATTAAATCTTTATCATCATTTGTCCCTAAAAGCACAAGTTGCTTGTTTTTATTTAAAATTCCCTTGATTAAATCAAGCCAAAATTCTTTTTTGGGGCATTTGAAAATATTTTTTGAAATAGACATTTTTGAAACCCCTGGGTGAAGAGCAAAATATTCGCCCTTTTTCAAATTTTCACCAAGTTCAAATTCGCCAATTATTTTAATATTTGGATCTTCATATTCAACATTAACAATCGGCTCAACAAGCGCATGGTACATTTTTGCAGCATATTGGTTTTCGTTTAATTGTACTTTTTTTGTTAATAAAAAGCCTGTTTTAGAGTCGTAGCCAATTCTTTCTTTGATACCTGTTAAAAATAAAATTATTGCAACAAGAGGGTTTTTGCCGCTTGAAATTACGCAATCAAAATTTTTAAACCAACAAGAAATAATGAATTTTAAAATATTAAAATATTTTTTTATACCTTGAGCTTTGATATCGACGCAAATTACATCATCTATTAAATTTGTAAGGTTTTTGATTGACTTAGAGCGTGGCTCAAGAGCCAAAGTAATTTTTGAATTTGGGAATTGGTCTTTTGCACTTTTCAAAGTTGGCAAAAACAAGATTTCGTCGCCAATTCCACCGTAATTAATAAAGAGAATATTTTTATAATTTTTCATATTATTATTATCTTGTTTAATTTTTTCAAGTCAATCTATTGACTTTCAAGTTTGTTGTTGGTAAATTTGTAATTGCGGAAAACGCGTACCCCAAATATGTTTAAGGTCAACGGGATGTAGCGCAGCTTGGTAGCGCACCTCGCTTGGGACGAGGGGGTCGCAGGTTCGAATCCTGTCATCCCGACCATTTAAAATCCACTCTATGAGTGGATTTTTTAGTTATAAAATAAATTTCTTAAATAAACTCCACAACAACAATTTCGGGTTTACACATAAATCTTAAAGCCAAAATGCTCACACCAATCCCTTTTGAAACAATCATCTTTTTATTATCTTCTTCAATTAATCCAAGTGCATATTTTTGCCCATATTCTGAAGCAGTTAAAATTGCACCAAAAAATGGTAAGCGAATTTGTCCTCCGTGAGTATGCCCTGCTAAAGTCAAATTAACACTTTGAGGAACATCAATAAATTCATCAGGCGAATGAGTTAAAAGAATTGTTGGAGATTTTGCACCCTTCAAAGCTTCAATCATTGGAATTAAATTAAATGGCTTATACTGCAGTCCTGCAATAAAAACTTCTTTTTTATCAATTTTAATTTTAATATTTTGATTATACAAAACTTTGATATTATTCTTTTCTAGCGTATTAATAACAACATCTAAATCAAACCATAAATCGTGGTTTCCAATGCAAGAAAAAATTCCATATTTTGATTTAACTTTACCTAATTCAACTGCAATTTTATCTATTGGCATAGATAAACCTTGGATATGACCACTTACAAAATCACCACCATAAAGCACAATATCAGGGTTTTGAGCATTAATTTTTTCAACAATATTTTTTAATTGCTTGTTTTGATGAGGTTTAATATGAAAATCACTTGCAAAAACAATTTTAATTCCAGCCAAATCTTTATCTTTGATTTTATAATTAACAACTTCAAGATTGTTTGGCTCAATAAAGAAAGCATAAAAAGCCAAAAGAAGAATGATAGTCAAGAGTGATATGTTGATTATTTTATTTTTCATATCTTAATTTTACTTGTTTTGTCCTTTTAAAATCAACTTTTTACCAATCTTCGTCTTCAAATTCTTCTTCAAATATTTCAACAAGCTCTTCGCAACATTTATCAATATCTTTTGTGAAGCAACTAATGCCTAATAATATTAAAAACGTGTTAAACATAATTTCAATCTTTAAGAATTTGCAAACCGTTCCTTTGGGGTTTATCAAGGTGAAGTTTTAGATGTTGAATTAGAATTTGATAAAAAATTAGCGCCTGAAGCAATGGATTATAATTTCCACCCAACGCAAAAGATTAAAAAGCAAAAAGATGGGAGCATGTTGGTTAATTTTAAGGCATGTGGCGAAAAAGAAATCATCTGGCATGTTTTTAAATGGGGCAAAGGGTGCAAAATTAATAAGCCAGAGAGTTTAAAAGAAACTTATAAAAATTATTTAAAAGAAAATTTGAATAATTATTAATTATTTGATAAAACCCCTCTTTGCCTCTGCGCAAAGGGGTGTTTTTTATTGTTATGTTTTATTAAAGTGCTCAGCTAAGATGAAATAAACTATATTTTTCAAACTTGCGCTTGCAAAAAAAAAAAAAAAAAAAAACGATATAATCTTTTCGAACACAAAAATATACTACTAAACAAAGGATAATATGTTAAAAAAATCAAATGCTTTCTCGCTTGTCGAGATGTTAATCACGCTTGTCGTGGTTTCGGTTTTACTATCTGCTTTTGTACCAGTGATTACAAAAAAGATGACTAAAAATATTGATATCACAACAGGAGGAAGCTCTGTTCCTGTTGGGACAATTGTTGCTTTTTTAGGTCACAAAAATGATATTCCTGATGGATGGTTGCTTTGTGATGGAAGTAGCTTTTCAGAAAGCGATTATCCAAAACTAAAACAACATCTTAAAGGAACAAATCTACCAAATTTAAAAGGGTTAACCTTAATTGGTGCATCAGATGAAGATAATACAGATGCAAACAGTCAAACACAAAACTGGGCACTTAGAAGCCAAAGCGGAAATGTGAATACAAGAGGGGTGCAATAGATGAAAAAGAGTTTAATTATATTTTTAAGTTTGATATTGATGAGCATGACAGCTTTTGCTGTTGGGGTGGATTGCTGGGAAGAGGTTGATGGAACTTTTAACCCGAACACTGTTTCAAAAATGCAAGCTGTACTTGGAAATAATGTTGAAATTACAAGGGTTAAAACAGAAGTGTCAATATCTTTGCCTACTACTGAATCTATTGCATACGAAGGCACGGGTAGAATGTATACAAATACGACAGGTTTTGCAACTACAAGGATACCGATTATAAGCTATTTATACTATAACTATAACGGAACTGTTCCGTATTATATAGAATCAAGAAGAACAGAAAGCACTTCAAAGAATGGCTCTGCTATCGATGGTGGATTTCTGGTTAATAACAATGGAATGGGTACATCATATAGTAGCGCAATGATTGGGAGAAAATTAACAGGCGAAACAGCAGGAAATTATTATAATACATCAAGCGATTATAATTTTGCCGCAAGTGTCTATAGATTATTTGATTATGGGGCAACTGGTGCCATTGCAACGTTTCACTATATCCATACCTACTGCATAGAAAACACCAACTCTGGTGGTGGTGGTGGCGGCGGGACCTCTGGCGCTTCTGTAAATTACATCATTAAAGCAAATTAAGCAATCAATTACCAACCGTCATGCTGAACTTGTTTCAGCATCTGAACAACTATCACTCATATTGAACATTGATAAGACCCTGAAACCTTCTTGTATTTTGACAACTCAAAAACTTAGAACTTCGCTTTAAAGCTTCGCTTCGTCGCTTCGTAAGTTTTTTCGAACAGACGGGCTCACAACGGGCTAAAGCCCTGTTCCGCCCTAGTCAAAATC
>JAFQOV010000002.1 GCA_017402995.1 Candidatus Gastranaerophilales bacterium
ATGACCATTTTTGAATCCTCTCAGGCGATGCGATTGAGATTCTTATATAATCAAAATAATCAATACTTGTAGACATTTATTCTCCTTTGATTTTAATAATCGTTTAATTTTAATTAGTCTTTAAAGCTTGCGCTTGTGTCAAAAAAGTCGATATTTAAAAGTTCTGAATCGATATCAGATAACACTCTTTTTGGAGCTGATTTTCTTAAATCATCTGTATCTGACATCAAGTCAACTTCTTCGCCGCCTTTTTTAGAAACAGCAATGTCTAAGCCGATACTTTGTAATTCACGAACCAATACTTTGAATGATTCTGGAATACCAGGTCTTGGAATGTTGTCGCCTTTAACAATTGCTTCATAAGCGCGTGATCTACCGTTAACATCGTCTGATTTAATTGTTAACATTTCTTGTAATGTATAAGCAGCACCGTATGCTTCAAGTGCCCAAACTTCCATTTCACCGAATCTTTGACCACCGAATTGTGCTTTACCACCTAATGGTTGTTGAGTTACAAGTGAGTATGGACCAGTTGAACGAGCGTGGATTTTATCGTCGACTAAGTGAACAAGTTTAAGGATATATGAGATACCAACTGCGATTGGTTCATCAAATGGTTCACCTGTTCTACCATCATAAAGTGTAACTTTACCATCTTCTCTAACCCAATCGATACCTTTTTCTCTGATACCTTTCAAAAGTTCTTCTTTTGTATTGATTTCAGATTGGTTAGCACCATACATTTCGTCGAACAATGGAGATTCATAGTGGTTGCCTGTTAAATATGCTGCCATACCTAACAAGTGTTCATATGTTTGACCAACGTTCATACGAGAAGGTACGCCTAGAGGGTTTAATACGATATCTATTGGAGTACCGTCTGGCAAGAATGGCATATCTTCTTTTGGAAGAATTCTTGAAACGATACCTTTGTTACCGTGACGACCAGAAAGTTTGTCACCAACTGATACTTTACGTTTTTGAGCAATATAAACTCTGATTACAGTGTTTGCTCCTGGTGGAAGTTCGTCGCCTTTTTCTCTGTCAAATACTTTAACGTCGACTACACGACCGCCTTCACCGTGAGGAACTCTTAAAGAGTTATCTTTAACGTCTCTTGCTTTTTCAGCAAAGATTGCTCTTAATAATTTTTCTTCTGGTGGGTGTTCAGATTCACCTTTTGGAGTAATTTTACCAACTAGAACGTCGTCAGCGTAAACTCTTGCACCAATACGAACAATACCGCGTTCATCTAAGTGTCTGATTGAATCTTCAGAAACGTTTGGAATTTCACGAGTGATTTCTTCTGGTCCAAGTTTTGTTTGACGAGCGTCAATTTCTAGTTTTTCAATGTGTAATGATGTGAATACATCATCATATACCAATCTTTCGTTCAATAAAATCGCGTCTTCGTAGTTGTAACCTTCCCAAGGCATATACGCAACTAATACGTTTTTACCTAGTGAAAGTTCGCCGCAATTTGTTGAAGCACCGTCTGCGATAACATCACCCGCTTTAACTTTATCGCCTTCTTTAACGATAGGTCTTTGGTTAATGCAAGTGTCTTGGTTTGAACGAACATATTTTAATAATTGATATTGGTGAATGTCGCCTTTTGAATCTTTGATATGGATTTCTTCACCCATAACTTTAACAACTTCACCATCAACAGTTGAAACAGCAACCATACCAGAGTCTTTTGCTACACGGCCTTCTAAACCTGTACCAACAACTGGTCTTTGAGTAACTAAAAGAGGAACTGCTTGACGTTGCATGTTTGAACCCATCAATGCACGGTTCGCGTCGTCGTGTTCAATGAATGGGATTAAAGATGTCGCAACTGAGATGATTTGAATTGGTGAAACACCAACGTAGTCAACTTTTTTAGAATCGCCCATTGTAAATTCTGAACGGTATCTAACAGCAACATATTCATCTTTAATTTTTCTGTCTTTTGTTAATTCGATATCAGCAGGAGCTACACGATAGTTTTCGTCTTCGTCTGCTGTTAAGTAGTGTACTTCATCTGTAACTTGACCATCTTTAACAACAAAGAATGGAGTTTCAATGAAACCATAATCATTAACTCTAGCGTGAGTTGCAAGTGAGTTAATCAAACCTGCGTTAGGTCCTTCAGGTGTTTCAACTGGACATAAACGACCGTAGTGTGATGGGTGAATGTCACGAACAGCAAAACCTGCACGTTCTCTCATTAAACCACCAGGTCCTAAAGCTGAAATACGACGTTTGTGAGTCAACTCAGCTAATGGGTTTGTTTGGTCCATGAATTGTGATAATTGAGAAGAACCAAAGAATTCTTTTAAAGATGCAACCAATGGTTTTGTATTTAAAAGATTTAATGGTGTTAAAGTTTCTGAATCTTGAAGAGTCATTCTTTCTTTAACGATTCTTTCAATTCTTGATAAACCAACTCTGAATTGGTTTTGTAGTAATTCACCAACTGAACGGATTCTTCTGTTTCCTAAGTGGTCGATATCGTCTAATTGACCTTCGTCATAAGTTAAATTGATTAAATATTCAATACCTGCAACGATATCTTGAATTGTGATTGTTCTTTGAGTTTCAGGTAAGTTTAGACCTAATTTTTTGTTTAATTTATAACGACCAACTTTGCCGATATCATATTTCTTTTCGTCAAAGAAACGAGCTTCTAAAATAGAACGTCCGCCAGCAGGAGTAGCTGGGTCGCCAGGTCTTAATTTTTTATAAACTTCAACTAAAGCTTCATCTGTTGTTTGAGCAGTATCTTTTTCTAATGTTTTCTTTAAGAAATCAAAGTGAGTGAACAATGATTCCATTTCAACAGGAGTGATACCTAAAGCTTTTAATAAAGTTGTAGCTAAGATTTTTCTGTTTTTATCGATTTTTACATACATCAAGTCGTTAGAGTCAGTTTCAATTTTCAACCATGCTCCACGGTTTGGAATTAATGTAGCGTTATATAAACGTTTACCTGTTGGAGAAATTTCTTTCTTGTAGTAGATACCAGGTGAACGTACGATTTGAGAAACGATAACACGTTCTGCACCGTTAACAATGAAAGTACCTTTATCTGTCATTGTTGGGATATCGCCAATATATACTTCTTGTTCTTTGATTTCACCGCTATCACGGTTAACTAATCTCATCATGACTCTTAATTGTTTTGCGTAAGTTGCGTCATGAATGCGAGCTTCTTCGATAGTATACTTTGGTTTATCAAATGTATAGTTCGGTAAGAAATGTAGCTCTAATCTGCCTGTGTAGTCCTTGATTGGGCTGAATGATAATAATTCTTCCTTTAAGCCTTCCTTCAAAAACGATTCAAATGATTTCTTTTGAACTTCAATCAAATCGGGTAAATCCGTAAGGCGCGTAGCTGGAATGCCTTGAGGAGTAACACGGCTTGCTTTTTTTGATGTTGTCATTTAAATACCTCTAATATATGTAATTACGCTTTTGTTTTAAAACAATGCAAAGTGTTGTTATTGTTGATTTTGAGACCGTTTGTTTGTTTTAATCGTCACAAGTCGACACAATGCAACATTTTATTAGACTTTATTAATTATATTGGCTAAACAAGCGGGGTCAAGATTTCGACTTAACAAAATTTTACAAAACACTTGAAATTTTTAAAAAATCGTGTAAAATACGTAGGCTCTAGGAAAAAAATCCATTTTTTAGTTGAGTGCTTTATATTTAAAAAAATAAAAGTACATTTTAATTTTAATAATTCTTTATAATGAATATATACATGTTATATACAAAATATATCTGGGCATTATAATATTACAAGTTGTTCTCTTTTCCACTCCTTCCTCCATATGCAGATTTTATAGCATTAGTCCGGATTTTGTCCGGATTTTTTTTATTTTAACAATCCCTTTTTGTCTAAATCATTAAAAACCAAAAGTGCAAAACATCTGCCTGTGTTTCGCGAATAGTTTTCAAAATCATGATATACGTCTTCTCGTGCTCTATTTTCGCAAGAAATATAGCCAGAAGTTGGGTTGTCCCTATTTATATTTTCGTAAATGCTGAAATGTGGAATATTACAGAAAAACTCGCCACAATGCGTAAATAAATCAGCTTCAATATCTAAAATCATTTCTTCGTTTAGCTCGTCGCTTGGAAATTCGCTGTCGATACTTCTTAAATATGGCATTAAATCACATTCAACCAAATTATTTTCATCTAAACCAAAACGTTCTTTAATCAAATTGCGCATATGTGTTAATGTTGCTTTGTTGCAGGTATAATCAAGTAAAATGTTCACTTTATCATCACAAACACCTTTGTAATCCAAATAATCAAGAGCAACATTTATAGGCTCATTTTCCTTAAGTGTTTTGATTTCATTTTCGACATTGTGTTCGCAGTTGTGAAGCTTATGTATGTGCGAAATTGGTAAAAATATTACCTCTGCACCCAATTCCTTCATTGGCTCTGTTATAAAAGCAGGGCTTGTGCCAAGAGATATAATTCTATAATTATCTTTTCCATATTTTTCATCAAAACTTTTTTTGAGCGCAAGACTTGTTTTTCCAATGGTCAAGGGAGTTGTTTTGGTATGGAAATATTTTTTGTCTGCTTGATATTTTTTTAATGCCTTATATAAAATTGTCGGATTATTTTCTTTAATATCATAATATTCATCAAGTGTTACTTTTTGTTTTTTGGTAATAAAATCAACATAAGCAGTGTCGTCTTTTTGCTTTTGCGCCTCAATTTCGGCTTTTCTTGCAGACAAGTTTGAAAAAAAACCACAAAATTGAATATTAGAATTTTTTATTGGGGAAGTTTGATTTTTTCTAATATTATATTTGGGTGCAAAAACTGAATTTGTCGAATTTATTTGCATTTTGGTCATAATTATATAAAACAACAAAAAAATATTTTTGACTTATGCGTTTTAAAAGGTTAAAATAAATTAACATTTATAGATATTTAAAGGAGTTTTATTATGGTTAAAATATATTATGCACAAGATTGCGATTTAAACAGATTAAACGGCAAAACAGTTGCAATTATGGGTTATGGTTCTCAAGGACATGCTCATGCGCTAAATTTAAAAGAATCTGGCGTGAATGTTGTTGTTGGTTTATACGAAGGTTCTAAATCTAAAGCTGTTGCAGAAGCTGCTGGACTTAAGGTTTTAACAGTTGCAGAAGCTGCAAAATGTGCTGATATTATCATGATTTTACTTCCAGACGAAGTACAAGCTAAAGTTTATGAAAAAGAAATCAAACCATATTTATGCGAAGGCAAAACTCTTGCTTTTGCTCATGGTTTCAATATTCACTATAACTTAATTGAAGCTCCAGCTGGTGTTGATGTTATCATGATTGCACCAAAAGGACCTGGACATACTGTAAGAAGTGAATATGTCGAAGGAAAAGGTGTTCCTTGCTTGATTGCAATTCACAAAGATGAATCTGGTAATGCTTTAGCTAACGGTTTAGCATATGCTGCTGGTATTGGTGGCGCTAGAGCTGGTGTTATCGAAACAACATTTAAAATCGAAACAGAAACAGATTTGTTTGGTGAACAAGCAGTTCTTTGTGGCGGGGTCACAGCTTTAATGCAAGCAGGTTTTGAAACACTTGTTGAAGCAGGTTATGCTCCAGAAAACGCATATTTTGAATGTATCCATGAAATGAAATTAATTGTCGATTTGATTTACAAAGGTGGTTTTGAAGCAATGAGAAAATCAATTTCAAATACTGCTGAATATGGTGATTATGTTACTGGAAAACGTGTAATCACAGAAGAAACTAAAAAAGAAATGAAAAAAGTATTATCTGAAATTCAAGACGGTACTTTTGCAAGAAATTGGATTAACGAATGTAATACAAATCAAATCCACTTTAAAACTACTAGAAAATTAAAAGCTCAACATCAACTTGAATCAGTTGGTAAAGAATTAAGAAAAATGTATTCTTGGAGCGAAGAAAAATAAATGGACGATAATACATTATCAATTGAAGAAGTTAGTCTTTGGCTAGACGAATATAAAAACACGCAAGAAGATAAAACCAAAAAGAAATTAAAAGAATTGGTTGTTTTGGCTTGCATGCCAATTGTTCAAAAAGTGGCGCGCTCTTTGGCTCGTCGTTCTACCGACCCTGTTGAAGATATTATTCAAGTTGGGTCATTAGGACTTGTTAAAGCAATAGATTTATATAATCCTGAAATTTCTAAAAATTTCAAATCTTATGCAACCTATTTGATTACTGGCGAAATCAGACACTATTTGCGTGATAAAACAACAATAATTCGTGCACCTCGCGAAATCAAAGAGCTTTCTTTCCGTGTACATAAATTGACCTTGGAATTAACGGAAAAATTGGGACATGCTCCATCAGACAAGGATATTGCCCTTGCTCTTGAAATGCCGCAAGAAAAAGTTGAAGAATGCAATAATCTTGATAGACGTACAACAACAATTTCAATCGACCAAATCATTGGAAACGACGAAAATTCTGTTTCATTGGTTGAAAAAATTGAAGACGAAAGTCAATCAGAAGCTTTCAACAGCTATGAAAACAGAATGATTTTAGACGAGGCAATTTCAAAGCTTGATGAATTAGAGCGTCAATTGGTAATTTTAAACTATTACGAAGGCTTAAATCAACGTGAAATTTCCGAAAAATTAAACATTTCACAAATGCAAGTTTCAAGAAAACTAAAAAAAGCAATTTCAAAACTTTTTGAGATAATTTCAAAAAAAGGTTTGAAAAAATATGAATAGTTTTTTGGGTTTGCCTGTTTGGTTTTTTGCGACTTATATTTTTTTAATAGGTCTTTGTTGCGGTAGCTTTTTAAACGTCGTGATTTTAAGAGGGCTATCTGGCGAAGAATTTGTTAAATCGCGCTCAAAATGTCCAAAATGCAACAACCAATTAACTTGGTATATGAATATACCATTGTTTTCATATATTTTTTTAAAAGGGAAATGCGCTTTTTGTAAAGAAAAAATCTCAATCCAATATCCAATCGTTGAGTTGGTTTGTGGTTTGTTGTTTCTTTGTTCATATTTTATTTTTGGCTTAACTTTAAAGACTTTGTTCTTGTGTTTTATTTTCTTTTTCTTTATTGCACTTTGTGTAACTGATTATCTAGAACAAGTGATAATTGATTATCACGCGTATATTTTGGCTATAATTGGTTTTATTGGCTCGTTTTTAAATGTTTTTGATATCAATTGGGTTCAATCTTTGATTGGCGCTTTGGTTGGGTTTTTCTTTTTTGAAATCCTTGCAAGAATTGGTTGCTTAACAGTAAAACACCGCTTTTTTGGCGAAGGCGATAGCTTAATTACTCTTGCTTTGGGCGCGATTTTTGGCGCTAAAGCGCTTTTGGTAATTATTCCGTTAAGTTTTTTGATTCAAACATTTTTTGCAATTCCAATGTTGAGTATAAAGGCATTTAAGGAAAATAAAAAGCAATTAGCTTTTGGATACTTCATTGTCTTGCTATCAATAATTGCTTGTTTTTGTGTAAACTATTTTAATTTATTTAAAAATGATAACCATTATCTTGTTTTTGTTGTTTTAATTTCATTACTTTTATTTTATTCGCTTAAAAATATCTTAGCCGAACTTCGTTTGAAAGCAGAGCAAAACGAACAAAATCCAGATGAAAACAATTTTAATTTAATGCCTTTTGGACCAGCCTTGGTTTATGCTGGTTTTTTGGTGATTTTTTGGTTTGATGAAATAAAATTAGCAATTAAATTTTGTTTGTATTAAAATATAGTGGAAAATTTAAAATTGAATTTCATTTAGTATAAAGGAGGTCAAATGACTAACATTCAATTAACTTCAGAAATTGAAGAAAAATGTTGCGTAGCTCGTGGTATCAAAGGTTCACCAGCTCCAATCCCACAAGAAGGTTTATGGACAAAAGTTAAGGAAATCAAAGACATCAACGGTTTAACACACGGTTGCGGTTGTTGTGCTCCTCAACAAGGTACTTGTAAATTAACTTTAAATGTTAAAGAAGGCATTATCCAAGAAGCTCTTGTTGAAACAATTGGTTGTTCTGGTATGACACACTCTGCTGCTATGGCTGGCGAAATTCTTCCTGGTAAAACAATCCTTGAAGCACTTAATACAGACTTAGTTTGTGACGCTATTAACGTTGCAATGAGAGAATTATTCTTGCAAATCGTTTACGGCAGAACTCAAACTGCATTTTCTGAAAATGGTTTACCTGTTGGTGCTGGACTTGAAGACCTTGGTAAAGGCTTATGTTCAATGGTTGGTACAATCCACTCTACTAAACAAAAAGGTGTTAGATATTTATCTTTAACTGAAGGTTATATCTTAGAACTTGGTTTAGACAAAAATGATGAAGTAATTGGATATAAATTTGTTAACCTTGGCAAAGTTATGGACGCTATTAAAAAAGGCGAAGACGCTAAAGTTGCATATGAAAAAAATATTGGAACATATGGTCGCTTTGCTGATGCGGTTAAAACAATTGACCCAAGAGAAGCATAAATTCACAGGGCTCTCAAATGGTTGCTTAAGGTAAACCACAAGGAGCCAAAAAAGTAAGGAAATAATTATAAGGAAAAATAAAATGGCAAAATTTGAAGGACAAGATAGACGTGAGGCTACATTAGCTAAAGTTCTTAAAGAATATGGTTTTGCATCTTTAGATGAAGCTAATGAATTATGTTTATCAAAAGGAATAAACGTAGACGAAATCGTTAAAGGCATTCAACCAATTGCGTTTGATAATGCTTCTTGGGCATATACTCTTGGTTGCGCAATTGCAATTAAAAAAGGCATTACAATTGCTGCTGACGCTGCTGAAGCTATCGGTATTGGTTTACAAGCTTTTGCAATCCCAGGTTCAGTTGGTGATTCAAGAAAAGTTGGTCTTGGACATGGTAACCTTGGCGCAATGCTTTTAAGAGAAGAAACAAAATGTTTCTGTTTCTTAGCTGGTCATGAATCATTTGCAGCTGCAGAAGGTGCTATCGGTATTGCAAGAAATGCTAACAAAGTTAGAAAAGAACCTTTAAGAGTTATCTTAAACGGTCTTGGAAAAGACGCAGCACACGTTATTGCTAGAATTAATGGTTTCACATCTGTTGAAACAGAATTTGATTATAAAACTGGCGAATTAAAAATCACAAAAGAAACACCATTCTCTGATGGTGAAAGAGCAAAAGTTCGTTGCTATGGTGTAGATGATGTTTCTGAAGGTGTTGCAGTTATGATTTCTGAAGGCGTTGATGTTTCAATCACTGGTAACTCAACTAACCCAACTCGTTTCCAACACCCAGTCGCTGGTACATACAAAAAATGGTGCTATGAAAACGGAAGAAAATACTTCTCAGTAGCTTCTGGTGGTGGTACAGGCAGAACACTTCACCCAGATAACGTTGCTGCTGGTCCTGCTTCTTATGGTATGACAGATACTATGGGAAGAATGCATGGTGACGCTCAATTTGCTGGTTCTTCTTCAGTTCCTGCACACGTTGAAATGATGGGTGTTATCGGTATGGGTAACAATCCAATGGTTGGTGCAACTGTTGCAGTTGCCGTTGCAGTACAAAATGCTATGGCAAAATAACTTAGTTTAAAATATTTTAAAACCGCTGAGAAATCAGCGGTTTTTTTGTTGTTTAAATTAATTTTGTTTTTCACTAAGCGCAGTCGTGCTAAGTTCATTTGGCTCGGGTACGGTTTCTCGAACGCCAAAAGCTCCTCGCTTTTGTCGTTCTTGTCACACACCTTTGCCCTCACTTTGCTCAGCTAGTGCGTCGCACTACGCTTCGCTTTGTTCGGGTTAAAAACAAGGGGGCAATTGCCCCCACCAAAACATAAAATAATATGATAAAAATTTATTGTAGGGTAGACTTTAGTCTACCTTTCTGTCTATCAAGATTGCCACGGGCTAAAGCCCTCACAATGACGTTAATCTGCTTTAATAATGTAATTCACAGCAGCTCCTGCTGCCCCTCCGCCGCCACCACCACCAGCGGTTGTGCAGAAGGTGTGTACATAATATGGGTCATATAGTTCAAAGTAATTGTGATTTGTATAATAGGTATTATAATCCTCGTTGACTGCATTATTCATACCATTTTGACTAGAAGAAGAGCGAGTAGGAGTACTGCTTTCGTAAGGTGATGAAGTGCCATAATAATAAGCATATGTATATAATCTTTTTGTATTCATACCAAACAATGATATTCCTTGTGGTCCTTGAGCTGTTGAAGAATTTGTTATAACCCCTGATAATTCAAAGTTTTCCGTCGTATCAAGCGCATATCTTGTATTTGTAAAAAATTGCTCTTCTGTGCATGAATAATAATAATATGCATAATAACTTGATATGTATCCTGAAGAATTTACATAATTGCCGCTTTTTTTGGAATGTCCGCATTTTTTATAGATTGAAGTTGGCGCATGGATATAAGTATTAATTTTAACAATATTACTTGCCCCAAGCTTATCTTTCATTTTTGATTCATAACTATATGTTCCACTAACTTCTTCCCAACAATACATTGCAAAAGCACTGTGCCCTAAAAATATCATCAATAGTATTAATAAAATCTTTTTCATATTATTTTTTCCTCTAAATTATTCATTATAAAAACTGTTGCCATCATTAGCTGTGTCTAAATCACCATCTGTTGCACCGACTGCAGTGTATCCGCGCATATCAGGCACAGTATATTTATTGTTTTCATCTTTTCCAAGATGATTAGCTAGTTTTGGGTAATCGTTTTTATTGTATTCTGCACCATTACAAAGCAACCAACCCCTTGGTGCTTCTTGCCCTAAAAACATGACAATTGTCCCAACAGGAACAGAACCTCCGCCAACAATATCAATGTTTTTGGTCATCTTCTTTGTAATCACAGGTACAAAAGCAGACAAAAGTACTGAAACCACGACAAGCGTAATTAGCATCTCAACAAGTGAGAATGCTCTCAAATAAACTATTTTTTTCATATTATCCTTTGTGTTTAGTAATGTTTTTTTGTGTTTCGAAAAGATTATATCGTTTTTTTTTTTTTTTGCAAGCGCAAAATTTTTAAGTATTGTAAAATTGTGTTTATTTATGTCTTTAAAGGGCTTTTGTCTCCTTTTTTTATAAAGGGCTAAAACCCTTGTTTATTTTTTCAAGTCCTTCAGACTTCTTCGTTTTCCTTTTTATCTATAAAGGGCTTTCGCCCTTGTTCATTTTCTTTTTCTTTCGTCAAGCGCCGATGAAAGAAAAAGAAAACAGAACCAAAAGAAAAAGAAATATCGGCTTGGTTATATTATTACATTCTAGAGACGC
>JAFQOV010000021.1 GCA_017402995.1 Candidatus Gastranaerophilales bacterium
GCGAAAGGGTTGTTTGAGTGGCGAAGCCACGAGTTCCCGAAAGCACAAATATTGAACTTAGTGCGTCTCTAGAATGTAATAATATAACCAAGCCGATATTTCTTTTTCTTTTGGTTCTGTTTTCTTTTTCTTTCATCGGCGTGCCCACAAACACTTAACGAGCTAGGGCGAGTTTAGTGTTTGGAAATACCCTTGAGGTACTTGACGAAAGAAAAAGAAAATGAACAAGGTCGAAGCCCTTTATGAAAAATAAAAAAGAAAAACGAAGAAGCCCAAAGGATTTAAAATATAAAAAACAAACATAGGCTGTTTTGAAAATAAAACAGGCGGGTTGCCCCGCCTGTAAATAGTTAATTAAGTTTTAATTATACATTAACCAAAGCTTTTTCTTGTTCTAATTGTAATGTAATTGTTGTAACATCACAAACACAGCTTGGTCCAAAATATTGAATAGCACCTGGGAAAATAAAGCAATCATTTTCTGCCCATTTTTGACGTTTAGCTTCTAGCGCTTTAAATACAGGTCCATCTAATTCAACAAGCGCTTTTTTGATAACAGGTTTCATTTCGCCGTGGCGTCTTTCCATGTTCATCATCATAGTCAAAGGAACACCACCAGCAACCCATTCAGACGCTGGTTTTGTTGTGTTTTTAATTGAAGATAGGTAACCTGTTAAACCAGATTGGATTAAAGCAAAAGCGTTGTAGCCAAGAGAATAGCAATAATCTGCATCAAAGTTTGATGGAGCTGCACATCTTCCTTCGTAACCGAAGAAGTGAGCTTGATCTGCAAATTTGCCTGTGTATGTGCCTTCTTTTTTCATTTTTTCAAGTTTTTGAGCAACCATTTCAATTAATAATTTTTCTGTTTCAATTTTTGAAACTTGAACGTTGCCGTGTGGGTCTCTATCCATTAATAATTGAGCTTTGATTGCAGAAGGTAATGAATTAAACAATTTTGCACTTGCTTCATCTAGTTTTGAAACGATAAGCGTATATTTTTGTTCTTGTGTTAATTCTTGATATGTTGCGTCTTTTTCTAAAACTGCCAATAAGTCGTTTAGCGCTGCAATCATCACTTTCATTTCAGGAATGAATTCAATTAAGCCTTCAGGAATTAAAGCAATACCAAAGTTTTTGCCTTTTGAAGCTCTTAGAGCAATAATTGAAGCCATATATGAAACGATTTCATCTAGCGATTGTTTTTTAGCTTCAACTTCTTCGCCAATTAAAGTGATATTTGGTTGAGTTTGAAGCGCAACTTCTAAACAAACGTGAGATGCGCTACGACCCATTAATTTAATAAAGTGCCAATATTTTTTAGCAGAATTTGCGTCACGTTGAATATTACCGATTAATTCAGCATATGTTTTTGTAGCTGTATCAAAACCAAATGAAATTTCGATTTGGTCATTTTTCAAGTCGCCATCAATTGTTTTAGGGCAACCAATAACGTTAATTCCTGTGTTATTTTTAGCCATCCATTCAGCTAACAAACAAGCATTTGTATTAGAATCGTCTCCGCCAATAATAACAATAGCTTTGATATTTAAGCTTTTGCAAACTTCAAGAGCTTTTTCGAATTGTTTTTCTTCTTCAAGTTTTGTTCTGCCAGAACCAATGATGTCGAAACCGCCTGTATTTCTGTAATTATCCATGATTTCATCAGTGATTTCTAAATATTTACCATCAACAATACCAGAAGGACCACCCAAGAAACCAAAAAGTTTGTTTTCTTTGTTTGCAGTTTTTAGCGCGTCATATAAACCAGCGATAACGTTGTGTCCGCCAGGAGCTTGACCGCCTGATAAAATAACGCCAACGTTTTTAACTTCTGTTGATAAATCAGCACCAACTGTGTCAAATTTTGCGATTGGTTTAGAAAAAACATTTGGGAAAAGTTCTTTGATTTCTTCTTGGTTTGCAACAGAACTTGTTTTTTCACCAAGCGCAAGTTTAATATTGTTAATTCCATTTGCAAGCGCACCTGCAAGTTTTGGTTGATAATTTTGTCTTTCTTTTTGTAATGGTGAAATTTCTCTCATCTTCTTCTCCTTTTATAAAATAAATTATCTTAATTTTACTAAGTCTGCTTTTCTTATTCTAACATTTTCGGGTGTGATTTCAACTAATTCATCATCTTGAATGTATTCAAGAGCATCTTCTAAGCCCATGATTTTTGGTGCTTGCAATGTGACCATAACGTCAGCTGTTGCTGAGCGCATGTTTGTCATTTTTTTGGTTTTGCATACATTTACTGCAATATCTTGAGGGCGATTGTGTTCGCCAACAATCATGCCTCTATATACTTTTGTTTTTGGAGTAATGAAAAATACGCCTCTATCTTCAAATTGATGAAGTGCATATGAAACAGCTTCGCCGTCTTCATGGGCGATTAAGGAGCCTGTTCTTTGGCGAGCAATGTCACCAGCATATTCGTCATAATGTGCAAATGTATGATACATTATGCCTTCGCCTTTTGTCATTCTGACAAATTCAGAGCGGAAGCCAATCAGCCCGCGAGCTGGGATAATGAAATCGATATTTGTTCTTTTGACCCCTGTTTCCATGTTCAACATTTGTGCGCGTCTATTTGAAAGCTTTTCAATAACAGAACCTGCAAATTCTTGTGGAACATCTACGATTAAGTTTTCATATGGCTCCATTTGTACGCCATCAACTTCTTTGAAAATTACTTCAGGTTTTGAAACTTGAAATTCATAACCCTCTCTTCTCATTGTTTCAATTAAAATACCAAGGTGCAATTCGCCTCTGCCAGATACTTTGAAAACATCTGTTGAATCAGTATCTTCAACCCTTAAAGATACATTTTTTTCAAGCTCATGATAAAGTCTTTTTCTTAATTGTCTTGATGTCACAAATTTGCCTTCTTTACCAGCAAAAGGTGAATCATTAATTGAAAAATTCATTTGCAGTGTTGGTTCGTCAATTTTAATTAATGGCAGAGCAACAGGATTAACTAAACAAGAAATAGTTTCGCCGATTTGAATATCCGAAAAACCTGCAATACCAACGATATCGCCAGCTGATGCGGTTTCTATTTCAACTCTTCCTAAGTCTTTAAAGCCAAATAACTTAACGATTTTTCCTTTTTGCGCTGTGCCATCAGCTTTTAATAATGTTACTTGTTCTTGAGATTTTATTGAACCATTTTTAATTCTTCCGATTGCAATTCTGCCGACATATTCGTTGTAATCTAAAGTTGTTACTTGAAGTTGCAATGGTAAATCCACGTCTGCTTCTGGACCTTGGATATTTTCTAAAATACAATCTAATAATGGCATCATGTTAACATTTTCATCTTCCAAATTAACCTTTGCAAAGCGATTTAGAGAACTTGAATAGATAACAGGGAAATCGATTAAATCGTCTCTGTCTGTTAATTCTGTAAACAGGTCAAAGACTTTGTCTAGTGTGCCATCTGGGTCTGCGCCAGGTTTATCAATTTTATTAATTACAACAATAATTCTAATACCCAACTCGAGCGCTTTTTGCAAAACAAAGCGAGTTTGCGGCATTGGACCTTCTTGCGCGTCAACGATTAATAAAGCTCCATCAACCATGCCTAATACACGTTCAACTTCGCCGCCAAAATCCGCGTGACCTGGGGTGTCAACAATATTGATTTTAACCCCTTTATATTCAACCGCAACGTTTTTAGATAAAATTGTAATTCCTCTTTCGCGTTCGATATCGTTGTTGTCTAAAACGCATGTGCCCATTTCTTGATGTTCTTTAAAAACACCAGTTTGGTCTAAAATGCAATCTACCATTGTTGTTTTGCCGTGGTCAACGTGTGCAATAATTGCGATATTTCTTAATTTTTTATTTTTCATTGTTGTTAAACTTCCTATTTATTTTACAAATGTTAAAAAACTTGTGAATATATAATATTCACATTAAAATTTTACAATAAACATGTATTTTTAAGTTAAAATAAAATTAATAATTCGAGGAGGTATATAAATGGAGTTAGAAACAATTAGAAATACGGACCCTGAAGTTGCGAAATATGTCGAACTTGAGCTTAAAAGACAAAGAGAAACAATTGAGTTAATTGCTTCTGAAAACTTTACCTCCGAAGCTGTAATGGCAGCATGTGGCAGTGTTTTAACAAACAAATATGCCGAAGGTAAACCTTACAAAAGATTTTACAATGGTTGCGAAAACATAGATAAAATCGAGGAGCTTGCAGTTAAAAGATGTTGCGAACTTTTTGGTTGCGACCATGCTAATGTTCAACCGCACTCTGGAGCACAAGCAAACATGGCTGTGTTTATGTATGCGCTAAATATTGGCGATACTGTTATGGGCATGGACTTATCTAATGGCGGTCACTTGTCTCACGGTTCACCTGTTAATTTTTCTGGAATTAATTACAATATAGTTTCATATGGCGTTGATGATGACGGCGTAATTGATTATGAAGACGTTGAGAAAAAAGCGCGCGAACACAAGCCAAAAATGATTATTGCAGGCGCAAGTAACTATTCAAGAATTATTGATTTTGAAAGATTTTCTCGTATCGCAAAAGAAGTTGGTGCATATTTAATGGTTGATATTGCACATATTGCTGCGCTTGTCGCTGCAGGAGTTCACCCATCACCTGTTCCATATGCTGATTTTGTTACAACAACAACACATAAAACATTAAGAGGTCCTCGTGGCGGTATTATCATGTGCAAACAAGAGCATGCCCTAGGTATTGATAAAGCAGTTTTCCCAGGACTTCAAGGTGGACCGCTAGAACACATTATCGCAGGTAAAGCTGTTGCACTTTTAGAAGCTCAACAACCAGCATTTAAAGAATATGCTACTCAAGTTGTTGAAAATTCAAAATGCCTTGCTCAAGAATTGATTAAAAATGGCATTGATATTGTCGGTGGAAAATCTGAAAACCATGTTATGACAATCGATTTAAGAAAACTAGGAAAAACAGGCAAAGACGTTGCAAACTTAATGGAAGAAGTTGGAATTACAGCTAATAAAAACACTGTTCCAAACGACCCACAATCACCATTTGTGACTTCTGGTGTTCGTATTGGTACGGCTGCAACAACAACTCGTGGCATGAAAACCAAAGAAATGATTGAAATTGCACACATTATTGCTGATGCAATCTTAGAGCGTGATTCAATTGAAAACCTAAGAGCTAAAAGCTTAGAATTATGCAAAAAATTTCCACTTTATAAGGATATGTAGATGAAAAAAATTGCTTTGTTTTTGGTTTTGTTGTGCACTTGTGCGCTTTTTAGCGGTTGTGTGAAATATGAAACTACAATTAAAATAGATAAAAAACAAAAAACAGATATTTCGTTTTTTGCTGGTTTTAATGCTGGTGCATTTAGCGCAATTGCGGAAACCTTCGGAAAAACAGATACCAATTTTAAAGAAGAAATTCGTGCTCAATTAGAAGAAGATTTAGAAAAAAATAAAGCAAAAGAAGATAATCCTTTCGGGGAATATGAGGTCGAAATCCAAGAAGATGGCAATTTTATTGGATATAACGTCCATAAAAATTTTAAAAGCTTCAAAGAAATCACCCTACTACCATATTTTGTAAACAAGCAAAGATATTTAGTTGACGTCAAAGATTATACGTTTAAAAGAGTTTATTCAATTAATTTTGATGTTGACTTTGCAAAAATGCAAAAAACAACAAAAAGCGACAGTGAAAAAGCTTCACAAATGCAAAATATGGATAATCCTCAAACAAAAGAATATTTAGAAAACATGGGTTTTGCACCAATTAACAAACTAACTATTCAAATTCCATACAAAGCAAAAACTACAAATGCGCACCAAAAAGATGATGAAAAATATATCTATACTTGGGATTTGCCACTTAATTCAAAAGAAAAGCAATCAATTATGTTAACATATGAAACAACAAATGTGTTAAATATTATCTTTTTTGTGCTATTTTTAATAGGGGTAATTTATTTCGGCATTACAACATATTTAAAAAATAAATTTCCAACCGCAGAATAAAAGGTCTTAGCATGATTAAACTTTCACAAGCACATATTTTAGGTACTATAATCGCGTATCTATTAGGGATTTTTATTGTTCCACTGGTAATCTATTTTTCACAAAAAATGGGGCTTGTAGATGTTCCAAACGAAAGAAAAATTCACCACGGTCAAATTTCTCGTCTTGGTGGTGTGGCAATTTGGCTTTCTGTCATGTTAACTTTTGCTTTTTTAATCATGCTTAGCTATTACCCAAAAGGACAAGGTTTGTCGGCGATTATCGTTGGCGGGTCTTTGATGTTTTTAATGGGCTTGATTGATGATATCTATTCTTTAAATGCTAAGTTTAAATTGTTTTTGCAAGTCGCAATTGCAACAATTGTTATTTTGCTTGGTGTTAGAATAGAAGTTCTATACAATCCTTGGGGAGCAGATTTTAACCTCGGGATTTTATCATATCCTTTAACATTACTTTGGATTGTTGGGATTACAAATGCAATTAATTTTATAGATGGGATTGACGGGCTTGCGGGTTCAATTGTTTCAATCGCATCATTAGCAATTGGTATAATTTCTCTTGTTTTGGCTCCAAGCGTTCCAATCACCGCGCTTATGGCGTTTATTTTAATGGGCGCTATGTGTTCATTTTTAACATTTAACTACAACCCTGCAAAAATATTTATGGGTGATTCTGGTGCGCTATATGCAGGCTTTTTAATGGCGACATTATCAATTACAGGAATTGTAAAACCATCAAGCGGAATTAGCATGTATTTGCCAATTTTAATTTTGGCGGTTCCAATTATGGACGTCGCTTTTTCTTCAATCCGCAGAATTATGAAAGGCTCTAGTCCATTTGTTGCTGATAGTGAACATATTCACCATAAATTACTCCATGCTGGATATTCGCAAGACAGATTAGTTTTATTATTAGCTACATTTGCAATGCTTTGCGCTGTTTTATCGATAATTTTAGTCAGCACAAGAAGTAAATTTATCATCTTGGCGCTAAGTTTAATCGGCGTTTTGATTATTTTAAACGTTGCTTCAAAATTGATTAAAAAGAAAGAAGATTAAACCTCTTCGCCACTTGCGCTGATTGTAAGCTCATTTTCGTTTGCGTCAATAATCGCCCAACGAAGTGGAATAATGCCAGATTTTTTGATTTCTTGCTCGATAAAATCGTTTTTTGGGGGCAAAATTGGCGTTGTTATTTTTATTGTTTTAGAAATTATTTTATTCATTAAAATAATAATCCTGCGATTGCTGCTGAGATATAGCTGACTAATGTACCGCAAATTAAAGCTTTAACACCAAGTCTTGCAAGGTTTTTTCTTTGATTTGGAGCAAGCTCTCCGATACCACCAATTTGAATAGCAATTGTTGAAAGGTTTGCAAAGCCACAACAAGCAAAAGTGGCGACCATAATGCTTTTTGCGCTTAGTGTTGCTGCTTCCATATGATTTGCTAAATCGATATATGCGATTGTTTCGTTTAAAATTAATTTTTCACCAATCAAAGTGCCGACCGCTTCAATATTTCCCCAAGTTGCACCGATTAAACCAGCAAAAATAGAAAAAACTTTACCAACAAGCATTTGAATTGAAAGATTTTGCATATCAATTCCGATACTTGATAAATCTAAATGGCAAGTATTGAACAAGAATAGTCCAAAGCGAGCTAGGATTTCATTACAGAAAGTGATTAAGGCAACAAGAGCTAAAAGTACGGCTATGACATTAATTGAAACACGCATACCTTCAGATGCGCCTTTTGAAATTGCTGCAAGTAAATTAACATCTGTTCTTCTTCTGCTGATTTTAAAATCTTTCTTTGTTTCAGGTTCACCAACCTCTGGGTAAACAATTTTAGACACAACAAAAGACCCAGGGATTGCCATAACAGACGCTGCCAAGATATATTCTGTGTTAATTCCAAAGCCTGTATACATTGCAATACAACTAGCGGAGATACAAGCAGTTGAACCTGTCATTGAGGCAAGAAGTTCAGAGCGTGTTAAATTTGGAAGGTAATGTTTAATCATTGATTGAGCTGCAACGTTACCAACGAATGGGCTTGCGCAGTTTGATAGAGCTTCTGCGCCAGATACTCCCATAACCTTGTTCATTATTTTTCCTAAGAACAAAATCACTCTTTGCATAATGCCGTAGTAGTATAAAATATTGACTATTACCAAAATTAAAATCATTGTTGACATTAAAATTAGTGCAAAAATAAAGTCTTTGTGCGGGAATAGTTCGCTAATTTTATCGGGGGAGTTGGTCAACCAACCAAAAACAAAGTTTGAACCAGCGATTGACGCTTCAAGGATTTTATTGATAACACCAGCTAAAAAGCCAAAGATTTTTGCACCTAATGGTGTTTTTAAAATGAAAACAGCTAATAAAAATTGTAATAATAAACCTACGCTAACTGTTTTTAAATTAATCTTTTTTTTGTTGTTAGACATTAAAAAGCAAATGCCCAAAAGTACGATAATTCCAAAAAGTCCTGTTAATTTTGATAAAATTTCCAATTTTCTTCCTTTATTTTGCAATTCAACAATGCTTGTTTTTATGCTATCATAGATGAAGAACATAGACAACAAAAAGGATGTTGAATATGAACAAAAACAAAGTTAAATTCATATTTTTTATTGCACTAGTGGCTGTTGTTTTGTTATTGTTTGTTTTTAAAACATCAGCAGATGGCATTGTGCAAACTGGTTTGATGGATATTAAAACAAATATCACAGGAAAAATTATAGAATTAAATCTTGAAAATAATAAACAAGTCCAAAAGGGCGAAATTCTTGTTCAATTTGATGTTGATAAATATAAAAAAGAGTTTGATGAGATTTCTCAAAAACTCGAAGATTTAAATGTTCAAAACGATTTATCTTCAAAAGAAGCAAATGAGATTTCGGTTTTGGTTGAACAAAACAGGGAAGATTTTAAATTGGCAAAATTAAGACTTGAAAATGCCAATGAAGATATTGTTATCTACAAAAATGCTTTAAAAGATGGCACAGTTACAAATCAAGATTATAAAAACGCGCTAGCTAATCTTGAAGTTGCAAAAGCTCAATATGACGAATTGCAATCAGAATTAGAAGAAAATGAAACTTTGTTTGATGAGCTTTTGAAAAGAAAAACTAGCGAAGAAGAAGAAATTAAAGCGTTGAGCGAGCAATTTAAACAAGCAGAGCTAAATTTATCATATGCGACAATTTTATCTCCTGTTGATGGGGTTGTTGTGAACAGTAATGCGAAAATTGGACAAACAGTTAATAAAAACGACGTTTTGGCTTCTTTAGTTCCTCAAAAATGCTATGTCTTAGCAGAGTTTAAGACTTTTGGTATTTTGAAAATTAAAGAAGGTCAAAAAGTGGAAATTTTTGTTGAACAAAATAAGTTTGATGGACAAGTTGACGAAATTGTATCTGTTGGCGACAAAACAACGACTGCTAAAATTATCTTTTCGCAAGATGAAGGAAATAAAGAAGTGTTATCTGGCATGAAAGCTGTTGTAAATATCAAATTATTTTGATTTTAGCTTTTCGATTTCTTCTTTTAATTCAATAATTTCATATTTTAAACGGTTAAGTTCGCAAGTAATCGGGTCGGGGATTCTATTGTGTTGCAATTGACCTTCGATATATTGTTTTTGCTTGATAATTCTTCCAGGGATACCGACAACTGTGCAATGTTCTGGAACATTATCAATTACAACAGAACCTGCGCCAACAGTTGAATAGCTACCGATTTCGATATTTCCCAAAACTTTTGCGCCTGCGCCAATGGTCACAAAATTGCCTAAAGTTGGGTGGCGTTTGCCTTGTTCTTTTCCTGTACCGCCAAGTGTAACGCCTTGATAAATCAAAACGTCATCTCCAATGATTGTTGTTTCGCCAATCACAACGCCAGAGCCGTGGTCAATGAAAAAGCGTCTGCCGATTGTTGCGGCTGGGTGGATTTCAATTCCTGTTAAAAAGCGTGCCAATTGCGAAATTAAACGAGGCAAAAAAGGAACTTTCCATTTCAGTAGTTTGTGTGCAATTCTGTGCGCTAAAAGCACATGAAAACCTTGGTAAAGGAAAATTACTTCAAAAATATTTCTTGCTGCGACATCTTTTTCTTTAATTGTTTTGATGTCTTCAATTATTGTTTCAATCCAATTTTTAATAGCCATAAAGTTATATTAGCATGGTTTTTTGCTTTTTAAAATAAGCTGATGACTATTTTCCAATTTCAAGTGCATTAACTGCCATTGCTTTAGATATAGACATAATACCTAAAGAAGCCTCATATGCACGTTGTGCAATCGTTGCGTCAGCAATATCAACCATAGCATTAGTATTTGAAGTTCTTATATATCCATTTTCATCTGCATCTGGGTGCCCTGGTTTGTATATTTTTGCACCTGGGGTTGGGTCTTCGACAATACCATCAAAATTAACACCACCAAGGTTAGATGAACCTTGTAGGGCACCAACACCCATTGAAGATAAAACTGTTGCAAAGCTTTGATCTTGGTTTGATGAAATTATTGGGATTTTTCTTGTATAGTTTGGAGTGTCGATATTTGCAATGTTTTTAGCTGCAATTTCAACACGTTTACCGTGGACCGATAAACCTTGACGACCTATTTCAAATGCGTTTAATAAACCCATAATTTACCTCTTTTAACCATTAGCTGACACATTAAGTGCAGTTTTAATTTCTGTTATTGTGCTTGATAAATGTCTTACTGCGACGTTATATAATAAATAATTTTTTTGCATAAGCGCCAATTCGTCTTCTGTTGAGATATTTTCTCCGCCAGAATTTGCGCTTGCGATTGGACTTGCGCCAAACTTTTCAACAAGTTTATTTTCAAGAGTAGATGAAATTCCACTGTTTAAATATTGTGAAAAATCGACATCTTTTCTTTTATAGCCAATTGTGTGCATGTTGGCAATGTTATCAGACAAAGCTTCTTGTCTTTGAGAAATCAAAGACAACATTTTTTGTGGTTCATTTAATAAATTCAGTGGTAATAATCCCATTTTTCACCTTTATTCTGTAATATTAATTGCTTGTTGATACATTTGGTCAACTGCTTTCATCAAAGAGCTTGTTGCAATGATTGAAGCATTAATTCTTGAAATCATATAAACTTCAGAAATTAAATCCAGATTTGAGCGCTCAACTCCATATTGTTTAATCATGTCATGCTCTTCAACGAGCTTCATTTTGCCAGAGTTTTCTGTCGCAATGAAGCAATTTGCGCCGACATCTTTCAAAGCTTCTGGGTTTTGAAATTGGACAACAGGAATTGTGCCTTGATATTCTGGTTCGTCTGTAATTTTTTTATATGTATAAACGTCGCCGTTTGTTCTGATTTCAATTTTTTCACTTGTTGCGTCGATTTTAATGCCCGAGCCGACCAAGTCTCCTGTTTTAGTGATTAAATAGCCTTCTTTGTCGGTCATGAAACCGCCATCTCTTGTATATCTGATTTCGCCTGATGGTGTTGTCACAGGGATATAGCCTGCGCCTTGCAAGCCAACATCAAGTGGATTGTTTGTAATAACAAAGTCGCCTGTTTTTGTATCTGTGCGCTCAACGCCATATACAGAGCCATCAGCATCAATGACATCTTCAAAACGCACCGCTTTATAGCCATTTGTGTTTAAATTTGCAACGTTTTGGGTTGCATAGGCTAAACGGTCAAATTCCGTTGTCATATTAACTGTTGCTTTTCTGACTATTCCTTGTAAATTATATGCCATTTAAACCTCTTACACTTGTGATAATCTTGAAATTGCGCTAGATAGCTTTGAATTTTGCATTTTAAACATTTGTCTGTTTGCTTCAAAGCTTCGTTTATAGTTTGCAATTTCCATATATTCTTTTTCTAATGATACGTTTGAAGATTCAACATAGCCTTGTCTAATGCAATTAGAACCGATATAGGCACCTTCTTCGTTGACTATGCCAATTCTTCCTGCTGGAACTAGGCCGCGCGTTTGCGCGTCGAAAACTCCAATTTTACCATCAAGTCCAATTGTAATTTTGTCAAGGCTTTCAGGTAAAACAGGCAAAACAATTGGTGCGCCACCTGTGGATAAAACTTTTTGCTCATTTTGAGTTAAAAGCTCGCCATTTTTGTTGATTTTAAATCTTCCATCACGTGTTAATTCGATACTTCCATCTTTGTTTAAAACTTGGAAATATCCTTTTTCGCTAAGCGCAATGTCTAGCGGTCTTTGGGTTAAAACCAAACGTCCAACTTGATTATCCACGCTATGCGATAGTGCATTTGGACCGATATATTCAGCAAATGATGAAATCACAGCTTCTTTTCTTTGATAGCCAACTTTATCAAACCCGACAATATTCTCTCCAAAAATACCCATAATATCCATGTCCATTTGCATGGCATTTATGGATTGGGCTAATCCGTTTGCGTCAAAGTTTATTCCTGCTGCTAGTTTCATTATTTGAACATACCTCTTTTTTATCAGCCGACGACCTGTTTGCCTTTTTTCTTCAAAGAAATCGACGAAAATCAACCGTTTGGATTAATTTAATGTTTTTTTGTTTAAAGTCAATAAAATTATTGTCTTAAGCTTGGAAATAAAATATAATAAAACTTATGGGAAATAGTAAAGAAAAAATCGAATTAATTAAAAAATCATTCGAGCTTAAAAGTTTAAAAAAATATAAAGAGGCAATAGAGGCGCTATACAAGGCTTTGGAATATGACGATATTACGGAAGATAATATCGAGCTTATGGTGCAAATTGGTGAACTTTATGTTTTATTAGGCAATTTAACAAGAGCACTAGAAGAATTTAACAAAGTTTTAAACTTAAATAAAAATCATAAAACAAGCAAACAAAGATGTTTTGAAATTTATTTTGATTTAAAACAATATAATAAAGCGTTAAATCTTGCTCAAAAAATGTGCGAAGAAGAAAAAAATTCGATTAATTATCATAACTATTTAAAAACCCTTATCGCAATTGAAAAAAAACAAGACGCTCTTGAGCTTTTTAATTCGCTAGATGAAGAAATTAAACTTGATTGCGAAATTTTGTTTTTAATGTCTCAAATTGATGAAAACAAGAAAAAAGCGCTTTTGGAAAAAATAATTGAACTAGATTATGAAAACGAAAAAGCAAACTTAGAATTGGCAAAGCTTGAATTTTTTGAACAAAATTATGATAAAACTGTGCAATATTGTTTGAATTTGCCAAATTCAGATATCGCGCAGTATTTTCTTGCAATGATTGAGTTTAAAAAGAAAAATCATACTCGTTCGTTGGAATTTTTTGCCTCAGCGATTAAACTAAATCCAAATAAAGATTACTATTTTGATTTAGCAAAAGTCTATTGCGAGATTTCTTGGTTTGATGAGGCTTTAATTGCGCTTAAAAAATCTATTAATTTATCAATAAATAACAACAATATTGAAAATTTAGATGAAAAATATCTTATTTCGGCTTGGATTTTAATTAAACAAAACAAGTTTTCTCAAGCTTTTTTAAATTTAAATTCTATTGATGTTTCATCAAAAATATATTCACAAGCAAATATCTTGAAACAGGTAATTAACGTTAAAAATTCTGATTTTTCAAAAGCAAAAATAGAACTTGAAAAATATTTGCAAACAGATAAAAATAATTTAATTTTATTAGACACACTTGCACATGTCTATAAAGAATTAAAATTATACAAAAAAGCAATTGAGACATATAAATCAGCACTTGAGTTAAATTCTTCTTCAATATTTTATAATTTAGAAATTATTGATTTATATATTGATGAAAAAGATTACGACAGTGCGTTTAAAATCATTGCAGAAATTAAAGAAAAATATCCAAATTGCGCAAGCATATATAATTCTCTTGCAAGAATTTATTACCGCTTAAAAGATTTAGATAACGCTTTATTAAACATTGATGAATATTTAAAATTAGACAAAAATAGCGCAGAAGCTAACTATTTCAAAGGTTTAATTTTAAATGATAAACAAGCGTTTGAACAAGCAATAAATTCGATATATCTTGCAATCAATATCAATCCAAATGTGGCAAAATATTACTCGCAAATGGCAAAAAGCTACGTTGGAATTGAAGAATATAAAAACGCTTTACTATATGCAAAAGAAGCAGTTGAATTAGACTCTAATGAAATTAATTATAAAAAACAAATATATGAAATTGCGCTTTTAATCAAAGATGAAAATTTGATTAAAATGTATTTAAATCAATTGCAAAGAAGCGAAAAGATTTTAAAACTTAGCAGATAATGAGGAAAAACATAAAAAAAGGGAGGTTATCAAAACCCCCATTTCCCCATTAAAAAATTTGTTATTAATAAACCAATAAAAAATTTTCTATACTGATATTTTAGCTAAAGAATATAACTATTGCAAATTTAACAATTACTCTTATATTTTACACTTGTAGTATGGTCTTTTCATCATACATACAGTGGATTTTGACGATTTTAAAAAACTTAACATTTGTTAAAATAACGCATATTTTTAAAAGCTTTTATAAAAAAAAGCATGACTATTTTTATATTTACAATTAAACTAATATCATGACAAATCCAATTAATAATAATTTTAATTTTAATATTTTGGCAAATAAACCAGCTGGGCTTGTTGGGCAACTTGGACAAGTTGGGCAAAACCAAGAGGGCGCAAATCCTCAAGCTCAAAATTCGCAAACAACTGCACAAAATTTTCAATTTCAACAAGTTGTTGTTCCGACTTTGAATTTTGAAAATGTTTTAATGGAGAAAGATACGGTTTTAAAATATCTTCAAAGTTTAATGAAATTGCCTAATTCGATAGATAAATTTATTAAAGAGCTGGCTGAAAACAAAAATAATCCTAAATTTTTAGAAATTTTAACTCAAAATTTGATTAACGTTAAAGCGCTAAATGAACTTTTAAACCAAAATTCAACCCAAGCAATTCAAAAGCTTTTGCAGACTTTAAGTGAGTTATCTAAATCTGGAATGAAAGATACAGAACAATTAAGGGATATTTTGGCGCTTTTAGGTGCAATTCAATCAAATACAAATAATAACTCAACTTCAATTAAGGAGCTTTTGCTTTTGTATATTCCTTTAAATATCCAAGAGTTTGATAAAAGCGTTACTATGTCGGGCTTGAGTGAATTTGGGATAGATTTATCTAAACAAGACTTGAGTTTAATGATTGAAACGATTAATTTTTCAAATATTTTGTGTGTTTTGAATTGCAAAAATGAACAAATTTTTGTTGATTTATATTGCTCTGAAAATTTTCCTTTTGGTAAATATGAAAAAATTGTTTCTCAAGTTTCTAAAAAATTAAATATTGCACCATCTTTTGATTTTAAAATTTTAAAAGAAGTTGATATAAAAAACGAAAAACAAAATTTCATTGCTCAATCAAATGGAACAATACAGACAAATGTTTTAATTTTAGCACATATTTTGATTAGAATAATATTCAAAATGGATAACGATTTTGCATTAAAAAACGAGGGCGATTAACCCTCGTTTAGTTTTTATTTGAGTTGCGATTAAAACATCAAACCTGCTTCTCTTGCAGCGTCTGCTAAAGCAGCAACTCTTCCGTGGAACAAGAAACCGCCACGGTCAAATACAACGCCTTCGATACCTTTAGCTAATGCTTTTTTAGCAACATCAGCGCCGACAATTTTTGCAGCTTCAATATTTCCGCCGTGTTTTAAGCCTAATTCTTTCACTTTTGATGAAGAAGAAGCAATTGTAACACCATTTACGTCGTCAATTACTTGAGCGTAGATGTGTTTTGTTGAGCGGTATACTGCTAAACGTGGCCATTGAGCGTCGCCTGAAATTTTAAGACGAACTCTTTGGTGTCTTTTTCTTGTTTGTTCTTTTCTGTTAATTGTTTTAATCATTTTTCTTTCCTTTCACCAAAACCGTTTCTTGAACAACAAGTCGGTTTATGTTGGCAATTTTACTTTTGTTATTTGTAGTGCTATCGTCAAAGCTCAACACTTTGCCGATTTAGCACAGGCTTACGCTTTTGGCTCCTGTGGGTATCTCGCTTGTTTTCGCTTATGCTATCGCAGTCGCTCAAAAGCTCGATTATCCCTCGGGGATTTCCATTTTCTAAATTCGCCATAGCTCATTAAGAAAATTAAGGTCGTCCTACGTCGCCATCGTAGTGCTTAACTCGCTTTCTTAACGAAAGCTCGTTATCGCACCGGCTTACGCTTTATTTTTTACCAGCTTTACCAGCTTTACGAGCAATGTATTCGCCTTCGTATTTAACACCTTTACCTTTGTATGGTTCTGGTGGACGCTTAGAACGAATTAAAGCTGCAACGTCGCCAACCATTTGTTTGTTTGTGCCAGAAACTGTAACTTTTGTATTAGCTTCAACTGTAATTGTAACGCCAGCAGGTGGTTCAATCACAACAGGGTGAGAATAACCTAATGATAGGTTGATTGCTGTTCCTTGCATTGCAGCACGGTAACCAACACCAATAATTTCAAGTTTCTTTTCAAATGGTGTTTTAACGCCAACAACAGCGTTTGAAATTAAAGTTCTAAATAAGCCGTGTAAGCTTCTTGATTTTCTATCTTCTGCTTTGCGGTTAACTTGAACTTCTTTTTCAGCGATTACTACTTCGATTTCTGAAGGAAATTCAACTGTTTCTGTGCCTTTTGGACCTTTTGCAGTTAAAACATTACCTTCGATTTTAACTTCAACTCCATCTGGAATTGCGATTGGTAATTTACCGATTCTTGACATTTTTTTCTCCTTTTGCTTTGTAATTTAAGCGGGAACGCATCGCCAATAGCTAATATTGTAGCGATTTAACCCATTGTGTAATAACTTTTTCAGCTCCTGTGGGTATCTCGCTTGTTTTCGCTTTTGCTATCGCAGTCGCTCAAAAGCTCGATTATCCCTCGGGGATTTCCATTTTCTAAATTCGCCATAGCTCATTAAGAAAATTAAGGTCGTCCTACGTCGCTATCGATTGGTTCCACTTCGCTTGCTCAATGCAAGCTCGTTTCACACACGGCTTACGCTATATTACCAAACATAGCAAAGTACTTCGCCACCAAGTTGGTTAGCTCTTGCTTCTTTTTCTGTCATCAAACCTTTTGATGTAGAAATAACTGCAATACCCATACCATCAAATACTCTAGGCATATTTTTTGCTTTTGAATATACTCTTAAACCTGGTTTTGAAACTCTTTTTAAGCCTGTGATAACGCTTTGAGAGTTGTGATATTTTAAAGTTAAATTGATAAATTTAAAGTTGTCTTTTTCTTCAACAACATAGCTACCAACATAACCTTCTTTTTGAAGAACTTTAATTAATTCTTCTTTTAAGTTTGAATGAGGCATAGACACTGATTCGTGTTTAACCATGTTTGCATTTCTGATACGTGTAAGTGTATCTGCAATTGGATCTGAAATTGTCATAATGACTTCCTTTCCTACTTGCAAGGACTCGCCTTGTAGTTTAGTACGCGCCAATATACGCATAAAATATATTAAATAAAACATAAAATATATGCAAATTTTTGTAACGATTTATTAAATGCTTCAAAAATCTTTATCTAATCTTAATAAGCAAATGGCTTAAAATATGGTATTATTAACTTAATCAGAGCATGATGAGGAGAAAAACATGAAAATTCCTATTATTAATTCAAAAAGACAATACGAAACAATTGCACAAAAAGCAGAAGCCGCTGTTTTAGAGGTTATGAGAAGCGGTTCATACATTTTAGGTGCAAATAATAAAGAATTAGAACGCGAATTTTGCGAATATCTTGATTGTAAACACTCAGTTGCATTGAACTCTGGAACTGACGCTTTACACTTGGCTTTAAGAGCTTTAGATATCGGTGCTGGTGACGAAGTTATTTCAACAGCATTTACTTTTGTTGCAACATCAGAAGCAATCGGCATTGTTGGCGCTAAACCTGTTTTTGTTGACATTGACCGTGATACATTCAATATTGACCCAGCAAAAATCGAAGCTGCAATCACCCCAAAAACAAAAGCAATTATCCCAGTTCACTTGTATGGTCAACCTTGCGATATGGATCCAATTATGGATATTGCAAAACGCCACAACTTGTTTGTAATTGAAGATGCTTGTCAAGCAATTGGTGCTGAATATAAAGGCAAAAAAGTTGGTACAATTGGTGATGTTGGCTGCTTTAGCTTCTATCCAACTAAAAACCTTGGTACAATGGGTGATGGCGGTATGTTGACAACAAATTCTCAATATATCAAAGATAGAGTAATTGCTCTAAGAAACCACGGTGGCGCTGTTAGATACTACCATGATGAAATTGGCGTTAACTCTAGACTTGATGAAATCCAAGCTGCAATTTTAAGAGTTAAATTACCATATATTGATAAATGGAACGGCTTAAGAAGAGAACATGCAAAATTGTATAATGAACTTTTTGCAAATTGCTCTTTGATTGAAACTCCAATCGAACTAGACGCAACTCATTGCGTATATCACCAATATACTGTGAAAGTTCCAAATAGAGATGAAGTTCACAAAATGCTTGGCGAAGCTGGAATCGGCGCAATGATTTATTATCCTGTTCCATTACATCTTCAAAAAGTACACGCTCAATATGGCTTCAAAGAAGGAATGCTTCCAAATACAGAAGATAATACAAAAGTTGTTCTGTCTTTGCCTATGTTTGCTGAAATTACAGAAGATGAACAAAGAGAAGTTGCTTCTAAATTAATTGAAATTGTTGAAAAAACAGTTGCATTAGTTTAGAATAAATCATTTATAAATAAAAGACGGCTTAAAATTAAGTCGTCTTTTTTATAAAAATTTAAATTTATTTGTTTTCAATAGTTTTGATTATGTTTGTTGTTGATTTACCTTCAACAAGATTGATAAACTCAACCTTTCCGCCATTTTTTAACACAACTTGCGCTTCAGGCAATGTATCAATCGTATAATCAGCGCCTTTGGTATAGACATTTGGTTTGATTTCATCAATTAATTTTTCGGGAGTATCTTCTTCAAAAATGACACAGTAATCTACGAAACCAAGTTCTGATAGTAATTCTGCCCTGTCTTGCTCGTTGTTTATGGGTCTTTGTGGTCCTTTTAATCTTTTAACTGAAGAATCAGAATTAACGCCAATGATTAAAATATCGCCATATTCGGCTGATTTTTTTAAATATCTAACATGGCCTAGATGTAAAATATCGAAACAACCATTTGTGAAAACCGTTGTCTTTCCTTCTTCTTTTAATTTTTGAGCCAATAAAACAGCTTCTTTTCTATCAATAACTTTTCCCATTTTTATTCCTTAAAAATCAACTACCGATTTAACGGTAGTTGATTAAAATATTAATTATTTTTTAGAATCTTTTTCTTTTTTAATTTTTTTAATTTTTTGAATTTTTTTAACTTTAGATTTTGGAACTCCAGCGTTTTGCTGTGCTTCAATTTGTCTTGGAAGGGCTTCTTGAATTTGTTTTTCAAGAGCTTCAGGGTTTAAGCCTTCTTCAATATATTCAATTGTTGCACTAGCTTTTAAACCTTCGATTAATTTTTGAACCGCAACAAATTTCTTTTGGTTAGATAAGAATTTTTTCAAGTCTTCTTTTACAGCTGAAAATGGTTGCAAGCCAGGAGCAGCTTTGTCTTGGACAAGAATGATGTGTTCGCCAAATTGTGATTTAACAATTGGTCCAACAACTCCAACTTTATATGAAAATGCTGCATCTTCAAATTCTTTAACCATTTGTCCTCTCACAATAAAGCCAAGGTCGCCACTGTTAGCTTGAGCGCTTGGGTCTTGAGAATATTCTTTAGCTAAAGCTGCGAAATTTTTAGGGTTAGCAACAGCTTTTGCATATACTTCTTTTAAAAGTTTTTGGTTTTTTTCAACTTCTTGTTTAACTTTTTCGTCAATATTTGCACTTGAAAGTTTTGCTTCTTTGTCAGCTTCTGTGATTTTTCTTTTAATGCTGTCTGCGTTTGTATCAATCAAGATATGAGATACTTTAACTCTTTCAGGCATTTCGAAGTTTGGTTTGTTTTCGTTATAGTATTTTTGAGCTTCTTTATCTGTAACTGTGTCTGGACCGCTAATGATATTAACAAGTTTTTCCATTTTAACTTCTGAAGCCATGTCTGAATTTAATCTTTCGTCAGAAATTTTGTTTTCTTTTAAGATTTTTTTGAATTGTTCTTCAGAGCCAATTTGAGCAATAATTTGCGCTTTTTTGGCTTCAATTTCTTCTTGTGTTGCTTCAATTTTTCTTTTTGCAAACTCTTGGTTTAAAAGTTCTCTGATGATTACGTCGTTTACATATCTTGCTTTGATAGACAAAACAGCATAGCTATCATCTGCTTGCATTTCTTTTGGAGCGTCTTTTAATTGCAAGTTTTTAATTTTGTTGAAATCAGTATAAAATTCTTTTTTAGTGATTTCTTTGTCGTTTACTTTAATAACTGCGTTTGGATTTTTTGCACATGCGCAAAATAATACAGTTGAACATAAGCACATGATTGCTAATTTTGTAAACTTCATCTTTCCTCCTTATTTTAATTAATTATTATTTGCTTGGAAATTTGTAATTGTCTCAGATATATAATAAAACAAATCTGCCAATTTGTTAAATATTTCGTCAAAATCGTCTTCATTTTTGTTCATAAGTAACACGCCTTTTACTTTTGAGAGGGTTTTTGGTGGCTGGCTAAATGTAAAGAATCGTGTATATTTTGTTTGAATTTTATTTTTCAAAAGTAACCACTCTTGCATTGTATATGGCATATTGATTCTTATAGTATTTCCCATTTGGCGAACTAATAAAATACCCGCACTTGTTGCCAAAATGCGTAATTTTACAAGTTTAATTAAATTATGAACACAATCTGGGATTTTTGAAAACCTATCTTTAAAGCTTAATTCCATATTTTCAAGCTCAGAAATTGATGACACATCTGAAAGTTTTTTGTATTCTAATATTTTTTGTTCGTATGTTTGCGCCCACTCATCTGGAATATAGGCATCTGCAATTAAATCCACGATTGCTGGTTCGTTTTTCTTTTCTTTCTTTGCATATGGGTCTTTGTCTTTTTGTTTAATATCTTCAATGCACTCTGCTAATAAGTTGCAATATGTATCAAAACCGACGCTAACCATTTGCCCGTGTTGATGTGTGCCTAAAATGTTTCCCACTCCGCGAATTTCAATGTCGCGAAGAGCAATTTGATAGCCGCTTCCAAGATTTGTGAAATCTTTTATTGAATCAAGACGTTTTTTTGCTTGTTCATTTAGTTCCATTGATTTTTTATAAAAACAGAAGCAGTACGCTTGTTTTTCGCAACGACCCACACGACCTCTTAACTGGTAAAGTTGTGCCAAGCCAAAGTTTTGTGCGTCGTGGATAATTATTGTATTTGCATTTGGAATATCAAGCCCTGATTCAATTATTGTCGTTGACAATAAAACGTCATATTCATGGTTTAAAAATTCGCAAATGATTTTTTCAAGTTCTTGCTCTTTCATTTGTCCGTGTGCAACAGCAATTCGCGCATTTGGAACAATATTTTGCAATTTTTCTTTAAATTTATTAATGGTTTCAACTCTGTTATATAAATAATAGACTTGTCCATCTCTTTGGATTTCTTGGTTAATCGCATTTTTAATATATGTTTCACTGTATTCACCAACATAGGTTTTAATTGGCAACCTATTTTTTGGTGGGGTATTAATTACAGATAAATCTTTTAAACCAGATAACGCCATATTTAGAGTTCTTGGAATAGGCGTTGCGCTAAGAGATAAGACGTCAATATTTTCTTTAAATTTTTTCAATTTTTCTTTATGTCTAACGCCAAATTTATGTTCTTCATCAATTACTAAAAGTCCGAGTTTTTTAAAGTTGATATCGTCTGATAACAGTCTGTGTGTTGCAACAACGATATCTATTTCGCCATTGTTTATCTTTTCAACGGTTTCTTTTTGTTCTTTTTTGCTGCAAAAACGATTTAAAAGCCCAACGCGCACATCATAGGGCAAAAATCTTTCCTTTAAAACTTCAAAATGTTGCATTGTAAGGATTGTCGTTGGAGCAATTAAAGCGCCTTGGTATCCACTCATGACTGCTTTAAATAAAGCACGAAGCGCAATTTCTGTTTTGCCGAAACCAACATCTGCACAGATTAATCTGTCCATTGGTTTTTCTTGCTCCATATCGGTTTTGGTTTCGATAATTGCTTTCATTTGGTCAGGAGTTTCTTGAAATTCGAAATTATCTTCCATTTCAAATTGCCAAGAAGTATCAGGGTCAAACATTATTCCTTTTGCAATTTTTCTTTTTGCATATAAATCTAATAAATCATATGCGATTAATTCGACCTCTTTTTTAACCTTTGCTTTTGTGTTTTCCCAAGCGTTTCCGCCCATTTTAGATAATTTTGGTTTAATATTTGAAGAGCCTCTATATCTTGATAAAAGGTTGATTTGTTCTGCTGGCATGAAAAGCTTATCTGTTCCTTGAAATTGGATTTCAAGATAATCTTTTTGGTTATCATCAAGTGTTTGTTTTGTAATTCCGTTATAAATACCAATCCCATGGATACTATGGACAACGTATTCGCCAATTTTTATATCATTAATTGAATCGATAAAATCTTGTGTTTGTTTATTTGAATAATATTTTTTAGACGTAATATCGCGAGAACGCTTGTTGAAAAGCTCTTTGTCTGACAAAATTAAAATTTTGTCGTTTGATATTTTATCATCTGTTGAAATTGCACCTTGGGTAATATTTGGAAGGTAAAAAATATCATCTGAAAAGATTTCAAGCTCGTCAAAAATCTCTTTTAATCTTTGCGGAAAATTTGAACAAAGATATATTTTAAAATTCTCATTTAGTGATTTTTTAATGAATTTTGAGATATTTTGAATATCAGAGGAAAATATTGGCGGGGCAGATGTTTCAAACTCGATTATTTCGTCATAATTTTCCGAAATAAAATTATCTAAATTTATTTTTTTAAATTTTTGAATTTGTTTTTGAAAATCTTTATATGAAAAATGATTAAGATTTTTAAGCTCTAGTGAAAAATTAGAGTTAATTTTATCAGAATAATCTTCTAATAGGACAGTATCTAGATTTTGATATTTTGCAAAAATTTCAGAGCTTTCTTTAAAAATCAAAATATAGTCATTAAAAAAATCAAAAATTGAATTTGGCTCAATGAAATCTTCTAAAAAATATTCAATTCCTTCAAAATAGCCAATTTCGTCTATTTTCTCGTTTAATTCGTCTTTAAGTTTTGTTTTAAATTCATCATCATTTGATTTTTTTTCAAGTCTTTTTTTAAAGTTTTCTTTATTTTCTTCGTTTAAAATAAATTTATACAGAGGATAAATTGTCGCATTTTCTATTTTTTTGAAGCTTTTTTGAGTGTTAGGATTAAAATATCTGATATCTTCAATGGTATCAGCAAAAAACTCAATTCTAATTGGGTTAATATCTAATCCATAGATATCTAAAATATCTCCTCGAAGAGCAAATTCGCCAATATCTGTGACGTTTGTTGTCCTTTTATAACCTAGTTTTATAAGAACTTGAGCGATTTTTGTATAATCAAGAGTATCATTTTTTTTGAAAACAATTTTATTTTTTTCATAAAATTTTGAATTGTTAAATTGTTCAAAAAGAGCCTTGGTTGGCGCAAAAACTATGTTTGGCTTGTTGTTTAAAATATTAATTTGTTCTTGATAAATATAATAATTTTTTTCTAATTGGCTATATGGGCTGATTTCTTGGCTTGGAAAAACCTCACTTTCAAGGTCAAGCAAGCTTTTTAGGTCTTTTTGGGTTTTAAGCGCGCTTTGTTCATCAGGTGTGATATAAAGAATTTTTTTGCCTTGAGAAACGATTTTTTTTAACAAAAATAAATCAAATGGAAACATAAGCCCTGACAGCGTTAGATTATTTTTGTAGGGCTTAGTTAAATATTTATTTATGAAATTTAAGTCAATATTATTAAAAGACATTTAGATTTTGTTGTCGTCTTTCATTCCGATATTTTTGAGTCTGCGTTCGATATCTCGCCACCAGCTAAGTTTTTGCTTGTATAGATATCTATATCCATTAAAATTGCCTTTTGAAATTTCAAGATTTTGATTGTCTTGTAATTGTTCAAATTCTTGTGCTAATTTGCGACAAAATTCTTTCCTATCTTCCTTAAACTCGCTGAAAGATTTGACTTCGCCAAATTCAATAATTACTTCAGGCTTGTCTTGTCTTAAAAAAGAATAATTTACGCTAACCGGACAGATATTTATTCCGCCAAAGTTTTTAATTGCATTTTCAACCAAATATGCAATTCCTGTTTGGAAAACAATTGGGCGGTAATGTGGCGGTCTGATTATGCCTTGAGCAAATAGCCAAAAATTAATGTCTGGTTTGTCTAATAGTGTTGCTGCATATTTTAGCGATTTCATTGCGTCTTGTGCAGATTTTTTGTTTATAGGAAAACAGCCAATGTATTGAAAAAGTGGAAATCTGTTCATTTCTTCAATCATAAGGCGAAGTCTGCCATGCATTATTCCTCTTACAACATTATATCCGACAATACCATCCCACCAATTATTGTGGTTGGCATAAAAAATTGTTGCTTTTGTTTTATCTCTGTTTTCAAGGTTTTCAACTCCTTTATACATTACAGAATGAAATCTAACGCAGAGCATTTTTTTGAAAACAAAATCAGCAATTATAGACCAAAAGCGGTTGTCTTTTGCTGTTCTAAATTTTTCTTTTCTATTTCTTAATTTTGTAGGTGGTGTATCACAGTATAGGTGCTTTGGGGTCTCAACTACTGCCATTTTTCCTCCTATTTGTCCTCTATAATCCTGTTTAGTTGACAATGAGCTTTAAAAGAAACAAGCTCTTTGTCGATTTTTTTCACGTAATTTTTTAAGTTTAACCTTTTTGCAAGGTCTAAAGTTCTGTTATACATTTTTATAACGTTCATTGCATAGTCATATTTTTTGTTGTCCGCTTGGTCTTTGAGTTTTTCGCGGGCAATTGTTGTTTTAAGATTGTATAGTTTTAATTGCGAATATAATAAATCGTTAATGTTTGCACTTTGTAAGCCTAAATCGCAATACATTTGCGCATTTTCCATATCGTTTAATTTCATATATGCTTTTGCAAGGAGCTCTTGGAACATAATTTTGAAATAGTTATTGTTATTTTGAGCATTTTCGCAGATTTTAACAGCTTTTTCACAGATTTCAATGCAATATGTATCGCATTTGTTTGCTAAGGTTGATGCAGCGCTAATATACCAAGCTAAAAGGGCACCAAAGGCAATTTTTTTAGATGAAAAATATTGCATTTCTTCTGTTGCAACTTCAATAGCTTTTAAATATGATTTTTCTTGCAACATAACATATGCTAAAAGCGTTTTAATTAAGTTTTTAGATACTTCGTCGTTGCAATTGTTTGCATATGCACTTGCTTCAAAAAGCTCTTCTTTAATTGTTGAATAGTCAAGTCTTAAAACTTTATTGATTATGCTTATGATATTCCATTGGCTGACAAGGTTTGGCGCATCAATGACATATGAAAAATCTTTGACAATTTCTTGCAAAATCAAATCTGACTCATCAAAATATCCTTTTGAAGTGTTTGCCATAGCACTCGCGTATTTTAAACGTACTTTTAAGATGTCTAGTTTTGAATCTTTTTCTTTAGATAAAACTTTGTCTATTTCTGAAATCAATTCAAACGCCAAAGGCGAGCCTTGTTGAGAATAGCTTTGTGCTAAGATGATATTTGCTTCAATCCAAGTGAAGAAAATTTCCCCTTGGGTAATCCATTTGTGTTTTTTGAAAAAGCTTAAATGTTTTTGCAAAGTTGGATTAATTTCGCTGTTTACAATGCTTGCAATTTCTTCCCAAGCACCAAGATTTAATAACGCCTCAAGTTTTCTTGCCTTAATAAGTGCAACTTGTAATTCAAAGCTTGATTTTTTCTCTGTTTTTTCTTTTTTGTTGAATATTTTTAAAACATTATCTACAATTTCAACAACTGCAGTGAAGTCTTGTGTTAAATATGCGCTTTTTACAAGATAGCCTGATAAATCTATGATTTTATTTGTGTTTTCATTTTTTTGCGCAGATGTTAAAGCGTTTGAAAGATAATCTTTTGCTTCAGATGGCGTTTTTGTATAGATTAATTTACCAAGTCTTTCGCAGATGTTGTTTTTGGTATATTCAAAGTTGTCTAGTTTAACATTTTCAAGCAAAATTAAGCTTTGTTTTTGAGCCATTGCATAAATATTCACATCACCAATATAGTTTGCATATTGTAAGCTATTTGTCCAAAGACTATAAGCAAGCTCTTTGTTTCCAATGATTTGTGCCAAAATTGGGCAAATTAAAGGAGAGGTAATGGTTTTGTTGTTTAATTCAATTAATAACCTTTTAGCATCTTCTTTGATTAGTTCTTCTTCTTTTGCTTTAATGTAACAATATGACCAAGTTAAAGAGTTTTTAAAGCCATAGATGTCGTCTGCTTTTTTCTTTAAATATCCTCTTTTTTCAAGCTTTTCAACGATTTCAAAGAAATCATTTTCGCTTAATTGAAATACGCTTGATAAAATTCTATAATCAAGTCTATCACCTAATAATGACGCTGTATTTAAGAAAATATATTCTCTTTCGTCATTTTCTTTTAAGAAATCCAAACGTTCATAGAAACAGTCTTCTAATGTTTTTGGAATTTCCATATCGATTTTGTCTTTTTTGAATTGAACGGTTTTTTCTTTGACGGTTAAAATTTTGCGCTCAAACAGATATTGCAAAATTTGTTCAATATAGGCAATGTTGCCTTGAGCGTTATATGCAATTTGAGATAATATTTCCTCGGGAACGTCACAATTTGCCCCAAGTACTTTTTTGATAAAGCTTTTGCTTTCTTGAATTGTTAACTTTCTAAGCGAAATATTAAGGCAATTGTTATTGTTTAATTTGTTTGTTTGGAAATAAATTGCAATTGAGTGCTCGTTTTTGTAGCCCAAAATTAATTTTGCATTTTTTTCAAAATAATCTTCTTGAACAAGATATTTTAAAAATCCATATGAAGATTCGTCAATCAAATCAAAGTCATCAATAATGAAAATGATATTTTTTCTTGATTTGATATAGTCAAAAACATCTTTTAAATGCTTGTATGTAATCTCTTTGTTGATTAAGATGTTTTCAAAATAATCTTTTTTGATTGGATAAATCAAATTAGCAAGCGTTTTAAGGTTTTCTTCGTCAATTTTTTCTAAATTTAGCTTGTTTAAAATTTTCTTTTCAAATTTTTTCAAGTTAAATTCTTCTTTTAAAACATTAGGGCAATCAAAAAAGCTAATGAAAAAGTTTTGAATTAAGCCATACATGCTGACTTGTGTCAAAGCAGAACACTGAGCGTAGAAAATCAATGTTTTGTCAGATTTTGCTTTGTTTACTTTTGAATAAAGCTCAGAAAGAAGATGAGTTTTGCCAACACCTCTTGGTGCATTAACTGAAATAGCGCGGACTTGAGAGGAATTGTCAGCCAAATTGTTTAAGATGATTTCTAAAGCTTTGTCATATTTTTCATCTTCGCTTTGTTCAAAAGCGGGTTTTTGGTCAAGGAAAATCAATTTATATGAATTAGCTGAAATTTTAATTAAAGATAATTCATTGCTCAATTTTCCATATGCACCACTTGAAACGACGACGTCTTTTTCGCTTCCATATTTAAGTTGCGGAACTTGTCCATTTTTTCTGACCTCGTCAATTGTTGCAATTGCAAATTTGAAAGTTAAACCATTGTTCAATGATTTTTCTAAAATTTTGTTAAATTTTTCAAATTCAAGTTCGAATTGCGCGATTTTATCAAGAATTTTGATATTTTTTGAATAGTTATATTTGAATAATACTGTATGTGAATTAATGAACTCGCAATCTGTGTTGAAAGCGATTTTAACAGTTGTTTTAATGTTTTCAACAACTTTTTGTTTAAATTCATCTTTGTTGTATTTTTCAAACGTATTATCAAGATTGATAAAATCAACATAGAACAATAATGGCTCTTTTTGAGTTTCTGCTGTTGGTTCAATCGGAGCTTCTTTTTGTTCTTTTGGCTTTTCCTCGACCATTATTGGCTCTTGAGGATTTGTTGTTTGTTCGTTAATAAATTCTGTGCCACATTTCCTGCAAATCGAGCTAGAGGCATAATTTGCGCTATGGCAACTTGGACAAAATTTGACAAATGTAAAGCCACATTTCTTGCAACTCACGGAGCCAAGGCGCGTTGGGGAGCCACATCTTGGACATTTAAAAACTAATCTGAGTTTACAGCTCGGACAAGTCGTATCTTGTTCTGAGACTTTGCTTTTACACTTTGGACAAATCAAAATTTTTATCCCGACATATAAGTTATAACTTTACAAAAATAATTATAATATAAAACACAAATTTTGAATAATGTTATGTTAAATTTGTAAAGTTTTTGATGTTTTTTATTTGCTTGTAGTATTATTTACTTATGAAATTAGGAGTTAATATAGATCACATAGCAACCTTAAGAAACGCTCGTGGCGGGGTTGAACCAAGTATTGTAGAGGCAGCAAAAATTGCTCTAAGCGAAGATATTTTAGCGCTTACAATGCACTTAAGAGAAGATAGACGTCATATTAAAGATGACGATTTATATAATGTTAAAAAATTGGGTGCAAAAATTAATCTTGAAATGGCTTGCACAAAAGAAATTCAAGAAATTGCCCTAGACCTTGTGCCGTATAGTGTTTGCTTGGTTCCAGAGCGCCGTCAAGAAGTCACAACAGAAGGTGGGCTTGATGTTTCATCTCAAAAAGAATTCATTAAAGAATACATAAAACCTTTTAAACAAAAGGGAATTTTGGTAAGTTTATTCATTGACGCAGATATTGAGCAAATCGAGGCTGCAAGCTATGTTGGAGCTGATTATATCGAGCTTCATACCGGAAGTTTTGCAAATGCGTTTTTAAAGGGCGATTACAAAACTGAATTTGATAAGTTGAAAACAGGAGCAAAACACGCTCAAAGTCTTGGTTTAAAGGTTAATGCAGGACATGGTTTAAATTATGAAAACGTTTATTTAATGCATGAAATTGATGGACTTTGCGAATTAAATATCGGTCATTCAATCATTTCTCGCGCGGTCTTTGATGGTTTAAAAACAGCGATAGCTGAAATGTTAAAACTTGTAAAATAAAGTATTGACTTTAAATTTTGTTTTAAATATATTTATCTATGCAGATAGGTTGGTCGCTTTTAAATGTTCGGCGGAACTGCGATCCCTTAAAAGAAAGGATACACAATGTACGCAATAGTTGAAACTGGCGGAAAGCAATATAAACTTGAAGAAGGCAGATATGTAGATATCGAATTGCTTGACGTTAAAGAAAACGATAAAGTTACTTTTGATAAAATCGTTATGTTAGTTAACGGCAAAAAATCAAAAGTTGGAAGACCCTATGTAGCTTCTGCTACTGTTGATGGTACCGTTGTTAAAAATGACAAAGCTAAAAAAGTAATTGTTTACAAACAACGTCCTAAAAAGGGCACAAGAGTTAAACAAGGTCACAGACAACAATTCACACGTGTTATGATTAACAAAATCAACACAAAAGCTGCAAAAGCTAAAGGTGAAGAAACAACAGGAGAAGAATAAAAATGGCACATAAGAAGGGCGTAGGTTCATCAAAGAACGGTCGCGATAGCGAAAGTAAGAGATTAGGCGTTAAAAAATACGCTAATGAGCAAGTTGTTGCAGGAAATATTCTTGTTAGACAAAAAGGTACAAAAATTCACCCTGGTAACAACGTAGGTATGGGTAAAGATTTCACATTATTTGCACTTGTAGATGGTGTAGTTAAATTTGAACCATACAGAAGAACAAGAAAACAAGTAAGCGTATATGCACAATAGTTCTAGAATTGCTAGAATATAAATGAAAATTTAATATGGTTTGGGAGCGTAGCTCAGTTTGGTTAGAGCGCATGCCTGTCACGCATGAGGTCGCGGGTTCGAGCCCCGTCGTTCCCGCCATATTACAAAATTAGGACAGTATATATACTGTCCTAATTTTGTGTATAAGGTTTGATTGTGCACAACGCGCGACCGAGAGGTCGTGGCGCAAAGCGAGCCAAAGAGCGCATTGCGCGATTTGTTGCGAGCCTGCGTCCGAAGGAGACGTAAAAATTCGAGCGAATAGCTCTGAATTTTAAGTTGACGAGGTGTGAGAGCCCTTGAAATTGAGCTGTCAAAATCTAAGAAAGCGGATTTTGACTAGGGCGGAACAGGGTTTTAAACCCGTCGTGAGCCCGTCTGTTCGAGAAAATTAACGAAGCGACAAAAACACAGTTTTTAAAGCGAAGTGCTTAATTTTCGAGCTGTCAAAATCCAAGAAAGCCCCGTCGTTCCCGCCATATTATAAATAAAAAAGTCCCTTCGGGGACTTTTTTATTTATACATCATTTAAAAATTGTTTTAAACAGTTTGTTAATACTTTTGGAATATCTTTAGTTGGAACAGCCCCTGACTTAACTCCATATTCACATATGCCATCAGACGATTTTTTAAATACATCTACCATCATGTGGTCTGGTAGAAAATCAACTTTTTTAAGTGAATAACTAAAAGTGTCTGTGCCATTATTTAAAATATGTTTATAAAATTTTTGAACTTGTTGACCATTTAAGTCACCTTTTTTGATTGCTTTTTCAACAAGCTTTTGCATTTTTGTAGTTGCATTTCCTGTAAATGATATATTGCTCATATTTTCCTATACCTCTAATTTATTTATTTTCTTCGATAAACTTTTGTGTGATGTTCTCATCTGCTTTATTGATGGCAACTCCTCCACCAACAAGCGCACCAACTAAACCAGTAAATGTTCCAAACATGGCACCTGGGAATTTATCACCATCAAAAACTTTCTTCCCTGCAAAGGCTCCAGCTATCCCTAATCCCACTGTAGCAATAGCGCCAATTATTGTGCTAATTTTGGTTGTCTTTTTTAATTTTTTGTTTCTGGTATTTATAAAGGTATCAACTTTGTCTGTGTCTGCTTCTAAATATCTCATATTGCCTGACTTGAAATCATATACTTTGATTTCTTGTTTGCCATTTTCTTTAGTTTTTCCAATGATTGGGTTGTTATTTGCCACTACATAAGTTGTCATTTAATCTACCTTTCTTTGTTTTTTATTAGATATATTTATAAAAACTGTTTTTTTTCTTTTTTGATATTTAACTACATATTTGTAACGAAAGTTTAACAAATAATTAAATTTGTTTATAAGCCTGTTGATTCTTTTGTAATCAACTTTCTTGAGATTATAATAATATCTTTCAAAAAGTTCGAACCTGTAAGCGTCAGCTCCGTCATATCATTACAAAAAGACCGTTTTTACTTTCTTTTTGTTGTATTATTAAAATATAATTTAAAGGAATTAAGAATGAATTTTTTAGCTGTATTTTTTGGTGGCGGATTAGGCGCACTTGTAAGATATGTCTTATATTTAATCACCCCTCATCAAACATATTTGCCTTTTGCAACACTAATCGCTAATTTTTTCGGTTGTTTTATTGCAACGGTTATTTTTGTATATTTTGCAATGAAAAGTGGTTTAAATCCTGTTTGTAAAACATTTTTAATTACCGGTTTTTGTGGCGGCTTAAGTACTTTAAGTGCTTTATCTCTTGAATTATTATATTTTATTCAAGTGGAAGAATATTTAAAAGCTATAATATATTTGATTTCAACAGTTGTTGTTTGCGTTATTTCTGTGATGCTTGGTGTTTTTGTTGTGAAAAATAATTTAAGTTAATTTAAAACTCAATTAAATCACAAACTTTTGTTTTTAATTCATTTGCTATATCTATTAATAAATCAAGACTAACCGTGCGTTTTGCAGTTTCAATTTTTGCCAAATGCTCTCTTGAGATATTAACCCTTTCTGCAAGTTGATTTTGCGAATATCCCATTTGTTTGCGCTTTTTAAAAATATTACGACCCAGGCTATATATTTTTGTAGTCTTGTTGTTCACAATTTTAATTTTATGTTATCATTAGCTTAAAGTATGTAGTCTTTAAGAGAACAAAAACCCATGAAAAAGAGGGCTTTACTTGCACTTATTTTTGCAATTTTAGTTTGTTTGCTAACAAAAAAATGTTGGCTTTACCCTAAAGATTTGCCTTTTAATTTTAATATTCAAGGTCAAGGAAATTGCAAGTTTGAAGTTCAATTTAATAAGAAAAATGACATAAAATTTAAAAAAGTCAAAAGTTTTACTCTTGAAAAAAATTTAAACAAGACGAATAAATTTAATTTAATTGCGACAAATGTTTCTAATCCAAAATATTTTAAAATTATAATCAAGCAAGATAATCAAAATAAAATCACAATTTCTGATATTAATTTTAAAAACAAAAAATATAAAATTTTAGATTTAGATAATTTTGAAATTAGTGGTGCTAAATCTAAAATCGAAAACAACAGTATTATAATTTCTCCAGAAAAACCTCAAGTTGAGCTTGTTTATAAAAACAAATTAAATTTAGGCTCGAATATTAAATTTCAGTGGGAAATTTTTGTAATTATTTTAATTTTGACATTTTTATTTAGCTACAAAATCAACGACTATCTTGCCGATTTTAGTTCAATTAAGCATAAATCAAGAATTGAAATTGTATTTTTGGCTTTGTTTTTTACAATTTTATTTATTCCAATGCTTTCAATAAATCAAGATAGGATTTCAGAAAAAGAAAACAGAAAGCTTGCTGTTTGGAAACCGTTAATTAAAAAAGATTGCAGATTAAATTTTGATTTTGGTAAAGATTTTGAAAAATGGTTTAATGATAGATTTTTCTTGCGCGATAGTGCAATTAATTTGTATAAAACAATTTATTTTACGTTTAGAGATAGAAATTCGAAAGGTGTGATTGATAGAAAGACAAATACTTTGTATATGGATCTTGATTTTAAACATTTTGATAATTCTGAGTTGAGCAAAAAATTCGAAAATATATTTAAATTTCAGACTTGGTGTAAAAATAATAATATAAAATTGTATCTTTTAATCACTCCTCAGAAATCTGATATATATTTAACAGAAGCCAACTACTACAACTCGAGAAATACTTTATCTGATAATATCGAATTTTTTAATAAATTGAATGAAGAAGATAAAATTTCGGTTATTTTTCCTTATGACGAAATGGTAAGCGCTTTAAAAGATAATTATATGTATTTTAAAACCGATCATCATTGGACAGATGATGGAGCGTTTGTCGGATATAAATCTTTAATAAAAGAAATGAAAAAAAATTATCCTAGTTTAGAACCACTCAAAAGTAAAGATTTCAATATTTTTTATAATAAAAAAATTAGAGCAGATTTTGACAGAAAGTTTCTGTTCGGTTGGACAAGTAATTTAATTGGACTTTCATTATCACAAAAAGAAAAATATCATAATATTGATTATCGCTATTACAAACACAAGGATTTAAAAAATTTAAAACAAAAAGTGATAAGTATACCATATCATCGCAATAAAATATTTAGCTATGATGGTGGTTTTGATAAAAGAGTTATTTTACTTGGCACAAGTCAATCTGATAATTTAGCAGAATTTATAGCTTTTACATTTAAAAACGTCAAAAGAATTAGAAATAATGCTGTTAAAAAAGTCCCAGTAAAAGATGAATTTAAAATAATGAAGTATTACGAAAAAGAAATTTTAGAATATAAACCAGATATACTTATTTTCTGCGTTACTTACTATAATATCAATCGTTTTAAAGATTTATTTAACAAGGATTAGACTATGTTATTTTCATCAATGTCATTTTTGTTTATGTTTTTACCAATTGTTTTGTTGCTTTATTTGGTGACAAAAAAAGAATTGCATAATCTGATTTTATTAATCGCGAGCGTTATTTTTTACGCTTGGGGTGAGCCAAAATATTTGGCAATAATGCTTTTAACGATAATAATCAATTATTTTGGTGCGATTGCAATTGAAAAATTTGAAAAACAAAGAAAAACAGCCCTTGTTTTGACAATATTGCTAAATTTAAGTTTTTTGATTTATTTTAAATATTTTAATTTTTTATTAGAAAATTTTAACTCGCTATTTCATCAAAACATTGAATTTTTAAAGGTTATTATGCCAATTGGGATTTCCTTTTATACTTTTCAAGCAATTTCTTATGTTATTGACGTGTATAGAGGACAATTTAGGGCGCAAAAAGATATCTATAAATTAGCTTTGTTTATTTGTCTATTTCCGCAGTTAATTGCAGGGCCAATTGTAAAATATCATGATATTCAAGAGCAAATTGATTCAAGAGAAGTGAATTTTGAAAAAGTTTCTTTAGGTGTTAAAAGATTTATTATTGGTTTATCTAAAAAAGTTTTAATTGCAAATACTATGGCTGTTATTGCAGATAAAATTTTTACCCAAGACCCTCATACATTCTCTCATTTGACAGCTTGGCTTGGTGCTTTTGCCTATTCTTTTCAATTATATTTTGATTTTTCAGGATATTCTGATATGGCAATTGGGCTAGGGCTAATTTTCGGGTTTAGGTTTATGGAAAACTTTAATTATCCATATATTTCAAAATCAATTACAGAATTTTGGCGCAGATGGCATATATCATTATCTACTTGGTTTAAAGAATATGTTTATATTTCTTTGGGTGGGAATAGGTGTTCAAAAATTAAAACCTTAAGAAATTTGGGAATTGTTTTTCTTTTGACAGGCATTTGGCACGGTGCCGCTTGGAACTTTGTGTTGTGGGGCATATGGCATGGTGTATTTATCATTATAGAAAAAATAATAAATATAAAAGAATTTGAAAACAAATACAACTCTTGGTGGCAAAAAACCTTGCAACATGTTTATTGCATTTTTATTTTTGTTATCGGCTGGGTAATGTTTCGAGCAGATAACGTTAAATATGGTTGGGATTATTTAATGAATATGTTTGGACTATTACACTTAAGGTTAGATGAATTTGTATATGTACAATCATATTATTTAGATAAATATGAAGCATTTATCATTTTTGTTGCGATATTGTGCTCAATGCCACTATTTAAAAATATGTTAAATTCAAGAAATCGACTTGAAAAGATATTTTTAAACTGTTGGCTAATGCTTTTATTTATATTATCTGCAATAACAATTGCAGCAAATACATATAATCCATTTATTTATTTCAGATTTTAATCGCTGATTTAACAAAAATTAAAATATGCTTGATTATCATCTTTAAAATATTTTATTATAATTTTGTGTTGTAAAAAAGGGAGGATATCATGAGAATTGCCCCAATTAGCCCAGTTATTCGAAATAATAATTTTAAAGTAAACCAATTAAATTCTTTAATTACATTTGGTTACCAAAAACGCAATGTCAAAGCCGGAGATTTATCTTCATATGATAGTTTTGTTAGAGAAAACCCTGGCGCGCAAGTACCAAGTTTTGAAGCAGCCAAATATCAACTTTCTGTTGGTGTAGAAGAAGCAATTAAAGAAGAAAATTATCTTGAAGCAATTAAAGGCAAAATCAAAATCGCGCAAATTTGTAAAGACCATGGTCAAGAAAAAGACGCATATATGCTTGAAGAAGGCATAAGAGAGTTATATGTAGCTTTGCCAAAATATCAAAAAGAAGATGCTAAAAAAGAAATTGCAGAATATAACTTATTAATGGCTGAATATATTGAAGAAGATATCGCCAAAAGAAACGCATTTATGGATTAAAAAAGAGCCTTTAAGGCTCTTTTTTAAAATAACCAATCAAAACCTATAAATTTAATATCTCCATCTGTTGTTGGCATAATATTTAAAAGTTTATAGTCTTGCGTTTTTCTGATTAATTTTTTTAAAGCTTCTGTGTAATTTTGATTTATTTCTTTTAATCTTTCTTTTAAAACAACTTTGTCGTCTTGACATTCTTCGCTTGCAAGTTGTGCAAGTTCTTTTCTTTCATCTTGCAAACGTTGATAGGTTTGGCTTTCTTTTCCGCTTAGTAAATATGAAATTGAAGGTTTGTCTTTAAAAGAAATACATTTTACTTCGCCTATTGATGTATCAGAAAAATATCCTCTTAAATGATATTGAGCATATCGATTTTCAATATTTTTCTTGCTATTTGCAATATCGGCGATATGTTTGCCAAATTCTTTCCCGCCATTCAAACGGGTTGTTCTTCCAAAGCTAATGGGGCTAGTGCGCATAATTTTCTCCTTATGCCAATTTAAAACACATCAAAGAAAATAATTGCCCTTGATTTTACTCCCCTAAGTTCCGTATTTTATCAATCTGCTCTTGATATATATATATATATATAGTAGCCTTTTACATGGAACTATCCAAAAAAGGAAAAACCATGAAAAAGTCGAAAAACCGCGCGTTTACCTTAGCGGAAGTTATGATTGTTTTAACAGTAATTGGTGTTTTAAGTGCAATTTTATTGCCTGTTGCTTTTCATTCAACGCCGGATAAAAATATTTTAAGATTTAAAAAAGCTTATAATGACTTCGCAAGAATCATAAGAGACCTTGCTTCAAATGGCGAGTTTTATCTTCCTGGGGATTTGGGGAAATATCCAGATGGAACAAAAATTGATGGTTCAGTGAATGAGCATTTTTATTATTTTTGCGAAACTGTTGCAGATGGACTTGCTATAAAAAGCGCAGATTGCGAAACTTTGTATGGTAATAGCGCGTGGGGGGATGAAGAAAGTGAATATTACAAGGTATACAGAGGTATAGATTATACTGATACTGCTGCAGCAACAATGGATCACTTATGCGAACGAAGTCAAAATGCACCTGCTGGATATATTCAAACAGTTGATGATATTTATATAATTAACCATTCTCCATATACTGTTTTTTTTGACTCGTCTTTAGTTTCTATGATGCCCGATGAAGAAGGACATAAAAGATATTTTTATAAATTTATTTGCATTGATATAGATGAACCTCAAAAAGGCATAAAACCTTTTGCGATTGGTTTTAGGCGAGATGGTAAATTAAAGCTTGGCGCAAGAGCGCGTTGGTGGCTTGAGCGCGATATTAATAAAAAAGAAACAGATTGTTGTGCTTTAAGCAATGAACTTGTTGGTAACGCGGGCGCTACGGCAAATCTTTGCGACACAGACGACACAATTTGCCCATAAGGAGATAAAATGACAAAAGAAAAACTTGCAATGATTTTAGCAACAATCGCGATAATACTGCTTATTATTTCAGTGGTTGTTGTTGCATTTTTAAATAAGCCTGATGGATATAGCTTTAATATTGAAAATTTTATTTATCGATTTATAAAATAAAACCATGAAACATTTTAAAATTTAAAGCCCCTTTTAAAAGGGGCTTTTGAAAAACTAATTTAATTGAACACATCTTCCATATTTATAGAATATTTTTGCTGATTCCATTTGTGTTCTTGAAACTTGTCTGTCGCAAAGAACATACAAACCAGTGTCATAATCTTTTACTTTACAGAATTTTTCTTGTTCAACTTTGCAATTGTACATGTGACCAAAGCCTTCTGCATTAAAAAAGTTGATTTTAATTTCTTTATATTCAGCATCTGTCAAAACATCTTTTGGGTTTGCTTTTGCTTTTTCTAGTTTTTTAGTTTGTTTTGCAACTTCTTTTGCAAGCTCTTTTTCTTTTTGCGCAGTTGCTTTTGCAAGTTCTTTCTCTTTTTTAGCAAGTTCTTTTTGCATTTTTATTTCTTGCTTTTGTGCTTTTTGCATTGCTTTTGTTGCTTTGTCAGTTTTTGCCTCTGCATATAAGCACAAAGCTAAAGTTGCAATAATTAATGATGATAATACTTTTTTCATAAATATCTCCTAAATGATATCAAAGCCAGTGTATTTTCTTAAAACTTCAGGAATGATGATGTGTCCATCAGCTGTTTGGAAGTTTTCACAAATTGCGGCCAAGGTTCTGCCGACAGCAAGTCCTGAGCCGTTTAATGTGTGTACAAATTCGACTGTGCCGTCTTTTCTTCTAAATCTAATATTTGCTCTGCGAGCTTGGTAATCACCAAAATTAGAACAAGAAGAAATTTCTTTATACGCATTGTATGATGGCATCCATACTTCTAAATCATAACATTTTTTAGCTGAAAAACCAATATCGCCAGTACAAAGAGCAACGCGTCTATATGGAAGTCCAAGTAACTGTAAAACATTTTCAGCATCTTGTGTTAACTTTTCATGTTCTTCAACTGATTCTTCAGGTTTTGTTAATTTAACAAGTTCAACTTTGTTGAATTGGTGTTGTCTTATAAGACCGCGAGTGTCTTTACCAGCAGAACCTGCTTCGCGTCTAAAACATGGGGTATATGCTGTCATATATTTTGGCAACATTTCTTCGTCTAAAATTTCATCTTGATAAATGTTTGTAACAGGAACTTCTGCGGTTGGAATTAAATATAAGTCTTCATCAACACATTTAAACATATCTTCTTTGAATTTTGGAAGTTGTCCTGTTCCAGTCATTGTTTTAGAGTTTGCCATAACAGGAGGTAAGATTTCTTCGTATCCTCTTGTTTCGCAATGTGTATCTAGGAAAAAGTTGATAATTGCACGTTCTAAACGAGCGCCTTTGTTGCGATATAGGGTGAAACGAGTGTGCGCAAGTTTAACGCCACGTTCAAAATCAAGCATATTCAATTCTGGGCACAAGTCCCAGTGTGCTTTTGGTTCAAAATCAAATTTTGTTGGTTCGCCCCATTTTTTAACTTCAATATTACAACTATCATCAGCCCCTATTGGAGTTGTTTCATCTGGAGTGTTTGGAATGAACAATAGTGCTTCTTTTTGAGCAACATCAAGTTCGCCTAATTTTTCTTCTAGAGCTTTGATGTCGTCGCCCATTTTTCTGATTTGTGCTTGAAGCTCGGTTGTGTCAACGCCGTCTTTTTTAAGCGCGCCAATTTTATTAGATTCAGTTTTTCTTGTCGCTCTTAAATTATCTAATTCAAATTGAATTTTTCTTCTATCTTCATCAATTTTTAAAACAGAATCAACAGATAAGTCTGGGTTTCTTCTTTTAAGAAGTTCGTTGATTTTTTCTGGGTTTTCTCTAATTAATTTGATATCTAACATTTATTTTTCCTCTTTGATTTTTTCTAAATATGATTTTAATTCTTTGATTTGTCTTGGTTTGATTTGTTTAATTTGACCTTTTTTAAGACCGGTTAGCTCAATGTTTGCATGTCTTATACGCTTTAAGTTTACTACATTATAGCCCAAAAATTCAAACATTTTTCTAATTTGTCTATTTAAACCTTGATATAAAATTATTTCAAACAGGGTCGAGGCTTTGTCCTCTTCTAAAATCGCCCAATCGCAATATGCAATTTTGCCTTTTTCAATTTCAATCCCGTCGGTTAATTTTTGCAGTTGTTCGTCTTTTAATTTTCCATCAACTTTAACAAGATATGTCTTTGCGACTTTGATTGATGGGTGAGTTAATTCATATGTTAAATTGCCATCATTTGTTAAAATTATCAAACCAGAAGAGTCTTTGTCCAATCTTCCAACGGGGTTAAGATGTTGATATTCTTTTGGCAAAATGTCATAGATTGTTTTTCTATTTTTTTCGTCAGATTTTGTTGTGATATAGCCTGTTGGTTTGTAAAATTTGAAATATTCAAGCTTATCTGCGCGAATTGTTTTGTCATCAATTGTAACTTTATCTTTTGTTCTGATTTCAAAACCAAGCATAGTCACAACTTCGCCGTTTACTTTAACACGACCAGCTAAAACATATTCATCTGCTTTTCTTCTTGAACAAAAACCGCTTTGCGCAATATATTTATTAATTCTCATAAAAAAATTATATCATACTAGCTTTTTTTTGGAAAAAATGTTTTTATATATTAAAGAGGATTAGTATGAAGAAATTTTTTGATAAATTATCGATTAAGTTTTTTGATTTTGTTTACGAAAATCAGCAAAAAAAGCACAAAAAAAGAATGATGAAGTTAAGCAAAAAGATTTTAAGCTCTTCTTTTTCTGGTAAAAAAATTCATACCTCAGCAAGCGCTACTTTGACAATTCAAGAAGATTACAAGGAAAAAATTAAAAATAGAAAAGAAAAAATTTCGCGCCTTGTAAAAACATATTTGAGCAAAGAAAATGGTATTGAGGAGCTTTTTAAATACATTAAAGGTGCAAAAACGCCTGTATATTTAAACAAATTTGCAAACAAAATTCTTTCTTTTATCAATGAAGATGAAGGATTTATTTTGCCAAAAAAAAGCCTAAAAGCACTCTATTTGAACTTGTTTTTAAGGGGTAAATTTTCTTTTAAAACAGATGAAATGTTTGTTATTTCAAGCTATAATGTTAATCTTTATGCGCTTTTATATCAATTTTACAATTGGTATATGTATAAAATGGATTTAGACGGATTAGATATTGAAACCCAAGAAAATTTTAAACACGTTTTTGAAATTTGCGAGACATCAAAAATTCAAAGCTTAACATATGACGAGATAATAAACCTTAAAAATGCGATTAATCGCGACGTTGAAGCAATTGATTTTGTTTTAGATTTTGCAAAAGATAACGAGATGTCCAAACGTGGTTTGGAAAAAATTAAACAAGGCGAAAAATTTAATCTTTAATCAAGTTTTTTAATAGCTTTGATAAATCTGAAACTTTTGATTGGATATATTTTTTGTCTGAATTTTCGTTTAATAAAATATCTTCAATAGCTTTATTAATATATTCATTTATCGCTTTTTTGTTTTCGTCTCCAAATGTGATATTTGACAATTTGCTTAGTTGTTTTGTGCTTTCACAGCGCGATTTGTCTATTAAATCATCAGAGCAAATTTTAAAATAATCATCTTCAAGAGCAAATTTATTAGCAGGTAAAACATTTGTTGTTTTTGCTAAATCAATTTGATTTTCTTTGTTTGTCAGCAAAAGCGCAAATTCAAGCGCAAGCTCTTTATTTGGGGCTTTTTTAGGGATAATTAAATTCATTAATGCAATGTCGTAACCCCCATTTGAACCTGTTAGTTGTGTTGCAATTGCGCTATTTTGGTATGTATCAAGAGCGTTTTGTTTAACCATATTAATAAAATTAGAGCCCGCAGTTGTTGCGATTGCTTGGTTTGACATATATTTTTCAATCATTTCTCTGTGATTGATTGTTAAAGTATCTTTTGGCAAAAATCCTGCTTTATACATTTCATTAAATTTTGAAAAAATTTCAACAGTTTTTTGTTTGTTTGTTTCGGTTTTTAAATTTGAAACATTATATTTATTCAAAATTTTTGCTAATGTATCATTTTCATTTAAATTTATCGCTAATGGTGCAAGATTTGAGCAAGTGTATAATTCTTTTGAAATTTTAAAAAGTTCATCATATGTTTTTGGAAAAGTTTGGTTTGGAAAACATTTTGAAAAAACAGTCTGATTATATATTGTTACAGGGCTTGTAGCGTAAAATGGCAGAGCATATATTTGATTTTGATATTTTAATTTGTTTACTAAATTTGGGTGAAATTGTGAAACGGCTTGATTATCAAATATTTCAAGGGTGTTTCTTTGGGCTAAAATATTTGAAAATTCGGGGTTTAAATTAACTAAATCTGGCGGAGTTGAAGATAAAATTGACGCAAGGGTTCTTTTTTGCGCTTCTTGAATTGGAATATCAACCCAAACAATTTTAGCTTCAGGGTGTTTTTTTTCAAATTCGTTAATAATTAAAGATAATTGCTTTTCCCAAATTGGCTTTAATTGAATTGACCAAAAAACAAGCTTTTTGCGAGAATCCTCATCTTTTTTAGAGGTATTAAAAAAATAAAAACTACCCAAAATTAAAATAAAAATTAACAGTAAAAAAATTTTTTTTCTCATGTTAAAATTATACAATGAATTTATTTGATGCGCTAGAAGATAATAATAAACAAGTTCCATTGGCTGAGTTAATGCGCCCAAAAAGCCTAGAAGATTATTTAGGGCAAACAAATGTCATAAACCCTAATTCGCCTTTTTATAAGCTTTTGATGGCAAAAAGACTTTTTTCATTTATGCTTTGGGGACCTCCAGGGTGCGGAAAAACAACACTAGCGCGACTTGTTGCAAACTATCATAACGCTTCTTTTGTCGAATTGTCTGCTGTAAATTCTGGAGTTAAAGAAATTAAAGAAACGGCAGAATTTGCGCGACAAAAACTTCGTGAAGGACTGAAAACAATTGTTTTTATAGATGAAATCCACCGTTTTTCAAAAACTCAACAAGACGCCCTTTTACCACATGTTGAACAAGGTTTGTTTTATTTTATCGGTTCAACTACCGAAAATCCCTCTTTCCATACGGTTCCTGCGTTGATTTCTCGTGCGCAGGTGATTGTTTTAAACGCAATAGATAAAGAGTCATTGAAAAAAATTGCCCAAAAAGGACTAGATTATTTATCTAAAAATTATGAAGAAAAAACAATCGAACAAGAAGCGCTTGATGAGATTGTTGAACTTTCAAGGGGAGACGCAAGATATTGCTTAAATGCTATTGAAAACACATTTTTTGCCTCAGAAAAAGTTATTAAAAAAGCAACAGTTGAAGAACTTTTGCAAAAAACAGGTACAAGATATTCAATAGATTCTCATTACGACTATGCGAGCGCTTTTCAAAAGAGTTTAAGAGGCTCAGACGCTGGCGCTGCAATTTATTATTTAGCAAAAATGCTGACCGCTGGTGAGGACCCTCGATTTATTGCAAGAAGATTAATTGTTGTTGCGTCTGAAGATGTTGGAAACGCTGATTTTAGAGCATTATTGGTTGCAGAAGCTGCCCTTCGCGCTGTTGAACACCTTGGCATGCCAGAAGCTAGAATCACGCTAGCACAAGCTGTTGAATTTGTTGCAAGGGCTAAAAAATCAAATAGAGCCATAATGGCGATAGACAGAGCGATTGCCGATATTAAATCAGGATTAGATTATCTTCCACCTAAACATTTAAGAGATGCGCATTATAAAGACGCTTCAAAATATGGTTTTGGCGAAGGATACGTCTACACGCACAATAACCCAGATTTCGTTCAGCAATTTTTGCCTGATGAAATCAAAGATAAAAAATATTTTGATTAATATATTGCGCAAAATTTTTTTTAGCGCTAAAATACTCTGTACCATCATTTGAGAAAGGTTTTAATATAACTTAACAATTGTGGTAAAAATAGCAATTTTATTTATGTTCATACTTTATACTAGTGTGTTGTACTCTTTAAGGAGATTAAAATGCAAGTAAATTCAGTAAATTCGCTTAATTTCAAAGGTTATGATAATGATTGTGAAATTTGCAACAGAGCAGATGATTACAATAGAGCAATTGATTTAACTGAAGATTTTGAAGATAAATTTGTTAATTCAGATGATATTAAAGGACCTGGCGCCGTTGCATTGTCAGTTGGTGCTGCAGGTGGTAAAACATTTTTAAAAACAGTAGCAACAGTTTTTGCTTTAGACAAAGTTTCAAGCAACAAAATTTCTGAGTTGTTTGAAAAAGGTTTAAAAACAGTTTCAAAAGGAGCTCAAGGTCTTAGCGGAAAAATGATTAAAAGCGAAGGCAAAAAAATGAGCAAAGTTGCAAACACTTTAGGCGAATTTGTTAAAAAAGCTGAAGGTGGATTAAAAGGCGTTTATAACAAAATTGCAACAGTGACAAAAGATGGTATTAAAACTCACAGTGCAAGCAAAGGTCTAGCAGTTGTTGCTGGTATTGCTTCAATTCTTGCTTTTGTTCCTGCAATTTGCAAAAGAGATAACAACGAAGATGGAATTCCAGATTTAGTGCAAAAATCACAAAGTGCATATGACAAAACAAGCAATAAATGTTCTAAAATTTTAGATGGTGCAAATTGTTTAACTGAAATTGCACAATTGGTTTCTTAGACGAGAGGTAGAAAATGAATATCGACATTAAACAAACAGTAAAAACAACATTTAATAAAGTTTCAAAAACAGCTCAAGACGTTGGTCAAGGCGCAATCAAATGGGCTGCAAAGCAAAATGATAAATTTGACACTTTTGTTAAAGAAAAAGGCAAAGATCCAAAAGTAGTTAAACAAGTTGGTGTTGGTGGCGTGATTTTAGCAGCTGCAACTGGTTTAGCAATTGCTTGCATCAAAGGTTTGTCTAAAAATGTTGATGAAGAAGTTAAAAAATAATTAATTAACAAATATTTAAAAACCCAAGAGATTTTCTCTTGGGTTTTTTGTTGGAATAATAGACAAGAGGCTAATTTTAATTTTTCAAATTAAATTTTATAACTATGAAAAATAGTTGAGGATTTAAAATTGAAAAAAATATTTACAGGCATTTTGCTTTTTAAACTTTTGTTTTTAAATATTTCGTCTTTTGCGCTTGAAATTGACTTAGCAAAAAATAAATATCCGTCATATTCCCTGTTTTTCTTGAACGAAGATAAATGTGAAAAATTTAACCGTAAAATGTTTGATATGAATTTAAAAATGAACAAAATTTTTGTCAAAAAAATTCATATTTTGTGGGCAAGTTTGTTTCCAAAAATTGTGATTGACGGCTTAAATCATATGTATTCAAATATTGAATATCCCAAAAGATTGGTTAGCTCATTAATTCAAAAGGATTTTAGTGCTGTTAAAAACGAAACAAAAAGATTTTTTATAAATACTGTTTTGGGTGTTGGTGGCTTAATTGATATTGCAAAAAGTCAGTTCGGTTTAGAAATATTTAACGAAGATATGGAGCAAGCATTAGCAAAATGCAAAGTAAAATGTGGAAATTATTTGGTTATGCCGTTTATTTCTTCTTGCACAACTCGTGATTTGTTTGGAAGAGTTTTGGATTTTGTTTTAACACCAACAACATATGTTGCAACACCAATTGCCGCGGCTATTAAAATGGGACTTTTGATTAATCGAACAACAAATATTCAACCAATGATAAAAATGGTTGAATCAAGATTTCCTGACCCATACGACATTGCAAAGAAGTTTTGGGGAGTAGACAAATATATTAAGCTTTCAAATTACGATAGAAAAGAAACATTAGAAAAATTAGAAAAACAATTAGAAAAAGATACGCCATTGGTTGATAAAAAACAACAAGAAGTTTTGTCAGTCAAAGGAAATGTTGGGGAAAATATTGTCGTTAAAATGTTAGATGAAGATTTAAGCGCAGATATCTTTTTAAACGATTTCAATCCGCAAAGCCCGGTTCTTGATTCAATGCGAACAGCATTATTTGAAGTTAAAAATTCAAAAAATACATTTTGGGACGAAATTTCAATTTGGAATCGCTCTTTTTCAAAGAAATTTAAAAAAGCAAAAGTGAAAATTTTTGATGATGGCGAAGATTATTTATTTAGATACATTTTGCAAAAAGATAAAAAATCGCCTTTGGCAATTTTGTTTCCATCAATTGGCGAAGGAATGGAAAATAACCACTCTACGATTTTGGCGAAAATATTTTATGATGAAGGGTATAGCGTTTTAATAATTGGGAGCCATTTTCAATGGGAATTTTTAAAGAGCTTAAAAAAGGGATATTGCCTTGGTTATATTAAAGAAGATGTGAAATATGTCAATCTTTTGATAAATAAAGCAATAAATTATATTTCAAAAAAACATGATAGAGTTTTTTTGAAAAGAGTTGCGTTTGGAACGTCTTTAGGTGCATACACAACTTTATTTTTAGCTAATGAACAAGCGCAAAATAATGCTCAAAATATAGATAAATTCATTTCTGTTTGCCCACCTTTCGCGCTTTTTTATGCAATAGATGAAATTGATAAAATCATTTCCTCTTGGAAAGATTACCCTTATGATATCAGGCAAAAAGTTGCACTTGTCGCTGCAAAAGTTTTGAGAGCTTTTGAAAACAAAAAAGAATTATCTAAAAATTTTGATAATTTACCATTTACAAATTTAGAGGGCGAGTTAATTAGCGCTTTTGTTTTTCATCAAAAACTTTCAGATTTGATTTTTGAAACAGAAATATTGAAAAATCCAAACCTAGATAAAAAAGAGCTCTATAATTTAATCTATACTTTTGATTATAGAGACTATATTAAAAAATATCTGCTTGTTAATCATTCATATGAAGAGCTAGACAACGCGAGCTCTCTAAAATCAATATCAAATTATTTAATTAATAATGATAATTATAAAATATTTCACAGTTTAGATGACTATTTGATTAGCAAAAATCAACTTAAAGAATTGAAAAGTTTTTCTGATGATAAGCTTGTTTTGTTTAGTAATGGCGCTCATCTTGGGTTTTTATATAGAGATGAATTTATTGAAGCATTAAAAAAAGAAATTAAACTATAAACAAGCGTTATTTCCGCTGAATTTATAAACTTTATCTTTTTTCATATATGACCAAATTTTTTGCACTTGTCCAATTACTTTTGCAATAGGTTCATATTTTTCTAGCGTGAGTGCGTCATTTTCTTTGCCCTCAAAAGCTTCAAACATGCTTTGATACATTTTATCCATATTATCTTCGTGGATTTCTTTTTTCCATTTTGTTAAAACATTGCCTTTTAAAATATCGACACTTATGCTTGCAGGCTTTTTGCACACGCCATTTTCAAAAAATGCGTCATAATCTGCAATGATGTCGGCTTCTTTATCATCATCATTTAGATAAATTTTAACAATCCTTTCTCTTCTTTTATCGGTATGAATGCCTTTTTGTAAATCTGAATTAATATGAATTCCTTTTTTGACATCTTTTGAATATAAAGAAACGTTCACGGCACTTTTGCTTTGATTGATATTGCACATTTTAATAGCCGCATCTTCTAAATTCATTAAACCGCTTGATTGCACGATTTGTAGAGCATGTGGCAATTCTTGAGATGGCGGGTCAATAGTTAAAACTTCATGTTTTTTACTATATTCAATCTCAACTTTTTCAATTTCAAATTTGTCTTGAATTGTCCCGATTTCATTTTGGAATTTTTCCTTGATTTCGGGTTCAATTTCTTGCCCTCTTGCTTTTGCAATTAAACCTTTTAAAAGTTTTGTAATATCAGAATAGTGCCAATTTGAAGCAACATAAGCTTGAGCATTGTTTTTGTTGATAAAACCTTTAATTAATTTAAAATGTGCCCAATCTTGCGCAACGGGTTTTGGTAAAATGATTTTTTTAATCCCTTGACTTAAGGTACGCGCTAAAACTTGCGGAATTAAAGTTGGCACAATTGCAAGTTCGGCAACAGTTTTGTCGTTAATTTTTTCTTGCGGGATTTCATATACATTTTCATATAAATCTGCGCCGTGCAAATTAAATTCGTCTTTTTGACAAATTTCTTTGATTTTAGGATCGACAACGCAATCAAGCTTGGCATTATAATAATCGCCTCTTGAATATTTTGACCCAATTAAATTATTTCCATAGCGCCCTGCGCCAATTAAAACAACATTCATTTTCACCTAACAAATTAATTATATAAAACTTAAAAAGAAAAATGTTTGTTTTTAAAAAAGTGTTACAAAATGAATTTTAAAATATAGTATAATTTTTTTATGAAACAAAAGCTTGATGAACTATATAAAAAATATGAAACAAAAGACTTTATCTTAAACGACCCAATTCAATTTCCGCACAGATACACTAAAAAAGAGGATATCGAAATTTCGGCGTTTGTTTCTTCTTTATTTGCCTTTGGAAGAAGAGAACAGTTTATTTCAAAACTAGAATATATTTTTTCTCTTTTTAATTCGCCATATGAATTGATTTTGAATTATAAAAAACATGATTTTTCTGATTTTTTGTATCGTTTTATAAAATCAAACGATTTAATTGAGCTTTTTAAAATTTTAAATAAACTGTATGTTCAAGATAAATCTTCCCTACAAGAGCTTTTTAATGGGGAAAATAGATTTGAAAAAGTGACAAATTATTTCTATTCAAATTGTTCTTGTAAAAGTAGCACAGGTTTTTGTTTTATGTTTGCAAAGCCTGAAAACAATTCTGCGCTAAAAAGATTAAACATGTTTTTAAGGTGGATGGTAAGAGGTGGGGTTGTGGATTTTGGTTTATGGAAAAATATTAAAAAATCTGAGCTTTTAATCCCTCTAGATACTCATGTGGCGCGCATTTCAAGAGAATTTGGCTTGTTAAAAAGAAAACAAAATGATTTTCGTGCAGTTATTGAATTGAGCGAAAAATTAAAAGAATATGACGAAGTTGACCCTGTGAAATATGACTTTGCTTTGTTTGGTTTAGGAATAGAAAGACAAAAAAATGGAAATTAACCCAGATTATGTTGCTATTAAAAAAGCGGATAAAAATTTGATTTTGAAAATGGAAGAAAATGAGCTTGAAGAAGAGGTTTTATTTGAAACTGAAAGCGATTTTCATTCAATTCAAATTGTTAAAAATTCAATTGGTAAATTTTTAAAATATCAAGATACATATCAAGCAGGGGTTATTAATTCGCAAGTTTATTGCGGAAATTTGCCTTATATAAATTATTTTTTAATTCCATATTTGATGAATAAAAACATTAAAAACATTTTGCTTGTTGGCTTTGGCTCTGGGATTTTAGTTAACCAATATGAAAATCTTTTTGAAAAATTGCAAGCAATCGATATTGTTGATATTGAAGAAAATATTTTCGATATCGCAAAAAAATATTTTAATTTTAAAGAAAGCGAAAAACAAAACTTTTTCTTGCAAGATGCCTTGATTTACCTTAAAACAATTAAGAAAAAATATGATTTAATTGTGGTTGATGTTGCAAATAATATCGGCATTGATGAAAGATTTTGCACAGATGATTACATTGCCTTGGTTAAAAAACATTTAACAAAAAATGGGATTTTTGTTTCAAATTTGCCATCAAGTTTTGATATTTTTAACAAAAAAAATAAATTTGCACTGTCTATGATTGAAAAACATAAAAGCTTTTTTGAAGATGTAAGAATTTTTAACGGCAAAACATCTAGCAAACTTTTTTATAAAACATTTTTTAATCTCGACGAGATTGTATATGACGTGACAAATATGGTTTTAATTTCGTCAGATAAAAATTACGATTTTAAGATTGACGAAAAAATTTCTGAAATAATTGAAATTGAACCATATTTATACGACTTAACTAAATAACATAATCAAGCTTAAGTTCTGGATATTTTTCTGAAATTAATTTGCCAAATTCTTGGGCTTGTTCTTTTGTATATTTATCGTTATAGCCAAATTCAATCGCTTCTTTCATCTCGTAATCATCAAGATTGAAGTTTGGATTATTGATATTTTCTTTTTTAAACTTATCAACGGCTTCTTTTCTAATGATATTTTTTTCATAGTCTGAAACTATATTCAAATACATTTTTCTTGCTTCTTGCATTGGCATGGTTTTTTGAAGCCAGCCGTCAATAATGATTAAATCTTCAAATTTTTTGCGTTTTTCCTTGTTATCCATTGTGGTCATAACGCAAGTATGATCAAAGTTGAAAACACTTGTTGAGGCAACTTTTTTTGTTTTTTTATCAACAAAATTTATTTCATATTCAAGCCCAATTCTAGCCGCTTTTTCATATCCATTTGCAAAAAGTGTTGCGATTAGCGCAATGGCATTTTCTTTGCAGTTGCCCATTTTTTCTTTTTTTAAAGGTTCAAACAAATTCAAATGATATGAATCATCATCATTGATGTATTTGTTTCTAACTTTTTCATCTAAAATTTTAGAATATTTATTAAAAAAAGCTGTTCTTTCAAGCTCTGCTTGATTTGTGTTTTGCGTGAAACGATTCCAATGAGAAATGGCATAAGAAGGTGAAAACATTGGAAAACATTTGTTTGAATGTCTCATAATGTCGTCTGCTTTTCTTATGTCTCTATGTTTTGCGCAAAAACTAACAGGGCTAATATTCATATTTTTTAAAAACATATGAAGATTTTTTTTGCACGTCATGATTAATATTTGTGGTAAAATTTAATTAAATTAATGATTTTAAGGAGAGGAATATGAAAAAATATAGAATAGGCGTTGATGTTGGTGGAACAAACGTTAAAATTGCGCTTGTAGATTTTGATGGAAAAATTGTATATTCAAACACCGTTCCAACCCGCGCGGAAATGGGTTTTGAAGCTGGTGTTAATAATATTAAACAAGCTATAAAAGAATTAATGACAGAAACTGGCGAAAGCGCTCAAACAATCGAAGCGATTGGCTTTGGTTTACCTGGACAAATAGATTACAAGGAAGGTATTGTTAAAAATCTTCCAAATATTCCTGGTTGGGTCAATATTCCATTAGCAAAAATTATCGAAGATGAATTTTCAATTCCTACTCGCTTAGACAACGACGTTCGTTGCGCAGCCTTGGGAGAGTTGAATTTTGGCGCTGGCAAAGGTTGCGAAAATTTGATTTGCATTACTGTTGGAACAGGTATTGGTTCAGGCATTGTTTTAAACGGCAAACTTGTTCGTGGTGCTGCTAATGCTGCTGGCGAAATTGGTCACATTAAAATGACAATGGGCGAAGGTCCTTTGTGTGGTTGCGGTGATTACGGTTGTTTTGAAGCGTACGCTTCAGGTCCTGCGATTGTTACAATGGCAAAAGAATATATTAGCGGTGGAAAATCTGCAAAATATAAAGAAATGGCAACAGATGGCATAATTAGCCCATATATCGTGGCGCAAGCTGCCCTTCAAGGAGATGCCGTATCAATTCAAATCTTCAAACAAATGGGTAAAATTATTGGTCTTGGCTTGTCTTCTGTTGTTAATCTTTTAAATCCTGAAAAAATCATCATTGGCGGCGGCGTTGCTGACGCTGGTGATATCTTATTAGAACCGATTAAACAAACAATTAAAGAGCGCGCTATGTCAATTCAAGCTAACTCTGTAAGTGTTGTTCCTGCGCAATTGGCTAATACTGCAGGTGTTATCGGTGCAAGCTTATTAATTAACAGTTAAAAATATGCCAATACAGTTCTTATGGGGCGACGAAGATTATTTAATCGAGCGCGAAATCAAAAAAATTAAAAAAGAAATTTTAGGAGATGTTGTCAATGACTTGAATTACAGGGTCGTTGACAACCCTTCTTTTTCTTTGTTTTCTGAACTCATAAGAACAAACGCAATGATGTTTGGTGATGTTGTTTTAATTATCAAATGTCCAAAATATTTCCTTGAAACAAAAAACAAAGAAACGCTAGACGAAAAACAAAATATAGAATTAATTGATGGCTTGCAAAATGTATCTGACAGGGTTCATCTTGTTTTAATTTGCCCAACTCCAAGAGGGGAAGGGAAAAAACCAGACGCAAGAAAAAAACTATATAAAGAATTGGTGAAAATTGCGACTGTAAAAGAGTTTCAGTCTTATAAAAACTATGAAGAATATAAATTAATTCCGATTGTTCAAAAAATGGCACAAGAAATTGAGCTTAAAATCAATCAAACAGAGATTTCTTCATTAATTCAAACAGTTGGCGCTTCTTTAAGAGACATTTCAAATCAACTAGAAAAATTGAAATTATACGCTTATCCAAGCAATCTTGTGACTTTGGATATGATTGAAAAAGTTGTTTGCTCAAACACAGATATTTTTTCTTTGGTTGATTTAATTTTGCAAAAAAAATATACAAAAGCACTAGAAGAGTTATCTGAAATTTTGCAAAAAGAACACTATTTGCCAAGCTTAGCTTTTATTCAAACAACTTTCACAAATTTAATTAAATTAAAAATCTATTCAAAGTCATATTCGTCTTATGATTTATCTATTAAGCTAAATAAAAACAAATTTCGCATTGAAAAAGAGTTGGAAAAAATCCAAAATGTTTCACTAGATGAACTTATTCGTTTAAAAGTTAATTTGACAAATGCTGAATATCAGCTTAAAACGGGCGTTTTAAAAGACCCTCTTTTAGCGTATGAAACTGTATTTTTTGACAAAGGAGGAATGTAATGATTAACAATTATTTTGCTGACATTTTTCCTTTTGCCTATAACTATTTTTCAACTATGTTGGAATTAGTTCAAAACAAAGAACGCGAATTTCCGCAATCAATTGTTTTTGAAGGAATGGATACAAAAAAACAATATTTATTTGCGCTTGAATTGGCTAGAATTTTAAATTGTAAAAACGATAAAACCACAAATTGTGATTGCATTAATTGTTCTTGGGTTAAATCCTTATCACACCCTGCTGTGCAAAATGTTTCGCAAATTCATTTTAAAGGCGAAGATGATGAAACTAAAACTGTGATTTCAGAAAAACAAGCAAGTGAAATTGAAAAAACTCTTTTGCTTTCAAGTGATTATCATAGATTTTTCATCTTTTTCTCATCTGGTGAAAAAGCTTGGGAAGACGGCGAATTATTTGAATTTAAAAAGTTGGGTTATACAACAGAAATCGATTTTGAAATTAAGCCATTAAACCACACAACTTTTAGCAGAACAACTCTTAATGCGTTATTAAAATCTGTTGAAGAACCGCCTAAAAATACGACATTTATCTTTTTAACAAAATCAAAAGAAGATATAATACCAACAATTGTTTCAAGAAGTGTTGTTTTTAAATTAAGTTCTCAAAAACAAACTCAAAACTATAATTTGATTTCAAATATAATTTCAAAATATCCAAACATTAAATTTGAAGATGTGTATGAGATTTCTGATGAAATTTTAAAATTCATATCAGATAATCAGCTCAAGCTAGAAGATTTTTTAAATATGTTTTTGCTTTATTTAAAAGATATGCTTTTGGCGAATTGTTCAAATGACGTTTTTTGTCAAAAAATAAATTCTGATATCGAAATAATTAACCAAGCGATTAAACATTCAAAAGCAAAAATCCACGACAAAATTGCTCTTGAAACTCTTTTGTTCCGTCTTGCAAGGGGATATTGATGAATAATTATTTGAACAAACCAATTATCGCTCTTCAAATTCCAACGGGGATTGGTGCAAATTTTGGTGGATATGCTGGTGATTTTGGATATATTGCAAGAAAATTTAGCGAAAAATATCATTGCATTGTTAATCCAAATGCTGTTAATGGCGGGATTTTAAGCGCAATTAATTACGACATGAGTTATCTAGAAGGTTATTTATTTGACGAATTTTTTGCAGGAAATATTAATATAGTTCCCAAAAAACCATATGAAACAAATAAAATCGGAGTTATTTTTGATTGTGAAATTCCAAAAAACATAATCAATGTGCATTTGAATACAATAAATGCTCTTAAAATGGTGCAAGGGATTGATTTTGTCGGAATTGAATATACCAAAGAAAATGTTGGAGTTGAAATTAAGGTTGAAAACAATATTTCATATGGAAATTTAAAAAACCCAAATACTCTTTTAAAAGCTGCTCAAAATTTAATCCAAAAAGGTGCGCAAGCGCTTGCTGTTGTTTGTTTTTTTGGGGAAGATTGTGAAGATTTAAACTATTCTAATGCTCAAGGAGTTGACCCAATTGGCGGAGTAGAGGCAATAATTTCTCATTTAATTGCTCGCGAATTTAATATGCCAACAGCACATGCACCAGCGTTTTTTGATATTGATATTTCTGAAAAAATTGAAAACCCAAAAGTATCTTCTGAATTAATTAGCTCGACATATTTTCCTTGTATCGCACAAGGGCTTTCAATCGCGCCTTTAATTGCAAAACAAGAAGGCATTAAAAACACAGATGTTGAATATTTAATTGTTCCGTATGATGCAATGGGGTCGAAAAGTGTGCTATCTTGTATTCAAAATGGAATAAAAATTATTACAGTTGAAAATAAAACCTCCTTAAATGTTGATTGTAATAAGCTAAAAATCAAGCCATATGCACATTTTGAAAGCTATGAAGAATGTTTAAAGAGTATGAATTAAATAAAAAAGAGCTACCTTTTGCACTAAGGATAACAATAAACGTTGTTGTGATAGCTATTGTTGTGTTTTTAATCAAGGCTTGTTTAAGTTTTTATCATAACGTATATAAGCCAAAAGAGCGCGCCGTTATAAACGCTTCAAATTATGCGTATAAAATTATACAAGAAGAATTAACGCAATATTATAAAACCCATGGGTATATTTATAAAAGCCAAGATGAGCCGGTTGATGATTTTTGCGTATTTATAAGTTCAAAATTTGCAAAACTTGGTGGCGAATGCGTCAATAAACCAAATTTGTTTGGATATCAAAAAAATTTCGTTATTAACAACACAGATATTGAAATTTGGGGTATGGATTCGCTTCCAAAGATGGAAGAAGGCACTTTAGTTAAAGAATTTTTCATTGATACCAACGGAGAAAAAGGTGAAAACCAATTTGGAATTGATAGAATTCCTTTGAAAATATATTCAACAGGAAGGCTTGGCGGGTTGGTTTTGCCTGTGAATTGTTCAAAAGAACATGAAGAACAATTTGGCTTTCCGTTGTCTAAGATGTGTTCGCCTGAAATTCAAATAAATTATTTAGATACAAATAAATATTTCGGATATGATATTTTTCAAATTGGTGGAGATTTTGGAAAAACAAGACCACTAAACCGTAATGTTTCTTTTTTGAGGGGCGATTGCGTTGCTTTTGGTGGAGAGTTGATTGCGCAATACGAATTTTGCGACGCAAAGATGTATCCTTGGCTCCCCGCTTGTTATGATGAATTTCCTTGTGCAATTCAAATTGCAAAAGAAAAATTGTAAATTAAATAAATGATGAATTTTTTAGATTTTAAATATAAGCTATAACCAAAAGAAAGGTTGGAAAACTTGAAAAAATTAAAAGCCTGGACATTAGCAGAATTAACAATTTGTATTGCAGTTTTGTTTATACTTGCAAGTATTGGTGTAAGCACAATTAAGCCAGGGGCAAGCACCAAAACAAGACTTTTTGTATATGCGACGATTAAAAACTTATCTGCCGCAAATTCTTCTTTAATTCAATCTTATGATGATACATATGCTGAAACTCAGACAAATGCAGCGGGTGACGCTTGTTTAGATGAGGCATATTGCTCTCGTGTGACAGATTTATTTACTGTGACAGGAGCTGTTAATTGCGCGGCAAAATTGTCTGGAGGAAAATGTATCTCTGACGTTGCAACAACAACAGCAAATATGGTTTTACCAAATGGCGTTGAAGTATATGGGCTTGCAAATGATTGGAAAGATGATTCAACTGGTGCATATAAAGTTAAAGATATAAAAATCGATATTGATGGCGCTAAGGGTTTAAATAAATTATGGGTAGATCAATTCCCTCTCCGTGTATATCAAAATGGCTATGGCGATACTCTAAGAGCAGTCAATTGCGCTTCTCCATATTCTGATGGTGTAGCACATACATATTGTGATTCTTCAACAAAAGATTATAGAATAGATGAAGAAGTTGTTAAATATGAAATATATAGAGCAACTTTACCAAATGCTGCTGGAACAATTAAAGCAACAATGATTGCTTCAGGTTTATCTGAATTAAAAGCAAATTGTATGGCAAATACTTGGCAAAAAGCTTATCCAATAACCGATTGTTCAGGTAAAAGTTATAAAGTTATGCCAAAATGTATGAATACAGGAATAACTTGTAATGATGGAACAAACAACATTTGTGCTGCAACAAATGAAAACCCAGATGACCTACCTTGTTTTGTAATTTTACAAAAACCACACTCTGGAGCTGGCATGTTGCTAGATGGTGTATTAGATGAAATAGATATTTAATTAAAAAACAGGTGGCGTTTGAATATAATTTGCTTGAATGTTTAAATAATTAAATTCTTCAACATTACTAGAATTTTTAAATTTATCTTCTGTTAATTTCAACATAACGGAAGATAAATTTTTATCTTCTAATTCAAAACAAGTCGAAGTTGGATAGCTTTCAAAACAACGTTTGTCACAAAGCAGATTTTTGTTTTGGATTTCTTCTTCGATTTTATCTTTATAAACAAGTTTAATATCTTCTTTTGTACCAACAAAATACATATCGCGACGAGCGTCCATCAAAAGAGTATCGCAATTAAAAGCGGTTAATAAAATTTCTGCTGTATTTAAATTAACAAGTGGTTTGTTAAGTTCGCCTGCAATAATTTTTGCAATACTTAAAGCGACACGAATTCCAGTAAAGCTCCCTGGGCCACAATTTACACCGATTATATCAATATCTTTAAGTTTGATATTATTTTTTTCTAAAAGTTCTTTAATTTTTGAAATTAAATATAAGCTATGATAATTTTCGTCGCTTTTTATTGTTTCAATGATTTCTTTGTCATTATATTTAATGCCTAGATATGAGTTATTTAAGGCTGAACAGATTGTTAAAATATTCATTTTTCAATCCTTTTATAAAATTCGTTTAAAAAACTTTGATTTGAATTGTTTTTATCGATAAATTTAAAACATCTGATGTCGATATCATCTTCATCATATTCAACTTTGATTTGCAAAGCGTTGTCTGGAATTTCATCATGTGCAAATTCTGCCCACTCAATAAAAGTCAGATTTCCACTTTTTGAATATTCTCTCAATTCGTTTACCATAGATTTTAACCCCTTTTCTTCAAGGCGATATAAATCAAAATGATAAACTGGGAACTTTTGAGTTTTATATTCATTTAAAATTACAAAACTTGGACTTGTGACTTTTTCTTCGACATTTAAATTTTCCAAAACATAGCGCACAAATTGGGTTTTGCCAGCGCCAATATCGCCAATCAAAGTCACAAAAAGCCCCCTTTCGTCTAATGCTTCACAAAAGGCTTTTGCAATATTTTGAGTTTCTTTTAATGATTTAACTTTAAATTCCATATGTTAATTTTACTTCAAAAAAATGTGAACAATTGTAAACAATTTAAGCCAAAATATAAAGCTAAACAAAAAGCATGTCGATATGCAAAATATGAGGTTAGTTAATAAGGATAACAAGAAATGAACTACGAGAATGATTTTGAATTTGCTGAATATAATCCAAAAGCAATAGAGCTAAATATGGAATTAAAAACATTAGCAAAAATGATTGAAGTTCCAAAAATGTCATTTTTTCAAAAACTAATGAAAAAAATCGTTGTTGCACAAGGTTAATTTTTAAAAAGGAAATGAGTTTTTCTTTGTGTTTTGTTTGTGGAATTCGCCACCAGCACAAACGATTTCAATAACTTTTAATAAAAATTCTCTTGGCGCATCAAGTTGGCTGATAAAGATTTCTTGATTGTCTTTGTGATGAATTGTCATTACAGCGCTTTGATTTTTTTCCGCAGGAACATATAAAGAAGCAATTTCGTTTGCTAATAAAATATCCATTTGCTCTTCAAGAGTAGCTTCTTCTTTGATTAATTTTGTAAAATCGCCATTGATTGCAAAAATTCTTCCGCAAAACATTGGATTTTGATTTTTTCTTGGCAATGCTTTTGGTGAAATATTAAAACGGCAAGTAAAACTAATTTCATGCCATAAAATATTAACAATTGCCAAAGTTTTTGTTGAATCAATTGTGCAAGTGACGTTTTGGGTTGGAACATTTCTGATGTTAAGCGATTGTTTTAAATATTCCAAAACGACTTGTAGGTTTTCTAAAATTTTAGAAAACATATCGTTAGTGTTTACTGTTGCTTGATGAAACTCGATAAATTGTTTATACATATAAACAGCGACAAGCCCAGCTCTTTGTTGAACAACAGAAGATTTTTGTACTTGTGATTCAAGGTTATCAAGGCTATTAAAATTGTTTTGCAATTAAACTCAATCCTTATACTAAGGGGATATCCATCAAAATAATATTACAAAAGGGAAATATTTTATATAATATTACAATTTTTCGTTACATTTTTACATACTAAATTTTAATTAGATGTTTAAATTGAAATTTTAAATAAAATTATAATTCATTTTATAATGTTCACAAAACTTAAACTATATCCAAAAACAAAATATTATGGTAGAATTAAATTACGAAGAGAACTTATATCATTTTTTATATAAACAATTAAATAATGTTAGGTTTATCTTTTAATCATAGATAAAAAGAGGACAGGACAATTAATACTACATTATACGTTATCATAGCCTTGCTTGTTGTTTTTGGCGCAGCTGTGACTATTCTTTTCATTAGACAAAAAACAAAAGTTGAAATCTTGGAAAAAAATGAACAAAAATATATCGAAGATTTCAAAGAAAAAGAAAGTTTTTTAAGAAAAGAAGCTTTAATTTCTGCTAAAGAAGAGCTTCACAAAGAAAGAATGGAATTTGACGAATTAAAAAGAGAGAAAAAAATCGAATTTGAGCGTATTCAACAAGAATTAAACAAAAAAGAAGACGAAGTTGAATCTAAGTCTCAAAGCATTGTAGACAAAGAAGTTGCTCTTGAAAAAAGACAATTTGAGCTTGAACAAAAAGAAGATTATTTGGCTGAAACAATCGCAAAACAAATCTCTGAACTTGAAAGAGTTGCTCAAATGTCAAGAGAAGAGGCAAAAGAAACTCTTTTAAACCAATTAAAAGACGAACTTGCACATGAACAAGTGCAGTTAATTAGAGAAAATGAAATTAAAATAAAAGAAGCAGCAGAAGAGAAATCACGCGAGATTTTATCTCAAACAATGCAAAAATGCGCAATTGAACAAGTGATTGAAACAAGCGTTTCTGTTGTGTCTTTGCCATCTGATGAAATGAAAGGCAGAATTATTGGTCGCGAAGGTAGAAACATCAGAACCCTTGAAACCCTAACAGGCGTTGATTTAATCATTGATGATACTCCTGAAGCTGTTGTTTTATCTTCATTCGACCCAGTTAGACGTGAAATTGCAAAATTAACTATCGAAAAACTTATTCAAGACGGCAGAATTCACCCTGTCAGAATTGAAGAAGTATATGAAAAATCTACAAAAGAAATTGAAAATAAAATTAAACAAGAAGGTGAACGCGCAGCCGTTGACCTTGGAATTATGAACCTTAACAAAGAGCTTTCAAAAACACTTGGACGCTTATATTATAGAACAAGCTACGGTCAAAACGTGCTTAAGCACTCTATTGAAGTTGGACAAATTGCTGGAATGCTTGCTGCTGAACTTGGTGGAGATGTTAAAAGTGCAAAACGTGCTGGTTTACTCCACGATATAGGAAAAGCAGTTGACCAAGAACAAGAAGGAACACACGTTCAACTTGGTGCTGACCTTTGTCGTAGATATGGCGAAAAAGAAATTATTGTTCATGCTATTGAGGCTCACCATGATGATGTTGCTTGCAACACTTTGGTTGACGCATTAGTTAAAATAGCAGATACAATTTCCGCTGGTCGCCCTGGCGCGCGTCGTGATACGCTTGAAATCTATATTAAACGCCTTAAAAAGCTGGAAGAAATCGCAAACAGCTACGAAGGCATTAAGCAGTCTTTTGCAGTGTCGGCTGGTCGAGAGGTTAGGGTTATTGTTCAACCAAATGTGTTTGATGATATGGCAAGTGCAAAATTAGCACGCGATATTGCAAAACGCATTGAAGATGAACTAGAGTACCCTGGTCAAATTCGAGTAACAGTCGTGCGCGAAGCTCGTGTTACCGAAATTGCAAAATAGTAATTTAGGTAAATGCAAGAAAATTTTAAACTTTTATTTATAGGCGATATTGTTGGCAAATGTGCCCGTCTTGCTGTGAAGAAGTTTCTAGTCGACGAAAATAATGCACAAAAATATGATTTCATCATAGCAAATGGTGAAAATGCAAGCCATGGTTTTGGTTTGACTAAAAAAAATCATGATGAGTTGCTTTCATATGGCATTAATTGCATAACTTCTGGTAATCATATTTGGGATAAAAAAGATATTTCTTCATATATTGATGAATCAAATAATCTTGTCCGTCCTTATAATTATCATAAATCTACTCAAGGTGTCGGCTATATTATTTTTGATAATATCATTGTTGCAAATTTTTTAGGCAAAACTTTCATGCCGCCAATTGATTGCCCTTTTGTTGCTTTGGAAAAAATGATTGAAGAGTTGAAGCAAAAGTGCAACCTAGAAGAAAAAATTCTTTTTGTTGATTTTCACGCAGAAGCAACAGCTGAAAAACAATGTTTTGCAAAATATGCAAGTGCACTTGGTGTGAATTGTGTCATTGGCACGCATACGCACGTTCAAACAGCTGATGAAACAATTATTGATGAAAATTGTGCATATTTAACTGATGCAGGTTTTTGCGGAAGTAAAAATAGTGTAATTGGTATGGAATATTCTGGTTCTATAAAAAGAATTATCACATCAATCAATGAACGATTTGAAGTTGAAACTTCTATGCCTATTTTATTAAATGCGTGCGAAATTGAGTTTTTGAACAAAAAACCAATAAAAATCAACAGAATTAATGTTAGTTACGATAAAGTTGGAGAATGTGAAAATGAAAATTGATTTACATATCCATACAACTTACTCTGATGGTGTTTTAAATCCTGAAGCAATTGTCGACACGGCTCTTGATTGCGATTTAAATGTTATTGCTTTGACAGATCATGACAATGTTTTGTCATATGATGTTGCTACAAAATATGTAAAAGATAATAATCTTAATTTGGAAATTATCCCAGGTGTTGAAATCAACACAATTTATAAGGGCTATGAAGTTCATATTTTAGGATACTTCATGGATAAAGATAACTCGCAATTTATTGATTTGATTAATTTCCAACAAAAAGCCAGAATTGAGCAAACGCACCAAATCATTGACCTTTTGGCAAAAAAACAAGGCATTAGAATTAAATTTGAAGACATTCAAAAGCTTGTTGCACCACGTGGTTCAATTGGTCGCCCTCATATTGCTCGTGCAATCACATCTGCGGGCGGAACGGCAAATGTTTTAGAAGCATATGCGAAATTTATCAACAATAATTCTGATGTATATGTTGAAAGAAAAACTGTTTCACCACATGACGCAGTTGAAATTATCGCAGAAGCAAACGGAATTCCTGTTTTTGCTCACCCAATTGATGTTGATATTGCAGATGATTTAACTTGCGAACTTGTAAATTGCGGTTTAAGAGGAATTGAAGCATATCACAGAAAACATTCGCCAGCTGCAGTTGAACATTTTTCAACCTTAGCTGAAAAATATGGAATTATTGTGACTGGTGGGTCGGATTTTCACGCGCCGTCTTTAAATCACGGAACAATTTTAATGGGCAAAAACTTTGTTCCTGATTGGATTTACGATAAATTGATTTTAGAAAAGAAAAAAATTGAACTTGCTTAATATTCATTTTTTAAATATTCAAAAAGCGAGTGAAATTTAGTATTTAATTTTTCAATGTCTTCTTCTTCGTCAATTTCGATTGTAATTGTTGGGATTTGTTTTTCTACACCGCAATATGTCCCAAACGACCCAGGAGTTGGGTATCCGATATCTGATGAAGTTGGATATCCAATAAAATCTGAAATTTTTTGTGCCAAGCTTTCTGCTGGACCATCATAGTTTACGGTTTTATATGGTGCATGGATTGTGATGATTGCATTGAATTTATTTTTATCAATTAAATCTACCAAAAATCGTGTTTCTTTTTCGCTATTTGGCTCTAATCCGCCAAAATAGTCGTTATTTTCCCCTAAGACCCAATTTTTTGTTGGAAAGTTTCTGTTTAAATCAACCCCGTTTAAATTTTTTCTTGTACCTGAAGGGTTTAATTTTGGAATGAAATAAAGGGAGTTTTTACCATTTGTTGAAGATTTTTTTAAATATGAATTTATAAAATACTCGCCTTGAAATTCATCTCCATGAAAAACTCCAATTATGAGTATTTTCTTGTCATAATTGGAGTTTTCTAATTTTATTAAATCAATACTGTTCATTAATTAGCCAATTCTTTGGAACATGTAGCCAATACCACGAGCAGTCAAGATTAACTCAGGGTTAGCTGGGTCTGTTTCAAGTTTAGAACGTAATCTTGAAATATGTACATCAACAACACGAGTGTCAATTCTGTGATCTGGTGGATATGCCCAAACGTGTTGAAGAATTTCATTTCTTGAATATGCCGTACCTGAATTGTTAACCAATAATTCTAATAAGCTAAATTCCATGCCTGTTAGGCGGATTCTTTCATTTTTGCGGTAAACTTGACGTCTTGCAGTGTCAATTTTGATGTTACCTGTTGTGATAACATTTTTAGTAGTTTTGCTTGTAGGAACAGTAATATCTTTGTTAACTGTTCTTCTCAAAACTGCTTTAACGCGTGTTTCAAGTTCTTTAGGGCTGAATGGTTTAATAACATAGTCATCTGCGCCAAGTTCAAGACCTGTAATTCTTTCAGAAACGTCACCAAGAGCAGTTAAGATGATAATAGGAACATCTGAAACTCTTCTGATTTCTCTAGTTACTCCATAACCGTCCATTTTTGGCATCATTACGTCAAGAATAACGATATCTGGGTTTGTTTTGTTAAATAAATCAACCGCTTCTTCGCCATCTTCAGCAGTAACAACGTTATAGCCTGCCATTTTAAGACGTGTTTCCAAGATTCTTCTGATACTTGCTTCATCATCTACAACTAAGATTTTTTGCTTAGAATCAGTTTGTTCAGCTTGAATATCTTTCGTCATTTCTCTTCCTTACTTATTCAAATAATTAACAACATTACAAAATATATACTTTTTTTAACTAATATTAACATAAATTAATTTTTTTTGCAAAACATTAATTTCTTGCATTTGAAAATTTTTTATGCAAAAAAATGCCCGCGTTTTGCGGGCAAATTTTAGTTTAGAGTTTATTTAGATAGGAGTTTAGTTTAAGCTAATTTTATTGTTGAATTTTGAATTGCTTGGCTTTTGCTTTCTTTAAGTGATTGCAATTCTGCTTCTTCGCTTTCGATTAATGCTTCAAGCTCTGTTTTTTCTTGTTCCATTGCTTTTTCTTTTTCATTAATCATTGGCATTAATACTTGTTCAGCATATTCTTTTAAAGCTTCATCTAAGAATTTGTTATATACTTGATCAGTATTTAAGTTGCCGTTTTCATCTTTGTATAAAGCTGCTTCTGCGCCATATCCGCTGTTATAATATTGATCTGCGGTTAAGCTTTCATATGCGTTTGCATAATAGTCTGTTTGTTCTTGTGCGACTTGTGCTGCTGCTTCTGTTGAATAACCCATGAAGTCCATAGCGTCGCCGAATAAATTTGTTCCTAGATTTGCAATTTCGTTTGGTGTAATTTTACCATCTGCGATTGCACCTGAGAAACTAGATAATTGTCTTAGTTCTCTTGACATTTGCATAAGTTTCAATTGCTTGTCTTGAATATCTGATTGCAATTCTCTTTGTCTTAGAGTCATTAAAACCCAACCCATAGTACACACTCCTAACTAATTAAATAAACTTTTAAACTAACCTACATTTTAATAAAGTATTTTTGATTTAAATAATTGCTTATTTGATTTTATTTTGTTAACAAAACTTTACAAAGTATATTTTTGATGTTTTTAGTTTAAGATTTATATATGATTACAGACGAGTTTTTAAGCAAATACGAAGAAATTTTATATAAAACAGAGCGCCCTTCTAGATATATTGGAGATGAATTTGGCTCATATAATAAAGATTTTGATAAAGCACAAGGAAAGTTTTTGCTTGCTTTTCCGGATAAATATGAAATTGGAATAAGCAATTTTGGTCATAAAATTTTGTATGACATAATTAACAAAAAAGAAAACTTAATGTGCGACAGATTATATGCCCCAGATATTGATTTTATCAATCTTTTAAAAGAAAAAAATCTTGGTTTGTATGCGCTTGAATCTAAAAAAAGTCCAAAAAATTTTGATATTGTGGGTTTTGGTTTGCAATATGAAATGTGTTATACGACAGTTTTAAAAATGCTTGAAATGTCTGATATTGCGATATTTTCAAAAGATAGAGAAGAAAATGACCCAATTATTTTGGCTGGTGGTCCTTGCACAACTAATCCAAAACCAATGAAAGATTTTATCGATATTTTTGCAATTGGTGATGGCGAAGAATTATGTATTGAAATTATTGAAAAATATATAAACCTAAAAGGCAAAATGCCTCGTGCACAAATAATTGAAGAATTGTCAAAAATCTCTGGGGTATATGCTCCAAGTGTGGATAATTTTGCAGTGAAAAGAATTGCACAATTAACAAACGAAAACCATCCAACAAATTCGCCAATTCCACATTTTACTTCTGTTCAAGATAGAGCAGTTGTTGAACTAAGAAGAGGTTGCGGAAGGTTGTGTCGTTTTTGTCAAGCTTCGCATATTAATCTTCCGATTAGAGAAAGAAAAAAAGAAGATATTGTATCTTTAGCAAAAGAATATGTTAAAAATACAGGATATGACGAGTATTCGCTTTTGTCTTTGTCATCAAACGACCATGGTAAAATCGAAGAAATTTTGGGCGATTTGAGCTGTCATTTTAAAAATACGGGAATTAATGTTTCGCTTCCATCTCAACGCGCAGATAGGTTTTCATTAAACCTTGCGTCTTTAGCATCTAATGAAAGAAAAGCAACTGTCACAATTGCGCCAGAAGCTGGGACAGATAGAATGCGAAATATTATAAACAAAAATTTATCAAAAGAACAGATAATTAATGCAACGATTTCTTGTATTAAAAATGGCTGGAATAAAATTAAATATTATTTTGTTATTGGTTTGCCTTTTGAAACCTATGAAGATTTAGAAGGAATACCAAAATTGATTGAAGAAGTGAACGCTTCTTGTCGCGAAAACGGTTTAAAATATCCGCAAATTACTTGTTCGATTTCTGTTTTTGTTCCAAAACCACATACCCCATTTCAATGGGCAAGACAAAACACGATTGATGAAGTTAATGAAAAAATCAAATATTTAAGAGAATTAAAAGAAAAAATTAAAAACGTTAAATTTAATTTTCATAATCCAAAGATGTCTCAACTTGAAGCCTTTTATTCAAGAGGAGATGAAAGATTGTCTGATTTCATTTTTGAATTGTATCAAAATGGCGCATATTTAGAATCTTGGGACGAAAATTTAAACTTAGATTTATATTCTCAAATTGCGCAAAAATTAAATCTTGATATCGAAAAACTTGCGTCAAAAGAATTTCAAAAAGATGAAAACTTGCCTTGGGAAAAAATTAACTATGGCGTTAATAAAACTTGGTTATGGCAAGAATATGAAAAAGCGAAAGATGCAATCGCAACAATTCCATGCGAAGTAAAATGCAACAATTGTGGCGTTTGTTCAAATTTAAAAACCAAAAAAATATTAGACGTTTAATTTTTCTTTGACGATTTTTACAAAGCCGTTGATATCGATTGGCTTTGTAATATATGTATCGATATTATATTCAAGAGCTTTTTTCTTGTCTTCGTCCATTGCGCAAGCAGAGGCTATTATTGTTTGAGGGATTGAAATTTTTTCGTTTTGCAATTTTTCAAGCAAATCAAATCCGCTCATTTTAGGCAGTTTTACATCTAAAATCATCAAATCAAAGCTCTCTTTTTTGAGTAGCTCATACGCTTCTTCTGCGCTATATGTTTTGATTGGTTCGTATTTTTGAAATTGTAAAATATCAAAAAACAATTTCATATTTAATTCATTATCTTCAACAATTAATATTTTTTTCATACGACTATTTTTTTAAACTCCATTGTAAATTCGCTACCCTTGTTGAGTTCGCTTTCTAGCGTGATTTTGCCATTGTGCAATTTTACAAGTTCTTTGGTAATCGTTAAACCAAGCCCTGTGGAGTTTTGTGTTTTGTCACAAAGGTTGTTCAAATGAACAAATTTTTTGAAAATTTTGGTTTGGTTTTTCTTTTCAATGCCGATTCCCGTGTCTTTGATTTTTAAAATATAATTTTTGTTTTCTGTAAATGAATTGATATAGATTTTTCCGCCTTTGCCTGTAAATTTGATTGCATTTGACAACAGGTTATATAAAATCTGTTGGATTTTTTGATAATCCGCCATAATTTTTCCGCAAAATTCTGAATTATATTCAATTTGAATATTTTTATTGTCATAAAGCGGTTGCAAGATATTGATGACTTCTTTGATAACCATATCAATATCAATCTCAGATGGATTAAATTTCATTGCGTGAGCTTCAATTTTAGATATATCCAAGATTTCATTTATCATTCCAAGTAAATGCAAGCTTGAAATTTGGATATCTTTAATATATTCGGCTTGTTTTTCGTTTAATGGGCCAAAAATTTGGTTATCTAGCGCTTGCGAAAAGCCGATAATCGCATTCAAAGGCGTTCTTAGCTCGTGCGAAATATTTGCCAAGAAAAGATTTTTTGTCTTGTCTAGCTCTTGAAGTTTTTTGTGTTGTTTTTTAATGACTTCATAAGCGTTTTCTTTTTCGATTATTGCTTCTTGCAAAGCTTTTAGCTGAATTTTAAAAACCTCATTAAGCTCATAATCTTTGATTTTGTAGCTTAAAATATCAACCAAGGCACCAAAAGAGGTTTTGATGTCTTGTGTGATTTTTTCATTTATTGATAAAACGCAAAAACCAAAAACCGACTCTTTTATTGCAAGCTTGCTAAATAAAGTGTTTTCAAATAAAAAATCGTCTTTTTTTGTAGCTAGCTCAAAAACTTTGTCGTTTGAATTGAAAAATTTGTTTGTATATGTGCTATCAATTGCATAATCCGCTTTAAAATCTTGATTGTTTTTAACAGCGCCTTGCAAAGAAAACCCTTGATTTTCGCAAAAATAAACACCGATTGATGCTTCATTAAACAAAGAAGACATTATTTTCAATACTTTTGAATAAAAACTAATGTTTTTAGCGTCGGTATTGTTAATAATGTCGTCAATTAAATTTAAACTTTTAACTAATATATCCATAGTTAAATTATAAATTAACAATTATATGTGCGCAAATTGTTAATATTTTTTCAAATTAATCGTTAAATTTGAAAACGTATCCGCCTTTTGTAGCGTTTTCTAGGATATCTTGTGTAATTTTTGTTCTTAAATTTTTGATATACTTGTATACGTAATCTGTTGGCAAATCCAAGATTGCAGCTAAATCACGAGCATATACAATTTCGCCTTTGTTTTTAACAAAATGTTCTAAAACAGCATCTTCTCTTTGTGTTAAAGGTTTTTTGCAAGTTAATTTTGATTTGATATATTCAAAAGATGTTTTGTCCGCAAGGTTTTCTTTCTTTTGAAGGTCGTTTGATTTTTTTGCTACTTGCAAAATTTGTTGTTTAGAAGACTTTTCACGAGACATATAAAGTCTTGTTTCGTTCTTCATAACTATATCGATTATATCGCTTGTTTTTTTATCTTCTTCAATTGTTTTTCCGAGTTTTTTTGCATATTCCTCAAGAGTAATTTTTTCTAAAGAGCTTCTCCATTGTTTGATTTCTTCTTTGGTAAGATATTGGCTCATTTAATTCCCCCATAAATATATCAATCTCTTTCAATAATCTATTTATAACATAAGGAAACTTTAAAAATCAGCAAATGTTGCATAACGTAAAAATTTTATTAAAATTTTAATATTTAGTAATATTTGGTTGTTTTGGTGTTGACATAAAAAGTTTATATTTTTGTTATGGCAGATTAAATAAAATATATTGTTTTATACAATTTTCTTAAAAATTTTTTATTTCAAAAAGCTTTCGCTTTTGTACTCTTTTCTTTCTTTTTCTCTCAATCGCCGAAATGAAAAGAAAGAAAAGAGTACAAGAAAAGAAAGAAACCTCGGGCTTGGTTGAATTGTTTTGCTTTTTTGCAACGCTTCAAAACTTAACTCCTGAATAAAACAGTCGAGGTTTTGAACACCTTATACAATAATTTCTATACAATGAAACATAAAAAGCTTAAAAC
>JAFQOV010000022.1 GCA_017402995.1 Candidatus Gastranaerophilales bacterium
AATTAAGTAAAACTTTCGGAACGACAGGACTAGGCGAGCTTGCGAAGCCTTAAAAAATACCGAGGTTCAAATCCTGTAATTGACAAAATGCAAATTAAAATTAAGTAAAACTTTCGGAACGACAGGACTAGGCGAGCTTGCAGAGTCTTAAAAAATACCGAGGTTCAAATCCCGTATTTGACAAAATGCAAATTAAAATTAAGTAAAATTTTCGGAACGACAGGATTTGAACCTGCGACCCCTACCACCCCAAGGTAGTGCGCTACCAAGCTGCGCTACGTCCCGAAAATTAAATAAATTAATAAAAAAATCTTAGCACAAACTAACAAAAAATTAAATTTAGAAGTTTTATAAATCTAAACAAAAAATTCTCGAGGAAAAATGAAAATTAACAACATCACATCAAGACCAAATTTTGGCTATAATGCAGAATATCATAAAAAATATCAAGAAACTTTAAGCAAAAGAAAATCCAACCAACAGCTTGCAAAAACATTAATCGAGCTAGATAAGACCTCTTTAATGATTGAAGACGAGATTGTCGCAATGGAAAACGGCAAAACAAATTGCTTAAAAAACGAACAATACAACAGCTTGACCGAGTTTTTAATCGAAATCAAAAATATAATTGGCTATTTTAGCGCGCTCGGATTTAATTCGCTTAAATATAATGAAAATGTAATTGACCAATATTATATCGAATCTGTTCAAAAGAAAGATATGCACATTCCTGATTGGCGAAGCAAGCTTTGCGCAAAATTAGCAACATATACAGTCGATTATTATGGCAAAGATTTTGCAATTAAAAAAGAAAAAACAAAAGCACCAATCACAGAAAAAGATTTCCAACCAGAAGAAACAAAAGAGGAAAAAGAGGCTGAACTTGAAGCACAAAAAAGCCAAACTCTTGGCGAAGTGGCTCAACAAGCAGTAGATGACTATATTAACAAAGTTGGCGAAAAACTTTTAACGCTATATAAACCAACAGAATCAAGCCCTCGCGGTTTTAATGATGTTGTTGGCATGGACAAATTAAAAGAAGAGTTAAACGAAGAAATAATTAACTACATCATAGACCCTGATTTGTTAATTCAAGACTATGTTGAATATGGCATTCGCCCGCCAAGAGGGTTTTTGTTCTGGGGTCCTCCAGGTTGCGGAAAAACCTTTATTGCACAAGCTCTTGCCCAAGAAAGCGGAATGGACATGTATCGATTAGATGTGTCAAAAATTGGCTCAAAATATGTTAACCAATCTGCAAATAATCTTGAAGGCGCGTTTGAGTTTTTAAAATATAAAGCTAGCAAACAAGATAAACCGATTTTGCTATTTATGGATGAAGTTGATTCATTAGCAAAAAACAGAAGTAACTTTGCGGGCGACTCATCAGAAGATTTAAAAGTTGTGACAACTCTTTTGAAACATGTTGAACAAGCAAGAGATAATAACATCATTACAATTGCTGCAACCAATAAGCACAATTTGCTTGATGAAGCTTTTGTTTCAAGGTTTGACGGTCAAAAATATATTGGTTTGCCAGAAAAAGAGCAAATTATTAATTTAATTAAGAAAAACCTTTCAACCAAAGAAAAAGGGGCAGAGCTTGCGCTAAATGAAGACGAATTAAATTCATTAGCAGACGAAATGATTGGCTATTCAAATCGCTCAATTGTCTTTATTTTAGATAACGCTGCAAAAATTGCAAGAAAAGATTCGCGCTCTGATATTAGCGCAAAACATATTAAACAAGCACTAGATGAATGTGATTTTGATAAAATTGACGAAAGTAAATATGAAAAAAATCGCAAAAAATCAAATAAAATCGGTTTTAATATTTAATCATTAAATTTCGACATAAAAAAATCCCTCTCGGTTGAGAGGGATTTTTTATTTGTTTAAAATTAATATCTGTAATGAACAAATGCTTTATTAGCTTCTGCCATTTTATGTGTGTCTTCTTTTTTCTTAACAGCTGCGCCCATTGAATTTGAAGCGTCTAAGATTTCATTTGTCAATTTTTCAATCATAGATTTTCCGCCTCTTTTTCTAGCAGCTTCAATCAACCATTGAGAAGCAAGAGCTTGACCTCTGTCTGGTTTAACATCAATAGGAACTTGATATGTTGAACCACCGATACGACGAGCTTTAACTTCGATTAATGGAGTAGCGTTTGTTAATGCTTTTTTAAAAGTTTCAATTGGTTCAGCATTAGCTTTTTGTTGAACTTGTTCCATAGTTGTATAGAAAATTCTTTGAGCTACTGATTTTTTACCTTTTTTCATTAATCTGTTGATAAATTTAGCAATATCAACACTGTTATATATTGGATCCGGAGCTGGAATTCTTTTTGCTGGTTTAGATCTTCTTGACATTTTTAAATATTAACCTTTCTTACTTTTTAGCTTTAGCTTTTTTAGCACCGTATTTAGATCTTGATTGTGTTCTGTTTGCAACACCTTGAGTATCTAATGTGCCTCTGATGATATGATATCTAACACCAGGAAGGTCTTTAACCCTGCCACCTCTGATCAGCACAACAGAGTGCTCTTGCAAGTTGTGTCCAATACCTGGGATATATGAAGTTACTTCAAATCCATTTGTAAGACGTACACGAGCAACTTTTCTCATTGCTGAGTTTGGTTTTTTAGGAGTTGTTGTATAAACTCTTGTGCAAACACCACGTCTTTGTGGACAGCTAGTAAGAGCTGGTGATTTTGTTTTATCTATTTGTTTTTGTCTTTCGCGTTTAATTAATTGATTAATTGTAGGCATATTTTCCCCTTAAATGTAGTTACTGTATTAACTATTTCACAATAAACAAGGTATGAAGTCAACATCTTTTTGCTTTTTAAATATTTTTTTATTAACTTTTGTAAAAAAAGTTGCTATAATTTTGATATGAATCCGAAAAAAATTATCGAAAAACTTGAACACGAGCTTTCGCATTTTTTAATCAGCGAAATTACAAAATCAAACCCCGAAAAAAGAGGAAGCTCAGACGTTTATAAATATAAAGGCTTAGACCTAATTGCAGACCCAAAAAGCAAAGCGAAAGAAAAAACTGTTTCGATAAGAATTGGTCCACTAGAAGCCGAGTTTAAAATTAATGATGGGACAAAACAATCTGGCGCATTGTCTCCAGAAGATGAGCGTCTTGTAATGCTTTGGCTTGGAATGAGCGAAAATAACTATCATTTAAAAGCAATATTTTCCCATGAGGAAACAAGATTTGTCCCAAATATTATCCCTTTTGATTTAGAAGAATTTTACGCTAACCCTTATTAAAACCTTCAAGTAGTTTTTGAGAATATTCTTCAAAATTCCCATCAATTATGGATTGCCTTAAATCAGTTGCAAGCTTTAATAGAAAATGAGTATTGTGAATACTTAAAAGCGTTGCTGCTGTTGCTTCTTGAGTTTTATAAAGATGTCTAATATAGGCACGTGTATGATTTTTGCAAGCATAACAATCGCATTTTTCATCAAGAGGTGAAAAATCATATTCAAATTGTTTATTTTTAATGATTTTATTTCCTTCGTAGGTGAAAAATGTGCCGTGTCGAGCGTTTCTTGTTGGCAAAACGCAATCAAACATATCTATTCCATATGTTATTCCATTGATTAAATCTATCGGAGTTCCGACTCCCATTAAATATCTTGGCTTATTAAAAGGCAGCAACGGCGCCGTGATTTTTGTAATATGGTTTTTAATTTCCATTGGCTCTCCAACAGAAACTCCGCCGATTGCATAGCCAACGGCGTCAAATTTTGAAACAAATTCAGCGCTTTCTTTTCTTAAATCGTCAAAATTTGCACCTTGAACAATTGGGAAAAGGGCTTGGTTATAATTTTTATGAGCTTCAAAACATCTTTCAAGCCAAGCTTTAGTTTTATCTAGAGCACTTCTTGCAACACTATATTCGCAAGGACAAGGGGCACACTCATCAAAAGCCATGATAATATCCGCACCCAAATCTTCTTGAATTTTCATAGAAACTTCGGGCGAAATAAAATGTTTTGAGCCATTTTTTGGATCTTGAAAATGTACGCCATCAGGGGTAATTTTTCTTAACTTAGATAAAGAAAAAACTTGAAAACCGCCACTATCAGTTAAAATTGGTCTATCCCAATTCATCCACTTGTGCAGACCGCCTGCTGTTTTAATCAACTCGCAACCCGCGCGAAGATACATGTGATATGAATTAGCTAAAATAATTTGCGCATTACAAGCTTTGACTTGGTCAAAAGTCATCATTTTAACAGAGCTATTTGTTCCGACAGGCATAAAAATCGGAGTTTTAATTTCACCATGTGGAGTTTTAAAAACCCCAGCACGAGCATTAGATTTTTCAGACGCTTTTATGACATCAAACTGAAAATAATCTTGATAGCCCATATTTATTCTCTATTTAAGTCATCTTGAATTAATTCAAACATTGTTTTGTAATCAGAACAATATTCATTTTCATTAAAATAGATTGCAAGTTCTCTTTTTGCAGACTCTAATGAATCACTAGCATGGATTAAATTTGTCGAAGCCAAAGAAGAAAAATCTGCACGAATTGTTCCAACATCTGCATTGTCTGGATTTGTTGCGCCAACGATATGACGAACGCCAGCAATGGCGTTTTCTCCTTCAATAGCCATAGCAACAACTGGAGCTAGAGTAATAAACTTGATTAAACGAGGGTAAAATGGTTTACCGTAGTGTTCTTCGTAATGTTTTGCAGCCATTTCAGGTGTCACATTAAGCATTTTTAAAGCAGTGATTTTATAAGATTTTTGTTCAAATCTTTTAATAATTTCACCGATAAGTCCACGTTTTACACCGTCTGGTTTGATTGCTACAAATGTTCTTTCCATAATTACCTCTAAAAAATAAACATACAAATCTATTAGACCACGCTTTAATTTTTTTTGCAAATTTAAAAATCCATCTACTTCATTATGAGTAAATTTTTGTTAATGTTTGCATTTAATTTTTCTTTTCCTATATAATAAATACAGAAGTTCTATGGGGAGTTATTAATGTTTAAAGGAGACGTTTTAAATCATACTCAGTCAAGCGCTAAAAAAGCGAATAATGACTATTATTCAAACATTAATACTGCTGTTGCACTTGGAAAATTGAACGTTCCAATCAAACACAAACAGCTTGCTTCAAGCTATGTTTTAATTAAAAAAATCTTTGGTTACGCTGCAGCTTCAATCCCAATCACAAACGCAGATAGAGCTACTTTATCAAGAAACGGTTTTTCAACATTAGAAAATACTTCAATTGCTCAAGTAAATAGACAAATTGAACAATTGAAAGCTTGGTCAAATGGCGGAGATATCTTGTTATCTGCATATGCTAGCGAATTATTTGAAATCAGAATTAAAGAATTAAAATATTTAAGATTAACTATGCTTTCTGAAAGAAGCGTCGAATTTAAAGACGGCTGGAAAGCTTTTGAAAAATATGTCGAATATATTGCAGGCTAAAATTTTAAACCATTAAAAAATGTTAAGTCGGATAGTAGCCTTAATATTGAATTTTTGCAATTTAATGGTATTTTTTAGTTAAGGAGGCTGAAATGACAAAACTATTTTCAATCTTATTTTTAGGCTTATTATTTTTAAACACACAATTAACATTTGCAGCAGAAACTGCTGAAAATAAAGCAAAAAACATACAAGAATATTCAGAAGAAGATTTTGACTTTACAAGCAAATCAAACTATATCACAGACGAACAACTTCAAGCAGCACAAGAAATAGATGAAATTGAAGAAAAATCAACATTTGGCACTAAAATTATCAACTCTAGCCATTTTTCTTCTAGCACCGCTACAAAAACATATATCCCAATCAACAAAGTTGGCAAATAATTATTCTTGCTGTGCTTCGTATTCTTGAATTTCTTCAATTGCCTGTGGCAAAATATTGGCAAAAATCTGCACCAATCCTGGATCAAATTGTTTGCCTGCACCTTGCTGGATAACTTCAAGAGCTTCTTGAGGGCTCAGGCTTTGTCTATATGCGCGATTTGAAACCAAAGAATCATACGCGTCAGCAATTGCGATAATTCTTGCGCCAAGCGGGATTTCTTCGCCTTTTAAGCCATATGGATAACCGCAACCGTTATAGTATTCATGGTGATATTTAATAATTTCTGTGATTTCATAAAGTTGTTTAATATCAGCTAAAATTTTCACACTGTAATGTACGTGCATTTTGATTTTTTCATATTCTTCATCTGTTAATTTTTGTGTTTTATTCAAAATCTCTTCCGCAACACCAATCATACCGATATCATGCAACAAACCAGCAAGCTCGATTTGGCTAACCTCAGAAGGTTTTAAAGCTAATTTGTTGACGATTTTCATAGTATAAAAAGCAACGCGTCTTGAACGACCGAGCGTGAAGGAATCTTTTGCGTCAAGCGCTTCAATAATCGCTTTAACGGTACCCGAAAACAAATCTTTCAAGTCGCCAATAAGGTTTTCATTATCATTTTTTAATTGGTAAGTCTCAAGAGCTGATTCAACAATCATTTGCAATTCATCTGGCGAATATGGTTTTTTGATATAGCGATAAATTTTTGCGTAATTAATCGCGTCAATTAAAATTTTAACGTCAGAATATGCTGTCACCAACAAACGCATTGTTTTTGGCTTAATGTCGTAAACTCTTTTTAAAAATTCAACGCCGTCCATCATTGGCATTTTATGATCTGAAAGAATGCAGTCAAAATCTTCATTTTTTAAAATTTCCAATGCCTCAATTGCGCTGTGCGCTTTAGTAATTTCGTATTTTGTGCGCAAAGTGCGATATAATAATGCCAAATTATCTTCTTCGTCATCAACGATAAGTAGTTTATATTTTTTATCCATTTTGGACTCCGTTTTCTTCGCGTAAATCTTGGATTATTTCTTCTTCTAGGGTCATTTCTTTTGCGTCATGGTTGATTGGCAAGGTGATAATGAATTTGGTTCCTTTTCCAACTTCAGATTCAACTTCAATTGTACCGTTATGGTCGTTTATGACTCTATATGAAATCGACATTCCAAGCCCTGTACCTTCGCCTGGGGCTTTTGTTGTGAAAAATGGGTCAAAGACTTTTTTCAAATTTTCAGGTGCGATACCGCAACCAGTGTCAATAAATTCTATTTTAACTTTGCTCGTTTCTTTATAGGCGTTGATTGTTAATGTGCCAGTTTCTTTCATAGCACCTTGCGCATTATCTAAAATATTCATAAATACTTGATTTAATTGACCACCATAGGCTTCAATTTTTGGCAGATTTTGCGCATAGTTTTTAACAACTGTAATTCTATTTTTATATTTGTTATTTAAAATATTCAAAGTTGTATCGATTTCTTTTGGAATATCAAACTGAGTTAAAATCATTTCTTCCATTCTTGAGAAATTTTTCAAATCAAGAACAATGTTTTTTGTTCTTTGCGTGCCTTCAATACAACTTTTGATTAAGTCTTTAATATCATCTTTAAGAAAATCAACATCAATTTCTTCTCTTAATGATTTAATTTTAGATTTGATTTCATCAGGCAAAGTTTGAGAACTTTCGTCATATAATTCAATCAATCTCATTAAATCATCAGCATAATTTTGCAAAATCATAATATTGCCATGGATAAAATTAACAGGATTATTAATCTCATGGGCAATACCAGCAGTTAATTCGCCAAGAGAGCGCATTTTTTCTGAATGCACCATCATTGCTTGAGTTTCTTGAAGTTTATAGTTTGCTGCTTCTAGCGCCATAGTACGCTCTTGAACCTTTAATTCCAATGAATTATAAAGTTCGTTTAATTGAAAGCCCATTTCATTATAAGAATAGATTAAGTCGTTGATTTCTGTAAAATTGGTGTTTTCAATTTTAACGTCAAAATTCCCATCTGTGATTTCTTTTGCTGCTTGTAAAAGCTTTTCAAGAGGTTTTGAAACAAGGCTAGACATAAAAACACTTGCAACAATACCAAGAACGATAAACAAAGTTAAAATATTTACAATCATTTCAAAGAAATTATTGTAGTAGATATCTAGATTGTCTTTAATTGGAATACCGATATAAACGGTATAGTCACCAATTGTTTTAGTAATTGTTTTGATTTGATGACTTGAATCAAACTTAACTTGATCATATTGAACATTGTAATCGTCTTGCCCAATAATTATTTTGTTTAATTTATTATCTTTTACATAAACATAAGACAATAAATTGTCTTTTTTCATTATGTCGACAATATTTAAAGTCGCTTCGTAATCCTTTTTCTTGTTATCAACTAAAAATGTTTTAACCAACATTGTTGAAATTGAATATCTTAATTTATAGTTATCAGATTCATATTCGCTTGCAAGGTTTTTGATATTAAACATTGTATAGAAAGCAAATAAAGTTGTTGTGATGATAATTACCAAACTCATCAACACAGCGAAATAAAAGCTTAGGCGTACAGATTTAAAAAACTGCATATTTAAAAATTTCATAATACTCCTATATCGTTACTATCATCTAAACCGTCAGATACATTGAACATGCTTGGAATTTCATATGCTTTGTCATCTGAGCCAAATTCGTGTGTATCTACTTTTCCTTCAAGAGAATCTAGAATTTTACCAATTGTAAACCCTAAAAACCAAAAACAAAAAGAAGCTGGCAAGACGACCTTTAAAAGCACTGTCATTGAATAAAAATCCAAAGATAAACTGTTTAATAAACACAAAATTGACAACGACAAAATCGACATTGAACAAAATAATGATGATAATGTCTTTGAATATGTAAATTGTTCGTTTTGTGCGTTATTTTTAGTCATTTTCTTTGTTTTGCTCTTCAATTTTCACCTTGAACGCATATTGAACAAGGACTATTCTATCAGAGTTATCTAAGTCCACGAATTTACCAGAAATCACAAATTTTCCATCTTCTTCGCTAATTCTGATTGGCGCAAGCGCACACTCAATTTTCATGTTGTTAGATAGTGAAATTAAAATCTCATAGTGTTTGTCTATTTCAAGTGGTTCTTTTGTTATTAACTTAATACCACCAGCAGAGATATCACAAACATTTACTACAAAATTATCTGCTTTATCTTTAAAGATAATATTGCCTTGATTTAGTTCAACACGTGAATATTCCCTTCTTTGAATAACGCTATAATCTTGCGTCATTTCAAGAGTGATTTTATTATTTTCTTTATCTAAAATTCTTGTTTCAAAATAGACTAAACCAATATTGTTAACGCCAAAAATTTCAACAACAGAGCCGATTGAATAATCAGAAATCTCTTTGTCATCAATTAAATTCAACTCTGCACAAAAACTTTTTTCATTCACTTCTAAAAGATTAAAAGTAGCAGAACTTTTAAAATTATTTGGAATTATTTTGAAATCCTTAACGTTTTTTATAACTTCTTGCATTCTTAGCACCTCGCGTTTTAAGAAACTCGTGTATTAACTTTTATCACTCCGACGGATTTCGCCTTGATATTATTTGTAATTTCATTATAAGACATAATCGCAATTTGTGGATAAGTTCGCTCGATTAAGCGCCTAAAAATCAACCTTATGGGTGAAGAACACAAGATTACAGGTTGATTATTTGTGGATTGTATTGCTTTTTCAAATTCAAAATTCAAACTATCCATCATTTTTTTAACGAAATCTGGTTTTAGAGTTAAACTTTCGCCGTCTGGGTTAATTCCTTTTTGAATTTCTTGTTCAACTTCTTGGCTCATTGTAATGACGAGTAATTCACCAGTATCTGAAAGATTTTGCTTGCAAATGTTTCTTGCAAGTGCAAGCCTGCATTGTTCAGTTAAGTAATTATAATTTTTATTGATTTTATATTGCAAACTCATTGTTTCAAGAATTGTTTTTAAATCTCTAATCGAAACACGTTCTTTTAAAAGATTTTGAATAACTTGTTGAACGTCTGCAGTGGTCATTTCCTTCATCAAATCTTGAACATATGCGTCATTTACTTCTTTTTTAAGGTTATCAATTAATTGTTGAACATCACTTCTTGTTAAAATTTCAGAAGCATTTTTCTTAATAATCTCTGTTAAGTGTGTTGAAATAACGGCACTTGGGCTAACAACAGTATATCCAACAGATTCGGCATATTCTTTATCTTTTTCTAGTATCCAAGTAGCTTTCAAGTGAAATGCTGGTTCAATTGCAGAAATTCCGACAACATTAGGGTCGTCTTCTCCCCCCATAGAATTCATTGCAAGGTTTCTATCTGGATAAACTTCACCTGTTTCAACAGTCACACCTTTTAGCTTAATTTGATAAGTATTTGGAGGAAGTTGAAGATTGTCTCTCACGCGAATTGAAGGCAAAACAATCCCTAAATCAAGAGCGGTTTGTCTTCTGATTTGAGAAATTCTATCTAATAAATCGCCACCTTTTTCAATATCTAACAAACTTACAAGCCTGTAACCAATCTCAATTTCAAGAGTTTCAACAGCCAAAAGCTCAAGAACACTTTCTCTTGTTGCCTTTTTCTTTTTCTTGCCAATTTTTTCGGCTTTTTTGGCTTCAAGCTCTTGCTCTTTGGTTAATTTTTCTTTTTCTAAATTATCTTTATATTTTTTAAAACTAAAACCGCCCGATAAAAGCGCAACTGTTAAAAATGGAACTGTTGGCATGCCAGGAACAATACCCATTGCAAATAACAAGCCACTAATAATTCCAAGAACCTTTGGACTTTGGAACATTTCAAGTCTAATATCTTCAGACAATGAATTATCTGACCCAGAAGCACGAGAAATAATCAAACCTGTTGCAGTTGAGATAATCAAAGCAGGAATTTGAGAAACCAAACCGTCACCAACTGTTAAAATTGTATATGTTGATAAGGCTGTCATCGGCGTCATTTTCATTTGAATTATACCAATAATCAAACCACCAACAATATTTACAACAGTGATGATGATACCAGCAGTGGCGTCACCTTTAACAAACTTCGAAGCACCATCCATAGTTCCATAAAAATCTGCTTCTCTTAAAAGATTTTTTCTTCTTCTTTTTGCTTCGTTTTCATCAATCAAGCCAGAGTTTAAATCGGCGTCAATTGAAAGTTGTTTACCAGGCATGGCGTCTAATGTGAAACGAGCGCTTACTTCAGCAACACGCCCAGCACCACCTGTAATTACCATAAAGTTAATAATTACAAGGATTACAAAAATAACGGCGCCGACAACATAATTACCACCGACAACAAATTGCCCAAACGACTCAATAACAGAACCAGCGTCAGCCTCTAATAAAATCAAACGCGTTGATGTGACATTCAGACCGAGCCTAAACAATGTTGCAATCAAAAGTATTGTTGGAAAACTTGAATATTCTAGCGGTTCTTTTGTATATAAACAGATTAATAAAATTAAAACAGAAAGAGAAATATTCAAAGTTAAAAGCAAGTCCAATAATTGCGCAGGAATAGGAATTACCATCATCAAAACAATGGTAACAACACCAATAGCAAGTGCTATATCGTTATTTTTTAATATATCCTTAAGCTTTAACAAACTCCCCTAATTCTTTCCTTATTTCCCTTTTTGCTTATATACGTATTGTAAAATTTCGGCAACCGCTACGTATAGTTCTTGTGGTATTATACCATCAATTTCAACTAATTTGTATAGGCTTCGTGCAAGTGGTTTATTTTCCACTATCGGTATTCCGTTATTTTTTGCAATTTCTCTAATTTTAAACGCTACAAAATCCACCCCTTTTGCTAAAACAACAGGAGCAGGAACTTTAAGAGGGTCATACATTAAAGCAACAGCGTAGTGCGTTGGGTTAACAACGACAACATCTGCCTCTTTAACTTTTGCCATCATTTTTTGTTGCATAATTTTCATTTGGAAAGAACGAATTTTGCCCTTAATTTTTGGGTCCCCTTCAATATTTTTAAATTCGTCTTTGACCTCTTGTTTTGTCATTTTAATTGATTTATTGTATTCCCAATCTTGATATTTTTTATCTATAATCCCAATAATAATCAGCAACACGCAAATTGAAGCCAATAATTCAAAGGCAACTGAACCAATAACAGAAAAACCAGTCGCTGGATCTGCCCCTAAAAGCGCAAATAAATCTGCTTTTCTTTTAACAATAACATTCACCCCAACAACTGCAACAATTGTTGTTTTAATTAATGATTTTAAAAATTCAACCATTTGTCTTGGTTTAAAAAAGTTAATTCTATCTATTAATGCTTTAAAAGCTGCAGCAGGTGAAAGTTTTTTGAAATTTGGCTTCATCACTTCTTTTGCAAATAAAGCACCTGTTTGAAACCTTAAAATTATAATCGCACCAATACACAAAAGTGCAAAAAACAAAGCAACAATTGAGATATAGCTATTAAAATATGGTGTCATAATCGAAACAAAATCATCAGGAATTTGTTTCGGATTTAAAGAAGTCAAAGAGTCATGGATAATATCTTGGATTTTTTGAAGCATACTTGGTCCCATCACAAAAAGCAAACCAAGACCGCAAGACAAAACTAGCGAAGATGTAAAATCTTGGCTTTTTGCAATATGTCCCCTGTCGCGCTCTTTCTCTCGTCGCTTGGGGGTCGCTTCTTCGGTTCTTTCGTTTAATTCCTCATTCGCCATTTATCTATGTAAAAATCCTCACTATCGCATCAAAATAATTTTGAATTACACCTTGCAAATATGAACTTGTTCCAGACAAGAAAACCATCATCAAAAACAAACCAATATATATTTTTACAGGCAAGGCAACCATATATATGTTCATATGTGGCATCATTTTACTCATGACCCCAAGCAAAACATCACTTATTAACAAAACAGAAAAAATCGGCAAACTAACTCCAAAAGCAATTTTAAACAATTGCGCAAACATTGTCAGCATTGAACCAATTATGTGGCTATCAAAAAGCGGGAAAATCCCCATTGGGAGCGCTTGAAAACTATTAAAAACAGAAGCAAACAAGATTTGGTGCGCCCCAGTTGCAAGAAAAATCAAAGTAACCAAATAAATATAAAACTTGGAAATTTCCGTTGAATTCATGCCTGTTGCAGGGTCAAGCGCTTCAGACATTGAAAGCCCCATTTGGATAGCCAATATACTTCCTGTCATTCTAACACCCTCTAAAATCAAATTTGCAACAAAACCAATTAAGTATCCAACCAAAAATTCAATTGCAAGCAAAATAATAAATTCGCCCATATTATGTGGCAAAAGATATTTTCCCATTCCTTGAACAAGCGGATAAAAGATAAATGAAACTGTTGCACAAAGCCATAGTTTAGGCATTAAAGGCATTCTAACAGTAGAGAAAAATGGCGCTGTTTGCACAAGTCCCGTTAATCTTGTAAAAACGAGCATAAATAAAACTATATTGTTTGCACTTAGCAAATTTGTTAAAGAAGGAACTTGTGTCATTTTATGAAATAAATACTTTTATATAGTCAAATAATTCTCTTGTTGTTTCCGTGAATACATCTATAATCCAAGGTGCAGACACAATTAAAACCAAAAGCGCTGCAAAAATTTTAGGAACAAACGTTAAAGTTTGCTCTTGAATTTGAGTAACAGATTGGACAATACTTATCGCAAGACCTACAACGATTGCCGACAACAAAATTGGCGCCGAAACAATCATAATTAGTAAAAGTGCTTTTTGAAATACTGTTAAAAATAAAGCTTGATCCATCATTTACTCCTATGGCACAAAGCCTTCAATGAGCGATTTTGTAACCAAAAACCACCCATCAACTAAAACAAACATAATTAACTTAAACGGCATTGCAATGGTTGTCGGAGGCAAAAACATCATACCCATTGAAACCAAAACCGAAGCCACAATTAAGTCGATAACCAAAAATGGTAAAAATATAATAAAACCAATTTTAAATGCAGTTTTTAACTCTGACAAAACAAAAGAAGGTATTAAAACGTACGTTGGCACGTCATCTTTTGTTTTTGGTTTTTGAATTTTTGATAATTTTACAAACAAAGCAAGTTCATTTTCGTGCGTTTGCTTAAACATAAAATCTCTCAAAGGAACAATAGCATTGTCTAGTGCTTGTTGTTGAGTAATTTGATTTTTCATATATGGCTGATAAGCTGTATCATTGATTTTAGATAATGTTGGAGACATTACAAAAAAAGTTAAAATCAAAGCTAAACCAATCAAAACCTGATTTGGTGGCAGAGTTGCCGTACCAATTGCTTGACGCGTTAGTGACAAAACCATGACAATTCTTATAAAAGCTGTTGTCATGATAATTATGCTTGGTGCAAGAGTTAAAATTGTAATCAAAATAAGAATTTGAATACCTTGTGAAAACTCTTGCGGAGTATTTGCGCCTTGCATACTTATATTAACGCTTGGAAAATTAATTGCTGCACTTGCAATTGCATTTGTACAAAAATACAATCCTAGCGCCATCAATAATCTTTTAATTTTTATACTCAACATAACCTTCTTCCATCCATCTTAAAAAATATTTTTATTGAATAAAAACTCCCATACCCCTAAATTTAGAATATCTTTGTTCTTTCAATTGTTTTTTAGACATTTTTGAAAATTCTTTTAATGATTTAACAAGCGCTTCTTTTAAGTTTTGCGCCATTTTTTCAATGTCATAGTGCGCACCGCCTAATGGCTCTTTAACAATTTCATCAACAATGCCATATTTTAATAAATCTTCGCCTGTGATTTTAAGCGCATCTGTTGCAACTTTCGCCATAGAAGCATCTTTCCATAAGATTGAAGCGCAACCCTCAGGAGAAATTACAGTGTAATAAGCATGTTCTAAAATCATTACTTTGTTTGCAACTGCTAAACCTAGCGCACCACCAGAACAGCCTTCACCAGTAATTGTTGCAATAATTGGAACTTCCATTTTTGCCATTTCTCTTAAATTCATTGCGATTGCTTCACCTTGACCTGTTTCTTCGGCTAACATGCCAGGATAAGCACCCATTGTATCAACAAGAGTAATAATTGGCATATTAAAGCGGTTTGCATGGTTAAATAATCTTAAAGCTTTTCTATATCCTTGAGGTTGCGGCATGCCAAAATTGCATTCAAGGTTTTCTTTTGTGGTTTTGCCTTTCATTGTGCCAATCAACATCACAGGAGTACCATCAATTTTTCCTACTCCACCAACAATAGCTTTATCATCTGCGCCATGTCTATCGCCGTGGAGTTCAATAAAATCTTCACAAATCAACTGCGCAAAATCCATAAAGTTAGGTCTTTGAGGGTGACGAGCAATTTGGAGCTTTTGATATGGCTCTAATTTTTCATATAATTCTTTTTGATATATTTTAGTTTGTTCTTCCAATTTTTTAATCTCGTCTTTGTAATCTATATTTGTATCTTGGCTTGTTTTTTTAAGCTCTTCTATCTTTTCTTTCATTGTATATATGGGTTTTTCAAACTCTAAAACTTGAACCCTTTTATCATTACTCATAATAAAATCCTATTTTTTTGTATGTAGATTAATTAATTTTGAAAGCTTTTCTTTCATATCTTTTCTTTCAACTATAAAGTCAATTTGACCGCATTTTAAAAGATATTCTGCGGTTTGAAAATCCGCAGGAAGTTTTTGTCTGATTGTTTGTTCAATTACACGTCTTCCCGCAAAACCAATTCTTGCGCCTTTTTCGGCAATAATTATATCGCCAATCGTACCAAAAGAAGCAGTAACGCCACCAAAAGTAGGTTCGCACAAAACTGTAATATATAACAATCCTGCTTCATTTAATTTTGCAACAGCACAAGATGTCTTTGCCATTTGCATTAAGCTTAAAGCGCTTTCTTGCATTCTAGCACCACCAGATGAAGTGAAAACAACTGAAGGCAATTTTGTATCATGTGCATATTCTAAAATTCTTGTAATTCTTTCACCAACAACAGAGCCCATTGAACCGCCCATATATTCAAAATCCATGACCGCGATTGCTGTTTTTTGCCCATCAATTTCGCATGTACCAACAATAACAGCCTCGTCTAGTCCTGATTTTTCATGTGCAGAAACTTGACGCATTGTATAGCTTTGAGTGTCAAAAAAATCTAGTGGGTCAGTTGGCTTGATATTTGAAAACATTTCTTCAAATGTATCTTCATCAGCGATTAGTTTAATTCTATCATATGCGCCAATTCTAAAGTGATAATCACAATTTGGGCAAACGTTTAAATTTGAATCTAGGTCTTTTTTTGGTAGTTGACTATTACAGTTATAACAAAGTGTCCATAATTTACCAATTGAATCATCTATATATACGTCATTATCACGAGCAGCAATTTGCTGAATTTTTCTCTTATTAAACCAATCGGTCAAAGTCATAAACTTATCCTCATCAAGTTAGTTATCAACATTATATTATAAAATAAAAAAACTACACAAAACATTGCCCTATGTTAATTTTTTATCTACAATTAAACTATGCAAGCGCAAGTATATAAAATACATTCAGATTTTTATTATGTTAAGAATTCTAAACATGAAGAATTCGTTTGCAAACTGAGAGATGTTTTAAAAAAACAAAAAACACAAATAATTGTGGGTGATTTTGTTGAATTGAGTGATGATAATAATTTCATTTCAAAATTAATTAAAAGAGAAAATTTTCTTAATCGCCCAAAAGCTTCAAATATCGATTGCGTCTTGATTGTTTGTTCACTTGACGAACCAAAACTTGATCATATCCAGCTTAATCGCTATTTGACATATTTAAAATATTTAAATATTAATTGCGCAATTTGTTTTAACAAAGAAGATTTAATTCAAGATTTAAACAAAGAAAAAGAAGATATCAAAAAAATATACGAACCGCTTGGCTATAAAACATTTTTTATTAGCGCAAAAAATAAACTAGATTTAGAAGAACTAACAAAATATATTCAAAACAAAACAATTGCCCTTTGTGGCATGTCAGGCGTTGGTAAATCTACACTTTTAAACAGTCTAAATCCAAATTTTGAAATTAAAACAGGAGAAGTTTCGCAAAAAACAAAAAGGGGCACGCACACAACTCGCCATTGCGAAATCATAGACTTTGATAATTTTAAAATTATAGACACTCCAGGGTTTTCTTGTTTAAAATTTGATTTTATTTTACCAAATGATTTAATTAATCTTTTTGATGATTTAAATATCTATGCAAAAAATTGCAAATATACAAATTGTTTGCACAATGCAAAAGAAGAAGGGGTTTGTTCTGTTGTAGATAATTTAGATAAAATTAACAATTATCGCTATGAAAGCTACCTTTGCTTTTTAGAAGAAGCAAAAGAATATAAAGAAAAAATATCCAAAAGAAGTATAAAAGAAGAAGGCTTCACAAAAACAACAGGCTCAAGAAATGCTGTTAAAATTTCAAAAAGAAAAAGAATGTCATCAAGAAACACACAAAAACAAAATATAAGGGAAGATAATGTTTAAAGAATATAAAATTTTAATAAACGAAACATTAAAAAAATATTTTGATGAATACAAGCAAAATTCTTCATATTCTTCTAAAATTTGGGATTCAATGGCCTATACCACATTATTAGATGGAAAAAGATTAAGAGCTGTGATGTGTCTTGAAATTGCAAGACTATTAGGCGGCAAAACAAGCTATGCCCTACCTTTAGCGTGTTCATTAGAGATGATGCATGCTTACAGTTTAATCCATGACGACCTTCCGTCAATGGATAATGACGATTTAAGGCGCGGAAAACCAACAAACCACAAGGTTTATGGGGAAGCGATTGCAATTTTAGCAGGCGACTCGTTAATTTCTTTTGGTTCCCAAATAATTATTGATAAACTAAAAGATTTAGTTGAGCCAAAAAAACTTTTAGATATAGTAAATGACTACAACAAAACCGCCGGAGCTCTTGGTATTGTTGCGGGGCAAGTCGCAGATATCGAAGCAGAAGGCAAAGAAATTGATATTGAAAACTTAAAATATATTCACAAATACAAAACAGGTGCTCTTTTTAAATGTTCAATGTTAATGGGTGCAAAAATTGCAAACGCAACCGCTGATATAGTTGAAAAAATCGGCGAATATGCAGATAATTTTGGAGTATTGTTTCAGGTTTATGATGATATTATTGACTATACTCTAACAACAGATGAACTAGGCAAAACAGCAGGCAAAGACAAGCTTAACAAGAAATTAACATATGTTAGTGCTTGGGGTTTAGAAAAAGCAAAAAATATTTTTTATAGCCTAATTGATAAAAATCGTGCTATACTGACTGAGTTGAATATAAAATCAAAAGTATTTGACGACATTTACGACATGTTAATTAAAAAGGTAGAAAAGTAGTGGGAGAAATTCAATTTTACAACACAGGCTATGAAGCAATCTTTTGTGGAATTATGGGCGCTGTGATTGCACAAGTCATTAAAGTTATCACATATATTTTTATTCACAAAAGAATTAACTTTAAAATCTTTACAACAACTGGTGGCATGCCATCTTCTCACACTGCTGGCGTAATAGCATTGTCTACTTCTATTGGTCTTATTGACGGTTTTGATTCGTTAATTTTTGCAGTATCTTTAGGTTTTTCTTTGATTGTAATGCAAGACGCATCTGGTGTTAGAAGAGCGGCTGGCAAAACCGCAGCAACGCTGAACCGACTTGTTGATGAATTTGTTCAAAAAAATCATGAAGTAAAACCATATGCAACATTAAAAGAGTTGCTTGGACATACTCCACTAGAAGTTTTTTGCGGAATGATTCTTGGAATAATTATCCCATTAGTTGTACATTTTTGGGATAAATTAATCTAAAAATCTTTTTTAAGCATATCAGTTATTGTGGCACTTTTTTTAAGTTGCCTTTTAACTTCTTGTTTTGTTTCTTGTTGGCGATTAAAAGTATCGTTAAATTTGCACAATCCAATTGCCATTTTGTCATCATCATTAAAAGAAAAAAGTTTTTTAATAATATCCATATTTACCCCTTTTTAAACTATTTAATTATTAATTTTTAAAAGTCTAATTTATTATAAAGAGGTTTTATTGTTTTTTACTTACCATTTTGCTTATGGTTAAATTATATTTATGGATAACATAAAAAAAGAAAAATATACTTCAAAAGAGCTTTTAGAGCTGAATTTTGAACCGACATATGAAGAAATTTTTGAAATTTTAAAAAATGAGCAAAAAGAAGATTTTGCTAAAATTTTTGCAATTTTAAATCTTGAAAAAATAAATTCACAAAAAGATGCCGATATTTTCATTAATCTTTTAACAAATCAGCCAAACCCAATCAGAGAAATTGTCGCAATTAAACTAGAAGAATTAAACGAAACAGCCTTCTTTTTAAATAATTTTGCAATAAATAAAATTCTTAACGCGATTATTGATATTAACCCAAATGTTTGCCGTGCAATTTGTAATTTTATTGGAAAAAACAAGGAAATTGCTGAGTTAATCGAGGAAAAATTGATTGAAAACATTAGCGAAATAACAGAAAAAATTAAAAAATACGAAGAAGATAACAAAGATTTTTTTGATAACAAAATTAAAAACAGAAAAAATCACGCAAAAAACAAGCTTCTTTTCTCGCTATATTGGTCACTTGAGGCAATTTCAATTTGCATGAGTGAAAAAAGTCATGATAAATTAATAAAAATTATAAAATATTTAATAAATTTTAGTGATTACACAATCAGAGAACAAGCAGTGAAAATCCTTGCTAAAATACCGTCTTCGCCATCTGAATTGTTACAAAAAGCGCAAAATGATGTAAATTTTTATGTAAAAAATCATATTTATGATAAAATGACAAAAGAAATAGTTAAATAGGAATTATTTTATGATTTCAGTAAATGATTTGAAAACAGGATTAACACTAGATATCGACCATGGTTTATGGTCAGTTGTTGAGTTTTTACATGTTAAACCAGGTAAAGGCGCAGCATTCGTTAGAACAAAATTAAAAAACGTTGAAACAGGTCAAGTTGTTGAAAAAACTTTCAGAGCTGGCGAAAAAGTTGCAAAAGCAATGTTAGATAGACGCGAAATGCAATATCTATACAGAGAAGGTAACGACTTAATCATGATGGATTTAGAATCATATGAACAATTGCCAGTTCCATCTGATAGAGTTGGCGACGGCGTTAAATATTTAAAAGAAAATATGAACGTTCAAATTTTATTACACGACGCCAAAATTATCGGTATTGATTTACCAAACTTTGTCGAACTAGAAGTTGTTGACACACCACCAGCTGAAAAGGGCAACACTGCTCAAGGTGGTACAAAACCAGCTACTCTTGAAGGTGGTGCTGTTGTTAACGTTCCATTCCATATTCAAAATGGTGATTTATTAAAAATCGACACCAGAACAAATGAATATCTAGGTAAAGCATAAGGACATACTTATGAAATACGATTTAGAATATATCGAAAAAATTGCCAAAATCATAGATGATAACAAATTAAGCGAAATTATCCTAGAAGATGGCGATAAAGCTATCACTGTGAGAAAAGAAATCGCTTATTCTGCTGCGGTTTGCGACAATGCTCCTATAACAGTTCAAACAGTTACTCCACAAAAAGAAGCAACAAATGAACCAGCACAAACAGTGCAAGAAGAAGCACCAGCAACAAAACCAACAGCAATGGCAATTACTTCTCCAATGGTTGGCGCTTTTTATGCTGCACCAGCACCTGGAGCAAAACCATTTGTAAAAGTTGGCGACACAGTTAGCGTTGGTCAAATTGTTTGTATCGTTGAAGCAATGAAATTGATGAACGAAATTGAATCAGAGGTTTCTGGTAAAGTTACTCAAATTCTTGTTGAAGACGGTCAAAGCGTTGAATATGGCCAAGTATTAATGTATGTCGAATAATTAGGTATTTACTATGTTTAAAAAAGTATTAATTGCGAATCGCGGTGAGATTGCGGTGCGCATAATCAGAGCATGTAGAGAACTTGGCATTGCAACAGTTGCAGTCTATTCTCAAGCAGACGCTAATAGCTTACATGTATCTTTAGCAGATGAGGCATATTGCATTGGACCTGCACAAAGCGCAAAAAGTTACTTACATATTCCAGCATTAATTTCCGTTGCACTAACTTCAGGAGCAGATGCAATTCACCCAGGATATGGCTTTTTATCAGAAAGAGCAGATTTTGTTGAAATTTGCGACCAACACAGAATTAAATTCATTGGTCCTTCGGCTGACGCAATGATGAAAATGGGCGATAAAGCAACTGCTCGAGCAACAATGGAAAGCTCTGGTGTTCCAATTACTCCGGGTCTTGGAATTGTTCAAGATACTGAAACAATTCGCGCTTTTGTTAAAAAAGTTGGCTATCCAATCATCATCAAAGCAACTGCTGGTGGTGGCGGAAAAGGCATGAGAATTGTTAGAACAGATGAAGAGCTTGATGACGCATTTAATTTGTGCCGATCAGAAGCGCAAAACGCTTTTGCTAATGGTGATGTATATGTCGAAAAGTTTATCGAAAACCCTCGCCATATTGAAGTACAGATTTTAGCTGATAGCTATGGAAATGTTATTCACCTTGGCGAAAGAGATTGTTCAATTCAAAGAAGAAACCAAAAGCTTCTTGAAGAAGCTCCATCAATTGCAATAACAGATGAAATCAGAAAGCAAATGGGCACAGCTGCCGTCAATGCCGCAAAAGCAATCGGTTACGAAGGCACAGGCACATTAGAATTTTTATTAGATGAAACAGATAAGAAAAATAAAAAATTCTATTTCATGGAAATGAACACGCGCGTTCAAGTGGAACATTGCGTTACAGAGATGATTTCAAATGTTGATATCGTCAAAGAACAAATCAGAGTTGCTCAAGGCGAAAAATTGTCTTATAAACAAGAAGATGTCAAATTGATGGGTCATGCGATTGAATGTCGAATTAACGCAGAAGACTATGAAAAATGTTTCATGCCTTCTCCTGGACAAATCGAGGGCTATATTGCCCCAGGCGGTTTTGGCACAAGAGTAGATTCACACGTTTACACAGGATATACAATCCCGCCATATTACGATTCTTTGGTTGGAAAAGTAATTTGCTGGGGCAGAAACCGTGAAGAAGCAAGAAAAAGGATGCTTCGCGCATTAAATGACTATATCATTACAGGCGTCAAAACAACAATCGGTTTCCATAAAAAAATCTTAAAAAATAGCAATTTCATTTCAGGCGACTTGAACACAAGTTTCATTGAAACAAATTTTCCAGAGGTTTTAATTAAAAAATAATGAATTTCATTTTTGACAATAATTTAGATTGTTTTTTGAAAATCATTTTAAAAACCGCGCAAAATCAAAATTTAAAACTATATTTTGTCGGTGGCATTGTGAGAGATTATTTCTTGCGCAAAAAAACCACCGACATTGATTTGTTAATTGTCGGAAATGCAATTGATTTTGCTAAAAGTTTGCCAAAAGAAATCACTCTAAAATCAATACACGAGGATTTTTGCACAGCAAAAGTCGAATATAAAAATCTTCAGATAGATATTGCTTCAACAAGAATTGAAAACTATCCATATAGTGGCTGTTTACCTGTTGTCACAAAAACAGGGGTAGAGCTTAGAGAAGATGTCTCAAGGAGGGATTTTAAAATTAATTCAATGTATTTTGAGCTTGGTTTAAAAAATGACAAAATTACATATGAATTAATTGATTTGGTTAATGGGCAAAAAGACCTTAAAGACAAGCTTTTAAGCGTCTTGCACAAAAAAAGCTATATTGATGATCCAACAAGAATTTTAAGAGGGCTTGGATTTAAATATCGATTTGGATTTGATTTTTCACAAGAAGATAAAACCTTGATTGAAGAATATTTGAATAATATCGATTACTCAAATATGAGCTTTGATAGGTGTTTTCAGGTTTTTAAAAAGACTCTATTAAATGAATATTCTAATGAAATTTTTAAAGAAATCATTGAAAAAAAATATTATAAAATTTTATTCAATCACAATTTGGATATAGATTTTAAAAAAATAGATGAAATTATAAACAAATTTAATTTAAAAAACGAAAATTTAGTTAATTTCTATCTAAAAATTTTAGAAAATAAAAACGTCGAAAAGCAAAACCCAACAACATATTACGAAATATCTAAAACATTTGAAAACTATTCAAATGAAGACTTAGCATATTATTTTTACAAAACAAATGATGAAAATATTGAAACATATTTAAAATTTGAAAACCAAAAGCTTTTAATTTCAGGTGAAGATTTGATTAATTTAAATTATCCAAAAGGGAAACTTTTTGGTGAAATAATGAGTAATCTTTTAAATGAAAAACTAAAAAATAAAATTCAAAACAATAAGATATTAAGCAAAGAAGAAGAAATTAATTGGGTTTTAAACCAATTTCCACAAAAAGAAAAATAATAACATTTTTTCAATTGTTTACATAACTTAATATCAAAAAAATTTCAAAAACCCTTGATAATAAAAGCTATCAAGGGTTTTTTATTGTTAACATTGTAACACTTTCAAAAAGTCGGTTAGTTGCCTTTGTTTTTTGTGAATTGAACTCATACGCGACTATTTTTTTGTAAACACAACGGATTGTATTGCACGGCTTAATGAAAGGAGCTCATTTATGTCAGTAGTCATCAACACCAATGTGGATGCCATCAAAATCCAAAATTGTTTGACATCTTCAACATCTCGCATGTCAGCATCTATGGAAAGAATGTCTACGGGGTTAAAAGTAAACTCTGCAAAAGACGATGCTGCGGGAACTGTAATTTCTGCGCGTATGGAAGTACAACTTAATGGGAACAAAATTGCACAAAACAACATCCAAAACGGAAGTTCATTGTTGCAAACAGCAGAAGGAAACTTAGATGTAATTGAAGACAACTTGCAAAGAATTCGCGACCTTGTATTGCAAGCAAAAAACGGCACTTATTCAGCTGATGAAATCAAGGCTATGCAAGACGAGGTAGAAGAACGTATCGCGGAAGTTAACCGTGTATCTACTTCTTCAAAATATTCTGATTTGTCTTTGTTTGAAGACACATCTCTTCAAGCAAATGGTGTCACTTTCCAAGTTGGCGCAAACAGCTCAGAAGACAACACTATTAGCGCAAGCAAAGAAATTTTTGCAAGCGTATCTTTCTCTGGCTTAACAGGAGTTAGCGACGATAGCTTCACTCTTGTTTCAACCACCGGAGGAGGAACAACAGTTCAATCTCAAGATACTTACAAAGGTTATCTTGACGCACTTGATGAAGCACTAGACGACGTTACATCAAGAAAATCTAAAATCGGTTCAGCGCAAAACCGTTTAGAATCAGCATTGCAAACATTAACGATACAATACGAAAACTTATCAAGCGCAAAATCAATCATCACAGATGCGGATATCGCAGCAGAAGCAGCAGAATATACTCAACAATCAATTCTGCAACAAGTTTCAACTGCACTATTGGCGCAAGCAAACCAAGCGCCCTCGATCGCATTAAGCTTGGTATAGTTAAAATTTTAACAATAATTGCCCCTGAGTTTCTTGGGGGCTTTTTATTATGTTTTTTAAAAATGATTTTCTGTGATACTCGCAAATTCCAAACTCTTGGATTGCTTGAATATGTTTTTTAGTTAAATATCCTTTGTTGGATTCCCAATCATAATTTGGAAATTTTTTTGCCAATTCGTCCATGTATCTATCTCTTGATACTTTTGCCAAAATGCTAGCTGCGGCAATGCTTGCAGAAGTCGCATCTCCTTTTATGACGTTTTTTTGTTTAAAAGAAACATTTTTAATTTTTTGATTTCCATCAATTAAAACCAAGACATCATTTGAATTCATTTGCTTGCAAACCGCCTCAATTGCACATTTCATAGCATATAAAGAAGCTTGCAAAATGTTAATTTCTTCAATTTTTTCAACGTCAACGTATTTAATTGCACAATAAGCATTTTGTCTAATGACATCATATAAAACTTCTCTTCTTTTTGCTGATAGTTTTTTAGAGTCATTTAAAGTTTCAAACAAATTTATATCAACATTATCAAAAAAACTAACTGCAGCAGCAAAAACTCCGCCAGCCGCAGGACCACGCCCAGCCTCATCTGCACCTATGATTATATCAATATTATTTTCTTTTTTTTCACTTTCATCATATTTAAACAAGTGAATATTCTTCTGCTCTATCAAGCGTGAATTTTCCAATTTTTCCCTCTCTGAAAGTTGATAAAACGATTTGAGATGTTCTTTTAATGTCAGGTGTTTCGCCTTTTAAAATCCACCTTCTTTTAATTGCAACATTTTCTAAGCTTAACTCTTCATTTTCGTCAAATTCATAATATTTTCTGACTTCTTTTAAATATAATTTATCTAAAATTGCCAATAATTCTCTTGCAACATACTCGCTATCATATGCGTTTTCGCCAATAGAATTAACCATTGCAAGCTTAAGAGCTTGTGCTTGGTCTGGTTGAACTGTTGGGATTATACCTGGGGTATCTAAAAGTTCGATTTTATCATTAATTCTAACCCATTGCTGTTGACGCGTTACACCAGCTTTTGCGCCTGTTTTAGTTTTTGCGCGTTTAACGAGTCGGTTAATCGTGCTTGACTTACCAACGTTCGGCATTCCAATAACCATTGTTCTTGTGGGTCGTGGCAAAAGCCCTTTTTCAACTCTTTTTTTCATAATTTCATCAGAAAGAGAAATTACTTTATTTATGATTATATTAATATCATTTTTATTGTCTAAATTTGTAATTAAAACATCACATTTTGAAAGTTTTTCAAGAGTTTTTTTCCAAAGCTTGTTATATTCCTCATCAGATACATCTGATTTGTTCATCAATATCAAACGAGGTTTATTTGGACATAATTCATTAGTATTTTTATACCAACTTGCATACGGAATACGCGCGTCGACAACTTCAATGATTACATCTACAAGATTTAGCTTTTCTTTTAATTGTCTTTGCGCTTTTGCAATATGTCCAGGATACCAATGGATATGACTCATAATTCACCTTTTAATAATAATGCCTTGAACTTAAATAAAAATTCAAGGCATTTTGTAAATTTAATTTAAAAAAATTTATCTTTTTTCCATTTTTTCTCTGATACGAGTAGCTTTACCAGAGCGTTCTCTTAAGTAGTATAATTTTGCTCTTCTAACGTCACCACGTCTTAAAACTTGGATTTTCTCAATACGTGGAGAGTAGATTGCAAATACTCTTTCAACGCCAATACCTTGGAAAACTTTTCTTACGGTAATTGTTTTGTTGATTGAGCTACCGCGTTTTTTAATAACAGTGCCTTCGAAAGCTTGAGTTCTTTCTTTGTTGCCTTCGATAATTCTAACGAAAACTTTAACAGTATCGCCAGGATTGATTTCAGGCATTTCACGACCTGTATATTCTTTTTCTAATTCATCAATAATCGGATTCATTTTTTTGTCCCTTTTACATGTTGTTCTAGCATAAAACATAATATATTAAACATAATTACAAAACAAGCCCTATAAGTAAAGATTTATTAACAAACAATATTTTTATCAGATAATAAATTATATGAAGAACAAAAACGATATTTTAACTCTTTTTATTTTGGTTTTAATTTTTGCGCTTTTTATTTTTAATTTTGAAAAAAGCCAAGAAATTAAAAGCTTTAAAATCATTGATATTACGGAAACAAACGACTTTTATATCGATTTTAATAACGACAAAATTCCACAAAAAGAAGAACTTACAAAGCTCAAAGATATAAAAATTTATTCACCAATTAAAAATAATCAAATCGAAAAAGAAGCGCAAGACCTTAATCTTGAAATAATGGATTATCTAAAAAACGGCTTTTTGGCACAGGAATTTTTAAAAGAATATTTTTTAAATAAAAATGTAAAAGTTACATACAAATATTTTAACAAAAACAAAAATTACAATATTGTACAAATAAAAGATGAAAATGGCGATATAGCAATTCAACTTTTAAAAAACGGGCTTGCCTATCTTGATATTAATTCAAAAAATGCAAGCTATTTTCAACATCTCAACCAAAAGCAAACAAAATTAAATTCAAAAGAAACGCAAAAAGTCGAATTTTATATTATAAATTTGAAAAACAAAATTTTGCACAAGCTTAATTGCGAATATGCAAAATTAATTAATAATGGAATTTTAACAACATCTGAAGAAGAAGCAATCCCTTGTAAAATCTGTCTTAAAGAGCTAAAAGAAAAACAAGAAAGAGAAAAGTTATTTTTATCTCAAAAAGAATATAGAAAATCTCAAAGCAAAGTTTTTGATGAAATTGAAATATTTTTATTAAACCCACTTGAACATAAATCACCAAATAAAAAATGTTCAAATGAGCTCTGCAAAGCAATTTTAAGAGAAATAAATAATGCGCAAAAAACAATCGATATTGCTATTTATGGTTTTGGAGAACAAGAAGAACTTATAGATGCACTTAAACGTGCAAAGGAAAGAAACGTCGAAATTAAAGTTGTGACAGATGAAAGCAAAAACACGCAAACAATTTATCCAAACACATATATTTTAAGAAAAGAATTTTTATCTTCAAAAGATGGGTTTGAGAGCTTAATGCACAACAAATTTTTCATATTTGACGATAAAAAAGTTTTAACAGGTTCGGCGAATATCTCTTCAACAGATAGTGGCGGATATAGCGCAAATATAATGACATTAATAAATTCACCAAAACTTGCAAGCTATTATAAAGAAGAATTTAACCAGATGTTTAAAGGAAAATATTCAAAAAATAAACATCAAATTAAAAAAGAAAAAGTAGTTCTTAAAAATTCAACAATTGAAGCGTTTTTCACACCAAAAGATGATATTTTAAACGAAAAGGTTTTGCCAATGGTTAAAAATAGCAAAAAAGAAATTTTCGTTTCAATATTTTATTTAACAAACAAACCGTTAATTGAAGAATTAATCAAAGCAAGACAAAGAGGGGTTAATGTTGTAATAGTCATTGACGCACTTGGCGCAGGCAATTTCAAAGAAAGAATTGAACCCTTAAGAAAAGCGGGCATTCCCACAAAAGTTGAAAATTGGGGCGGAAAAAACCACGAAAAAACAATGTTGATTGATAATGAATTTTTAATTATTGGAAGCTCAAATTTTTCAAAAAATGCCTTTAATAAAAATGACGAAAACGTTTTAATAATTGAAAACAAGCAAATAGCAAGTTTTTATCGTGATTATTTTATTTATCTATTTAATTCAATTGACAATAAATTTTTAAATTTATATCCAAAAGCAGAAGGAAAAGAATCGATTAATTCTTGCCATGACGGAATAGACAACGATTTTGATGGCAAAATTGACGCCCAAGACAGCGCTTGCCAAATATAACAAAGATGTAAATAAATTTGCAAATTAGGGCTTCTTTTTGGTATGATATTAGAAAGAGACAAAAAGAGAAGTTAATAAATGGAATTTTTTAGAAAACACCGGAAGATAATTGTTATATTTTTAACTATATTTTTAGTCGCTTGGATGGTTGGCATTGGAGCACTTCTTAGCGTTTTATTTTAGCTTATGAACTACTTGAAAACCAAAAAATTAATCGTAATATTTTTTGTTTTAATAGGGCTATTTTTTTGCTCTAGCGCTTTTGCTGAGGAAAAATTGAACACCAAACAAAGCGAAATTGAAGCAGAACGAGGCAAAGTTAAAAAAGAAATTCATAAACTTAAGCTTTTAGAAAAAATCGAAACAAATAAATTATATAAAAACCAACAAAAGCTTGAATATACCCAAAACAGTTTGCAAAGAAACCAAAAAGAATATCAAGGCGCAACCCTTGAAGTAATTAGCTTAGAGCGCAAATTAGATGCTTTATTAACCGAACACAAAAAACATAAAGCATATACAGAAAAAAGAATTGTACAAATTTTCAAACACAAACGAAACAAATATATCGATTTTCTTTTAAACTCTGAAGATATTAATTCGTTTTTAGATAGACTTTATTTTGAAAATATTGTAATTCAATACGATAGAAAAAAATTAAGAGAAACTTCTCAATGCGCGCGTGATATTTTAGCTTTAAAATCAAGAATTGAAATGCAAAAAAGAAATCTTGAAGTTTCTATGGCAAACATAAATAAACAACAAGCAGATATCAAGGTAGCAATATCTAAAAATGAAAAATTAATTGAAAAATTAAAAACAGATAGAGCAACTTGGGAAAAAGCAGAAAAAGACTTAGCAAGACAATCAAAAGCCATTTCTCAAATGATTAACCAAGAAACCAAAAAACAAAGCGCTCAAGGCGCGTCTGTTACAATTACGGGCGGATTTATCAAACCAGTTCCTGGCAGGGTTACATCACCTTTCGGATACAGAATGCACCCGATTTTCAAAAGAAAAATATTCCACTCTGGTATAGACATTGGCGCACCATATGGAACACCAATTAAAGCTGCAAACTCTGGTAGAGTCATCTTTGTAGGCTGGTATAGCGGATATGGAAAAGTTGTCATCATTGACCATGGAAATATAAACGGAGTGCCAACTACAACACTTTATGCGCACATGTCTGTCACAATTGCAAAACAAGGTAGCTCTGTTGCAAAAGGCGCAACAATTGGTAAAATCGGAACAACAGGCTATTCAACAGGACCTCATTTACACTTTGAAGTCCGTCAAAAAGGTAATCCTGTAAATCCATTAAACTTCATCAAATAGTTTGAATTGGAACTTTATTTGATGTAAATTAATTATGTTAGACTACGCAAGGGATTTAATTGTTAAAGTTAGATAAAAAAATAATCATTTCACTTTTTATCGCAAGCATTCTCTATTGTAATGCTTCCTTTGCGCAATACGACACAGTTAAGGCAAAAACAATCCCAACACCAAGCAACGAACTGCAAGAAAAAACAACAAAAATGTTGAAATATGGGGTTGATAACGTCGAAGAAGAATTTTTAGAAGAAGAATATCATTACCACAAAGATGGTTTAGAAGAAAAAACCTTCAAACTCTTTAACAAATTCAAGAAAAACAAAGCACAAACAGACACCCAAATTGAAGAAGAAACCCCATTTGATGATGAAAATGGTAGCATAGAAAAAAGTGAAACTGTAAAACCAAAACCATATAAAGCTATTGAGATTGATGAAAAAAACAAATTCAAAATTAATGCAGATAAAATTTCTTACAGCGAAGAAGATGGCAATATTTACGCCATTGGGAACGTAGAAATAATTTCAAACAAAAATAACACGACAATAAAAGCAGATACAGCTGTATTAGATAAAAACTCGCAAACTTTAAAATTACACAACAACGTTAGGGTTTTAAGAAACGGCGCGGAATTGACCGGAGAGTATCTACTTGTTGATTTTAACGAGGAAAATGTTTTAATAGAAAACCCTAAATATAGCGCTTATATGTTTGAAATTACAGCACAAGAAGGGTTTTTATTATCAAATAATGTTGAATTGATTAATGGTGTTGTTAAAATTGCACAAAACGAAGAGTTTTCTTTAGAATCAAGATCGTTCCAAAGATATGAAAACGTTGCAGTTGACCGCATTCGCCATAAAAACTACAAAAGAACTTCTGACGGAACAAACCCAGATAGAGCATATTTAATCAAAACAAAAAATATGGTCCTAACAAGCTACAAAGATCACAATAGCCTTGTTTTAAAGGATAGCGACATCTATTACAACAATCATAGAGTTGCTAAAAAAACAGACATTGAATTTGTGACCGATAAACAAAAAGAAGTCATGGAATTTAGCGCGCCAGAAATGGGTACCTTTAAAGGTTTTGGTACATACGTTGCCTATGGATTTGTTAACAAACTTCCAAAAGGACATACTCTAAAACTCGCTCCAGCTTTAACATATGGTGACAGTAATCTTGGTGTTGGTCTTATTGGTCGCTATCGCACACAAAGAGGTTATTTAGACGCTGGTTATTCAACTTCAACAACAAACCTCGTTGCAAGAGGTAGATACGACTTCGGCAATGGTTTAAATTTAAAATATGGTCGTAACGCATATATTCCAGAAGGCTTTTTAGGCGCAAGACGTTCTGGTTATTCTGCACAATTGCAAAAAACAAAAGCTTATTACAACACTGACTTAAAAATCAGATATTATCATGGTCTCTATGCTGGCATTATGAGCGACTATCAAAAACATGACCAAGAAGACGCATATTCAACAACAAGATTTAGATATATGGCAGAAATTCGAAAAAATATTTTTGCTATACAAAATAAAGAACAAAACACAAGCATGAGCTTGAATTTGATGGCACAAGGAGCTGCAACTTTATATGGTGATGGCTCTACAACAGGCATAGCCAGATTTGGTCCTTTTGTGACAACAAGATTTAAAAGGTGGGAGTCAAGCCTTGGCTATATGTTATCTGGTGTCCATGGCGATAGCCCATTTTGGTTTGATAAATATCGCTACGGTAAATCTACAATTATGTTAAACGAAAAAATTAATTTTAACGATAAATTTGCCATAGGTTATCGCGCAACTATCACGCCAATGAAAGACAATTTCCAAGAAGATTTAATTACAGAATCGCGCCTTTATGCAATGATGGGACCACAAGATTTAAAACTTGTTCTTTCATATGACGCCGTTCGCTCTATTGCACACGTAGACTTTATGTTCATTGTTGGTTCGGATAATTCAAGAATTGAATTTGAAAAATTCACAACAGAAAATATCGACGAAAGCAAAAACAAACGCGATTTTTACAAAAGCCGAAAATCTGTTAAAATTGACCCTTCAGAAACGCTTTAACCTTCAATTAATTTTTTAAATTTTTCGTAATCTTCGATTGTATCAATCCCTGTTGGGTTAAGAGTTGTGATTGCAACTTTAATCTTCATTCCATTTTCAAGCGCTCTTAATTGTTCAAGACTTTCTTGTTTTTCTAATGGAGTTTGGTTTAATTGTGTCATTTTAATCAACGAAGATTTTTTATAGCCATAAATTCCAATATGAGCGTAATAATCCGCTTCATTTGCATTTCTTTCATATGGAATAGGACAACGAGAAAAATATAGCGCATTAAAGTTTTTATCAAAAACACATTTTACACAATTCGGGTTTTCAATTTGTTCTTTTGATGTAATTTTGCGCACCAAAGTTGAAATATCAACAGCTTCATCATCAATCAATGCTTTGATTGCCATATCTATTACTTCAGGTGTAATTTGAGGTTCATCACCTTGCAAATTTAAAATATAATCAAAATCATTGTGTCTGTTAGCAACTTCGGCAATTCTATCTGAACCACATTTGTGATCCTCTCTTGTCATTTCGCATTTGCCACCAAAAGCCTCAACTACTGATTTAATTCTTTCATCATCTGTTGCAACGATAACATCTTGAGCTAATGTTGATTTTTTAGCAGCTTCATAAACATATTGAATAATTGGTTTACCTTTTACCTCAAGTAATGGTTTTGCGGGTAATCTTGTTGAAGCGTAACGTGCTGGAATAACAATTGCGATTTTTTTCATCTTTTTCTCTCTTTTAATAATATTTTTCACCAAGTGACAAAACTTTCTTTTGCACTTCAGAAGTTAAATCTTTTTCATCTGGCTCTATGGATAAAAATCTTTCATATGAAACCAAAGCGCTTTTTTCGTCTTTTATTTTTTCATATGTCTTGCCAAGTTGATAATAAGCCATATAATTTCCATAGTCAAGCTCTACCGCTTTTTGCAGGTCGATAATTGCACCTGCGTTTCTGTTCATTGCAATATAAATCAAAGCGCGGTAATAATATAGTTGCGAATTTTTAGGATACTGTTTAATTGCTTTATCTAAGATATTCAAACCATCAATATATTCCTTTTTTTCGTATTTTGCATATGCAAGATTGATTTTTTCGGTAACAATTTTTTGATTTACGAAGTTCAAAAGATTCTTAGCTTTTAAATTATCACCAGAGCTTAAATTAATCGATTTTTCAAGAAATTCCTTTGCTTTTTGAGTGTTATTATTTTCTAAATTTATCAAACCAATGTGGTAATAAATATCTGGGTTTGTTGGGTTCATTTTTTTAGCTTCTTCAAAATATTTCATAGCTAAATTATTTTCCCCAGCAAGCTTATATGTATTTGCAATTGCAATATAAATTTCTGGGGTTTTTGGTTCAATATTAAAATAGTTATCAAGAGTTTTTTGATATTTTTCTTTTCCAGATTTCAGCGCAACAGGTTTTTCCTCTTTTTTTGTTTGTTTTTCTTGCTGAGGTTTTAAGGTTTCTTTTGACGTTGCTTTTTCTTTTTGGCTTTCTTTTTGCACAGGCTTTTGAATTTGTTTTTTAGGTTGTTCTTTTTTTAAGGCAACTTTTTCATTTTCTTTTTTTGAAATCGTTGGAGGGTTTTGTTTTTTGGCAAGTTTATCGGCACAATCTTTGAAAAATTTTGCGCCTTCAATATCTTCCATGTCTTCTAAAAATTTTGCAAATGAAAGATAGTCCTCTTTTGTTAATTTCAAATTTTTCTTTTCTGGATAAACTTTCAAAATGATTTCATCTGCGCTTAATTTATTTTGATAAATTTTATACAAACCATATCTTGCCTGAAGAGAGTTTGGAACAACCTCTAACACTTGCAAATATTCTTTTTTTGCACTTGCCAAATTTCCATCTGCAATAAATGCTTTTGCTTTTGAATTTCTAATTTGCGTGTCATATGGAATATCAGCCAAAATTGAATCATAAACCAAAAGTGCATTTTTATTGTCTTGATTTTGCAAAAACAAATCGCCCAACCAATATTTTAAAAATGTATCTGTCGGATTTAAATTAAGCGCTCTATCAAGCGCAAAATAGGTTTGGTCAATTTTCCCTTGCTTTGTATAGATAATAGCTAAAATTTCATATAAAATATTTGCCTCAAATCTATTTAAAGGCTTAATTTTTGAAGAAACAATTTGTTCAATTTCATTAATCAAATTTTCATCATCTGTTTTTTGTGCAATCTCTTTTAAAAGCTCTATTGCTAAAAGATTTCTATTTTGGCTAATATATAATTTTGCATGTTTATACATTGCCGAAATGTTATCTTCATCATGTTGTTTTGAAATTTTATAGTATCTTGAAGCTTCTTTATAGTTTTGTTTTTTAAAATAAATATCGCCCAAAAGTTCATAGCACCTACTTGTTTGAATATCAAATTCAATCAAATCAAAAAGTTCATATTCAGCAGCAGAAAACTTTTGTTCTAAAATCAATCTTTCAATGTCATCAAAACGAGCATTAAGGGAGTAATTAACCTTGTTTTGATTAATATATTTATCTAGTTTCTTTTTTGTTTTTTGATAAACAGGAGAATTTTTATCTTTAATTAAATATAATTCTGCTCTAATTGTATCGAAGTCTGCTAACACACTTTGAGAAAAAGCGCATTGAAACAGAAAGAAAAAAAGCGCGAGAAAAACATAAAAAGATTTAAATTTTAATGTAATACTCAAATTCTACCTCTTATAGTCTAGAAATATTTTAATATAAAACAATTTGAAAATAAATAAACATAAAGGTATTGTTAAAATTTTTATAGTTGCGTTTTTTATATAGTCTGCTTAAAATGTTGTTATGAAAAAGAAAGTAATAATCACCTGCGCATTATTGGGTTTGCTTGCAAATTGCGCAGATGCAAAAATGAGTTTACAATCAAGCAAATACTACAATAGTGCCATTGCCCACGAACAAGAAGGCAATTTTGAATATGCTCTTAATTACATTTTAAAAGCAATTCAATACTCTCCAGATGACGCAGTTTTAAACATTAAACTAGCTGGCTTATACGCTCAATTAGGCAAATACGAAGAAGCAACTTTGGCATATAAAAAAGCTTTGTCTTTGAGAAATGATGACGGATTTTTATATATTAGCCTTGCGAATTTATATATGCAACAATATGACTATAAAAACGCTCTTTTGGCATATGAAAATGCACAAAAATTATTGCCAGATTATAAATATAACTATTTAAACATTGCAAATGCAAAAAATCTGTTAAATGATTATGACGGCGCAATTGTAGCATATAGCGAATTTTTAAAAGCATATCCAGATAATTTAGAAGGTCAAAGCGCAATAGCAAACATTTACCTTGAAAAAAAAGAATATAAAAATGCTATTGAAAATTTTGCCCTAGCTTTAAGAAGCAACCCAAAAGATTTTAGAGACTATCCAAACTATGGGCTTGCTCTTTTAAGAAACAACGAATTTGAAAAAGCAAAATATGCCTTTGAAGCTGCATTAAAAGTGAACAAAAATGATTCAATGAGTTGGGCAAATTTAGCTTCTGTTCAAAACAAGCTTAATGATAAATCATCTGCCCTAAATTCATACAAGCAAGCACTTGCTCTTGATAACGAATTACATTGCGTTCGTGTAGATTATGCGCAAGTTTTAGAAGAAGAAGGCAAATACCTTGAAGCATTAGAGCAATACAAAATATTTATTGAAAATTTCCCACAAAATGCTTCTGCATATGTAAAATTGTCACAATTATATGAAAAATGTGACGAAAAAACGCTTGCTCTTGAAACTTTAGAAAATGCTCTAGAGAAAAATCCAGACAATATGGATTTAAAACTTGAACTAGCAAGAGCTTACCAAAACAATTCACGCTTCAGTGACGCAATTAAATATTATAACAATATAATTTCAAAAGATAAATCAAACACGGTTGCGCTATATAACAAAGCGGTTGTAGATTCAAAGCTTGGCAACTTCCAAGAAGCTTCAAATATCTATAATTCATTGTTAAAATTTGATGATGAAACATTGGCTAAAAATGAAATTCAAAAATCAGATATCGAAACAGATATTTTAGACAACCAAATCGCGCAAGCGCAAGATTATCTTCGCACGGGCGATTATAAAAAAGCGCGCGCCATGTTTTTAAAATTATCTGAGCAAAATCAAGAAGATGTGAGAATTTATCTTGGACTTGCAAATAGCAGTTTTTACCTTGGAATGAACACCTATGCAAAAGATTATTTTGAAAAAGCAATCCAACTAGACAACACAAACTATGATGTTCTTTTGAAATATTCTCAAGTTTTATATGAACTAAAAGAGTTTGATATCGCACTTGATGTTATTGATAGAGCAATCGACACAACAAAAAATGACGATAAATTATATTACAACAAGTCATTAATTAATTTTAATATTGAAAAATATGAGCTTGCGCTAAATGATATCAAAAAAGCAATCTCTATCAACCCAGAAGTTGCAGATTACTTCTATTTACAAGGAATGATTTTAGAAAAATCGCAAAAATTAAAAGACGCGATATATTCATACGAGCAATTTCTTGAAATGGCGCAAGATGAAGAAACAAAAGCATATATTCAATTGAAAATAAAATTATTATATGATGATGTTGTAAAATGAAAAAAATAATCTCAATTTTAATAATTTTAACCTTTTTGCAAGCAAATGCTTTTATTTTTAAGAAAAAAGAAAAGCCTGTTTTGATTTTGTCGGCAAAAAATCCTTTGGTAACAGAAAATTTTGACGAAAAAATCACAGAAAATTCAGTCTTTAAGATAAATTCAAGAATATATTTTCTTGTATATTTGCCTGATGGCTTTAAATCAAACTACATAAGATATCAAATTGTAAAACAAGACGATAATGCGCACGAGGGCGGATATTCGCGCGTCAGAGCAAAAAATGTGCGAATAAAAAATAAGCACACATATTCAGATTATTTTACTCTATCGCAAACAGGCAAATATTATATTCAAATTTTTGACATTGAAAACTTGCACCAGTGGCGCGCTTTTGGAGGTTTCAGAGTAGTTGAAGAATAATCTTAAAAACTTTTTTGAAGATATAATTTTAGAAATCAAAAACAAGCTTTTTTCTTCAAAATATGTCTTAAAAGGAAAATGCAAACGTTGCGGAAGATGTTGCCGAAATATTCTTTTTTCGACAAAAGAAGGCTATATCAAAGACGAAAACATTTTTAAAGACATGCAGAAAAAATATCGTTATTACAAAAATTTCAGAATTTCAGGCAAAATTGAAAATAAACAAGATTTTCAAAATGGCGCATTAACTTTTGAATGCAAATTTATTTCAAAAAACAATAAATGTTTGATTTATCCAATCAGACCAATTTTTTGCAGAGATTACCCAAACATTAACCCCGAACTTATTTATAACGGGGTTAAAATGCTTGATGAATGCGGATTTTATTTTGACGTGAATAAAAAATTTGAAGAATATTTAAACTAATTCAAACCCTATTCGTATCTAATCCCCGCTTTTTTAAATCTTTCAAATACTTCTTGTATTCTTTCGTTCGGCTGAACCAACGAAACTCTAAAATGGTCATCACTCAACGCACCAAAAGCACTACCAGGTGTGATAATGACACCGGTTTTATCTAAAACATATTTACAAAATTCCATGGAAGATTTGAATTTTGATGGGATTTTAATCCAAAAATACATTGTTGCATCACTTCTTGGAGCGTAGAAACCAAGTTCTGTAAATCCTTTTGCCATAACTTCTCTGCGCTCATGATAAATATCCATAATGCCTTTGACATAATCCATTGGCATTGTTAAAGCTTCAATACAGGCGTCTTGAACGATTGTAGAGGTGCCATAATCAACATTTGATTTCATTGCATATAAATTTGAGATAAATTCCTCTTTGCCAATTGCAAAGCCACAGCGCCAGCCTGCCATGTTGAATGTTTTTGTGAATGAATGAAATTCCATCGCAATATCTTTCGCGCCATCAATATTAAAAATTGAATATGGGCGATAATCACCAAAACAAACTTCGCCATATGCTAAATCAGAAATTAAAAGAATATTATATTCCTTGCAATATTGGACAACATCAGTCAAAAAGCTCTTTGGTGCAATTGCGCCAGTTGGATTGTTTGGGTAATTTATAAAAAACATTTTTGCTTTTTTTGCTACATCAATTGGAATATCATTTAAGTCAATTAAAAATTTATTTTCTTCTTTTAAATTAACAAAAAATGGATTTCCGCCCGCAATTAATGTGCCACGACACAAAACAGGGTAATATGGGTCAGGAATGATATTTACATCACCTGGGTTAGTATATGCAAGCGCAATGTTTGCCAAACCTTCTTTTTCGCCAATCAATGTTTGGACTTCATTTTCAGGGTTAATATCGATATCGTATCTTCTTTTAACCCAATCAGCAATTGCTTGCCTTAGTTCTGGTTTGCCTCTAAAATTTGGGTAGCCATGGTTAGCTTTATCTTGAATAGCATTAATTGCAACGTCAACCACAGGTTTTGGAGTTGCGCCATCAGGATTTCCGATTGAAATATCAATTACATCAACGCCGTTATTTATCGCTTGTTGTTTTAATTCTGCCAATTGAGCAAAAATATATTTTGGCAAATTCAAAAGTCTATCCGCAGGTTGAATTGTTGGTGTCATCTTTTTACCTCTCTAATAAAAAAGAGCCTCGAAAATTCGAGGCTCTAAACTTGTTTTATCTAAAAAACTATGCCTCAACTTCAGCAGGTGCTTCCGCTTCTGCCGCCGCTGCTGCTTGTGCTGCTTTTTCTTCTTCTAATTTAGCTTGAGCTTTTTTAGATAATTTAACTTTTTCAGATTTTTTATAGTTTAAGCTACCATCTTCGTTTGCATTGTTAATTAAATACATAACTGTTTCAGTAGCTTGAGCGCCTTGAGCAATTCTTTCTTTTGCTCTTGCAACATTTAATTTCATTTCTTTTGATTTTGGGTTATAGAAACCTAATTCTTCAATAGGAGCGCCTTCGCGTTTGCAACGGCTGTCTATAACGATTATTCTGTAGCTAGGATTTTTCTTATAACCTAATCTTTTTAGTCTAATTTTAACCACTTTAATAAATTCCTTTTTAGTGTACTGTCTTAATTCTATCAAACAATAAACATATTTATTTTGCAAGTGTATAAGCAATTTATTTGTTAAAAATTTTAATAAAAACCAAATATATGCTATCATTAAACAATGATTTCAGAATTAATTGAAAAATTTTCAAACAACGAAGAAGTGACATCAACAGAACTTAAAGAAGGTTTTGACGAGATTTTTTCAGGGCTTGCACAAGAGTCTTTATCTTCTTCTTTTTTAACAGCTCTAAAAGTTAAAAAAGAAAATGAAGAAGATATTTTTTGCGCAATAACAAGCGCAAAAAATGCAATTTCTAAGAAAACATTATCTAAAAATTACGAAGAACTAGTTGAATATTTTACATTGGCTGATAGCAAAAATTATTTCGATATTCAATTTGCTTCAGATATTATCTCTAGCGCAAACAACCTTGGTGCTTTAAGATATTGTTTTTCTTCCCCTTTTTATAAAACTCAACCTTTTGAAACAGCTAAAGTTTTTAATTTAAATTTTGATATCGAAAAAGAAAATTTAACAGATAAATTTGAGCAAACAAACTTTGCCTATATCAAATTAGACACTCAAGAGCCCTATTTTAAATATACCAACGCCTTAAAAAGACAATTAAATTTTGACAATATTTTAAATATTACGGATAAATTTTTAAACCCATATAACGCTAAAAACCAGATTATTGGAGTAAAAAACAAAGAAACTGTCGAAAAAATCGCCTCATTATGTTTAAAATTAAACAATTCAAATTCATTAATTTTGTCATCAGAAAGCTCTCTTCCATTTGTTTGCCCAGAAGGCAACACCTTCGTTGCGGAAGCTTGGAAAGATAAAATATTTACATATAATTTAAATCTTGAACTTTTAGGTCTTAAAAAACATTCTCTTGAAGAAATCAAAATTTCATCTAATGAAGAAACAAAAGACTTAATTTTTGAAGTTTTTAAAGATAAAAAACAAAACGCGATTTTTGATTTTATTGTTGCAAATTCAGGCTTAAATTTATATATTTGCAAAAAAGCAAATTCAATCATAGAAGGGGTTGAGCTTGCCAAAAAGACAATTCTTGACAACACAGCTCAAGAAAAGCTTGAACAAATTATTAAAATATTTTCTTAAAAAATTTTATTGAAATAAGTTAAATTTAAATTTATAATGTTTATCTGATATGGATAAAATAATTAAAACATTTGTTATATTTTTTCTGCTTATAGGTCTGAATCTTCCCGCTTTTTCAAAAACCGAAACCCAAGGGAACGATTTTTTATATTCTCAAGAATATTTTGACTATTTAATTGAGTGCGCAAGCATTGAGAAAAACGAAGCGCAAGAGCAGGAAAAAGAAGAAGAATTTGAAGAATTAAATTACGCAGAAATCATGCAACAAGATGACATGATTACAGGTGATTATGAGCCATTTAAGCTTCGCATCCAAGAAAATTCAAGAGTAAATCCATATGGTGAAACATTTAAAAAAGAAGACAGCAAAACAATAATCATGCTGACTGATAAATTTAGCGTTATTCAAGATGTCAATAAAATTAAGAACAAATACAGCAGTACAGACTATCGCGTTTTAGCAGGTGTTGAATATTCTCCATTTAAATTTTTCAAAATCGCAACAGGTCTTGAAACAAACTATCGCGGACAAGACCAAAACCCAAATTCAAGAAAAATATATTTTACACCAAGCGTCTATTTCACAGATAAAATTTCTCTGACTTTTTATAACAAATTGAACGTCTTAACAAAATCAACAGATTTCGATATCGGTTTAAATGTGTCTCCGTTTAAATCAAAATTTATGGACTTCGGAGTTTACGCAGGAACAACGCGCTATCAAACAGGCACGCACAGCGAAAGCGTTAACTTCAGAACAAATTGGTATCTTTTTTAATTATTTGTTCAAGAAATTTTTATTGTATTCGCTAAGCATTTCTAAAGACATCATTAATGCTTGATTTGTATTGTCATATCCGCTTGAACCATTGCTTTGTGCTTGAATATTTGCTAACTCTTGGCTCAAACCGTTTAGTTTTTGAAGCATAATCGGATTATTTTTGTGCATTTCGATTTTTTGCTCTAAAACCATTTCAATTTTAGACAAAATGCTTTTAAACTCTTCCCCTTGTTCAACATTAATTCCGAGCTGTTTTGCCAAAGCTTCAGCGCGTTTGTAAAGGTCAGAAGACGATTGGTTTTGGTTAAAACTATTTTCATTATTGTTGCTTTTTGAAGCTTCATAAGCTTGTAAAAGCTTTTTGCCTTGCGATTCTGTTGTATTATTATCAAACGGAATATTAAGCTCTTCGAGCTTTTGTCTTGTTTGATTTGTTAATTTTTGAGTATATGCCCCAATTGAAGAAGCACCCATCGCAATGTTAATTGAACCAATAGCCATAATACACCTTTACTCTCTTTTCCTTAATAATTTTTTCCTATCCGTCAACCTTCTTGATATGTTTTTCGGCATATTTATGAAAAAAATTAGGTTTTTTAAGGCTTTTTTTACAAATGTTTACAAATAAAAAATCCAAAAAAGAAACTTTTTTGGATTTTTTGGCTATTAATGTTTATATTTTTGCATTATCTTTTCCATTCGAGATAATGATTTTTCGCCGTTTAGCGTTTCAGATGAAAAATCAGTATCGATTTTTGAATCATCATCAACTTGCGGTGTTTGATTAATTAAATCGTTTACATAAGATGTGTCATAGTCTTCAACGTCAAAATTTTGCATAGATGAAGGGCTTGCAACAGTGCCTTCATCTTGTTTTTTATGCCAAATATCAGCATATTCGCGTTCTTGACCATTAATTTTAAAAGTCGCACCTTCTTGGGTCATTAAATCATTGCCTTTGCCGTCATAATTTTTATTCATAACAGTTTCTGAGCCAGACAAGTTAATCTCTGTAATTCCAAGGTCGATTAACGACTCAATATTTGAATTATAGCCATCTGTTTTAATATAAAGCCCATATTTTTCTTGTAATTGTTTTAAATCATCTTCGTCAAGTTTTGTATCAGCCCCGCCAACAAGACCTTCTTTTTTAGCTAGCGCATTAAGCGCCTCAAAACCATCTTTAAAGCCATCTTTTTTGCCATCACCATCTAAGTCAGTATTGTTTCCGAAACATTCTGAGCCATCTTCGCCCGAAATTCCATCACCATCTTTGTCAAAAACTAATACTGCGTCAGCCGAATCATTGATTTTATCTAGTTTTCCATCACCATCAATATCGTAATCGATAATTTTATCAGATGTTTTAACGCCGTCTCCATTCAAATCAAAAGATAATGGCGAACATGTGCAATATGTTGCAGTGTCAGAAGAGAAATTACCGCAATCGTCCATATAGAAAATTGTTTCAGCACCTTCTTCGCTTGAACCTGGCTTGTAATTGTTCATGTAACCATTTCCAGATTCAATGATATCAAACCCACCATTGCAACCAAATTGACGCGCTAAAGTCGCACCGCCATTGCCCATATCGTAGATGTGATATTTGCCGTCTTGCTTGCCTGGCGCGAAGATATATCTTGGCGAACCATCTGGCAATTTTTCTGATAAATTGACATTATTTTCTTCCGCTAATGCCCATTCTTCTTCTGAAACTAAGTCATGTTTTGCTTCTTCTAGCGCGGTTTGTGCCTGTGTTAAAGAAACCTCTGTTGCAGATTTTGTTTCGTTAAGAGATGTCAGTTTTGTTGTTAAATTTGAAATATTAGAATTAATTGATTTAATTTCTGAATCTTTATTTGCTAATTTTGTTTTTAAAACGCCAAGCTCAGAAGCAACAGACGAAGATTGTCCTTTAAGGTTTTCAATTGCAGCCAATGCAGAACCGCCAAATTCCATACCTTCTAACTTAGAGCTTAAATATTCGCCCCAATCACCATCTTCTTCTTCGTTATAATCAGCCATAGCCTGATAAATGACACCTTGTTGTTCATCTTTAGCTTCGGCTTCTAAATTACTTGTAGCTTTTTCAATATCTTCAATAATTGAAGAATATTTATTGTTATTTTGAGTAAATTGATTTTCAATTGCCTTTCTTTCGCTATCAGCATTAGCTAACTTGTTTTGCTCTTGCTCTAGTTCTTTTGCAATTTGTTCAATTTCTTTTGCTAAATCAACAATTTGTTGCTGATACAGTGCAATGTCTTGTTGCGCTTGCATAATTTTTTGCACAACTTCTTCAGCTGATGGTGCGTTTGGATCTTCACCATCTAATCTATCCGCTGATTTTTCAAACCCATCAAGATTGCTGTTTTCATCTTGAACATATTCATAAAGTTTTGTAGATTTCGCTGCCAAATTTGCAACAGAAGAATCGTTTGTCAACGCAGATAAATCAACGTTACTCAAAGCTGAATTTGTAACCGAATTTGCACCCATTTTTTGTCTTTCCTTAATCTGATATAAGATAAAAGACGACAAAATGCGCGCAAACTTTAGGAAAAACGAGAAATTGTTAACATATGTTAACTTAATCTTTTGATGATTTGAATATTGTTGTTATCAGAATCTGCCCAAACAGAATTTCCTAATTTATGTTTTGAATAGATTATTTGACTATCAGAGTTTAAATCTTGCGCTATAAGCAAATCATACCCATCTAACCATGGGTTTTCATAGACAAAAGAAAAATCCCCTTGCCCAATTTTGTGACCTTTTGAAAGCCCAAGCGCAACAAATTCCATCTCTTTAAACATATCTATTGCATCTTTTGGGTTAAGAATTTTTTTGATTTCTTCGGGCAAAGTAACATATTTGCGCATATATTGTGCATTAGATGAAAAAGAAACACAATCATGTTTTGTGGGGGACAAAGAACTTTGTGCGCACTTTTTCTTTGCACAATTTCGTACCCCAAAATAACCCAAACAATTAATTTGTGGAACTTTCATGTTTCTCTTCCTATCAACACATTATCTATTATTATTTTAGCAAATTTTCATGCAAATTTCTATAATATATTTAAAGTATTACAAAACTAAATATGGTATTAAATACACTTTTTATGCGGTTTTTGGCGGTTAAGGAAAAGCCAAGACTAGCAAATATTCTAATGCAATTTTTCTATTTTTAAGATAAAATAATTCACAAAGGAGTTAAGATGCAAAACACTAAAAAACTAACAAATGACTTATTTTATATTGGCGTAAACGATAGAAAAATCGCACTTTTTGAAAGTGTATATCCTGTATCGGATGGGATTTCATATAATTCATATTTTCTAAATGACGAAAAGACAGTTCTTTTTGACACTGTCGATAAAGACTATTCTATTCAATTTTTTGAAAATCTTGATTATTTGCTAAATAAAAAAGCTCTAGATTACTTAATTATCAATCACCTTGAGCCAGATCACAGCGCTTTAATTAAAGAGGTTGTTAAGAAATTTCCAAACATAAAAATCGTTTTAAATCAAAAAGCAAAACAAATGCTTTTGCAATTTTTTGAATTTGATTTCGATATCGAAAAAAATATTCAAATTGTAAAAGAAGGCGATATCCTTGAAACAGGCAAACACAAACTTACTTTTGTTATGGCTCCAATGGTACATTGGCCAGAAGTTATGGTCACATACGATTTAGTAGATAAAATTTTATTTTCTGCTGACGCTTTTGGTGCTTTTGGTGCGCTAGATGGTAATATTTTTGATACAGAAGTCGATTTTGACAAAAAAATTGATGAATACAGAAGATATTACACAAATATTGTTGGAAAATATGGCGCTCAAACGCAAATGCTTTTAAACAAAGCAAGTGCTCTTGAAATCAAGATGATATGCCCATTGCACGGTTTAATTATTAAAGAAAATATTCAAAAATTAATCGATTTACACATTAATTGGGCAAATTACACACCAGAAAAAAAATCTGTTTTGCTTTTGTATTCAAGCGTTTATGGAAATACTCAAAATGCGGTTGAAGTTTTAGCAAACAAACTTGCTCAAAAAAGCATAAAAGATATTAAAATATTTGATGTTTCAAGAGTTCATCATTCATTTATCTTGTCAAAATGTTTTGAATATTCACACATTGTTTTAGCGACAACAACCTATAACAATGATATTTTCATCAATATGAAACATTTTATTGACGATTTAGTTTCTCATAATCTTCAAAATAGAACCTATGCAATTATCCAAAATGGCTCTTGGGCGCCAACTTGCGCTTTAAAAATTAAAGAAGAATTAGAAAAATTAAAAGGTTCAAGTTTCATTGAAAAGCAAATCTGCATTAAATCAACACTAAAACAAGAACAAGACAAAGAACTCGACGAACTTGCAGATGAAATTAATAAAAATTTAAAAGGTTAACTTAAGCGTTAACCTTTTTTCTTGATATTTTTGAAATTCCAGTTCTTGGCAAAGGCTCTGTAACGACAAGAATGTTTGTTGGTCGTTTATATGAAGATAATTCATTTGATAATTTTTTAACTTCTTTAACAACCATTTCTTGAAGCTCGTCAACATTATGTTTTTCAACAAGTTCTTTACCAGGATAGATTTTTGCGAAAATTTCTTCTGTCCCTTGCTTAAAGCCCGCCTTTTTAACTTCAGAACAAACTAAAACTTCTTCTACAATAGGGCTTTTAGACAAAACTGCCTCAACTTCTTCTGGAAACACCTTTTTACCACCAGATAAAACAATCATGTTTTTAATTCTTCCAGTGATATAGATAAAGCCTTGTTTTGAAATGCGCGCAATGTCTCCTGTTTTAAGCCAACCATCTTCTGTCATAACCGTTTTTGTTAATTCAGGGTTGTTATAATACCCTTTCATGACATTATCGCCTTTGACTTGTAGTTCTTGGGTTTGGGAGTCTAGTCTAACTTTAACGCCAGGCAAGGCCTTACCAACTGAACCAAGACGTTTTGCGCCAAATCTATTAGCCGAAACAACGGGACTAGCCTCAGATAAGCCATATGCTTCATAAATTTGAACACCGATTGTTTCAAAGAATTTTCCAACTTCAAAATCCATTGGCGCACCGCCAGACATAAAGCCTTTAAATTTTGGTCCAAACTTTCTGCCAATCTCTTTGAAAAGCAATTTTGAAACAAGTGGATTTTTAATCATGCTTGCAAGACTATATTTGAATTTAAAAAATCTGCTCTTAAATGGTCCATATTGCCTTATTTCTGTCTCTAAAGTTGATTTTAACAGCTTCAAAAATGAAGGAACTGTTGCCATAAACGAGATATTTTTAATGTTCATAATTTCTAAAATATCTTTTGGTTTTAAGCTATGCGAATAATAAATCGACGCACCTTGGTTAAGAAAAGACATAAAACCAACAGAAATCTCATATAAGTGATTCATTGGCAAGAAAGAAAGCATACAATCTTTTGGCCCAAAATTAAAACATTGGCTAACTGCCATTACTTGACTAAACATATTCCTAAAAGTAATCTCAACCCCTTTAGGATTACCTGTTGTGCCAGATGTATAGCAAATTATAGCTGTTTTATCAAGCCTTTGATGGCGCCATTTAACATTTGCGTTTGTTTCAATGGCATATAAATTTGTGTGCTCCTTGCTTTGACCTTTGCCGTCAATAACAACAATTGACTCAATTGAAGGAATAATTTCTTTTAGTTTTTCTGCTGTTTCTAAATAAGTTTTAGATGTGAAAATTACTCTTGGCAAACAATCTGAAAGAATATGGGTATATTCATGGATTGTTAATTTAACATCAAGCGGAACAATTGTTAACCCCGCCATGACTGTTCCAAAAATAACCGCGCCAAATTCAGGCATAGATTCAGATAAAATCGCAACTCTATCGCCTTTATTCATACCAGAAGCGATTAAATAGCTGCCAACTTTTCTTGATAAAATACCTAATCCTTTATATGTTAACTCTGCCCAGCCAAGTTTTGTTCTTATGCCTAAAGCAACATTATTTTCTACCTCTCTCGTTCTTTGTTCAAGAAACGATAATATATTTTGATTTTTCATAAAATCTCCTCTACGTCATTTTATATTATATTATAATTTTTAAAAAACAATCCAAAAATTTATAAAATTATAATTTATTTAATGATATAATTAAATTAATTAGGAGTAACAAAATGATTGAAATGAGAGTAATGGGCATAGCTTTAGACACTCGTACAGGCTCACCCATTGTAGTATTAAACGACAAAGAAAACAGAAAAGCTTTGCCAATTTGGATTGGTTCAGCAGAAGCAAGCGCAATAATCAGAAAAATCGAAAATATCCCATCTACAAGACCTTTAACGCACGATTTATTTATTGATATTGCAAAACAAACAGAGTTTAAAATTACTAAAATTGAAATAAACGACGTTGACGACCAAACATATTTTGCAACTGTATTTATGTATAATGAAAAATTGCAAAAAGAAGTTCAAATCGATTCTCGTCCATCAGACGCGATTGCAATTGCACTTCGAGCTGATGTTCCAATTTATGTAACAGTCAATGTTTTGGCAACAGGACTTGTTTCAACAGACGTTGAAAAAGACGAGCAAGAAGCCGCAGAATTTAAAGATTTCATTCAAGACATCAAACCTTCAGATTTTGAAAAATTACTGAAAAAGAATTTTGAGTCCGATCAATAAAGCTCTGCAATCCTTGTTGAAAGTCAGTTTGTTTTTAAGATATTTTTTTCGAATACCATTCAAACCGATAAAATTTGTTGTTGTATAATTTTTGTTTTCCATGGTATTTTATTAATGTAAATTATAAAAAAGGCAAGAAAAAATGAGCAAAATTACAAAAGACATGGGAATTATGGACATTGTGACACAATACCCTGAAACACTAGAAGTTTTCGCAGGCTATGGCATGGGTTGCATTGGTTGCGCAGCAGCAAGATTTGAAAATCTTGAAGCAGGTGCAAAAGTGCACGGTATCGACGTTGACGCTATGGTTGACGCAATGAACGAAATCGTTGAAAAAAACGCTGGACAATAAATTTTTTTTATAGTATTATTTTTGAGCACCTTATGGTGTGTTGAAAATTAAATGCCCTGGTGGTGGAATCGGTAGACACGTCGGACTTAAAATCCGATGAAGCTAATACCTTCGTGCCAGTTCAAGTCTGGCCCAGGGCACCATTTAAAACTCCCGAATGGGAGTTTTTTTATTGATTATTATTTGAATTTTATACTTCAAGGATTTTGGACTTCTTTAGTTTCTTTTTTATAAAAGACTTCACCCTTGCTTGTTTTTATTTTCAAGTCTTCCAGACTTCTTCGTTTTTCTTTTTATCTACAAAGGGCTTTCGCCCTTGAATATTTTTTTAAAAGCTAAAACTTTTGTTCAATTTTTCAAGTCTTTCAGACTTCTTCGTTTTTCTTTTCTTTTTTCAATCGCCGATCAAAGAAAAGAAAAACGAAGCAAAAAGAAAAGAAAACACGGCTCGGTTTCATGTAGGTTTCTAGTAACGCACTAAATTCAACGTCAATGCTTACGGGAACTCGCTAGCGCTCAGACAACCCTCACGCATTGCCGTTTCATTAAGTGCGGGTGCTTTTCCATAAGCGAGAAACTTAACGACATACAAAATTAAAAACAATATAACCTTTTTTAAATTTAAAATCGCAATCAAGGTGAACGTGAGCGATTTTGAGTACGAGCGATAGCGAGAAATGGCTCTCAAAATCGCGAGGTGTGAACAACTTGGAGATTTTAAATTTAAAAAAGAAGAAACTAAGAATTTAGCCAAGCCGTGTTTTCTCTTTTCGGTTCACTTTTCTCTTTTTCGTCGGCGTTTGAGAAAAAAGAGAAAAGTGAACAAAAATGTTTAAATATAAAAAATGACTATTTTTTTCAAACTTGCGCTTGCAAAAAAAAAAAAAAACGATATAATCTTTTCGAAACACAAAAAACATTACTAAACACAAAGGATAATATGAAAAAAATAGTTTATTTGAGAGCATTCTCATTAGTTGAGATGCTAATTACGCTTGTCGTGGTTTCGGTACTTTTATCTGCTTTTGTACCTGTGATTACAAAGAAAATGACCAAAAACATTGAAGTTAAATCTTCTGTTGTTTCTGGTTCAGTTCCTGTTGGCACAGTTGTGATGTGGCTTGAGGATAGCGCACCTGAGGGGTGGTTACTTTGTAATGGCGCAACAATTCCAAGCGGAAGTCAATATGACGAACTTAGAGCATTTTTAGATGATACTAAGACGCCTGATATGAGAGGACTTATTGTCAAAGGTGCGACAGCAACAGAAAACACAAACGGAAGGGTTAGGGATTAAGATGAAAAAAATATTAATATTATTTGTGGGGTTAATTTTAGGGTGTAATTTGGCAAGTGCTAGGAGTGTGAATTGTTGGGAAGAATATACCACTTACAATACAGCACATGATTCATCATTCATGGCAACTGCGCTTGGAAGTGATGTAACGATTGTTAATACAGGGATTGAATATAACGGAATCGCAGAACTATATGAACGTGTTAGTAGTGATTTTTACGTAGGAGCACTAACAGACTACAGGGTTACTACTCCACCATATATAAGGAATGGGAACTATTACTTGGGAGTTCCGTACTCTAGCATAGACAATTACAGTTATACATCTGGTACAACCTTGTATAGTGCCGGTAAAGTCTACCACTACTGCATAGTTGATGAAGGCTCTTCTGGCGGAGGTGGTGGTGGTGCAACAGGCTCTGTCAATTTCATCATCAAAGCAACATCATAAAGAGATTATTTAAACACAAAAAAATTTTTTATCATATTATTTTATGTTTTAGTGGGGGCATTGCCCCCTTTTCTTTTTAACCCGAGCAAAGCGAAGCGTAGTGCGACGCACTAGCTAAGCAAAGCGAGGGCAGAAGGATATGGAAAACTGGGTCGGAATGTTAAATTCTGACCCAGTTTGAAATTGGACTATGGCGACGTGGGCGCTTGCGCCCTCAGGAGCAAACCCGAAAGATAAGGAACTGACGAAGGTTATTATCTTTTGTAACAAAATTGATTTCATCACAAAACCGCAATAAAATTATATTATGGAAAAGAATTATAATTATAAAAGATGGTATGACGCAAAACCCTATACAGACGAAGTCTTAGGGATTTTAAAAAGCCTATCTTTACAATCACACTACGACATTGCACGCGAAGTTTTAAAAGTCATTGAAACAATTAAAGTGACTTCAAGAGACTTAATCGAACCACCGCTAAGCATTGGAGTAGACAGGGTTATGGGTTTATTAAACCAAAACTATAACCGCAGATGGTACGATAAAAATCTTCCAATTAATCGAATTTTTAAAAGTGCTTCAAGCTTGCAAGACGAAGATTTTCAAAATATAATGCAAGGTATGTTTACAAGTTTGAAAGATGAAAATGGAAAATAATTACGAACAAATCGCACAAGACATGCAAGCAGTTATTCATCAAATGAAAATTGATGACATTGAAGAAAATCCAGACTCCGAGTTTGAGCTTTTTAATTGTTCAGCTTGCGCAAAAGATGAAGCATTAGCAGGCTCTATTCAATATTCAAATTACAGATTGTGCAACAATTGCGTTTTAATGTATGAATTGAGTTTAAAACTTGGAAAAGTAAAAAATATTGACGAATTTATGCAAAAAATGGAAGACAATAGACTTTCAAACATTTGCGATTTTATTAAAAAAGATAGTCTTGGAGAAAAAAATTAATGCAAAAAGTTTTAATCCTAGGCTCCACAGGTTCTATTGGCACGCAAACTCTAGAAGTCATTGATAAACTCAATAATTTTGAAGTTTTCGCTCTGGCATGTGGTAAAAATATTGAACTTTTAAAAAAACAAATTGCAAAATACAACCCAAGCTTTGTTTGCGTGCAAGAAGAAAATGACGCAAAAACAATCAAAAATGATTTTCCAAAATTAAATGTTTTATCTGGAAACAATGGGTTAATTGAGCTTGCAAAATGCGAAAATTATGACATATTAGTTGCTGCAACAAGCGGTATTGTCGGCGTTAGAGCGGTTTTAGAAGCTATTAAAAACAAGAAAAAAATTGCATTGGCAAACAAAGAAACTCTTGTTATGGCAGGCGATATTGTCACAAAAGAAGCTCAAAAACATGGGGTTTCAATTTTGCCAATCGATTCAGAACATTCTGCAATTTTGCAATGCTTAGGAACAATCGACAACAAAAGCGCAAAACGCCTTTGGATAACAGCTTCTGGTGGCCCATTTTTGAATAATACACGCGAAGAAATGAAAAATTTTAGCGCTAAAGAAGCGCTCAACCACCCAAGATGGGCAATGGGCAAAAAGATAACCGTCGATTGTGCAACATTAGTCAACAAAGGTCTAGAAGTCATTGAAGCGCACCACCTTTATGATTTTAATTATGAAAATATTAAGGTTGTTATCCACCCACAAAGCATTGTACATTCTTTTGTTGAATTTGTTGATGGTTCGTTTTTAGCACAAATGGGTGTGCCTTCTATGCACATACCAATTCAATATGCACTTTGTTATCCAAACAGATTTGAAGGCATTAAAACAGATAGCTTTAATATTTTTAATCAAAATCTGCAATTTTTAGAACCAAATTACAAAAAATTTCCATTGTTAAAATTAACAATTGAATGCGGAAAACAAGGTGGTATCATGCCAGCAGTTTTAAACGCTGCAAACGAAGTTGCGGTTTATAAATTTTTAAATAATGAAATCAATTTCTTAGATATCGAAAAACTTGTTTTTGATTGCATTGAAAAAACAGACAATTTCAAAAACCCAAGTCTTGAAGAGATTTTTGAAATTGATAATTCAATTAGAAAATCTTTAGTTTAGCCTTCAACAACTTGAACGCCAAATTTTGCTCTAAAGATATGTCTAACTGTTTCGCCTTGGATTTCTGCCATTAAAGCGTTAAACAAATTATAGGCTTCTTTTTTGTATTCAATCAATGGATCCTTTTGACCATATGCAACTAAACCAATTGAATCTTTTAGCATATCGATATTTCCAAGGTGATCAATCCATTTCGCATCAACTACTTGCAATAAAATATCGCGTTCTAAATTACGAACAATGTTATCGTTTCTAAATGCCTCTTGGCGAACAAAATCATTGCCATAATATTTTTCCATTACTTCATTAAAGCTGTTAACTGTTTCAAGCTCAAAATCGTGATATGCTTTTTTAGTTTCATCTTTAAGCATTGAAAGAATTTCACCCGCACGCATGTCTTTAATTTTTTCAGGTGTAATTTTTTCTTTTAATTGTGGGAATACAGAAGAAAATTCTTTTGTAAACATAACCAAATCATCCCAAACATATTCTTGTGGAGACATATCTTTGCTTATATATTGACCTAAAATTCTTTCTGTTTCTTTTTCAATCATAAATTTAATGTCTGATGAAACATCTTGTTGTTCTAATACTCTTTTTCTTTGATGATAGAATTTTTCACGTTGAATATTCATAACATCATCATATTCTAAGACATTTTTTCTAATGTCGAAGTGATATGTTTCAACTTTTTTCTGCGCAGATTCAATTTGACGAGTAATTAAAACGTTTTCAATCGCTGTATCATCATCAACATTTAACATTGTCATCAACTGGGCAATTTTTTCGCCGCCAAAAATTCTCATCAAATCATCTTCTAAAGATAAGAAAAATTTAGTTGAACCAGGGTCACCTTGGCGAGCTGCACGACCGCGAAGTTGGTTGTCGATACGACGAGACTCGTGGCGCTCTGTGCCAATAACATGTAAACCACCAAGTTTTACAACTTCATCATGTTCTTTTTGGGTAATTTCGCGCGCTTTTTCAAGAGCTTCGTTTTTTAATTTTTCATAATCTGGATTATCTTTTGTGATTTTCTTTTTGTCTAGTTCTTCTTTCGCCAAATATTCAGCATTTCCACCCAAAAGAATGTCTGTACCACGACCAGCCATGTTTGTAGCGATTGTAACAGCGCCAACACGACCAGCTTGGGCAATAATATAGGCTTCTTTTTCATGGTGCTTAGCGTTCAAGATGTTGTGTTTAACGCCCATTTTTTTAAGCAAAGCAGATAAATATTCTGATTTTTCAATAGAAATCGTACCAACCAAAACAGGGCGTCCTGTTTTTGCCATTTGCGCAATTTCTTGAGCAACAAATTGATATTTCTTTTCTCTAGTTTTATAAATTACATCAGAATGATTAATTCTTATGTCTTCTTTATTTGTAGGAATTTGCGTTACTTGAAGATTATAAATCTTTCCAAACTCTGCTTCTTCAGTCATTGCAGTACCAGTCATGCCAGAAAGTTTTGGATACAATCTAAATAAATTTTGGAATGTTATTGAAGCTAATGTTTGAGTTTCATCTTGAATTTTGACACCCTCTTTTGCTTCGATTGCTTGGTGCAAGCCATCAGACCAACGACGACCTTCCATGATACGACCAGTAAACTCATCAACAATCATGACCTGATTGTTTTTAATTACGTAATCAGTATCTTTAATGAATAACTCTTTTGCTTTTAGGGCTTGTAAAAGGTGGTGGGCATATTGAGTTTTCATGTCGAATAATTCTTCAACATTTAAGAGTTTTTCTGCTTCAATTACACCTTTTTCTGTGAAAATTATGTTTTTATTTTTTTCATCAACTTCATAGTGCTCATCTTTTTTCAATTTTGGAGCGATTTTTGACATTAATTGGTAGGTTTTTGTTGATTGTTCAAGTCTACCAGAAATGATTAAAGGAGTTCTTGCTTCGTCAATTAAAATTGAGTCGACTTCGTCAATAATAGCGTAATTGTATTGTCTTTGAACACGAGAATTGATATCTTGTGCCATATTATCTCTTAGATAATCAAAACCAAATTCGTTATTTGTACCATAAGTAATATCGCAAGCATATGCTTTTTTCTTACTTTCATAGCTATTAAATTCGCCGCTTGATAAAATTACACCAACAGAAAGGCCGAGGAATTCATATATTTTTCCCATCCAGTCTCTGTCGCGCTTTGCAAGATAATCATTTACAGTTACGACATGGACACCTTTTCCAGTTAAAGCATTTAAATACGCGGGCAATGTTGCAACAAGCGTTTTACCTTCGCCTGTGCGCATTTCAGCGATATGTCCATTGTGCAAGAAAATCCCACCAATTAATTGAACATCAAAATGACGAAGATTTAAAACCCTTTTTCCTGCCTCCCTGACGGTTGCAAAGGCTTCTGGTAAAATTTCGTCTAATGCTTGTTTTTCTAAAATTCTATCTTGTTTAATATCATTTGAAGTTGGGCGAGACGCAAGGATTTCTTTAAATTCAACAGTTTTTGCCTTCAATTGCTCGTCTGTTAATTTTGAAAATTCCTCTTCAAGTTCGTTAATTCTATCAACATATGGCATGATTTTGTTGATTTTACGAACGTTAGGGTCCTTAAAAACTTTCAGCAAAATATCTATTAAACTCATAATATCCTCAAATCTAGAAATAATTAAACTGATTTTAACATAAAAAATTTTTATAGTATAATTTTTTCATATAAATACAAACATACGAGGGTTTAAAATGATAGAAGAAAAACAATTGAAAGATACTTTAAACTTGCCAAACACAACACTCGCCATGAGAGCTAATGCGGCTATACGCGAGGTTGAGATACAAAAATTTTGGGAAGAAAACAACATTTACCAAAAAATGTTAGAAAAAAATAAAGCAAATCAAAGCTTTATTTTACATGACGGCCCTCCATATTTAAGCTCTGATAAAATCCATATCGGGCATGCTTTAAATAAAATTTTAAAAGATATCGTTTTAAAATATAAAACTCAGCTTGGATACTACACAAACTATGTTCCAGGATATGACGCGCATGGTTTGCCAATTGAAAACGCTGTTGTAAAAAACATTAAAGGTGGAAAAAGCGCTCTAACTCCGCTTGAATTAAGACAAAAATGCAGAGAGTTTGCTGCAAAAAATCTTAAAGGACAAGAGGAAAACTTCAAACGCATGGGTATTTTAGGCGATTGGGACCACCCATATGTGACTATTGCTGGCGATTTTGAAGCACATCAAGTTGAGCTATTTTGGCAAATGTATCAAAAAGGATATATTCAAAAAGGCTTAAAACCAGTTTACTGGTGTGCAGATTGCGAAACTGCGCTAGCAGAAGCAGAAGTTGAATATGCAGATATTTCTTCTGATTCAATTTATGTAAAATTTGCTGTTGAAAACGAACAAGAATTATATAAAAAAGCAGGAATTGCAAGCTCAAACAAATTAAATTCTATCATTTGGACAACAACCCCTTGGACAATTCCTTCAAACGTTGCAATCTGCTTAAATTCTCGTTTTGACTATACAATTTTTGAATACAAAAACGAAAATTATTTCGTTGCAACAGACTTATTAGAAACCTTCACAAAAGACGTAGAATGGTCAGAAATTAAGGTCTTAGGCAACTTATCAGGTGCAGAATTTGAAAATTTTGAAGCAAAACACCCGCTATATGACAAAAAATCACTTTTGATTTTAGGCGACCACGTTACACTAGACGCTGGTACGGGTGCTGTTCATACCGCTCCAGGTCATGGTCTTGAAGACTGGGAGGCAGGACAAAAATATGGACTTGAAACTTTCTCTCCATTTGATTCAAAAGGTTGCTGGACAGCAGAAGTCCCAGATTTAGAAGGCGTTCCATACTATAAAGGTAATGCAATGGTTATTGAAAAATTAAAAGCCATTGGCGCCTTAATTAAATCTCAGGAAATCATGCACTCATATCCACATTGCTGGAGATGTAAACACCCTGTTATGTACCGTAGCACTCCTCAATGGTTTGTTAAAGTTTCAATGTTTAAAGATATTGCACTAGAAAACATTAAAAACGTAACTTGGTATCCTGCAAGTGGCGAAAAAAGAATTTCAAACATGGTTGAAAACCGCTCTGAATGGTGTATTTCAAGACAACGCGCTTGGGGTGTTCCAATTCCAATTTTATATTGCAAAGATTGCGGAAAACCAATCATTACGCAAGATACAATCAAAATTATCTCAGACAAATTTAAAGCAGAAACATCTGACGCTTGGGTGAAATATGAAGCAAAAGATTTTATCCCAAGTGGCTTCAAATGTGAATGCGGCTGCGCTGAATTTGAAAAAGAAAACGATATTATGGACGTTTGGTTTGACTCAGGTTCTTCTTGGTCTGCTGTTGTTGCGCAACGCGCAGACGAATTTATGTCTGCTCAAACAAAAGATGTTATCCCTGTTGATATGTATTTAGAAGGCTCAGACCAACACAGAGGCTGGTTCCAATCTTCTTTATTAATTTCATCAGCAACAAAAGAATGTGCTCCATATAAATCTGTTTTAACTCATGGTTTTGTTCTTGATGGCGAAGGTCGCAAGATGTCTAAATCATTAGGAAACATTGTTACTCCGCAAGAAATTATTAAAGTATACGGGGTTGATGTTTTAAGATTATGGGCGGCAAGCGTTGATTATAGAAATGACGTTAAAATCGGCGATAACTTAATTAAACAACTTGTTGAAGTATTCAAAAAAACAAGAAACACTATAAGATTTTTAATGGGTAATTTATTTGATTTTGACCCTAAAAACGACTATGTAAAATATGAAGAATTAGAAGAAATCGACAAATTTGCGCTTTCAAGATTAGCTCAATTAATCAAAAACGTTAACGCTTCTTTTGAAACATATGAATTTTACAAATATTTCCAACACTTGCAAAACTTTGCAAGCACAGATTTGTCATCTTTTTATCTTGATATTGTAAAAGACAGATTATATACCCAAGGCAAAAAATCTCTTTCAAGACGTGCTTGCCAAACTGTAATGTTTGAAATTTTGATGACATTAGTCAAAATTCTTGTTCCTGTAATGCCTCATCAAGCAGAAGACATTTGGCAAAACATGCAAGAAAATCAAAAAGATGTTGAATCTGCATTGTTGTTAGATTGGGCAAGCGCAAAAGATGAATGGATTAACGAAAAATTAGACGAAGAATTTACGCAACTTTTAAAAACAAGAGAAATTGTTTCAAAAGCAATTGAACCATTGCGTTCTTCTGAAGAAAAAGTTGTTGGTTCATCATTAGAAGTTGATATTTTAATCAACTCAGAAAGCAAAGCAAAAGCCGAATTATTAGAAAAATATTCTAAACTTTTAGGCGATTTATATATCGTATCTCACGTATATACTCAAAAAGCAGATTTTGAAGCATTAAACGACTATTCACAAGATGAATACAGTGTTAAAGTTGCAAAAGCAAAAGGCGAAAAATGTGCTCGTTGTTGGAAATATCGTGAATTAAACATAAATGGCATTTGCCAAGACTGTGAAAAAGCTATAAAGGAGTAAATTATGGATTTAAAAGGTTCTCAAACAGAAAAATGTTTACAAGAAGCATTTGCAGGCGAATCGCAAGCAAGAAATAAATATACATATTATGCTTCAAAAGCTAAAAAAGATGGTTATGTTCAAATTGCGAAATATTTTGAAGAAACCGCAAACAATGAAAAAGAACATGCTAAAATCTGGTTTAAATTGCTTCATAATGGCTCTATTGCGGATACAATTACAAATCTAAAAGACGCAGCAGATGGCGAAAACTATGAACATACTTCAATGTATCCAGAGTTTGCGCGCATTGCACAAGAAGAAGGCTTTGATGAAATCGCAAGACTTTTCAGAGGCGTTGCACAAATTGAAAAAACTCACGAAGAAAGATACAAAAAACTTTTAGCAAATATTCAAGAAGGAAAAGTTTTTGAAAGACAAGAGTGCAAAACTTGGAAATGCGACAATTGCGGTTTTGAAGTGGAAAGCAAACAAGCACCAGAACTTTGCCCAATTTGCGCACACCCAAAAGCTTATTTCCATATTGAAGTAGAAAACTATTAATAATTTATTTTTCAAAAAAGGGTATCCTTAACAAATGGATACCCTTTTTTCGCTAATGTAAACGATTTGGAATGGAATGTAAACATAAGTTTTTATAATCATAATGCAAATATAGCTCTTTAAATATCTGTTTTCACCCCTTTAAAGATACTTTTTAGAATAGTTACAATTTGCCCAACAATCAGAGTATAAGTTATATTAGAAATAATATGAATAATAAGAATTTTTTAATCGCAATTTCAATATTTGTTTTTGGTTTTATAATTACTGGTTTTTGTCATTTAGAAAACAACAAAAACTCTAATCAATATTACCGACAAGGCGTTTTCTTTTTTAACCAAGGAAAATATCAAGACGCTTATTACAATTTTAAACAGATAAAAAGATTTTCAAAGCTATATGAGGTTGCTCTTTTAAAACAATTTCAATGTGCTCAAAGATTAGAGGACAAAAAAACAGCGCAAATTAAATTAAGAGATTTAATCAGGGCAACAAAAAATGATAACATTTTGCCATATGCTCTATATCAAGAGGCTCTTTTATCAGAAGAAAATAAGCAAAATGAAAATCAGTTAATTAAAAAATTTCGCTTCATAAACAAAAAATATCCAACATCAGACTTTGGAATTGCAAGCGGATTTAAACTCGCAAATTTAATTGAAACAAAAGACCCAAAAAACGCATATAAACAATATATTGAATATTTAAAATATGCACCAATTGGCAAATTTTCGCTTAAAGCAGCAAATTCTTTAGCAAATTACGACAAATTTCTTCTTATTGAAGATTATGAAACAATCGCAAATTCATATTTTCAAAACCAAAAATACCACGACGCACTTAAATATTATCAAAAAGCAAAATTTGGCTCTAATTGGGATAATATCGCAAAATGTTACCAAAAATTGAATAACAAGGAGCTTGAAAAAACAACAATTTTAAAAGGGCTAAATCTTGAAACATCACAAGTTGAAGAAAAGTCAATCTCCGCTCAAATTGACAGATTAGTTTTAATAACCAAATCAAACAAATTACAAACACTACAAGACCTCTATACAAAATATCCAAATTCATATATCACGCCAACTGTGATGTTTAAATTAGCGCAACAATCATCTTCTGTTAGAGCTTTAAAGCTCTATGAGGCACTATCGAACGATTATCCAAATTCTATTTGGGCATCAAATTCTTTATGGGAAGTTTTTTGGAAAAATTACTCCCTAAAAAGATACAAAACCTGTGAAGCGCTCGCAAAAAAACATATCGCGCTATATCCACATACCCAAGACGCTCCAAGGGTTTTATATTGGTATGGAAAAGTTTTATTATACGAAAGAAAAAATCAAGAAGCGAAAAATACTTTCTATAAAGTCATTAACAATTATCCTTTAGATTTTTATTCTTTCTTATCGGCACGCCAATTGAAAATGTCAAAAGCTAAAAAATTCATCATTAAAAAGCCAATCGCTTCGTTTGACATAAATTCGCTAAATAAAATTCTTTTCAAAGACAAAATTCTTTTGTTCTTAGCAAAAAATAACGACTTTGAAACAATTGAAGATTTAAAAATCAATGATGAATATATTAAATCTTTGTGTTTATACAAAAAAGAACAATATACTCAAGCAATCAATATCGCAAAAACAGAATTTGAAAACGAAAAAGAAAACAACATTGAAAAAAATCAAAAGCCAGATTTTGTAGCATATGAACTTAAATTTATTTATCCTATTTTATTTGAAAATATCATAAACCCAAACGCAAAAGCTCTGAAACAAAGTCCTTATTTGTTTCTTAGCTTAATCAGAGAAGAAAGTCACTTTAATAAATATGCTAAAAGCCAAGCGGGAGCTGTTGGTTTGTCTCAGCTTTTAAAATCAACCGCCGAGTTTATTGAGAAAAAGCCAATTTCCGAGCAAACTTTATTAAACGAAGAGGAAAATATTAAAATTGGTCTAAAATATTTTAATTATCTATATGAAATTTACAACAGTGAATATTTGGCAATATTAGCCTATAATGCAGGACCTGGCAACATCAACAAATGGTTAAAAGATTCACAAACTTCAGAAATTGATGTTTTTATTGAAAATATTCCGTTTTTAGAAACAAAAAATTATATCAAAAAAATCCTTCGCTCATATTGGATATATATCAATATTTATTCCAACAAACACAATTAAAGAGCTATTTTCATAGCTCTTTAACGTTTATTTATATATGAATAAGTTTTTACGCTGCAAATTTTGCCATTAATTCGTCTGCTGCAGCTTTAATTGCAGGATCTTGAGAAGCTAATGCTTCAGTTAATGCGCCTTCAATTGTAGCTTTGTCTTCAGCTGTTGCAACGTGTTGCAATGCTTGAATAGCAGCAACTTTAACTTCTGGTCTTTGATCGTTTTTAAGAACATTAACGATATCATTATAACCCATTAAATCTTCGATTTTTAAAGGAGCAATAGCTTGTTCGCCATTAGCTTTTTGAGTTTCGATATATTCGTTTAGTTCATCTCTTTGTAATTTTTGAACCATTGCTAAAGTATAAAGAGCAAAAATTCTGTTTTTATTTGCTTTATCTCGTGGAGATAATTGTTCAGATAACGCTTCTTCTTCAGGAGTCAATTGTTCGCCTTTTGCAATTTTTTGTGCAACTTGAATTTGTTGTTCTGATGGACCTTCAAGAGCAGTTGTGTCTTCGTTGATTACTTCAACCAAAGATTGCATAATTGGTTCAGAAACTACTTGCAAAGCCGTTTCCGGTTCGCTTTGTGCGCAAAATGCAATTTTGTTAATTGCTTCTGCTTTTAAATCTAAATCTGTATTTTTCAAACCTTGGATTAATTCATCAGTATTTACAGTTTGAGCTTGAGGTGCTTGTTCAACCACTTCAGGTGTAACAGGTTGTTCCGCTGCAACTTGTGGTTGAGCTTGCATTGGATCTTGTTGCACAGCTGGCGTTAAAACACTTTGTGGCATCATTTGAGGCGCTGGAGCGTTCAATTGTGGAACAGCTACTTGAGGTGTTTGAACTGGCATATATTGTTGGTAGCAATCATTTTGAACTGGTTGATTATACATTGAAGCATTAGGCATTTGATACAATGAATTTGTATATGCGTAAGGTACTTGTTGAGGTTGAGCACCTGCTCCATATGCTTGAGGATTGTAGATATTTATGCTAACAGCATTAGCGCCGCCCGCTTGAGGATATAATTGCTGTGCATTTGTTGGTTGAATCATCTGTTTCTCCTTTTGTGTATTCTCCACACGTCCTATATAAAACATGTGAATAAATTTAATTGCTTATTTTTTTCTATACTATTTAATTTTATTTGAAACACTGCTAAAAATCACGCTTGGCGGATTTTTCGCCTTTTACATTTTGTTACATTACTTCAGATAGTCAGTTCTTTGGAAAATGCTAGTTGAATTTTTAAGAAAATCCCATGCTTCCATTATACCCAAACCAAGTGCAGAAATATTTGCCAATTTTTTATTTTTAGACAAAATTGCAACTCCGCCCAAAGCAAAGTTTGGAAGATATCTTAAAATTCCCATGCCAACACCTTTTAAATATCCGCCAACTTTAGCAAAAGGTTCTTTGATTGCGCCAAGGAAATTGTGTTTTAATAACCAATTTTTTCTTGACGCGTCTTTAGCGGAAATTCTGTTTGCTTTTTGTGCACCAATTGCACAAGAAAGAAAGCTGTCGCTTGATGTTTTTGCATATTGATTATTTGAATATATTACAGCTGTTTTGTGAATATCTCTGATACAGGAAACAAGGCTTAAACCACCGGTTGCTTTTGAAATTATTGTCATTTTTTAACCTCAACTTCTACCTTTTGAGGATTTGGTGCTGCCATTTTTAACAAAATTTCTGAAGCTAAAAGTGAATCTTCGCCATATTTATCAGGATTTGTTTGCTGAATTTGTTTTAAGATTTGAACAGTTTCATCATTACCATTACAATAGCCCAATTGAAGAGTCGTTAAAGCCAAGAAACGAACGGCAGAATTTGTATCTTTCAAAGTTTTGTTTAAAAGAGGAATCAAACTTGCGTTATCTTTTCTGTTGTCGTCTTCTTTAAATCTTTCCATCAACTCTTTTGCCCCAATTAAGCGAACTTTTGGGTTATTGTTGTTCAAATAATTTTCTAAAGATTGAACATATTCATCTGTTAATGGAGTAATCGATTTTTCTTCTGTTTTTTTGTCTTTATTTTCTTCAGGTGAATCTGTTTTTTCTTTTAAATTTGTATTATTTGTCGCATTTAAATCATTATTCACAGGTGCTTGTTTTTGTATTTGATTGCTAATCAAATTGTTATAATTTGCAGGATACAAAGGCAAATTAGGATTAGCATTTTGCCCATACATTGAATAAAAACCGTTTGGATTTTGCACACAATTTGGATTTGTAGCATACGCTTGAGGAGTAAAAATATTAATTGCAACCGCATTTGGATTAGCCCCTTGAACAATTGGGGGCGGATTTTGCATATATGAATTATTTAAAATATTTTGTTGCATAATACTCCTTCATATAAAATAAAAACAAAATAACAAAAAAATTGCCCTGCTTTTAAAATTTATTAAGCATTATTAAATCAAAAAAAGTGTTTGTGGTAAAATTAAAGAAAAACTAAGGAGTAAAAATGTCAGATTACAAAGATAAATATGAGATGGTTATCGGTTTAGAAGTCCATGCTCAACTTAAAACAAACACTAAAATTTTTGCAAGAGAAGGCTGTGAATTTGGCAAAAATCCAAATACAGAAACTTCTACTGTTACTTTGGGCATGCCTGGTGTTTTACCTGTTTTAAACAAAGAATGTGTCAACATGGCTATTTTGACAGGTTTAGCGCTAAATTCTGAAATTCCAAATCGTTGTAAATTTGACAGAAAACAATATTTTTACCCAGACCTTCCAAAAGGATATCAAATTTCTCAATATGACGAACCTATTTGCCAAGGTGGTTGGGTGCAAATTTCAAACAAAAAAGTTGGCGTCACAAGAGCACACTTAGAAGAAGACGCTGGCAAATTAGTTCATGCTGGCGCTGCTGGTTTGTACGGTTCAAGCTATTCTTTAGTTGACCTAAACAGAGCAGGCACGCCATTATTAGAAATCGTATCAGAACCTGATATGCGCTCTAGCCAAGAAGCAAGAGAATATGTTGAAAACTTAAGAAATATCTTAAAATATATCGGTGTTTGTGATGGCAACCTTGAAGAAGGCTCTATGAGAGCAGATTGCAACATCTCAATTCGCCCAATCGGACAAAAAGAATTTGGAACACGTGCAGAAATTAAAAACGTAAACAGCTTCCGTTCATTAGTCCGTGCTATTGAATATGAATTTGTTCGCCAAGCAGAAATCCTTGAAGATGGCGGCAAAGTTATCCAAGAAACAAGACTTTGGGACGATAATGCGGGAATTACTTCTTCTATGAGAGGAAAAGAAGACGCGCATGACTATCGTTATTTCCCAGAGCCAGATTTAATGCCTCTTGAAATTTCAAGAGAATGGGTTGAAAAAATCAGAGCTACAATGCCAGAACTACCTGCTCAAAAAGCTCAAAGATATATCGACGCTGGCTTAAGCGAATATGACGCTAATGTATTAGTAAATCAAATTGAAATGGCAATGTATTACGATAAACTTCTTGAAAAAGGAGCTGACGCAAAAACTGCTTCTAATTTCTTGATGGGTGAAGTTGCAGCATTTTTAAAAGAAGAAAAAATTTCAATTGAAGAATCAAAACTAACAGTTGAAAACTTTGTCAAATTGTTGGACTTATTAAAAAAAGGCACAATTTCAAACAATATTGCAAAAGCGCTAATTGTTGATATTTTAAATACAGGAAAAGACGCACAAGCTCTTGTTGAAGAAAAAGGCTTGTCAGTAATTTCTGACGAAAGCTCAATTTTGCCAATTATTCAAAAAATCATTGCAGATAACCAAGAACAAGTTGCTGCATATAAAGGCGGAAAAGACAAATTGTTTGGCTTCTTTGTTGGTCAAGCAATGAAGGAAACAAAAGGAAGAGCTAATCCGCAATTGTTAAATAAATTATTAAAAGAAGAGTTGGACAAATAATTTTTTTAATTATAAAATAAAATAACAAATTGAAAATATAATATTTGCCGATGTGGCGAAATTGGTAGACGCACCAGACTCAAAATCTGGCGTGGTTCACCCCACGTGCCGGTTCGACTCCGGCCATCGGCAAATTAAAATAAACAGGATAAAAGCCTTGAGTTACTCAAGGCTTTTATTATTGAATGGCGACGTAGGATAATTGAGCGAATTTGCGACAGCGATAGCGATAGCAAATTTTAAGCGAGATACCCACAGGAGCCAAAAACAAATAAACGACTTCCTTGTGAAGTCTTTTTTATTGATTATTTTCCAAAAATTTGAAAAACCCATTTTTCATATCTAAAAACATGTCCTTCGGGTTTATTTTTTTCTAAAGTATAAATTGCAGAAGCTATCAATAAAAGCATGGTTAAAGTAAATATTGTTGCAATAATTTTTTCTTTTTTAGACATAATTTCCTCTATTCTGTACATACGGTATCACTCGTATCGCATAAATCAACAGCTCCAGAAACCAGTGGAGCATTTTTCAATGCTTTTGGGCAACAATCTGTTTCTTTTTTTGTAATTTCTCGCTCTAACCACCAATCCGCACGTAAACCCGTTGCAATTTTTCCATCACGACGTATGCCATAACCAAATGGCTTAATTGGACCGTCGGGACCATCTACATCCATACATAACAAACGATAATTTGTATCAAACTTTAATTTTCCAACAGAAGCTCCGTCATCAACATAAATTGCACAATAAGTTGCAGTCAATTCATTGTAATCATAAGGATCCGGAAAATAGGTTTGCAAACCTGTGTAAAAAGGAGGGGTTCCGGTACTCCCTCTATGTATACTTCCATACTGCGAATAAGCAAAGGAATTACACCTACTATATTGATAAAATGTGACATCATCGGTTGTTGTTAAAACATTCTTTTTAAAGTCCATATTGCTCTGATTTACATTACACACAGAATCAAGTTGCGCTTTAAAATTAGCAATGCTCCCGCGATTTGAACATATCGGAGCTACCCCATTACCAGTAGCTGTCCAATCAAGAGTAAGCATTTTAACGGCAACAATATTCGCAAACGAATTAAAAAAATATTGTTCCGTTTCTTCTTGAGTGTAACCTGTTGTAGCAGAACTTCCCGACAAAGTATCATAATACGTGTGAGTGATTTTAGAACCATCAGGGTAACTCCCCAAATCACCAACTTTATAATATTGACCACTCGAAACAAGGTCGCGTATTGCAGTTGCTAATGTATTATTAGCCTTTTTAAACTTCATGATATTCTTATCAGGCATGGAATTTGACGCAACAGGCAAAAGAATTGCACTTAAAACACCAATAACTGTCAAAACAATCATTATTTCAGCTAGCGTAAACGCGAAAGTTTTAGTCTTTTTCATGGTTATTCCTTTATGGGTAATTCCATGTAAAAGGCTACTATATATATATATATATATATCAAGAGTGGATTGTTAAAATACTGAACTTAGGGGAGAAAAGACTAGTTTAAAAATTCGCACAATATTTCATTGGATAGCATTATCCCCTTTTTTGTTAGTTTAGCGCCTTTTTGGGTAAATTCCATGAAACCATATGAAACAAATTTTTCAAATTGCTTTTCATATTTTTTAAAAATATCAATATTATATTTTGAATTTATTTTTTCAAAATCAATCCCTTGAACCACTCTTAAGCCAAGGAAAATCTCTTCTTCGATTTTTGATTGGATAGATAACTTTTCAAAAAATTTATCGGTTGGATTATTAATATAATTTTTATAGTTAAAAGTGTTTGTATATCTTCCAAAATCAATATATCCACTTGCAGACAAGCCAAAACCGTAATATTTCATACAATTCCAATATGTTAAATTGTGCCTTGAAAAATATTTTTCATTCAATGCAAAATTAGAAAATTCATAATGTTTATATTTTTTGTTTAAAACTTCTAATGCAAGTTCATACATTGACGCTTGCAAGTCATCATTTGGCAAATTTTTTGGCATGTTTTTATAAAAATAGCTACCTTCTTCAATTTTTAGACCATACAAAGAAACATGTTTTGGTTCAATTTCCATAGCCTTTTGAAGGGTTTTTTTCCAAATTTCTAGCGTTTGATTTGGCATGCCATACATTAAATCAATGCTATAATTTTCGATTTGCGAGTCGTTTATAATATCAATTGTTTCAAAAATTTCTTTTTGGTTATGTATTCTTCCAATATTTTTTAAAATTTCATCATCAAAAGATTGCACCCCAACGCTCAAACGGTTAATCCCAGCTTTAAAAAAATCTTTAATTTTATTTCTATCATTTGGGTTTAATTCAAGCGTGATTTCGGTATCAGAAGAATATTTAAAACAATTTAAAATCTTTTCAATATCGCATGCTTCAAGTAAAGATGGAGTTCCGCCACCAAAATAAATAGTTTTTAAGTCTTCATTTTTATAAAAATGTTTAATTTCAGAAATTAGCGCATTTATATATTCCTCTTTTTTTGACAAAAGCGGAAACGAACAAAAAGAGCAATATTTGCACTTTTTTAAACAAAAAGGAATGTGAATATAAGCACTTTTAATCATTTCAATATTCTAGTATAAACGTGGTTTTAAGTGAATTTGTTCTTAATAATATCTTAATATCAAAAGGGCAAAAAAAATATAGACAACAAATAATTTTTTGCATTATAATTTTACCAAAAGTTTTTAGATTAACGAGGATAAGATTATGAGTTATATTATGGAAGAAGAGATAAAAGCGCAAAAAGAAATTATCAAAAACCTAGTTAAACAATATGTACAAAATTATTGCGTTAAAGTTGATATTCCATCAGATATTAAAAAAGTTGTTATTGTTGCAAGCGGTTCTTCATTTAATGCTGGTTTATTTGGCAAAAATTTCTTTGAAGAAATCGCCCAAGTTGAAACAAGCGTTGAACATGCTTGTGAATTTTCTAATTCAAAATTTGAAAATTATTCAAAAGACAATTTATATGTTTTCATTAGCCAATCTGGAAATTCAAAAGACGCAGTTTGCGCCCTAACAAAAGCAAAAGAAAAAGGGGTTAAAACATTTGCAGTTGTAAACAACCCAGATTCGCAAGCATATAAACTTGCAGATTTCAAAATCGACATCAATGCAGGATTAGAACGCGCAATTGCAGCGACAAAATCTTTCAGCGCGACTGTTTTTGTTTTATGGTTAATGGCTGTTAAATTTGCACAAAACAAACAACTTGATGTATCAGAAGAAATTAAAGACATTGAACTACTTGAAAAAACAATCGTTGAAACAACTCAAGATGTAGATAATCTTGAAGTTGCAGCAAAATTAATTTCAAAACAAAAAAATGTTTCAATAATTGGTCATGCCCAAAAATATGCAATGGCTTGCGAAGCTGCATTGAAAATCAAAGAAACAAGCTATGTAAACACAAGCCCATACCCAATTGGCGAATTTATTCACGGACATTTTGCAACATTAAATGAAGCAAACACTTTCATGACATTTTTAGATGACAGTGCAGATGAGTTTGAATTAAATCTTTTGAAAAAAGTTCAAACAACATATAAAACAAATTCAATTGTAGTTTCAAACGCATATGAAGATTATAATTGCGACGTTTTAGTAAAATATCCAAAAAGCACATCAAAAATCGGAAACACATTAAACGCAATTATTGCACTTCAAATGTTAGCACTTGAAACAGCAAAACTTTTAAAAAGAGATGTAGATAATCCAAAAGGACTTTGCAAGGTAGTTTCAGGAAAATAAGATGAATATTGTTGTATGCGTTAAACAAGTTCCTGACGTCGATAATGTCAAATGGACTAAGGAAAACAATTTGGATAGAAGCGCAATGCTCACAAAATTGAACCCACATGACGAATGGGCGCTTGATTATGCAATTAAAATTAAAAACCAATTCAAAAATGTGTCAGTCACAGCGCTCACAATGGGTCCAAATCAAGCAAAAGAAATTTTAGACTATGCTTTAGCCAAAGGTGCAACAAGGGCAATATTATTAACGGACAAGCTTTTTGCGGGTTCTGACACTTTAGCAACTGCAAAAATCTTATCTAGTGCAATAAAAAAATATGTTCCTGATTTTGATTTAATCTTAACAGGACAAATTGCCCAAGATGGCGACACAGCACAAACTCCAGCAAGCATGGCGCAACTTTTAGATATTAAATCTGTATCAAATATAATTGATATTAAAAATGCAGATAAAAATACAGCAATTGTTGCAAAGAAAAACAAAGAAAGTATCGATATCTTAGAGCTTTCAACCCCTTGTTTAATTGCAATACAACAAGAAATGAAGGAATCTCATCTTCCAAAAATTGAAGATTATGCGCAAGCTCAAAAAAGCACAATCGAAGTTTATGGCGCGCAAGATATTGATTTAGATAAATCAGAAATCGGGATTTTAGGTTCTCCAACAATGGTTTACAAAGCATATCGCCCAGAGGTAACCAAAAATGCTCAAGAAATCAAAGAAGATTTTGCAAAAGAAGTTTTAAATTTTATAAGGAGTTGCGCAAATGAATAAAATTACGGTTTTTTGCGAGCTCAACAAAGAAAAAAATGCTTTGAGTTCTTGTTCATATGAGTTAATCACAAAAGCATATGAACTTTCAAAACAAGCACAAGAGTTAAATAATACTGAATTTTTTATTGAAGCAATTTGTTGCGATAACGTTGAAAATATTGAAAACAAAGAAAAAATATTTTCATCAGGCGCTAATAAATTTGTTTTAATTGAAAACAAAAACATTGAAAACCATAATTTTGATGTCCTTAAAGATACATTTTTAAATTATTACAAAGACAATAAATCTGATGTTATTTTATTCCCCGCAACCGCACCAATGCGCCATTGCGCGCCTTGCATTACAGTCAATCTTGATTGTGGTTTGGTTGCAGATTGCATTGATTTAAATTTTATTTTAAAAGATGAAAATTTAATGCTCAGCGCAACTCGTCCAACTTTTGGAAGTGAGCTTATGGCAACAATTATTTCCAAAAAACTACCCCAATGTGCAACAATTCGCCCAGGGATATTTAAAAACAAAACTGTTAAAGACGAAAATGGTGAGTTTATAAAAATCCAAAGCGAAATTGAAAACAACAAAAAAATTAAATTAATAAGCAATATTTTGCAAAATAATAATGACGAAATTAATATAGAAGGCGCCGAAATCATTCTTTGCGCGGGTTATGGATTAAACAGTGCAAATAGAGAATATTTTAAAAAACTAGAAAAAATTGCGCAAATCACAAAAACGCAAATTGGTTGCACAAGAAAAGTTGTCGATTTTGGAATTATGGATTCAAAATATCAAATCGGCTTGACTGGTTCAAACACAAAAGCACAGCTCTATATTGGTTTTGGTGTTGCTGGTGCAATTCAGCATATGTGCAGCGTTAAAAATAGCAAAAAAATTGTCGCAATTAATACCGACGCTGACGCTGAAATTTTTAACTATTGCGATTACAAAATTGTTGGTGATGCAAAAAAAATTATAGATGAAATCTTAACCCAAATTGAACAATAAAAAAAAGCCGTCAATAAGGCGGCTACTAGACTTGGGGAGGAGGTTTTGAGCAAGGGGATAACCCCTCATTCAAATTCTTATATTTGTATTTTCGACACTAAAATTGCAATCTTAAGGATAAAGTTTTTTATTTCATACAAAAGATGTAAATTTAAAAAAATAATCGAAAATTGTGCCATATTTGGTAAAATTAGAATATGAAAAAGTATATCTTAGCATTATTAGTAGCATTTTTTGTTTTCCAAGGTGCAACTTTCGCACAAAACGAAACCAAAAAAACAACAAAACATAAAATCGAATTTACAACAAAAGATAATTATATCCTTGTTGGCGATTTGTATATTGCAGATAAAGTAAGCACAAAGCCCTTAGTTATTTTACTGCATTCTTTTTCTTTAAATTCTAGCGCTTGGGTTGATACCGCACAAAACCTTCGCGCAAAAGGCTATAACGTTCTTGCAATGGATATTCGCGGTCATGGGCGCTCTGTATATAACGAAGATATGAAATTAAAATCTCGTTTTAAATTCAGCCAAAAAGAGTGGGCAAAATTGCCAACAGATGTTTTGCAATCGATTGATTATATCAAAACACATTACACAAAAATTAATTGCAAAGATTTAATTATTGTTGGTGCCGATATTGGTGCAAGTGCAGGTATTTTAGCAGGTGAAAAAACAAACCCTCAACCAAAGAAATTTGTTTTAATTTCGCCACAATTAAATTTCAAAGGACTGTATTTACCAGTTAAAACAGCAAATTTAATTAATTCTGATTTCTTAATTTTGGTTTCAAGTGCAGATAAAACATCAATTGAAAACACAGAAAAATTAACAAGATTTATCCAAAAGACTCCACAAGTCAAATATTACCCACTTGGTGGAGCTGGAAATCAGCTTTTAAAAGTTAACAGTAATGCAAAAGAAGATATAATTAATTTTATAATCAATTAAAAACACACTTTTCAATGGGGAAAGTGTGTTTTTTGGCAAATACAGTGGTAATTCTTATTGAATTATTCCACCATATTATTTTTTATAACGTGTTCCATACACTTCATGTACATTTTCAATTGAAATAAAAGCGTTTGAATCGACGCTTGAAACAAGCTCTTTCAATTTTGCAAGTTCAATACGAGGAACAATGCAATATATCATTGTTTTTTTAGCTTTTGAATATCCACCTTGAGCTTCAATATATGTTACTGTTTTATTTAAATTTTCAATAATTGCTTGTCCAACTTCATGTCCCTTATCTGAAATAATACGCATTGATTTTTCTTCAGCTAAACCTTGAACAATAGCATCAATTGCACGATACGCGATTAGATAAGTCAAAGTTGAATACATTGCTTGTTCCCAGCCATATAAAAAGCCTGCGCAAATGAAGATAAATACGTTAATAAACATAATTATTTCACCAACGGAATATGGATATTTTTTTGAAATCTTCATTGCTAAAATTTCTGTTCCATCAAGACAAGCGTTATTTTTTAAAACCAAACCAACGCCAAGCCCCAAAATTCCGCCACCAAAAATTGCAGATAACAACATATCATTTGTCACAACAGAAATATGTGCAGAAACAAAATTGACAAACAAAGACAACATGCCAACGCTATAAAAAGCTTGCGCAACAAACTTTTTGCCAAATTCATTTAGAGCCATAAAAACAAACGGAATATTTAAAACAAACAAAAGCAAACCAAGATTTATTTTGGTCATATAGCTTGTCATCATTGAAACACCGACAATTCCGCCATCAATTATTTGGTTTGGAACCAAAAAACATTCAAGTGCAAATGCTGCCAAAAATGCACCTAATGTACTAAAAAATATGTTTATACTGAGTTCTTTCATAATTTTATGTTATTATAAATCTATGAAAAAGTGTATTTTCTTAATAATTCTTATTGTGTGTTGTTCTTTTATTTTTTGCGGTTGCATAAAGAAAAAAGAGACAAAAGATGACTTAGCTTTAATTAAAGAAAAAGGCTATTTGACAGTTGGAGTTAAGACAGATAGTGCGCCTTTTGGTTTTTACAAAAATACTCAACTTGTTGGGGTTGATATTGAAATTGCAAAATATATTGCAAATGAAATTTTCCCAGATAAACCCGACAATATTAAATATATCTCTGTTTCTTCTCAAAATCGCATTTCAAAATTAAACACTAGAGAAGTTGATATTTTAGTTGCAACAATGAGTGTTAACGACAAAAGAAAGCTTGTGATTGATTTTTCTGTGCCATATTTTGCAACAACACAAAAAATAATGGTTATGAAAAATTCGAAAATTTCAAACCTAAATTACTTTAATACATATGGAAAAATTGCAGTCGTCATGGGCACAACTGGCGAAAAAATATTGCACTATATTGCGCCAAACGCTTCTGTTGTTGGGGCAAGAACATATTTAGAAGCAAAAAAACTTTTAAATACCAAACAAGTTGATGCGATTTTTGGCGACGACATTATTCTTTCCGGCTTGAACAAAGAAAAGAATTTTAAAATTGTAAATAAAGCATATTCAAGAGAATTTTACGCAGTTGCTTTAAGAAAATCAGAAAAATCTAAAGAATTGTTAAATGTCGTAAACGCAAGTGTAGCTGAGCTTTTAGATACAAAGCAAATAAATTTAATCAAAAACCGCTGGATTGTTGATTAATTATCCATATTTAATTTATAATCAAGTAAACAGTACTGATTTTGGAAATTTATGGATAGAAAAAATATCAAAAAAAGATTAATCTTTTGGTACACATTTTTGTGGTTATTCTTATTTTTTGCACTATATCAAGCATATTGCGTCTATTTTGTTGATTTAACTTCTACAAAATCAAAATGGGTAGGGTTGTTTGCTGGTGCAATTGGCGCACTTTTTGCCAGTTTAAAAGTTTGCGAGATAACTTTTTTAAATCCGCAAGATAAAGTTTTTAAACAGATCACAAGTTTTTTCAGAAACGGAAATTTTATTTTTGAATACAAAATCAATCGCTATGTTTTAATTATAACAGCATTACTCAGCGTATTTTTATTTAAACCACTTGGGTTTGGCTTTGTTTTGTGCTTGATTATTGGTGCCGTTTTGACAATTGCTTTAAATTCAATAAACAATTCAATTTTTAATTATTCAACCGCAAAAGCAAACTCTTTTTTAAATGAATCATTTTCAACATCAAACAAAATAAATTTCTTTTCAAGCATTTCAATCGGCTTGTTAACAATAGCTTTTGCAATAATCCCAATTGTAATTTTATATCACGCATTTAAAGATTATCAAATAATTAGCGGCTACGTTTTAGGAATTGGGTTATATTATTTTTGCTCAAGCGCAAATTATATCATTACAAAATTTGCTCTTCAAATTTCAAAAGAACCTCTTTTAAATTCTTTCCAAAATCTAACTTTATATGACAAAAGAAACCCGCTTTTATTGTTAAACGGTCTATTTAAAGGCATTTTAAGCATGCAATATTATACAAATAATATTTTATTTTCGTATTGTCTTGCTTTTGTGGGCGCAATTACCATTGGGGCATTTTGCCTTAATTTGATGGGTGCTTTTTTGCCAATAATTATCCTTTCAAATGGTCTCTTTGCGGGCATTATTTGCGCATTATTGATTAAGTTAAATAAAACCGAAAGCCAAATAAAACCCTTATATATCGCATTTTTTGCACAATTAATTATTTTTTCGCTTTTAACATATTGGACAATGAACACTTGGCTTTTAGAAGGTAAAAGCCTAATCATTTCACCAATTTTAGGTGGTGTTTTTGCTTTTATTTGTTGTTGCTTAAATTTAAAAGAAACCTACAATTCAAAAACATCAAAAGAAATAATCAACTCATCAACCCTTGGGCAATATTGCGCTTGGGTGCAGGTAATTAAATCATCTTTAAAAAACATTTTCTTGCCTGTTATATTTTTAATTTTAATGATATTATTTGCTTTTTTAGCTCCAAATGGAATTGAAGCACCACTTTTGGGGATTTATGGCATTTCATTAAGCATTTGCGGATTTTTTGCAGTGAATAGTATCTTGTTAATTTCTCAAATTTTTGCAATTTCGCTCAATAACACAAATAAAATCATTAGCACATACGAAAAAGAAATCGAAATCACACAAATTGAAGAAAAAAGAAACTATATCAATAAAACTACTAGAAATATTTTTTCAATAAATAAAAACTATGCGCTTTTTGCAACATTTTTGAGCACATTATGCGCATTTATTGCTTATACATTGGTTTGCTATATTGAAGAAATGGATATTTTAAACCCATACATCTTAGTAAACTTGATTTTTGGCGCAACTTTTGGCTTATTTTTCGCTTCAAAACTTTTCTCAAACGCGAGCAAAAATGGTTTGAAATTGATTATTGAAAGCAAAAAACAATTCAGAAAAAACCCACAAATTCTTGAATATCAAGAAAGTGCAAACTTCATTCAACCAATTAAAAGCTTATTAGACAATAATATTATCCAAATTACAAGCTTATTAATCCTTTTTGCAATTGTTATATATATCGATATTAGATGTTTGAAATATGAAGCAATTGCAGGGTGTTTGTTTGCAATGTCTTTAGTTGGGTTTGGAATTTCAATTTTTGCAAATAACATTGAAAACAATGCAAAATCTGCACAAATATACTACGAAAATACCTATTTTAAATCAAAAGAACATGCTATACTGACAATAATCAAGAATATTTCAAAATTCCCCTATGGGCTCATTTACGGAGCGTATGACATTTTAATTAAATTTATGGCTATTGTGCTTTTAGCTTTAGCTATGATGTTTATTTAGAAAGATTGGAAAAAAATTAGATTATGGCAGCGAAAAACGAAAAGTTTACAATTTCAACAAAAGGTTTTGATGATGTTATAGACATTACATCAAAAGTGCAAAATTTCATTTCTTTTAACAAAATCAAAGATGGAATAGTGAATATTTGCGCGCTTTGCTCAACCGCTTCAATTTTAACATTAGAATACGAACCAGGAATGGTTTTAGATTTAGCAAAGGAAATGAAAGATCTTGTCCCAATTAATGTTAAATATGACCATGATGAAACTTGGGGCGAAAACAATGCAACCGCACATCTAAAAGCGTCAATCCTTGGCAACGGCGCAACGTTAAACGTTGTTAATGGAGATATTGACCTTGGAACTTGGCAAAAAATTGTTTTAATGGATTTTGATTTAAAACCTAGCGTAAGACAAATTTCAATGAATGTAGTTTACTAAAATGCCAAAAAGAGACGAAGAGCTGAAATATTATACGGATTTTATTAAAGAGGGTGAACTTTTACTTTTGCCTTCAAAAGACCCATATTTCAAATCTCACTATTCATCTTCTCCTCTTAGCGTTTTAACAAAATTCAAAGGCACGGCAGGCGAAGCAATCATTGAGAAAAATGGCAAAATTACACTGTTTGTCGATACAAGATATCATCTTTTAGCTCAAAAACAGGCATATAAAGATGTTGAAATATATAAACTGAACCTTGGGGAGACTTTTTTTGAAGGTTTCCAAAAGAAGTTTCCAAAAAATTCAATTCTTCATGTTAATTCAAACATTGATTTGGTTGAATATTTAACCTACGACAAATATTTTGATTTAAGAAAATATACACCTGAAGAGAAAAAATTAAAAAACAAGGATATCGATAAAAATACAAAGATTTTTTTGGCAAACAAAAAAATCGAAACAAAAGATTTTAATTACAAAATCAAAAAATTAAAAAAATTAAATCCAAATTGCGAAAAAATGATTATTTTCAATTTGGATAATATTGCATATTTAACAAATTTAAGAAGCTATCAAATGAAATATAGTTCATTATTTCAAGCTGTTTTATATTTAGATTTAAAAAATTCAAACTATATTTTATTCACAAAAACAAAACCAGACGCACTAATTCCAAATTTGAAATTTGAAAAATTAAGCCAATTTAAAAACTTCATTAAATCTCAAAAAGATGAAATTTTAATCAATCCAAACGAAGTAACATTAGAAGATTTTTTAAACATTAAAAAACCAAAAGAATTTTTGTTTCAAAATTTGAATTTAATTTCAACAATCAAAACAACGAGCGAAATTGAGCATTTAAAAAAAGCAAATAAAAAAATAGATAATACTTTATCCGCATTTAAAAAAAGATTAAAAATTGGATTATCAGAATATGATTTAGCAAATATTTTTGAAGAGGAATTAATCTCAAAAGGCGGAATTTGTCCATCTTTTCAAACAATACTAGCGCTAGATGAAAACTCTGCTTCAATTCATTATTCAAATTACGATAAAAAGAAAAAAATTAAAAAAGAAAATTTAATTTTGCTCGATTGTGGCGGATATTTTGAAGGTGGCTTAGCAACAGACATTACAAGAGTATTTTATTTTGGAAAAAATCCAAAACCGATTTATAAAAAAATATATACAGCCGTCTTGAAGGCTTTTATTGCTTGCTTTAATTCAACTTCAACAAACAGTGGCGAGCTAGATTTTCTTGCAAGGGAAATTTTAAAGCCATATGAAAAACAAGGGTTCTATTTTAACCATGGGTTAGGTCATGGAATTGGGACTTCGGTTCACCAAAACCCACCACGCTTGGCTTTAGCATCAAAAGACACAATAAAACCATACCAAGTACACTCAATTGAACCAGGGCTATATGGTAAAGATGAAGATGGTAATGAGTTTGGAGTTCGCATTGAAAATTGCGTTTATTTTGATTTAAATTACAAAAGACATTCTTTGACAAAATTTGAGTTTGAGGATATTTTAATAGATGAAAATGAACTAAATGAAACAGAAAAAGATTTCATTAAAAACTGGCAAACTTCAGCAAAATAAAGGCAAAAATGGAAACTCAAAAAATCACATCAACTCAAAATAACCTTGTAAAATTTGCTATCAAATTACAAAATCCAAAGTTTAGAAAAACAGAGCAATTGATTTTATTAGATGGCGAAAAAACCATTCAAGGAATCATAGAAAACGAAATGGAATTTGAATATTTTTTTGCAAAAGAAGACTACAACATAAAAAATGCAAAAATTAAAAATTATATTCAAGTCACAGATGAGATTTTGAAAAAAATTTCCACAACAAAAACCCCGACAAACGCTGTTGGAATAATCAAAGAGCCACAAATTGAAAAAAATATTTTCAAAAAATTAAATAAAATTGCGCTAATTGATGGCATAAAAGACCCTGGAAACCTTGGCACAATAATAAGAAGCGCCGTTGCTTTTTCAATTGATGGAATAATTTTATTTAATGATTGCGTAGACTTGTACAATTCAAAAACAATTCGTGCAACCGCACAAAACATGTTTAAAATCCCAATTATTCACACATCTGATATCAATTTCATTAACTCGCTCAAAAGTGACAGAAAGCTAATCTCGACAGTTGTAACGACAAAAAACGAGCTTTTTAACTATAAATTTGATGAAAAATTCATCATTGCCTTTGGCTCAGAAGCTGATGGAATTAGCGAAGAAATTTTAAAAATTAGCGACGAAAAAGTTACCTTAAAAATGGATAACGAAGTTGAGTCAATCAACCTTGGGGTCTGTGCTTCGATTACTTTTGCGCTATGCAAAATTAACAAAAAATAATAAACAAAATAATATTGCCACATTTTTAAAATTATGCTACTATTAATAAGTGACATAAAAAGAGGCTACAATGCGCGTTCAACCTGTTATCCACAATCGTTATATGGGAAATAAAAGCAATAATATTCAAACGCAATTTGAGCGAAAAACTAACAATTCGCACAGAGGAAACCATAAATATACAGGTGTTGCAAGTACAGATTTAGCATATGCCAGCATGTTTGACAATGCTATTGCCCGTGATTTAAAATTAATGGGCTTAATATAATATTAAAAGCTAAATTTTAGCCAATTTTTGTCATGTTGGAAACAATTTTGACACAATTTTTATATAGAGGAAAACAAATGAGCAAAGATTTAGCAAGCATAGGTATTTTTGGCGGTTCAGGTTTTTATAAATTTTTAGAAAATATTGAAGAAATCAATATTGATACACCTTATGGTAAAACATCAGACGCACTTATGCTTGGCACGATTGCAGGCAAAAAAGTTGCTTTCATGCCTCGTCATGGAAGAAATCATTCAATTGCACCTCACAAAGTAAATTACAGAGCAAACGTTTGGGCAATGAAAGAAATTGGCTGTAAACGCGTGATTTCGCCTTGTGCAGCTGGGTCTTTGCAAGAACACGTTAAACCTGGTGATATTGTTTTCTGTGACCAATATGTTGATAAAACAAACGGCAGACTAGACACATTTTTCGACAAAGAAGATATCCAACACATCTCTGCTGCTGAGCCATATTGCCCACAATTAAGAAAAACAGCAATAGAGTGTGCTAAAAATCTTGGTTTTTCAATCCACAAAAAAGGAACAGTTGTTGTAATTAATGGTCCAAGATTTAATACAAAAGCTGAAAGTGCCTTTTTAACTCGTCAAGGCTGGGAAGTAATCAACATGACCCAATATCCAGAAGCACACTTAGTTAAAGAGTTAAATATGTGTCCATTAAATATTTCCTTAATCACAGACTATGATGCAGGTCTTGTTGCAGATTGCGAACCTGTTTCACACGAAGCAGTTATGGAAGTTTTTGCAAACAACATTTCAAAACTTCAAAAGCTATTATTCTCAATTGTTGAAAACATTGACGATAACAAAACTTGTGACTGTGACAACGTAGCAAGGTGGTAGAAATGGGCTTAACGATTGCTGTTGCAAGAATATTCGATTTAATATTTTTGCTCTTATTCATCACAATTTTATTAACTTGGTTTCCAAATATAAATTGGCAAAATGAACCATTTAGAGCGCTAAGAAGCTTTAGCGAGATATTTCTTGCTCCTTTTAGGCGCCTAATTCCACCAATTGGCATGATTGATATTTCGCCAATTGTCGCGTTTTTTTGCTTATCTTTGCTAAGAAAAATCTTAATCGGCATTTTTGCCTCTTTAGGTTTATAGATGAAGTTACCTAATAAAAATTATGTATATATAGCGCTATTAGCTCTTATTACACTAATTTTTACAGTAATTTTTGGCAATTATTTTCCCATGCCTTTCGTTGATATCGGCAGAGAAGTTCTTGTCCCGCAGATGATGCTAGAGGGCGATTTAATCTATCGCGACATTTTAAATATTTATGGTGCAATGCCATATTACGCTTTAGCGATTTTTTACAAGCTTTTTGGTGTGAATTTAATGGCATTTTTATCTTTCAATGCAATTAACGCCTTTTTGATATTGTGCGGAATTTATTTATTATCTTGTGAATTTTTGTCTAAAGATAAATCTTTCATCTTAGCCCTTTGCACAAGTTATCTCACAATGACAACCGCAGCTTTATATAGCTTTATTCGCCCATATTCAATATGTTTTACGGTTGCTTTGTGTGCTTTTATTTTTTCTGTTTTATTTTTAGTTAAATTTTTAAAAAAAGAAAAAGACATATTTCTATATTTTTCCCTAATTTTAGCAGGCTTTGTTTTTGCCACAAAAAATGATTTATGTCTTTTAATCGTCGCAATATTTTTCACTTTAGTTTTATACAAAAAATTAACCTTAAAAAGATTTTGTCTTGGCACATTAGCTTTTTTATTTTTTTCAATCGTTCAATATCAAATTTTATTAATTAATGGCTTAAAATTTGACGATTTAATTTTTGCCATGACTACAATTTTAAAAAGCGCTATCGTTCCTTCTATGACAAGGTTTCATAGGACAATTGGAATGTTACCTGTTAACGACTTTTCATATACAAAAATATTATCTACAATCTATTTAATTATATTTATCTTGATTGGAAAATTTTTAATCCTTAAGCAAGATAGGAAAATAGCAAAAATTGGCTATATTGTTTTTGCTATTTTAGTTATTTTATTTACTCTAATTTCAAGCTTAAGAAGAATTTTTTGGCCCCTGCCAATCTTTACAACAATTTTAATTATTTTAAATTTCAAACAGCTTTATAAAAAACCACAGCTTTTGTTTTTGGGTCTGTGCGCGATTGTTGCCTCATTGAAAACATATTTTTCTTTAATGTTTTCTTGTTATGGTGGTTATACAATCATTTTATTAGCTATATTTTTATTGTCATACACAGCTTGGAAAAACAAACTTTATGCCAAAAAAATTGCAACAATGATTTTAATCATGTTTACTTTAATTTTTGCAATTGATGTATATAGCTTTTGTAATATTAAATTGGAAAAATATAAATTTGAAAACTATGAAATTAAGCTTTTGCCAAATGATTATATAATTTTTGAAGCAGTTGCAAGTTGGATTAATAAAAACACCCAGAAAACAGATAAAATTTTAATCTATCCAGAAGGAGAAATGATTAATTTTGTCACAAAACGCAAAACCCACCCAATGTTATATAATCTGCATGATATCAATATTGAAACATTTGGTCTTGATTATATTCAAAAAGAAATGTCTAAAATGGACTATATTATTGATGTATCAGATTTACAGTTTTGTGGAAGCGCACTATCAGAATTAACATATAACACTCCATTATTGCATAACTTATCCAAAAAAGATTTTAAACCAATCTTTGCAATCCCTTTTTATTCAACAAAAGAAGGGCATGGAACAATCAAAATATATAAACATCTTTAAGAATTTTTTAAATTTTTAACGTGATGATAAATATAAATTGCGCCCAAAATCAAGCAAATGACAATTATTAAAGCGTCAAATTTATGCCAAATATGTTTAAGAGCTTCTGTGTTTTCGCCAAGTTTGACTCCAACATAAACAAGCAAATAACTCCAGATTAAAGAACCAACAAAAGTAAAAAGAAAAAAAGTTCTTTTTCTTGCTTTTAAAATGCCTGCGGGTAAAGAGATGAATGTGCGGACAACAGGAAGCATTCTGCAAATAAAAAACGACCAATCGCCATATTTATCAACCCATTTGTCTGCAATTTCTAAATCATGTTTTGAAATTAAAAAATATTTGCCATATTTTTCAATAAATTTTCTTCCGCCAAAATAACCAAGATAATACGAAGGGATTGAGCCTAAAACACAACCTATTGCGCCATAAAAAGCAGCTGTGTGAATTGAAAACACACCTTTTGTAACTAAATATCCAGCAAAAGGCAAAATCGCTTCGGAAGGCAGTGGAATATTACAAGATTCAATCGCCATCAAAAGCGCAACGCCCCATGCGCCCATGTCTGTGATTACTTGTTGAATCCAAGAAACAACGCTCATTATTATTTCATTAATCATTAAAAAACTCCTCTTCAGGAGTTTATTTTAATATAAGCAATTTAAAAGCGCAAACTATTTTAAAAAGTCTTGGTATAGCTTCACTTCATTTGTTTTAACACTTTGATTGATTAAAGATGGGTTTGCACAATTATTTACTTGCGACATATCAAAAGAATCTTTATCTTTTAAATATTTCTTTTCTAAACGTTTTTGATTTAACGCAGGTAAACCAAAGCCAAGATATAATGCCTCAATTGCAAGAGCTGCAGTTCTTAAGCCAGATGCAAGTTTTTTTGTTTCAATAACTAAATCATTATTTGGATTTTTAAAGAAATCAACAAGCTGTGCTTTAACGTTTTCATCAAGCGCTTTGTCTTTTAAGCCATCAACGCCTTTTTCTTTTAATTCTGTAAGCTTTGATAGAACCTCTTTTGCTTTTGTTGTGTCAGCAACAATACCTGCATTTTTAAGTCCTTTTTGGCTTGAGATAATATTTTCTTGTTTTTTAATTAATGAATCAACAACATTTCCAAAAATTTTCTTCGAATTACCACCTTCTGAATCAATTCTTGTGAATAATTTTTGAATTTCATCAACGCCATTGTAACCAGAATATTTTGAAATAAACGCGTCGTTGTTTAAGATTTCAACGCCACCAATTGGATTAATTGTGTCTAGGAAATTTTTGCCAACTTTTTTTGCTTTGTCTAACGGATTTGCAAGAATTTCTTTTCCGCTTTCGATAAGACCTTTAATACCTTTTTCATCATGGTTAAATACTTTTTGATATGGTTTGTTTGTCATTGGCAAACCTTTTAATTTTGAAGCCTTGCCCGCGATTACAGAGTTCATGATTTTAAGCGCAAACAATACAATCGCAATTGTTTGGCAGTCTCTGAATAAAATTTCCATGATTTCATCTTTTGTAGCTTCTTTATTGTCAGGATTACGTTTCATAGCAGTTCTGACCCTTGGGATTAAAACTGTGAAAATCATTAAACCCGCCATAGCGAAAAATGAGTTATTACCACCTTTTGGCTCTAATTTTTTAATAACTTTTTTAAATGTATCTGCATGTTTGCCATCAGAAACAGCAGCACCAATTTTTGTACAAGCTTTTCCGAGCTTCTTAGACGTTTTTTGCACAAATGGGTTAGAGGTAAGTTTTTCAATAGACATTATTTACCTCCTTTCTTTTGCACTTTTACGTTTTTACCTTCTGCTTCGTCATAAATTGCAGAAGCATTTGGGTTTCTTGAACCTGAAGCAAGCGTATAAATTTTTGGAATGATAGACATGCAAACGCCGGTAAGCGCAAACATAGACGCAATTACAGCAACGCGTTTACCAATCCAAGTATTTTTAAATGAATTGATATTTATTTTCGAAATGCCATCAGAAGCTTCTTTTGAATATTTTTTTGAATAATCTTTCGCAAAATTGCTCATATATTCAACATAATTTTTAAAATTTGCACTTCCTGTTTTAGTTTCTGATATTGAATATTTTGCAGCTGTGAAATCTGCTTTTTTGAAAGTTTCTTCGTCCATTAATTTTTTTGTAATGCCTTCGAAATTTTCTTGTAGTGAAGCTAAAATCCCAGCAGTTTTCTTTTTATCTGTACTGTTGCCTAATTCTTGAATTTGTGAAACCAAAGACTCAACATGTTCTTTTTTAATTGCGTCTTGGTTTGTTGTTTGTTTCAACATGTCTTCTACACATGTTGTATAAAATCTTTTTTCAAAATCTTTCGCATCACCAGATTTTGTCTTGCTCATTAAATATGATAAATTTTCAATATTTTCAACATGCGTATTTGCTGTTTTTCCGCTTGATTTCATAGCTGTGTTCAAAACTACAATTGGCACAATACACATTGTTGGGCCAGTTAAAAATTCTCTGATTGCTTCTTGTAACAATGCTGGAACGTTGACTTTACCGGTATATTTATAACCAGCCATTGCGCCTTTATATGTTCTTGGGATATTTGTACCAAACATGTCTTCAATAGTGAATTGAAGAGCTCTTCCGCCATTATCTACCCATTGCCAAAAATTAACCAAACCCATGCCGCCTTTGAAAGATTGAGCATTTTTTTGGTTGTTTTTTATATTGCTGTTATATTTGCTTCTGTTTGCGTTTGGACTGCCTATTGCAGATAATCTCAAAATTATTCTCCTTCGAACACAAATAAATAAAAACTTGTAATTGAATTTATTTGCTACTTATTTTTAAAATTTTCTCAATTCTTTACAATAAAAAACTGGCAAAAAATATAGTACCACATAAAAAAAATAATGGAAGAACAAGTAAACTTTCGTAAAATAAAATTTACCTTTTTGTGCAATTTTTTGAAATTTTTTTTGATTTACATTAAAACCATGCTCACATTTCAACAAGTTTTATATTTCATGATTATTTGCTATGTTTTAACAATGATTTTTGTAAATCTAGCCTTTTATTAATTTTGCCCATTTTTCAAAAGCATTGTAATCTTTTTGTAATTGGGTTTTTAAGACTCTGATATTGCCAAAATTTTCAACATCACGCATTTTTTTCTCAAACATAACTTTAATAATTTTTCCGTATAAATTTTTGTCAAAATTATAAATATGCGCTTCAATAATTTCGCTTTTACCATCACTTAAAGTTGGTTTATTACTCCAAGAAATTAATGCTGGCAATAATTGCTCATCTACTTGAACAAAACCGCGATAAACCCCATATGGCAATTTTACAATACTATTTGGCCAAATTAAATTTGCTGTTGGATAACCTAGAGTTGTTGCAAGTTTATCGCCTTTTATAACAGAATTCCTAACGTAAAAAATTCTTCCTAAAAGCGCTTTAACCTCATCTAGTTGTCCTGTTTGAATTTTTTTTCTAATTATACTTGAGCTGATTTCTGTTTCATCACTTAATTTTTGTTCTGGTGTAATAACACATTCATAACCAAATTTATCAGAATATTCTTTTAAAAGTTGAGGATTTCCAAGTCTATCTTTTCCAAAAGTATGATTAAAACCAGCTATAATCATTTTTGGCTTAAAATTAGCAATTAAAACATCTTTCAAATATTCAATTGCAGATAAATCCTTGTATTGTTCAAAATCAAGCTCATATAAGTAATCCACCCCTAATGATTCAAGGATTGCTTGTTTATCTTTGAAAGATGAAATATTTGGAATATTTTCATTTGAAAAATAATTTGCAGGATTTTCTGAAAACGAAACAACCGCACAAGGAACGCCCAAAATCTTGCTTTGCGCAACAAGTGTTGAAATAATTTTTTGATGTCCTTTATGGATACCATCAAAAAAACCAAGTGCAATTATTATATTTTCATTTTTATTTATTTCGTTATATATTTCCATTTTAAGCCTTTATAGAGTTTTTGGTTGGGGTTTTTTCTTTTTCTTTGAAGGCTTTGGCTGGTTTAAATTTTCTTTTTGTTGCAATCTTCGAACAGAAAATACGTCAGGAATAGATTGAATACTTGAAATTACTTTTTTTAGCGTTTCAATGTTTCCAAGCTCAATGCCAAGGTCGATTATACCAAACTTGCGCCCTTTAAGATATGTGTTTGAATATACTAAGTTAATACCCAAATCTCCGGTTTTCATTAAAATATCTCTCAAAAGACCCATTCTATCTTGGCATTCAATCCTGATATGTGCTGTATATGTAGCTTTTTGAGCCTTATCTGCCCATGAAATATCAATCATACGCTCAGGTTCAATATTGTATAAGCATTTGCAATCAAGCCTGTGCACGCTGACACCTTTTGAGCGTGTAATTACACCAATGATTGGCTCTCCAGGGATTGGCGAGCAACATTTTGCTAATGACCATAACAAGCCTTCAAGACCGATAATATCGGTTTGTTTATTTTTAAATTTCTTTAATTGCGGTTGAGTTGCGATAATTTCTTCGTCTGTTTTTGGAGCTTCATATTTTTTCAAAACATTCAAAACTTTATGAAGCGTTGTTTCGCCATATCCCAAAGCTGCAAATAAATCGTCTGAATTTTTATAATTCATTTCTTTTGAAGCTTTTTCGATAATTCCAAGTTTTGTATATTCATCAAAACATGCTTTTGTTAGTTCAAGCTCAAGATTTGTTTTGCCAATTTGAATATTATCTTCGCGGTTAAATTTCTTGAACCATTGTCTGATTTTAGAGCTAGCATTTTTTGTGACAACAAAACTCAACCAGTCAATTTTTGGCATAAATTGTTTTGAAGTCAAAATTTCAACAATATCGCCATTTTTTAATTTTGTATCAAGTTGCGCAATTCTTCCATTAACAAGCGCACCAACGGTTCTGTGACCAACTTCTGTGTGAATTCTATATGCAAAATCAACAGGGGTAGAATTTAATGGCAATTCAAAAACGTCGCCATTTGGGGTAAACACAAAAACTTGATCATTAAATAAGTCAAATTTGACGCTTTCAACAAACTCTTGTGCATCTTGAGTATCTTTGTCGAGCTCCATCACCTTTCTCATCCAAGAAAATTGGACATCTTGCTTGTTGTTTGCGCGAATAGAGCCAGATTCCTTATAGCGCCAGTGAGCCGCAACCCCATATTCTGCAACTTCGTGCATCTTATGGGTACGAATTTGTATTTCAACAGGTTTATTTTTAGCGCCAATAACAGAAGTATGTAAAGAGCGATACATATTGCCTTTTGGCATTGCAATGTAGTCTTTAAATCTTCCAAGGATTGGTTTAAATAACTGGTGAATTAAACCCAAAACTTGATAACACTCTTTTTCATCTTCAACAATGACACGCACCGCTGTAACGTCATATAATTGGTCAAATGTCACATTTAAACGCTTCATTTTATTATAAATACTATAATAATGTTTTGCTCTGCCTTTGATTACAGCTTTAATATTATTTTTATCTAATTCGCGTGTTATGACAGAAATTAGTGAATTTACTGTACTGTCACGCATAGATTTTGTTTCGGCAACAAGTTTCGCAATTTCATAATATTTTTCAGGATATAAATATCTTAAAGATAAATCTTCAAGCTCTGCTTTGATTTTCCCCATACCGAGACGATTTGCCAATGGAGCAAAAATATCAATTGTTTCTTGTGCAATTTTTTTCTGTTTTTGCGCTGCCATATATGACAAAGTGCGCATGTTGTGCAATCTATCTGCAAGCTTTAAAACAACAATTCTGATATCTTGCGCCATAGCGATAAACATTCTTCTAAAGTTTTCGGCTTGGCGTTCTTCTTTGGATTTAAATTGATATTTACTTAACTTGGTCACACCTTGAACAAGATTAACAACATCTTGCCCATATTTTTTCTCCATTTCCTCTGGAGTTGTTTCGGTGTCCTCTAAAATATCATGCAAAAAAGCAGCAATAATAGTATTTTTATCAAATTTTAAATCTACCAATATTTTAGCAACTTCAACAGGGTGCATAATATATGGCTCTTGAGAAATGCGGTATTGTCCTTCGTGCAATTCTTTAGCCCACAAATATGCAGACTCAATTTGCTCAATATCTTTTTGAGCACGATTTTGCCTTACTAATTCATTTTTAATCTCATCAAATGTTTTTTGATATGTCATATTAAACCTGTTGATTATAATATATTATACACTTTATCTCCTGTTTAATATATACTATTTGTTGTATTTTAAGAAAAATTTTAAAAATATGGCAAATATAGCAAAAAATATTGAAGAATTAAAAACAATATCAAAATTCAAAATCAAAGTTGTTGCAAACTCAAAAAACAACTCCATTGAATTTTTAGAAGATTTTGTAAAAATAAAAATCAAAGAACGTGCCATAGAAGGAAAAGCAAACAAAGCAATAATCGAATATTTATCAGATATTTTATCTGTTCCAAAAAGTAAAATCCAAATTTTAAATGGTGATAAATCATCAATCAAAACGATACAAATAACCCAATAAAAACGCAAAATTTTTTCTTTTTTCGTTTTGTACATGCGGGTGTTTGATGAAAATAAATAATATTAAAAACGAGATTAACTTTAAGAGAAGATTAACTCCAAAAGAGCTTGGAGAATATCAAGCTACCATTAAAGAAGCAAAAACCCTAAGCGGACAAACAGGCAAATCAATATTTATTATGCCAAGTCCAAACTTACCACAAAGCAAAGAGTTCAATTCTGGCGCTGGAAATTTTTCTTCAAAATATGCGCAAGAATACCTTGACTACATGAGAAGCTATATTGATTTTAACGTTGTAGAGGACTTGCCCCCAGGTCAAATAAGCCCTTTCAAAAATTTCTATTGTTCATATATTTCAAGCTCACTTGCACTAGGAGACCAACACATTAATCCAGAGCTTTTAGCCACAGAAGAATTTGAAAATATTTTAGAACAAAGCGATTTAGCTAAAATTGTTGCAGAAAACTCAGGAGAAAATAAAGAAACTCTTGTAAATTTTAAAAATGTTACATCTAAATCTGGTGCGCAACATAGAGCTTTAAGAAAAGCTTATCAAAATTTCATTTCGCTTGATAAAAATTCAAAACTTAAAGAAGAATTTAAAGTTTTTATGGAAGAAAATTCATCTTGGCTAAATTTTGAAAGAATGAGCGAAGATGACTTAAAATTCTTTAAATTTAAACAATTTCTCGCGCAAAAACATCTTGAAATTGGCAAAAAAGAATTAAACAAAAAAGGGATTAAACTTTGCGGAGATTGTCCTTTGAGGTTTTCTGACGACGAAGTCAGAGCTTTTCCTCGCGCTTTCAAGAAAAACGCAACAATGGGCATACACTCTTGGAATATTCCATCATTGGATTTTGATTCGATTTTAGATGAATCATCAGACGCATATAAATTATTTAAAACAAAAATTCAACTCTTCGCTAAAAGATACGACATGATAAGATTTGACGTTGGTTGGGAATATGTCACGCCAATAATTAACGCGTACGAAAATGGTCAAATCAAAACCCAAAAAAAAGAAATGGGTTCAAAACTTCTTGAACAAATTGAAGCTTGGGTAAAAGAAATTAAGGGAGATGATTTTGATTTAAAAAATTTAATTTGGGAGTTTGACGCAGGACCAGAAGATTTTAAAGCATTTGAAGGTAAATCTCTAATTCCGCCATTAAAAAACAGGGTTAAGGTCTATGGAAGTACGCACATGCACAAAAATCCATATGACAAATGGGGCTACAATGATTCTTTTCTTGAAAGAGGCTGGAAAAAAGACACCTTCACCCTTGGAATAGGAAACCATGACCCGCAGCCACTAGCGCAAATTGCAAAAAACATGCCAGATGAAATAAAAACATCTAATGGAATAATTCAAGAATTTCATAAAAAAGAAGCAATTGAAGCGCTAAGCGACATTTTACATATTGATAAAACTCTTCTTGAAAATCCAAGAACTTTTGTTGACGCAAAATGGGCAGATACAATGTCTTGTTATAATACACACATGTTTTATATGGACGTTTTTGGAAGAAGCGAAAGATTTGATAAACAAGATTTTAATCTCATCACAACGCCACATGAAAATTATGCTTATAAAGTGGCACAAGATTACAAAGAAGAATATCATAAAAGCCTGCAAGAAGGGTTAGGCTTTAACCCAGCAAGAGCTCTAGAGCTCAACTTAAAAGCAAAAGGGCTTGATAAACAACACCCAGAATTATTTAAAAAACTCCAAAATTTTGCCAATATTTTAGAAGCACCCGAAAAAATCCAAAACAAATCTTTTGCAAAAAAAGCAACACCTTTTGTGATTGGAGGGTTGATTTTAAGTTTTGGAACATTAATATATAAAAAAATTAAAAAAACAAAATCTGCAAACAAAGAACAACCCAAAACGCCCACACCAAGCGTGATTTCATTCAGTGAATTTCAACAAAATGTATCAAAAAAGATACAAAAACTTTAACGAATTGTAAAGATATGTTATAATTAAGTCATTATTGTAGCACTTTTTTTATTCACCGCACTTAAGTCTAGTATTGGAATTCGAAAGGTTAGATGTGGAATACAATAAACTGAAGAAAGATATTACCCCACAGACTACTTCAAAAGGCATAAACGATACAAATTTCTCTAACCCCATCAGTATGCCAAAAATCTTACCACTAACGACAAGAAGTTCTGCAAACAAGCTCTATGGGGGCTATACAAGTAAAACGGCAAAAAATGACATAGATTATGCTGAAATAATCGCGTCATTAAATTTGATTTTGCCTGAACAATCTGATTCTTTGCATTTATTCTGCGATTTTCATGTTCATGCTAGACAAAAATTAAACTTAAATTACAGTGCTCTTGGCTTGTACAATACTAGTTCAAACTATATCAATTTAAAATTAATTGATAAAATGAACGTTTCTTATAACTCAAAAATATTATTAAACGATACTCAAAACCCAATTGTTGAAGCTTATAAAACAAAGAAAACAGTTATCACAGATAATAACGATTATTTAAAATTGAATTATCTTCCAAAATCACCAACTGTTATTGTTCCACTTTGTGCTTTTTCAGAGTGTATGGGTGTTGCAATTTTTGCAAGCGACAATTACGCTCAACATGTCGAATTATATAAATTAATTTCAAATTATTACGCAGTTTTCTATAAAAACAAACAACTTTTAGATTTAGTTGATACAAATACAGATATTGACTCGTTAACTGCTTTACCAAACTACAAAAGATTACAAGAAACTCTTACTCAAGAGGTTAATAGACACCAAGAAGGCGATAAACCTTTTGCTTTCTGCATTATAGATATTGCAAACATCTCTGAAATCAATTCAGAACTTGGTCATGCCAAGGGTGATGCGATTATTAAAGAGGTTGCAAAGAAAATCAAATTAAATATCAAAAGCACACACTTTGCAGGAAGATATGGTGGCGACAAAATCGGCATAATCATGCAAGAAACTACGCAAGAAGAAGCTAAATATATGTGTGAATTCTTGTTATATAGCTTGTCTTGCACAATGTTTGACGACTTAGGACAATTAAAATTCTCTTGTGGTATTTCAATGTTCCCATCTTCATCAAACAAACAAGAACAACTTGTAACATTGGCCGAACAAGCGCTATACATGGCAAAAAGTAAACGTTCTCAAAGCGGTCAATCAGAAATTGTCACAACAGATGACTATAACTTCTGGGATAATGATGCTCTTAAATGCTTTGCTGAAGTCTTAACCAAAAAACACGCAAATGTTGGCTTAAACATTGAAGAAGAATTAATCAAACAATTCCATAGTGAAGAAATAGTCTCGAACGAACATATGCTTGATGTTGTATTATCTTTGGCAAATACAATTGACGCCAAAGACACATACACAAAAGGTCACTCGGCCTCGGTTTCTAGATATTCTGAAGCATTAGCCAGAGCAATTAACCTTCCAGCAAACGAAGTCGAACGTATTAAACTAGGCGCATTACTACACGACATTGGAAAAATCGGCATTCCAGAACATGTATTAAGAAAACCAACAATGCTTTCTGATGAAGAGTGGCAAATCATGAAACAACACCCAACAATTGGTTCAGACAAAGTTTTAAAACCAAACAAATCTCTTCATGACTTAATTCCAATGGTAAAATATCACCACGAACACATTGATGGCACAGGCTATCCTTATGGCTTAAAAGGTGATGAAATTCCATTGAGTGCAAGAATTGTTGCAATTGCAGACGCATATCACGCCCTAATTTCAGATAGACCATACAGAAAGGGCTTATCGGTTAAAAAAGCTTGTGAAATTCTTAAAATGGGCGCTGGCGCACAATGGGACAAAGAACTTGTTCGTCAATTCATCATTATTGCTCCAAGTTTAGCAACAAATATTTAACCAAATAATTTGTTTTTAAAGCCTAATTTTGCAAGCCTGTATAATAGGCTCACTTTTAATACTCCGAACCCATATTTGCAAGAGCGCAAGAAGTTAATTGAACTTGCGCCATCAAAATATTTTGTTGGACAAGAAATTTCGCCAATTGAAAAACCTTTAAAATAAATCAAAGCCAACATTTCATTATCAAAAACAAAATCATTGTTCATTTTTTCATATGGCAAACTTTTTAAAACTTCCTTGCTAAAAGCGCGATAGCCACTGTGATATTCGGAAAGATTTTTATTTAAAAAGAAATTTTGAAAACAAGTTAAAAATTTATTTGCAAAATATTTATATTTTGGCATTTTAGAATTTTTTGCACTTCCGACAAGCATTCTTGAAGCAATCGCACAATCGTAATTATCATATGCAATCATTGAAGCTAAAGATGGGATTAATCTTGGGTCATATTGAAAATCAGGGTGGAGCATGATGACGATATCTGCTCCTAGTTCAAGAGCATGTGCATAACAAGTTTTCTGATTTGCCCCATAACCAAGATTTTCTTTATGTTCAATCGTTTTAATCCCAAGCTCACAAGACAATTCGACAGTTTTATCTGTTGAACAATCATCAACCAAAATAATTTCATCAACAAATTCTTTTGGAATATTGTCAAATGTTTCTTTTAAAGTAGCCTGCGCATTATACGCAGGCATTACTATTACGATTTTTTTATTATTTAACAATTTACACCTTTGGCAAATTTCTTAATTTCAAGTGCAATTCTCTTAATTGTTCTTCTGAAGCTGCACTTGGAGCATCAGTCATTAAGTCTTTTGCACCTGAATTTTTAGGAAATGCAATAACTTCTCTGATTGATTGAGCTCTTAATAACAAAGCAACCAATCTATCTAGACCGATAGCCAAACCACCATGTGGAGGTGTGCCATATTTAAACGCATTAACTAAAAATTCAAATTTATTTTGGATATCTTCTTCTGTTAAACCAAGAGCTTTGAATACTTTTTCTTGGATTTGAGCGTCGTGAATTCTAATTGAACCACCACCAAGCTCATTTCCGTTATAGATAATGTCATATGCAATTGATTTAACATTTCCTTTGTCATTTTCTAATTTATCAATGTCTTCTAAAGCAGGCATTGTGAATGGGTGATGTACAGATTTGAATGAACCATCTTCTAAGTCTTGTTCAAATAATGGGAAGTCAACAACCCATAATAAATCATGTAATGATTCATCAATCATGTTTAATTTTTGACCGAAGTACAATCTAAATCTGCCTAATACATCAAATACGATTTGAGGGTGATCTGCAACAAAGAAGATAATATCACCTTTTTGCGCTTGACCGCGTTCTTGAATAGCTTTGATTTGAGCTTCATCTAAGAATTTTAATACAGGAGATTTAACTTCGCCATCTTCCATATATGTAATCCAAGCTAAACCTTTAGCACCGAATGAAATTGCAAGGTTGCGAACATCATCCATTTCTTTTCTTGAATAGCCAGCAATTCCTGGAATTTTAATCGCTCTAACTGTACCACCTTTTGCAATAACTGCTTTGAAAGCTTCAAAAGTTGATTGTTCCATAATATCTGAAACATCAAACAATTCTAAGCCAAAACGTGTGTCTGGCTTGTCTGAGCCATATTTTTCCATTGCTTCTTTGTATGTAATTCTTCTGAATGGGGCTTTAACTTCAACTCCAGCAGCTTCAAAAGCTTTTTCAATCAAACCTTCTGTCATCTTGATAACATCATCTTGATTAACAAATGACATTTCCATATCAACTTGAGTAAATTCAGGTTGTCTATCTGCACGCAAATCTTCGTCTCTAAAACATTTTGCGATTTGGTAATATTTTTCAAAACCTGAAACCATTAAAAGTTGTTTGAAAATTTGTGGTGATTGAGGTAAAGCATAAAATTTACCATCATGAAGTCGAGATGGAACCAAGTAATCGCGAGCGCCTTCTGGGGTTGCTTTGATTAAAATTGGAGTTTCAACTTCCATAAAATCCAATCCGTTAAGGTAATTTCTGATTGCAGCAACGATATTGTGACGCAATTTGAAATTGTTCATCATTTTTTCACGACGTAAATCTAAATAACGATATTTTAAACGAATATCTTCAGAAACATTATCGTCTTCTAAAACAAAAGGTAATGTTTGAGATTGAGATAAAATTTTAACTTCAGTAGGATACATTTCAATTGTGCCTGTTTGTAGTTTTGAGTTAATTGTCTCATCAGGTCTTTTTGAAACCCTGCCTTGAACTTGAATAACATATTCTGGTTTAACTTTTGATAAAACAGCATGCACTTCAGGATTGACTTGAGGGTCTGCTACAAGTTGAAATAGACCAGATTTATCTCTTAATTCAACAAAAATAATACCGCCCAAATCGCGAATTGTGCTTGCCCAACCAGCTAAAGTTGCTTCTTGTCCAACATATGATTCATTAAGTTGTGTACAACTTTGTTTTTTATATGCTAATTCCATATTTTCTCCCTTGATAATGTGATTTATGAGTAAATTATAAAATAAAAATAATATTTTACCAATTTTTAACATTTATATTGCAAACAATTCTTAAGATAACTATATATTTTGTTGTTTTTGCTTTGTTTTGTAATAAAATATTGATTGCTGGGTCGGAATTAAAAACCTTACCAGCGGTAATAAAGATTAAGGAGACAAAGATGACATTAAAAAACTTTTTATTCACTTCTGAATCCGTCACAGAAGGTCACCCAGACAAAGTTTGCGACCAAATTTCAGACGCGATTTTAGACGAATTTTTGACAAAAGACCCAAAATCTCGTGTTGCAGCAGAAACAACTGTAACAACAGGTATGGCTTTAGTATGTGGCGAAATCACATCTAACTGCTATGTTGATATCCCAACAGTAGTTAGAAATACAATAAAATCTATCGGCTACAAAGGCGAAGAAGGCGGCGGTTTTGATTATAAAACTTGTGCCGTTTTAACATCAATTGACGAACAATCAACAGATATCGCAGGTGGTGTTAACAAAGCTTTAGAAACTCGCTCAGATAATGCTGATACTTCAAAAGATGAAACTCTTGATATCGGCGCAGGCGACCAAGGCATCATGTTTGGTTATGCATGTAACGAAACACCTGAGTTAATGCCTCTTCCAATCGCATTAGCACACAAATTAGCTTTCAGATTGGCTGAAATCAGAAAACAAAAACTAGTTGATTACCTAAGACCAGATGGCAAATCTCAAGTCAGTGTTGAATATGTTGATGGCAAACCATCAAGAATTGATACAATTGTTATCTCAACTCAACATGACCCATCTATCAATGGTATTGAAGACAATCAAAAAATCCAAGAAATCATCAGACGCGATATGATTGAACTTGTAATCAAGCCTGTTTTTGAAGGATATGACGTTAAACCTGATGAAACAACAAAATATTTAATCAATCCTTCTGGAAGATTTGTTATCGGTGGTCCTCAAGGCGACGCTGGTTTAACAGGCAGAAAAATCATTGTTGACACATACGGTGGCTATGCTCGTCACGGTGGCGGTGCATTTTCTGGCAAAGACCCAACAAAAGTTGACCGCTCTGCTGCATATGCTGCAAGATGGGTTGCAAAAAATATTGTTAAAGCAGGCTTAGCAGAAAAATGCGAAATCGAATTAGCATATGCTATTGGTCGTGCTCAACCTGTTTCAATTTTAGTTGATACTTTTGACACAGGAAGAATTTCTGACGAAGAACTTTCAAAAATCGTTTCAGAAACTTTCGATTTAAGACCAGCTGCAATCATTAAACAATTCGATTTAAGAAACTTACCAGCTAAAAACGGTGGTAAATTCTATCAAAAACTTGCTGCTTATGGTCATGTCGGAAGAGAAGACTTCTCAATTCCTTGGGAAGAAACTCAAATGGTTGAAACCTTGCAAGCAAAAGCATCTTGCGCTTGCGCAAAATAATTTCTTCAGGTGCCATTTATATAATAGATGGCACCTTTTTAAAAAAGAGGATTTTAAATTGAAAAGAGATTCAAAAACTCAAACTTTAAGCGAATTAATTCATTCTAGCGTTTTTTCACAAAGAGACGCTAAAAACAAAATCAATTCTGTCATCAAACACTCAACAATTTTTTCTTTTTGGGAAAATATTGTCGGTGCAAAATTTTCAAAATTCACAAAACCGTACTCAATCAAATATAATAAACTTTATGTTAGCGCAAAAAGTCCAATAATTGTCCAAGAGCTAAACTTGTACAAAAGAAATATTTTAAACAAAGTTAATTCTTATTCTCGCCCTCTTGGCATTGAAATTACAGATATTATTTTTAACTATAAAAACTATTGCGCGCAAAACCCAATTCAACAAAAAGGAGTCGAGGACACTCCCATTTGGTTTGAAAAAACAGAGCTTCAACAAGTTGAACTTGACGAAGAAAAAAAAGAAGCATTTTCCAAAAATATAAGCAAAATTAACTTTTTATCAGACGAGCAAAAAGAACGTTTAACAGAAAAAATCCTTGAAAATGAACAGGCAAAAGTCTTGCAGAAAAAAGATTTTGAAAAATAAACAAAAAGGGTAGACAAGACAATTAAAATAATGTAGAATATCTATTACTGAGAAATCGAGGAACAATATGTTTAAAATTATACTAGACTTAATTCGACGTTACAGCCTTCAAAGAGAAAGAGGCCTTGTTTTTGTTCCAATTAAAAAAGATTAATTTTAATTAAAAAGAATTTAAAAAAGACCTCTTTCGAAGGGGTCTTTTTTATGTTAAAAAATGTACAAAAAATACGCTAAAAATAGCAATAAAATAAATTTTCAAGTGTTAATATTAAAGTAAAAGGGTTATAAATGAAAAAACATTCGCTAAATTTACATATAAATCGACGAGTTCAAAGATTAATGAACTTAATTTGGGGACTGTAATTTATTGTAAAGGACTATCATGAAAATACCGAGCATTGTATCAACAAATTCTATAAAATTATTATCAGGTTTAGGAAACAACGAAGATTCTCTAACCGCAATGATTATCAAAGACTGGATTGGCGACGGCGCCACAGTCTATACATATAAAAAAGAGGGCGGAAAAGACGACGCCAAAGAAAAAGCAATTGAAGAATTCGGCACAGGGGCAGTTTGGCTTTTTGGAATTCCATTAGTCAAAAAATTAATCGACAAAACTGCATATCCCCTTTTAAAATTAAATCCGAACTTCGACCCAAGATTATTAGATAACAAAGAAAAGTTATCTCAAATTACTAATACTCTAAAAGAAAAATCAGGGGATATTTTCAAGCCTCAAAAAGAGCTTTTTGAAACTTTAAACGATAAAAACCCTGTAATTAAAAAACTGACAAACGCACAGATGTATAAAGGCATGGCGATTGCAAAATTTGCCGTTGCTACTGTTGCAAGTGCGATTGCTCTAACAAAAATCATTAAATACAAACAAAAAACAACTACCGAAAGAATTGCAAAAGATTTGGAAAATCAAAAAGCAAAACAACAAGCTCCGTCTTTAGTTATGGACAGCGTTAAACAAAACAAACTCTATGATTCTTTCACTGGTCAAAACAAAACTTCTCAACCATCTTTCACTGGTGGCTTAGCAGAATTTATGTATAACCCAATTAAAAACACAATGATTTTAGACGGCGTTATCACAACAACAAGACTAAAAGAAGCAAGACCTGGCGAAAGAAAAGAGGTATTATTTAAAGAAGCTTGCCAAATTGGGTTCATTTATGGACTTGCAAAACCATTGCAAAAAATGTTTGAATTTGCTGGCAAAAAAATTAATTGCCCAATTGAACTTGACCCAAAAGTATTATTCTCAAAAGATTTAAAAGGTAAAATTGACGCTTCAAGTAACGCAATTAAAACTTTAAAAGGTTCAAATAATATCTTAAAAACAATTAGCGAAATGGATATCAAAAGCCCATTGATTGAGCTTTTAGATAAAGATGACGCAATTGCAACAATTAAAGATAAAGCAGGAAATATCAAAGGGCTAGATTTCTTAAAACCGATTGATGAAGACAAAGTTAAATCAACATTAAAAAATCTTGATTCAATGAAAGACAACATTGGCAATCTTAAAGGTTCAAAAATCTTCAAAGCAGTTGCTGTTGTTGGAAATGTCTTGATTGCAGCTGGCATTATGGGTATTATTCAGCCAAAATTAAATATTTTAATGAGAAAAATTTTAAACAATGGCGACAATAGAAACCCTGCAATTGCAAAAGAAGAAGCATTAGCAATGGAAAAAGTTAACGCTCATCAAGGCTAGATTTCAATAAACAACTTTCTGCCAACAATGTTTGGTTTGCCGTTGTAATAGCCTGCAAAATAGCCACCCGCAACGGGTTGATTTTTGCCGTAAAAATTACCACCAAACGAAGTCGATAAAAACGGGTTTTGGTTGTCTTCAGTTGCAAAAGGGTTGTTTGATTTTTGGGTCAAACTTTTTGATGGCGCAACCGTTGGCGGATATAGTGTTTTTGAAATTAATGATACTAAATTGTTTAACATAAAACCTCGTTTTTTGTTTAATGAAATTTTTAATTAAGTCAACATTAATATTTTAATATATTTTTTAGTTTTGTAATCGGGTATATAGATGGTTTGCCCTCATTTTGCTCAAGCTGTGCAGTCGCACTACGCTCATTTGGCTTGAGATTGCTCCTGGGGGCGCAAGCGCCCACGTCGCTTCGGAACGGACTGCGCTCTGTCCGCCAGACCTCAACGGTCTGCCGTCACGAGCTTCGCACACCTCTGCCCTCAGGGCGTTCGCTCGACTGTCGTCGGCTCCTTGCCCTTCGGGTTTTCCGCCTGTGAAATCAAAGATTTCTTCGCTCCTTTCGCGCTTCGCTTCAGTCGCAACGGCGGTTTAGAACGGTTTCGGGCTGTTCGCCAAAGCTCCTCGCTTTGCCGTCACGTCCTCACACACTTTGTGCCCTCATTTTGCTCAAACTGTGCAGTCGCACTAGCTTTCGCTTCATTCGGGTTAAAAAAATGGGGCAAATGCCCCGCTACTAAAACATAAAATAATATGAAAAATTTTAATTTGCTTTAATGATGTAGTTTACAGAAGCACCAGCAGCCCCTCCGCCACCACCAGAATTTGTGTTTGCTATGCAATAAGTAAATTCATAATGACCGCCATGTATATATTCAGCCCTTGGACTGGTAGAATCATAATAAGTGCCAGTAAAGTAAAAATATCCATTATAAACATCGCTTTGTGCTGTGCCATCGATTGTATACCAATAAGGTACGGTATACATACTTCTAATATAAGCACTTGAAGGATTATTATTGTTGGCTTTGTTGCTAAACTTATGAAATTCATCATTAAAACCAAGGTAAAGATCACCTGCGTTCGAATATGTGTTGATAACAGGGGAATGTATAGGTATTTCAATACATGCAAATTGAAAAGCAGGATAATATTCACCGCCTGCGTATTTACTGTTTGCATCAGCACAATATTTCATCATTACTTTAGTTCTTACGATATCAACACTATTCCCCAAAGTTTGTTGCATTTTTGATGTTTCATTTCCAAAATATGTTTTACTAACTTCGGTCCAGCATTCCACCCCAACAGCATGGGCTGTCATGCTCATAAATATCATGCTTAATATTATCAATAAACTCTTTTTCATCTATTGCACCCCTCTTGTATTCACATTTCCACTTTGGCTTCTAAGTGCCCAGTTTTGTGTTTGACTGTTTGCGTCTGTATTATCTTCATCTGATGCACCAATTAAGGTTAATCCTTTTAAATTTGGTAAATTTGTTCCTTTAAGATGTTGTTTTAGTTTTGGATAATCACTTTCTGAAAAGCTACTTCCATCACAAAGCAACCATCCATCAGGAATATCATTTTTGTGACCTAAAAAAGCAACAATTGTCCCAACAGGAACAGAACTTCCTCCTGTTGTGATATCAATATTTTTAGTCATCTTCTTTGTAATCACAGGTACAAAAGCAGATAGTAAAACAGAAACCACGACAAGCGTGATTAACATCTCGACAAGCGAGAAAGCATTTGATTTTTTTCTCATATTAACCTTCATTATTTTTGTGTTTTTCGTTAAATTAGGTAAAAATTACAATAGTTTATTACCCATTATACCAAAAATTCTATCAGATGGGTAAATTAAAGTCAAATTTTTACCTCATGCGCCATTACATTTCGCTTTCAAAAAGGTAGAATTAAGAAAAAGGGCGGAAGATGAGTAATATTAAAGAACTTTTTGGCAAAAAAATTAAGGAATTAAGAAAAAGACAAAACTTCACACAAGCACAACTTGCAGAGCTTGTAAATGTAGATGACAAGCACATTAGCTGTATTGAAAGTGGAAAAAATTTTCCTTCGCCCGATTTGATTGACAGAATTTCAAAAGCCTTTAAACTTGAGCCGAAGGATTTATTTGAATTTTATTATTTGCAAGAAAGAGAAGATTTAAAAGACGAAATTCATCGCCTAGTCGAGCAATTGCCCACAAACGAACTAGCGTTAACGTATAAATATATTAGAACTTTTTTATTAAGATAATTATTTTGTCGCTTTTTCAAAAAGTTCAATCATTCTATCTGGCAATTTGCGATACAATTTTCCATTTCCATCAACCGCAACAACAGTCACTAAAGCCTCACAAAGAAGTTTATTTGTATCTTTGTTAAACATTTGCTGTTTAAAAACGGCATATAAAGGAGTATATTTTTCAAGCGACGTTTCAACAACAACGATATCTTCAAGCATTGCAGGGGTTTTATATGAGATATTTATGTTTGTAACAGGAAGAACAATATTGTCTTTTTCAAGATCTGATAGTTTAGTTCCCAACATTTCAGACCACAAAACTCTTCCCATTTCAAAAATGCGAAGATAGGAACCATGCCACACAACCTTGTAGGCATCAGTATCTGAGTAGAAAATTTTATATTCAAAAGTGTGTTTCATATGATGATTATAGCATGGAAAAATAAACATGGCGGGAGCATCTTGGATTTTAACAACTCGAAAGTTTAGCATTCCATTTCGTTTTTGCTTATGCAAAAACTTCATTTCAAAAACTTTCTCAAACACACGGGCTGGGTTCGCTAATGCTCACACGGCGCCCTAGTCAAAATCCGCCGAACTTCGCAATAATGCTACGCATTATGCGAGTTCTCCTTATCGCCATAATATTTTTTTAAAATTAAAATTAACAAATGGAGGTGGCGAGAGTCGAACTCGCGTCCGATGTGATACCGCATGAATCTCTACATTCATAGGCACTTAAATCTCGAGCTATCGGAAAATTACCGCAACCGAAAACTAGCCCAAAGATAATTTTAAGGTTTATCAACCTTGTTTAGCTAAATACAAATTTAAGCCACTAAACAAAACTTAAACTCGACTTGCATAATTGACCCTATTAACCGGCAAGTTGGGCGAATAGAGTGGCTGTTGCTGAACTATGCAGCAATTGCTCTTGGAGCAAAATCAGCTTTAATTACGTTATTAGCGTTTATTTTTTTGAAAAGTTTAACAAGTTATTCAGCTTGAAATGCAACCCAGACGATAAACTTCACCCCGTCGAAACCGTTGCACCCCCATATTAAATTTTCAAAGAACTATTAAAATTATAGCAAACAAAACTGCTTTTTCAATAATTCCCAATAACAAATAGTTATTTCAATTTGTAAAGAAAATTTACAGTCTAGGTTAAAAACCAAGTTTTAGGGCAATTTTTATTTTCACCACGCTTTATATACTTGAAATTTCAACTCGGAGAATAATAGATGCAAAATCAAGGCATAACAGACGTAAATAGCTTATTTTCACAATTTTTAAATAAACCTGTTCAAAACAGTAATAAAAACGCTATTCAAACATATACTCCAATTAAACAAGAGCAAAACGGGATTAGGCTTGCTTCTTCTCTTAAAGGTCTTGCGGTTGTTGGTGCTGCTGGTGTTGGTCTTGTTGCAATCTATAAAAGCGGGAAAAAAGTCGGCGAAAATTCTGCATTAAAACTGTTTGATGAAAAATTAGACGGTTTAAAAGACGAGCTTGCAAAAGGCTTTGCTGAAGCAATTAAGAAAAATAAACCTGAAATTACACAAAAAGAAATTGATAAAATTTTAACGCAAATCAAACAACTTGGCGCAAACGACACAAAAGCGCAAGAAACTTTGGCAAAAATTTTAACTTCAATAAAAGATATGTCTGAAAAAGACGAAAAGGGTAAAACCGCACTTGTTGAAACAGTTAAAAAACTTTTAGCAGACGCTCAAGCTTCACAAAAAACACAAACAGACGCAATTATTACCCTAATTGGAAATGGGCAAAAAGCAACAGGCGAAGCGCTTGACAAAGGCGTTAAAGCAATATTAGAACAAATTGCAAAACTTCCAAGCGACAGTGGCGTTGAAACTCAAAAATTAATTAAAGAGTTATCAGAAAAAATAACTTCTCTTGATAGTGCAAGTCAAAAAGCAATTTTGGAAGCAATTGCAAAGCTTTCAAACCAAAAAGTTATGCTTGATGAGGCAAGTATTTTAAAAATTACACAAAGTGTTGCAAAAGGTTTTGAAAAAATAGCAACAGATGATGAAATCAGCCAAAAGGCAATGCTTGACGCTATTTCAAAAATTTCAGAACAATTAAAATCTAAAAAAGAAATTTCTATTGATGAAATCAGAAAAGTAGTATCTGACTGCATTGGCACAATAGATTTCAAAGGAAAAACTGCGCTTGATAGCGTTGTTATTGCAAACATTGTTGCAAATTGCACAAAAACAATCGAGCAACAAAACGCTAACGCCTTTACAAAAATTTCGCAAGAAATAGCTTCACAGCTTGACAAAAATAGCCTAGAAGGCAAAAAATCACTTGATGAAGTCACAAAATTAATCACAAAAGCTATGCAAGAAGCAGGCAACAAAGGCGAAACAAAAATTGAAATTACACAAGAAAACATTGAAAAAATCATTGCTGGAATTAAAAATGGTCTAACAATTAATACAACATCTGAAGTTTCAGCAGAAAATATTGAAAAAATTATTACTGGAATTAAAGACGGTTTAAAAATTGAAGCAACTGGTGAAATTTCAGCAGAAAATCTTGATAAAATTATAAAAGCAATTAATGAAAAGGTTAAAACACAACCAAACCTTGAAATTACAGCGGAAAATTTAAATAAAATTATTGAAGAAATTAAAGCAGGTTTGAAAATTGAAACAACAAGCGTGATTTCACAAGAAAACATTGAAAAAATTATTACTGGAATTAAAGACGGTTTAAAAATTGAAGCAACTGGTGAAATTTCAGCAGAAAATCTTGATAAAATTATAAAAGCTGTTAAAGAAAACATTGAAACTCAAAAAACAGTTGAAATTACACAAGAAAACATTGAAAAAATTATTACTGGAATTAAAGACGGCTTGAAAATTGAAGCAACTGGTGAAGTTTCAGCAGAAAATATTGATAAAATCATAACTGCAATCAATGAAAACTTTGCCACACAAAGCGCTAAAAAAGCATATATTGCACCAGCAATCGACATCAAAAAAACATATTCTAAACCAGAAATAGTTATTAAAAAAGCAAGCGAAAAAATAGCTCAAAAAGAAGAGCCAATCTTGCTTTTAGAAGCACCAAAACTATCAAGGGTTAAATTTGAAAAAGGTGTTGCTTATGGTTTAGATGGCGAAAAATATACTGGAATTATTGAAGACACGCTAAAATCAGGCGATAAAATCCAGCTTGAAATCAAAGATGGTTTAATTCAAAAATCAACAAAAACTAGACAAAATGGCGAAAGACTTTTTGAAAAAACATATGAAAGAACTTTCATGCCAGAAAAAAATATCCAAAAAACAATGATAACAAGAGCTGATGACTCAAATATTGAAAGGGTTTATACTTCTTTCAATCAAAATGGCACAAAAAATCATAGCTTTAATATTGCTGAAAAACATTTAGATAAAATGGTTAAAAAAGAAGTCACAAGATTTGAAGCAAACGACAAAGGGCAAACCTTGATTAAGGCATTGCCAAACGGACAAATGATTTATTCAAAATCTTTTGTTGATGGTAGCGCAAAACTTTGTGATATGAAACCAGCAACACAATATAAAGAAATTGGCACAGACTCTAAAGGTTTTAAAGTTTTAAAAATTGACGTCTAGTCGATTAAAACTCTGCCTTCTAGCGCTCGCGCTAAAGTCATTTCATCTGCATATTCAAGCTCTGTACCCATTGGTAAACCAAAAGCAATACGCGTGATTTTGATATTAAATGGTTTTAAGAGTTTGTTTAAATACAAACAAGTTGCTTCGCCTTCAACAGATGGATTTAGCGCCAAAATCACCTCTTTGATATCGTTTTGATTAATTCGATACAAAAGCTCTTTTATTCTGATATCGTCAACGCCAATTCCATCTATTGGGGAAATTAACCCTTGCAAAACATGATATAAACCTTTAAATTCATTTGTTTTTTCAATTGCAATCAAATCCTTAGTCTCTGCAACAACACAAATAACGGCTTTGTTTCTTGAATTATCAGAACAAATTTCGCACGTACTTGAACAAGACATATTAAAACATGTTTCGCAATATGTTGTTTTTGTTTTTGCTTCGATTAGTGAATCTGCAAAATTTCTTACTTCACTCTCGGGCATTTTAACAACATGCATAGCAAGTCGCATGGCTGTTTTTGGACCAATTGATGGAAGTTTTTGAAAATATTCAATTAATTTTGCTAAAGGTTTAGTATATTCCATTAGAATAAACCTGGTATAGAAATGCCACCAGTAATAGCTTTCATTTTTGCTTCCATTTGAGTATTTGCTTTAACAGTAGCGTCTTTCAATGCTGTTGTAATCAAATCTTCAAGCATTTCAATTGTATCTTCATCAACGCTTGATGGATTTTCTGGATTGATTGCTTCAGCTTTTATTTTAATTGCGACAAATTTGCCTTGACCATTTAAAGTCACTTCAATTGCACCATTACCAGCAGTTGATGTGATTTGTTCTTTTTCAAGCTCGCTTTGTGTTTCTTTGAATTTTTTTTGCATTTTTTGAGCTTGTTGCATAACCTGCATCATATTCATCATAATATTATTTTCTCCTCAATGTCATTTCTTTAATATTATATGCTATTATATATTTATATGCAAACTGTAACGTACTTAGAAGATTGTTTTAACAAAGGAAAACTGTCCCGTTGGGCAGATAATGTGATGCCGTTAAAGGTGTTTATTGGCAAGTTTAATTGGTATCAATCTAAAGGTGCGAATGATGAATATAAATATACTCAAATGATAATTGACGCTTTTAACCTTTGGGAAACGTTATCTGGAGGGTTGGTTTCTTTTGAGCGCACAATGAATTTATACGATTCAAATATTAATATTGAATGGAAAAGGGTAGATAGAAAATCATTAGGCTCTTGTACGTTTAACTTTGACAAACTTGGAAGATACTATTCCGCTGAGGTTTCAATTGGTTTGTCTGATGGGATAATTCATCATAAATATATGGATGAAAACGAAGTTTTTCACACAATTATCCATGAAATCGGGCACAGCATTGGTCTTGGACATTCAAAAACAAAGGGGGATATCATGTATGTCCCACATGAATATGGCGTTGTTAATGTATCTCAAAATGACCTTGAAACTCTCAAGTGGCTTTATAGATTTCCTGTTGGCAAAACAAGGGAAGAAATCTTAGCGCTTCATTCATCACTTGGTGCAAAGACGGTTGATGAGCTTGTTTATAAGTTATCTAAAAACTATAAATCTGATTTTGAAAAAGTGAAAGATGAGTTATCTTCAAACATTATTCAAAAAGACTTATTGCAAGAAAATGCAAATATCGGCGATTTAAAAAAATATTTAATGGAAATTAACAATATTAAAGTTGATTTTAAACCAAAGCAATAATTATCCTTTAGCGTTTTTATATTGGTATGTTAATTTCTCCTGTTAGATTAAATTTGTTATCATTCAAAGGCGCCAACGGTTTAAGCGTTAAAAAAATGTTGCCAAATCCGCAAGATTATATGTATCAACCATTATGCACATCTTTTGAGGAGTCCGAGAAGAAAGAAAAAGAATATAAAGACAAAGTTAATTCTTTGTGTATTTTAAAAAACGGGAAATTGCACCCTTTAATTAAAGAACATCTTGATGAGAGCAGATTTATTTTCGAATTTGAAAATCAAAAACCAATGTGCGACACAATTAAAAATGCTATTCAATCGCAAATTATAGAAGCTAGGGATTTTGACTCTAAGCTTTTTCATTCAACAGATACAACACAAACGCGTGAAAAAATTTTAAAAAATGGTTTTGACCCAAAATTTATTTCAAGAACAAAATTTGGCCCAGGGTTTTATTTTGCTTACACAGAAGGTGACGCGCTAGAATATAACAGCGCAAAGCTAAAAGCAAGGTGCAAAGGAAAATGTGCAAGAATAAATGGCGCATATTACGATAAAATTGTTTCAATGCCTATCACAAAAAGCATAGAAGATTTTATTGGATTAGAGCCTTGCGGATATCCTGTTGGCAAATTTAATTACGAAATTTGTTCAAAAATTTTAAATGAATATGTGAGAAATCTTTTTATAGAAGATTTAGGATATGATTTAGCATATGGAAGCGATAGAACTACCACCTGTATTGTTGCGCACAATCCAAATGCGATTTCAGAAATAGAAGCGTTTTAACATTTTTGTAAACAAATGTAACAAGAATTTTCTTTTTTTGTTATGTTGTTTTTGCGTTGTGGAATTGTGAAACTAGATAAAGCATTTAATGCTTTAAATCTGCAAGTAATTTAAAGTAAAGGTGGTAAAAAATGGGATTATCAGCATCACAAGCAAGACAACTTTTGTTGACTGCTAAAAGGAATGACCTTGAGTTCAGAGCTCAACAAATCTCTCAACAGAGATTAATTTTGTCTTCGCAATTGGAAGAAATTGCGACAGAATATGAAAACGCAACGTCTAATAGACAAATGCAAATTCAATTGTATTCAAATGGTAATGCAGAAGACGCAAGCGCATTAAAACAAACAACAAACTTAACTTATCAAGACCTAGTATCTGGTTGTGCATTAATTGGTAACGCATCAAAAATTAATGTTACAGCAGAAAGAGGTTCTTTACTAGCTACAACAGCGTATCACTTGAAAAATGCTGATGGCGCGACCGTAGTATCAAGCTTAGAAGAAATACCAGGTATCGGCGCTGGCGATGCATACTATGTTTTATATGACGAAAATGATCATCAACCAAACGTACAAAAATGGTACAAAGATGGTGGTGAATATGTGCCATATCCTGAGTCTGGCGAAAAATATGAAAACGATGCAAGTGGCAAGTATATATACAACGGAACAACATATGTAGAGTTCTCATCATTAAGCGAAGAGGACAAAACAAAGTTTAATGGAAATGATCGTTTCAAAAGAATAGATTTAACAAGCAAAACATTATATGTACAAGAAAAAACAGGAAGCGATGCAGAATATCTAGAAAAAATATTGGACGCAGGCGGCACTTTGCCAGAAGGTTACAAATCAGATTCAAATAGAGAAATTATAATCACAAAATCAGGAACAATTAAAATTGGTACAACTGACCAACAAGGCAACGTTACATACGAAGAGTACGTGCTAGATAAAAACCTAGCTCGCGGCGGTACCGACAAATATGGTAACAATAGCAAAACTGGTCCAAACTATTTACAAGATATGTTGAGAAACGGTGTTTATACACTAGACAAATATAATTCTGAACAAAAAGAATGGTCAAGTGTTTCTTGGGACTCAGCAATCGGTATCACAGACCGCTACTATACAGAAGATGACGATGCTGCAAAAGCAAAATATGACCGTTTACAAAACGAAATTCAACGCCAAGACAAAAAACTTGAACTTGAATTAGACAACATTGAAACTCAAAGAAGTGCTATTACAACAGAAGAAGAGTCTGTACAAAAAGTAATGGACGATAATATCGAAGGCACTTTTAAAACATTTGCATAATCTATACACCCACATTCCGCTTAACTTAAATTACTTAAATACCGGCAAAATTGCCGGTATTTTTTTATTTAATTGGAATATTGAAACCAAAAATATTGACATTATCCTCGTAACTTTGTGCAATCATTGAGCCGAAATGTGTATGTATAATTTCTTTTGCAACAAAAAATCCATATGAAACTACTCTGTTGCTATGATATGGCGAACGATATTTTGGCTTTTCTTTATCAAAAAGACAATCAACCAATTTTGGCTCCATATAATCGCTTTTGTTTCTTATTTGAAACTGCAAATTGTTGTTTCGCGCAATAATTGTAATTTGCAAGGTTGTATTTTTATAAGCATTTTCAATCGCTGCAAACAAAATACATTCAAGCGCAACCCTTAATTTTTTAACATCTGCATAAATAAAAATTTCTTTTCTGTAACGAAACTCAAGCTTTAAATTGTAATATTTAAAAACTATTCGAAATTCATCTAAAATCTTATCTAGATATTTTACAAAATCAAATTGAATATAATTTAACCTGATTTTTCTTTTTGCTTCGATTTTGTGCACCCAATTATATATTTCGACTATTCTAAACAAATTTGCAGCAGAATTTTGCATCAATTTAAAATAATCTAAATCTTCAGGAGACAAATTACTTGTTGATGTCTCCAAAAACATATTAAGACCGCTAATTTGCGCATGTATAGGGACTTGAATATCTTTTAAAATATTTATTGCCCTATCTGGAATTTTGGTATCTTTTTTCATAATAATACTTCCTTAAACAATATTTATATTTTATAAAAAACTGTTTTATTTGTAAATATAATTTATATGTTTGTTAAAAATGTATTTTTTATATGCAATTTTATACTAAAGTATAAAAAATATTAACTAATGTATAATTTTTGTTAATTTACCCTTTAGTTTTCAAAACTTTTGCCGATAACTTAAATATACGGCACAGGATTAGGGTAGTTATGAGTAAAGCAAAGAAAATTAAGAACAACGACTCTTCAATGTATACTAGAAACATAAATCTACTAGAAGACGATCCGCTTGAAGAAATTTTTGCGCTAAATTTAGGCGATTTTTTCACAGAGCACTTAATCAATCCTGAATTTATTGAAAAAATTTCTAAAAAAGCTTCAGAAAAAGATAAAAAACAAAGCTTAAAAAACCAACTTAACGAACTTATATCTATATATTCAATAGATAACACTTTGAGTTTACTGGGTTTTGAAAATAACCAAGATTTTGTAATCTACAATTCGATTGCAAAAACAATCAAACTAATGTTGAACTTGGTTGAGTGTAATATCTTTTTATCTAAGAAAAAAGAACCACTTAAACATGTAGGCTCGTCTGATGAAGAATTAGCACAAGAAAACATTACAGATTATATCCGCGAAGCAATGGAAGAAGAAGCAGAAAAAGTTATCGAAAATAATGATTTACAAATCTCTCTTTTCCCAATGAAAAACAACTTTGAATGTATTGGCGTAATTGAAATTATAAGAAAAATCGAACGCCCATTAGAGTTTGAATATGCGGATTTAATTCAAAACATGGCTGGTTTATTTGTGACTTCGCTAGGTATTCAAAAATTAATTGATGAAGTCAAAAAGATTTTGGCACGAGAAAATGCAACAACTCTTGAATATCAAAATCTTCGCGCACAACTAACAGCAATCATTGGCGATTTGGGCGACCAACAACAATCATTTGTTGAAAAATTAGCATATGCAGCTGACCTAAAAGGTCAATATAAACGTGCACACTCAAATGAATGCGCGGAATTGTCTCGCGAAATTTGTCATCATATTGGCTTGAACGAAAAAACAACCGATTTAGTATATTACGCAGGTCTATTGCAAAATATCGGCAAAATCACATTAAGCGAAGAATTATTCAACAAAAAAGAAAAATTAACAGCAAAAGAATGGGAAGAATTAAAAAATCACCCTAATGCAGGCGTAGATTTATTAATGAATATCAATTTCATGTCTGAAGTTGTACCATACATCAATTACCAACAAGAACGCTATAATGGCGGCGGATATCCAGAAGGTTTAAGCGGAAATTCAATTCCTCTTGGTTCAAGAATTATTGCTCTTGCTGGCGCATATTGCGCATTAACGCAAGATAGAGCACACAGAAAAGCGCTAAGCAACCAAGAAGCTCTTAAAATAATTCAACAAGAAGCAGGTACAAAATGGGATCCAAAAATTGTCGAAGTATTGGTTGAACTAAAAAAAGAAGACTAATTTAATAAATAATTTTTATGATAAAATCTTGGTTACAAACCAAGATTTTTTTTGAGGATAAAATGATTATTTTAAACAAACCCTATGTTTCAGATTATTTAATTCAAACAATAAAAGAAAACAACTTAAGCGTATTAGAAAATGAAATTGCAAAACAATATAATTTAAAAACAACAGATAATAAAACTGCAATTGAAAAATATATTAACGAAAACGAATTATTTTATACAAATTCCGAAAATTCAATTGATTGGATAATGAATAATTTAGCTGATTCGCATCTTGCCAAAATGATTAAAATAAGCAAAGATAAGCTAATTTTTAGACGCGCTATTCAAAAAATTTACCCCGATTTTTATTTTAGAGAAATTTCTCTAGAAGAAATTCAAACAATAAATCCAATTGAACTAAAATTCCCCTTCATAATCAAACCAAGTGTCGGTTTTTTAAGTTTTGGCGTTTATCCAATTAAAAATGAAATGGAATGGGAAAGCTTCACAAAAAAAATTCAAGTCGATATTGAAAACTTGAAAAATATTTTTCCAAAAGAAGTTGTAGATATGAATAATTTTATCATTGAAGATGTAATCAATGGCGAAGAATATGCACTTGACGCATATTTTAACGAAAACGGCGAAGCAATAATTTTAAACATTTTCAATCACCCATTTTTTAACGATAAAGATGTTTCAGATAGAGCATATTTCACTTCAAAAGAAATAATTGAAAAATATTTGAATAAATTTAAAAAAACCCTAGATGAAATTGGCAAAATTACAGGTTTCAAAAATTTTCCTTTTCATCTTGAATTAAGAGTCGACGAAGAAAAAATTATCCCAATCGAAATCAATCCAATGCGCTTTTGCGGTTGGTGCATAACAGATATCGCACAACATGCTTGGAATATAAACGTGTATGAATATTTTTTCAAACAGCTAAAACCTGATTGGAGTGAAATTTTAAAAAATTCAACAGATGAAATTTTTTATTTCACAATAGGCGATATTCCAAGCAACATTGATAGAAAAAATATTAAAAAAATCGATTTTGAAAAATACTTAAAAAACATCTCAAACCCTCTTGAAATAAGAAAAATAGACTATATTCAAAATCCGATTTTTGCAATTACTTTTGCAAAAACAAAAGATATTAATGAAATCAAAAACATTTTAAAATTAGATATGAGCAATTTTATTGAGCTTTAAAAATCGTAATCGCCTTTAAACCTGTTTGTTTTGCTGTTTTGATGATTTCATCTATTTCTTTTTCACTCTCGTTTTGGGTTATTTTAATCGTATTTGAAATTTGCCCATCAATTTGTTTTTGCGCTATTTCAAGAGTTTTCAATTGCTTTTTATAATCAATTAAATCTGTTTCAATTGATGGTGTTGTTTTTAAAATTCGAGATGTTGTACCTGTTGGAGACAAAGTTATTGAGACGTTTTGCGATTTTATTGTTTTTAAAATGTTTTCCAATAAAATAAGTGCTTCGTCACTTCCATATTCAATTTTTGCTTTGTTTAATAACTCTTGATAACCCAAAATTCCAATTGAAGCATTACCATCAAGCATCTTTAGAGCAGAGTTTAAAACTGATGTTGATTGTTTTAAGGCTTCAAAATCAAATTCTTGATTATAAAATTTTGAAACGTTAATTTGCCCTAATGTCAAATTTTCGCCACTTTTTAGCTCTTTTGCCGCACAGCAATCACAAACATAATCAGTTTTATTTGAAAAAATTATTCCAGGTTCACCTTTTTTATTAATTGATGAAATTAAATTTGAATAAATTTTTTCTGCTTTAATTTTATTCCCGTCTTTTAAAGTAATGTCTTCATTTTTTTCTAATTTTTCAAAAAAACTATCAGGTAAAACAACAGACAAATCAAAGCACCAATCGCTATAATTAGCATTATTTTTTAAAGAAATAAAATCCATAATCATTGGGTGATCAACATTTAAAAGCCCAATAAAAGCAGGGGGGCGATTGTATTTTTTTTCTTTTGACTTAAAAAAAGAATTAATGTTTTTGATTTCATCTATTGGATTTTGAAATTTTGAAAAATTTATCCCTATACCATAATCTTTTGAAACAGGCTCTTTTAATTTTAAAAGATTAAAAGCCGTGCTTTTATTTTCATCTAAATCTATTCTTGTTGCGCTATATGGATTTTTAAAATCAGAATATACATTTGTTGAAAAAGAAATTTTACCCTCTTTTAATTGACTAGCCAGTTCTCTTTTTCTATCGTCATTAAAAAAAAGAGCCGAAAATTCATCAAAAAAATCGTTGATATTTTGATTTTTTTCAATAATTCCTCTTTGAATTAATGGTTTTTTATCTATGTTTTTGTTTTCAAAAACAAAACTATCCGTGGCATTTTTAAAAGCCGGATTTACTTTTTTGAATGAATTGATTTTTAAAGTGTGGCAAACAGGGTTTATTTTAATCATAGATTTTTTAAATCTTCTGTGGCATCAAGCCTTTTAACAAGAGCCTTAATATCACCTTTAAGTTTAAAATATTCTTGAAATTTTTTTGTTGTTCTAATGTTAAAACTTCTTCCATTTTTATCTTTAGATTTTGAAATCAGACCTTGGGCTAGGAGTTCTTGAATATGCTCATAAGCATTTGAGCGCAATTCTTTTAGAGCAGTTTGTCTGATTGGCTCTTTTAGAGCGATAATTGTCAAAGTCTTTAAAATTGCAGGCGATAATTCAACCGGACACAATTTTTCAACAATATCCATATGTTCTGCTCTAACTTGAATAATATATCCATCTTCGTCATCAATTTCTAGTGCACCATTTCTAGATGAATAATCAAACATTAAATCCAATAATGCACCTTCAACAATATCTTCTTCGAGTTCAAGAATTTGCGCAATTTCAGATGGTTGCATTGCTTTTGAAGTAACAAATAAAACAGCTTCTATTTTCGATTTTAAAATTTCATTATCCATTTGATTACTCCGCAATCATTTTTCTCGTATATAATTCTTTGTAAAATTCTTTTTGGTGAATTTCATATTCGCCTTCGCGCTCTAAAAACAAAAGTGCAATAAATGCAGAGCTTCTATCAAACCCCAATAAACAAAGTTCACGAAGTTCGATTTGCTCCTCGCGAGATAAAATCTGTGCAAGATTTTGTCTCATTTTTTCAACAACTTCTTCAACATATTCTTCATGTGCAAGTTCTTTAATATCAGAAGCTTTAAGGCTTGCGTAGTTTCTGACTCTGCGTTCTTTTTTATCTAGCGCAGATTTAATAGCATATTTTTTTTCTAATTCTTCATAAAATTGAATATGGCGAATTAAGTCTTTTAATGTCACTGTTCTTTTGCGATTTAAACGAACAGAGGTGCGTCGTTGTAATACTTCGTCAAAAGAAACAACATTGTTTGTTGGAAATTGCATTTGCTCAGCGTCATCAAACTCAAATTCATCATCTTCAAAATAATCTAATGGTTCTGGTTCAAAATCGTTAATTGAAATTCCTTGGAAAATATCTGATTTAATTTTTAATAACGTTGCAGAAAATAAAATTGCTTTTCCGACAGAACGCAAGTTTGCTTGTTTTAATTCGGCAATTCTTGCCATATATTTATCATACAAATCAACAATATCAATATTCCAAGGGTCAACTTTGCCCATGCGAACCAAATCAAGAATAATTTCAATAGCATCTGTTTGCACGTCTTTTTTAATTCCAGACTTCGAAACAAATTCAATATTTGAACCAAAATCCACAGAACCATCTAAGACTGTAAGTTCATCATAAAATGCTTTATTTTCTTTGTAAAACTCGCTAACTGCTTCTGACATACTATTCCTTTATCTTAATACCAGATATTTTGGTCACACCTTTGTCTTTCTGTGTAACCCCAATCATTCTATCGGCATTATCTAACATTGGCTTTCTTAATGATACCACAACAAATTGTGCAGTTTTAGATTGATTTGTAATAATTGTTGATAATCTTTCAACGTTTGGTCCATCAAGGTGCATATCGACCTCATCAAATGCGTAAAATGGACTTGGTAAATATTTTTGAATTGCAAACACAAAAGCTAGCGCCGTTAATGATTTTTCGCCACCAGACATGCCTGCAAGTTTTTGATTTTTCTTGTCACGAATATTTGCAACAAAAGTTAGACCACCAGCAAATGGATCGTCTTCATTTTCAAGACACAAGCTTCCAGAGCCTTCTGAAAGTTGAGCAAAGACTTCTTTAAAGTTTGCGTTAATTGCATGGTAAGCTTCTAGGAAGGTTTCTTTTTTAAGGCTTTGATAGCCATTCATTCTTGTTTTAATTTCATTTTTTTCGTTTTCTAATGTTTGAACTTTTTCTTTATATGAATTTTGACGCTCCATAACCTCATCAAACTCATTTAAAGCGCGCATGTTAACGTCACCTAAATCGTCCATTTTCTTTTGTAATTTAGCTATTTTTGCATTAATTTCATCTAATGGCGTATCGATTTGCTCAAGTTCTTTTGGGTTAATTCCTTGTTCTTCAAATTCTTTTAAAATTGTTTCTAACAATGGCTCTAATTCGCGCCTTCTGGCTTTGTAGCTTTCTTCCTGTTCTGCTAATCTTTCAAGGTCATCTTCTGTTTTATTTTTAGCAGATTTTGCGTTCAATAAAGCTTCTTGAACCTCGTCTCTTTTTGTTTGTAGTTCAACCAGAGTTTTTCCAAGCTCTTCAATTTGAGCTTCTAATTCTTTAATTTCTTCTTGAACAACAACCATTTCAGAAGCAAATTGTTCTTTTTCAACTTTTAAATTTTCATTATCTGTTGTTAATTTTTTGATATCAACTTCTCTTGTTTGAATTTGAGTTTGTTGGAATTTGATTTGATTTTGATCTTTTTCAATCTCATTTTCGATATTCATTATCGATTTTTCGATATTTTTGATTTCTTCTTCAACAGCAGATGTTTTTTCTTTTAATTTTTTAAGCTCACCTTCATCAATTAATTTTTCAACACTTTCAAGCTCTTCTTGTTTTTCTTGAAGCTTATCATTTAATTTGATGTGTTTATTTTCAATTAAATCTAATTCTTTAGAAAGTTTTGTGTTTCTTGCTTTTAGCTCTTTTAACTGTTCTTCGCCCGCTTTAATAATATCAGAAGCTGATTCGTTATTTGCAACTAAATTTTTAAGCTCAATTTTTGCAGAATTTAGCGCATTTAAAGAAGTGGAATGTTTGTGTCGCACATCTTCTAAACGACGCTCTAAATCTTTTTGTAAATTACCTAATTCAACAAGTTCTTTTTCGTAATCTTTTAAAGCTTTTTTGTATTTTTCAAGCTCTTTTTCTTGAGATTTATCAAAGAAGCTTGCGTTTTTCTTTTTCGCACCACCGGTGATTAAACCGCTTTTTTCTGTAATATCACCATCAAGTGTAACGACTCTGTATTTTCCTGCTAGTTTTTTCGCAGTCGCTTCGCCTTCAACAACAATTGTTTCCCCGAGTGCGAAATAAAATGCGTCTAGATATTTATCATCAAAATCAATCAAATTAATTGCAAAATCAATAACTCCTTTTTCTTTTGGTAGTGTTAATTTTGCAGGTGTTTTTTTAATTATACTTAATGGGATAAAAGAAGCTCTGTCTCTTCCTTGAGAACGCAAAATTTGAATTGCTTTATATGCAACATCTTGATTGTCTACAACGATAGAATAAGCTCTTGCGCCCATTGCAACGTTAATCGCATCAACATATTCTTGGTCAACTTCTGCAAGTTGTGCTAATGGTTCATGGACCCCAGCAATTCTTGCGTTTAAAACCGTTTCAATACCAGAACCCATACCGACAGATTTATAAGCGTTTTTGTTTGCGTCTAAAATTGCAATTCTTTTTTGCGCTTGTTGAATTTTAAAATATGTATCTTCTTTTTTAGATTTTGTTTTGTCCAATTCTTCAAATGTTTTTGTTTGAATGATTTTTGCTTCTTGAACTTCATTGTTCAATGTTTCAATTTGAAGATTTAATTTTTCTTTTTCGTTATTAAAAGCTTTGCTTGAATTGATTATTTTATCAAGCTTTTCTTTTGTTTCTTTGATTTTCGCTTCGTTATTTTTATATTCGCTATCAAGAGGCAATTGTTCTTTAATTAATTGAGTTTCAGAATCTTTTAAATCTTCTAATTCTTTTCTTAATTTGTTTCTATTTTGAATATGTTCATCAGCAGATTTATTCAAACCCGTCATTTCAGAAATGATTTTATCGAGTTGAGCTTTTTTTGCTTTTAAATCTGCCTGCATTGCTTTTAATTGAAGGTCTTTATCTTCAATTGCTTTTTCGTATTCAAGAATTTTTTGCTTTTGAACTTCAATGCCGTTTTTATAGCTTTCAATAGCTTTTAAATTATCAAGTGTTGTTTTTTCACATTGCGCAACACCTGCGCTTTTGCGCTCATATGTACCTTTTTTCTCTTCAACAATTTTTTTAATTTCTAATTGTTTTTCTTCGCCTTGCGCTTTTACTTGCGCATTGATTTCGTCATATTTAATTCTTGTGTCTTCAATTTTTGTTTGAGCTTCTTTTAGCTTTTGGTTAAGCTCTTTTTTTTCTTTTGTTGCAGCCAAAATATTTTGGTGAACAAGTTCCAAAGAACGCACAACGTCGAAATATTTAGCGCTTTGAATTTGGTTTTCTAGTGCCGTTTTTTCGTCTTTAAATTTTTTATATTTAAGGGCAACTTCTCTTTCTTGTTTTAACTGTTCAATACGATTATCGATTTCACCCATTAAAATATTGGTATTCGCAACCCTGTCTTCAACGCTTTGTATTTGCTCTGTTGCAATGTTGATTTTTCTATCAAAATCAGCAGTACCAGCAATTTCGTCGATAATTTTTCTTCTTTCATTTGGCGAACATTTTGTAATTTCTGTAACGTCACCTTGCATCATGACGTTATAGCTATTTGGAGAAATATTATATTTTTCTAGCTCTAGGTGAATTTGGGTTAAAGTACAAGGTTTTTCATTGTAATAATAGTTTGATTGAACGCCATTTTTGCCTTTTTTAATATATCTTTTAATCGAAAATTCATTTTCATTATTATCATCTGAAAAAGTAACTTTAACAGAGGCTTCATTTCTTTTGTTATGATTTGTGATTAAATCTGCAACACCTTGCTCCGAACGCAGTGTGCGAGCTGTTGTTAACCCTAAAGCAAACAAAACGCTATCAATAATATTACTTTTTCCAGAACCATTTGGACCAGAAATCGCAGTAAAACCTTGCATTAAAGGAACGCTTACTTTGTTTGCGAATGATTTAAAGTTGTCAATTTCGATTTCTTTTATATACATTTAGCTAATCTATAAACCCTAGTCTAGTATATTAATTACACTATAAACAGACCCATGCTGTCAAATTATATATAAAAATTAATATCTATTTATTATGTAATTATATTTTTCGTTTTTATTTTTATTTAATTCTAAATAATTGTCTTTTAAGAAATTAATTCTTGAAAATGGAAAGAACATGAAATTTGCTCTGCCAATGACTCTATTTTTGTCTAAAAAGCCCCAAAAACGACTGTCTTGCGAATTTCCTCTGTTATCTCCCATCATAAAATAATGACCTTGCGGAACAACAAAAGGACCGCAGAACATATCACTTTTGCAAGGTGTCCAATCGATTTTAGAATCAATATATGGCTCTTGCAAAGGAAGGTCATTAATATAAACTTGATATTCGCCCAAAAGATTTTGTTTAACCTCAAATTTTTCACCTGGAAGCGCAATTAATCTTTTAATATATGCAACATCTTTACAAAAAATGCCAGATAATCTTGATAAAATTGCAAGAGGTGAATTAGACAATTCTACATCAGGTGGGTAAAAGACCAAAATGTCTCCCCTTTTTGCCTCTTTATGATATGGAAAATCTAGCTTTTCAACAAAAACTCTGTCGCGCTCTAAAATTATTGGTCGCATAGACCCAGTTGGAATCCAGCGCAATTCACCAATAAAATAACGAATTATAATCACGCAAAAGATAACAAACACAAGCGTTTTAGCAATTTCAACGCCAAATTTCATATCTTTTTCATTTTCATCTGTAACATTATCAAAAAGAATTTTTTTCAAGAAATATACAAAACCTTTTTCTTTAGTTTTTTTGAAAAATTGAATTAGCGCTTCTTTTTTTTCAATATAAAGGTTTTTAACGTTAGTTTTTGATTGGCTAAAAATTTCTTTAAAATCAAAAAAGACATGCAAGCAAATTAACCAAATTATTAAAGACAATGTTATCAACATAAAAAACACTTGCAAAGCGCGATATGGCTTGTGATATGGATTATGGATTGAATTTAAACCAATCAATTTGCCGTTTTGCGTGTTTTCAAAAACATAATCTGAGATTTGATTAATGAAATCAGTTTTATTTTCATCTAATTTATATGGTAAAACAATAATCAACTTGTTTTCGATTTTTTTATTTTCAAAATCAAACCCATCATAATTTTGGTACTTATCTAAATAAGCAAACTTAATACCAAGAGAAGAAAGCTTTTTGCTTAGTTTTTCATCTGTCAAATTACTTGTCTTATAAGAATATTCCAAAAGCGTTCCGCGTTTAAAAATGTAGTTTATTTCTTGCGTATTTTGGTTGTAAACCAAGCAAATCAAAGCAAAAATCAACAAAAAAAGTATTAATTTAATTTTTTCATTTATAATATTTTTTATTTTATTAAACAAAACTAACTCCCCAGCGTCTTTATAATAAGCTCTTTGAGTGCATTTTTATATGCCGAATTTTCAATTTTTTCTAAATTATCGAGTGAAAGTTTTTTAATTTCATTCATTTTTTCTATCGATAATTTAATATATTTATCAAACTTTTCGTTGGAAAAATCGATTTTTCCAATTGGATTTTCCTTTGAAAAGTATATCACAGGCAAAGTGTAGTTGCCATTTTTGTAATCTGATAAATCTTTTTTAAAATTATCTATATCATTTTTAATTTGAAAAGCTAAAGAATAATTTTTAACACATTCAATAATTTTATTTTTTTCAGCTAAATCATTTTCGCAAAACTCAAACAAAGCTTCAATCCCAGCCAAGAAAAGATTGCCTGTTTTATTGAAAGTTTTATCTAAATATCCATCAATTGATAACACTTTATTTTTATTTTCATACTGCAAAATTTCTGCTTGAATTGTCTTTAAAATTTTATTAGAAAATATTGCTACAATTTCCTTTTTTTCATTTGATAAAACCTTGAGTGCAAGACTTAATAAAAAATCGCCCTCTAAAATTGCAAGTTTTGAACTATATTTTTCAAAAAAAGTTAATTTTTCGCGTCTTTTAGTTTCTTCATCAATAACATCATCATGTAACAATGATGCGCTATGCAATAATTCTGTTGCAAGGGCAATATTTAAAACATCTTTTTCAATTTTTAAAATTTTTGAAATTAGATATATAAAAATAACTCTTAATCTTTTTGGCTTGTTAAACAAAAAAGAAATCAAATCATCTTTTAAAAAATTATTTTGCTCTTCAATCAAACCTTTTAATTTTTGCTCAAAAATATCAAGGTCAGATTGTATTGGGGATATTATTTTTTTAAATTCTTTATCCATTTTAAATAATAAATTTGCCGTTTTGATAGATTAAATTACCATCAGCATATATTTCGCCGCCATTTTTCATGTTTTTAATCATATCCCAATGAAGTCCAGATTGGTTTTTCCCGCCAGCTTCAGGATAACTTGCACCAAACGCAACATGAATTGAACCGCCGATTTTTTCATCAAACAAAATGTTTCCTGTAACATCTTGAACTCTTTCGTTTGTCCCAATTGCAATTTCGCCAACAAAACGAGAGCCGCTGTCCATGTTTAACATACTTTGTAAAAAGTCATTTCCAACTTCAGCAGAAGCGTTAACAACCTTGCCATCAACAAGTTCAATATAAACCTCTTTAGATGTTGAACCATGGTAATTTTGAGGAAAATCAAAATATATTTTGCCGTTCGCACTATCTTCAACAGGAGATGTGAAAATTTCACCATCTGGAAAATTCATATTCCCAGAACAAGGTACCCAAGTTCTTCCAGAAGTTGAAAAAGTAACGTCTGTTTTTTCTCCAACAAAACGATAAGTTGAATATTTATTTAAAATTTCAGCCAATCTTTTTTGTTCATTATCAATTTCAATCCACTTTTGAACAGGATTTTCTAAATCTAAATAACAAGCGTTAATTAAAAATTCGCTATATTCTTCTAGACTCATATTAGCTTCTTGCGCAAGTGCATTTGTTGGATAATCCGCTATAACCCAGCGCATTTCATTTTTCGCACTTCTTTCAAGCCTTCTAGATAAAACAGGGCGGGTTGCGTTTGAACGTTTTGCAAGCTTTTGAGCGTCTGCATTTGCCATGTTTTTAATATTACTTGGAGCGCCGATAAAAATCATGACATCTGCAAGTTCGACTTCTTGTTTTGTCATTTCATCAATATATTCAAGTTGTTCATCAGACGCATATTTAATAAATGTCTCAGCCAACTCGTCCATTGATGTTCTAACGATAGGATTTGCGCCTTTAATTAAACATGCTTTATATATCTCTTTAACTAAGGGTTGTGCTTCATAGCCCCTCGCGTAAATTATTACCAAATCATTTTTTTTAACTGAAGTTGAATAATCAACCAATACATCAGCATATTTTTTAATTAAAGGATTAAACATCTTATTCTTCCTCTTGTGAACCTTGGAAAAATTCTTTTTTAGATTTGAAACCACAACCACGTTTTGAAGTTTTAACAAATTCAACTAATTTATCAACAAATTCATTGCCTTTAAATTCATTTTCAATTGCTTCAAGAGCTTGAGTTGTGTTATATTCGTCACTTTTTAATAATCTAATTGCTTTATGAACAGCATCTCTAGTTGCTTTGTCAACTCCTCTGCGTCTTAAACCAATAGCATTTAAGCCAACAGGCAAGCAAGGAATGCCTTCAGCTTTGCAGTATGGAATAATATCTAAACGAGCCGCAGAAGCGCCAGAAACAATCGCCATATCACCAATTCTAAGGTTTTGATGAAATACGCTCATGCCACCCAAAAATGCACCAAAACCAACATGGCAATGTCCACCAAGAGTTGCAGCGTTTGCCATAATCACGTTGTCAGCTAATTCACAATTGTGTGCAACGTGAGTATATGCCATTAATAAGCAGTTGTTTCCAATGATTGTGTTATTTCCTTCGCCAGAAGCTCTATTGATTGTTGAAAATTCTCTAATCCAACAATTTTCACCAACAATAACACCGGTTTTTTCGCCTTTATAGCCCAAATCTTGTGGTTCACCGCCGATTGAAGCAAAAGGTGAAACGCGGGTATTTTTGCCAATGCGCGCAAATTGAATATTAGCATTTTCGCCAATTTTACAACCACTTTCAATGACAACATCTTCGCCAATTACGGCATATGCGCCAATTTGTACATCTTGTGCGATTTTTGCACTCTCGTGAATTACTGCAGTTTTGTGAATCATTTCTTACTTCCTATTTAACAGCAACTGTCATAACAGCTTCTGTACATAATTTACCGTCTACATATGAACGACCCATACATTTTGCAATAGGTCCTTTTATTTTTATAATTTCTGTTTCCATATCTAATCTGTCCCCAGGGCGAACAATTGTTTTAAATTTTGCATTTTCAACCCCTGCAAACAAAGCTAATTTGCCTTTATATTGTTCAACCAACATCAAAATTGGCGCCGCTGTTTGCGCTAAAGCTTCAATTTGCAAAACACCTGGCATGATTGGATTGTTTGGAAAATGTCCTTGGAAAAATGGTTCATTAAATGAAACATTTTTATATCCTTTTGAATATTGCGCTGGAACGCATTCTGTAATTCTATCAACCAATAAGAAAGGATATCTATGTGGCAACATATTTAATATTTCTTCATAGCCAAGAGAAATTGGCTCGATTATAGTATCCATTTACTCTCCTTTGTTTAACGTTGCTTTTAATGTTTTGGCACACTCATAATGGAATGCATGCCCTGCTTCTTTAACTAATATGTTTGCGTTTATTTTTAAAGGATTAAATCCTGTTAAATATAAATCTCCGATTATATCAAGAATTTTGTGTTTTGCTGGTTCGTATTGACTTCTCAATGGAACTGTATAACCATCATCTGTTAAACCAACAGTATTATCAATTGTCACACCTTTTGAATAGCCAGCCGCTTGAAATCTTTCAAGGTCTTTAAGATATCCAAAAGTGCGCGCTTCAATAATTTCATTTATATTACTATCTTGATTTAAATTAACCCACCTGTTGTTTAAATCTGGGTGATTAAAGTTTACAGAATATGTTATTGTTGTTTTTTCTTCTTGAGGAATTAAAACAATTGACGAATGATTTTTTTGAAAAGTTACAGTTTCGTTTAATTTCTTAACTTCATCACTTTCGCCAACAAAACCAGCTTTTTCAAATTCTTCAACCCAAATTTTAGCTGAGCCATCAAAAATCGGCATTTCAAAACCAACAGATGAAAAATAAACGTCTAGCGCATCTATTTCGCAAATCGCACATGCTGCCATAAAATGTTCAACAAGAGCAATTTTGTTTTGTGCACCATTTTTAATATCTGCCAAAACAACGCAATGTTCAGTTGAAACAACGTTTTCAACACATGCTTCAATAATTGAATTATTAATATGGAAACGAATTCCTTTTTCGTTTGATGGTTTAATTTCAAGCTCAACAGGTGCTGCAAACATTAAGCCAGCACCTGATAATTTTATATTAGATTTTAGCGTCTTCATTTAAAAATTTCTCATAATCTTCTAGTAAATGTTGATATTTTTTGTATTTTTGAACCATAACTTCAGCTTCATCTAGATATTTTAAGCGTTTGATGAAGTCTTTTCTTAATACCGCAGGAGCACCCATGACTACTGATTTTCTTGGGAATGATTTTGTAACACCTGCTTTAGCCAAGATGATTGAATCGTCGCCAATTTCAATGTGGTCTTTTAAACCAGCTTGACCAGCAATAACAACTCTATCGCCAATTACGCAAGAGCCAGCAATACCGACTTGCGAAACAATTGTGCAGGCTTTGCCAATGCGACAGTTGTGTCCAATCATGACAAGGTTATCAATTTTTGTTTGCGCACCAACTGTTGTATCTTCAACCGTGCCTCTGTCGATACAAGTATTTGCGCCTATTTCAACATCATCTCCAATTACAACAGAACCAAGTGAAGGAATTTTAAAGACTTTAACTTCTGTGTTAACTTCTTTAATTGCACCTTCTGCACGAGCTTGTTCGATATTATTTGGAGCTTCAGTTACAAAAGAAAAACCGTCTGCACCAAGGCTAACAGCATGGTGTAAAATACAACGAGAGCCAACAACAACTCTATCGCCAATATTAACACCTGGGTGGAATAAGCAATCTGCGCCAATTTTAGCACCTTTGCCGATATATACATTTGGCATTAAAGCAGTGTTATCGCCAATTTCAGCATTTCTTCCAATAAATACATTTGCACCAATTGAAACGTTTTTGCCAATTTTTGCACTTGGATCAATTACAGCACTAGGGTGGATATCTCTTGGAGTATCAGGAGCATCATAAAAGACATTTAAAAGTTTCATGAAAGCTAATCTTGGTCTTTCAACTTCAATTGTTGAAATATTTTCCAAGCTAACTCCTAATGGAACTAATGCAGCAGCAGCTTTTGTTTGAGCAAGGTTTTCAATCTCGTCTTCGTTCATAGCTAAAGCTAATGTTGTTTCATCTGCCAACAATGGAGGTGCAACTTTTTCAATTGTCACATCTTTAGTTTTTGTCAAAATACCGCCCACGATTTGAGATAATTCGTCTAGGCTAAATCTTTTTTCACCCATGGTGCACTCCCTCTTAAACTAGTTAGTAGATTTATTTTACAACACTTTTAATTTATTTGGCAAATTGTTTATTAAAAATTTATATTTTTTTTATACAATTATTACAAGGCAAAAAAATTAATTCACAAGTTTTTCTTAAACAAAGGAGAAAGTAAAATGAAGGTTAGCCCGATAAGCTTCGGAAAGATTGTTAAATTAAATCAATCAAAATATATTGGCTATAATATCGCTGATATTGCAAATAATGTTGGCGGAAAACATAATTCAAAAATTGATAAAAAAATTCAAAAATTGTTTCCAGATAAAAAAGATGGCTCTGTTGTTGCAACATCATTAAATGAAGAAACTTCTTATTTATTCAGTGGAGAAGAAGGCAAAAAAGCAAACAAAATTCTTGAACAAATGTATTGGGAATGTGAGCATTTTTGCACATATTACCACGGCGAAGACGATTTAGTTCAACCAGCTTTTGAAAGAGCATGTGAAAGAGCGGACAAAGAACTTAGGGCTTTAATTAATGCCACACCAAAAATTCCTGTTTTAAATATTGAACTTGAAGAAGGCTCACAAAGAAAAATTAAAGCTATTGATATTCAAGGCTAATTAAATTATTCTTTTGGAATTAGATATTCAAGCTTGTGTTTTTTGATATATAAAAAAACTTTTCTATCTGGTTTTGCGCCTTTTTCAATTAAAACTTGCGCTAAATCATACATCTTATTTTTTAATGACAAATATAAAATTGATTTTTCAGTTAACGGTGTTGAATAGTTAACATTTGCGCCATAATCCAACAATAAAAGAGAAAGCTGTTTATTTTTATTTTTGACTGCAAAATATAATTCGCTATCAAAAGATTTTTCAAGCTTTGCCCCATATTCTAGTAAAAGTTTTGCAATTTCTGTTTTATTTTCTTGACATGCTACAAAAATTGGCGTCGTCGCAAAATAATTATCATTTGGGTTAATTTTTGACTCTAGCAAAATTCTGACGTTTTCAATATTTCCTTTTTTGATTTCTTCAATCAAACATTTTGCATTCAAAGAAAGTTTTTTATTTTTTAAGATATCTTTTTGTTCTTGAGAAATATTGTTTTGGGAAGTCATTTGTTTTAAAATTTGAGAACGTGACGAAAAATCACCGCCGAAATCACTGATTTCGGCGAAAGTGATTTGATTTATAAATAAGCTTAAAAATAATATTTTAATTATTTTATTCATTAAATTAACATACCGCCATCAACTTCAAGAACTTGTCCAGTAACATATTCAGCATCTAGCGCCAAGAATTTAACAGCGGACGCAACATCATCTGCTGTACCCATGCGTTTTAATGAAATGATTTTCAAAAATTCTTCTTTATTTGGTAAATCTTTTGTCATATCAGTTTCAATAAAACCTGGAGCAACCGCATTCACGCGAATTCCCCTAAGCCCAAGTTCTTTTGCTAAAGATTTTGTAAAACCAATCAAACCGGCTTTTGCGGCGCAATAGTTTGCTTGACCAATATTTCCATAAACGCCAACAATACTTGTTGTATTAATAATTGAGCCACTTCTTTGTTTCATCATTAATTTAACAACGGGTTTTGAAACATAAAAAGCACTGTTTAAATTTGTATTAATGACATCATTCCATTTATCATCAGTCATTCTGATAAATAAATCATCTCTTGTGATGCCGGCGTTATTAACTAAAATATCGATTTGATTAAAGTCTTCAATAATTTTTGCAATATTTTCTTCGACTTCTTCTTTGTTTGAAACATCAAATTTATAAGCTTTTGCTTTAACGTTATATTTTTCAATTTCAGATAAAGTATTTTGTGCAGCTTCTGTATTTCCAGCATATGTGATTGCAACATCACAACCAACTGACGCTAATTTTAAAGCGATTGCTTTTCCAATACCACGAGATGCACCTGTGATTAACGCAACTTTTCCCATATTAAACTCCTATCGTTAATTCGTTTACAACAGCCATAAGGCTTTCTTTATCAAAGATATTGTATGTTTTAATCTCTGGGCAAATTTTCTTATTCAACCCTGACAAAACTTTTCCGTTTCCAAATTCAATAAATGCTTCAACGCCCATTTCAACTGCTTTTTCAATTGATTGATACCACATAACAGATGAATTAATTTGATTTGGCATTTTTTCTCTAAATTCTTCAGCATTAATTGTTTGATTAGCGTCAACATTTGTGATTACAGGAATTTGAGCACTTTTTAAATCTAAATCTTTAACAAATTCAACAAAACCATCTGTTGCACTATTCATTAATTTTGAATGGAAGCCACCAGAAACAGCCAAAGGCAAAGCTCTTTTTGCACCTTTTTCTTTCATAATTTCACAAGCTTTTAAAATTGCTTCTTTTTCACCTGTAATTACAATTTGCGATTTGTCGTTATAGTTTGCAACTTGCGCAATACCAATTGAAGAAACTTCAACAAGCGCCTCTTTAATTTTTTCAATATCTAAACCAATAATAGCCGCCATTGCGCCATCATAATCTTTTGTTGCGATATCCATTAATTCAGAACGTTTTTGAATTGCCTTCATAGTTGTTTCAAAATCCATTACATTAGCGCAATATAGCGCGCAATATTCACCCAATGAGTGTCCTAAAGTGACAATTGGTTTAAGCTCTGGGCATAATTCCTTGAAACTTTCATAAGCCGCTAAAGATGTTGCAACGATTGCGCTTTGAGCATTGATTGTTTTTTTGAGTTCTTCATCTGGACCATTAAAACAAATGTTAGATATTTTTTTATTTAAAATTTTATCCGCGTCATCATAAACTTGCTTTGCGCTTTTAAAATTTTCGCACAAATCAAGACCCATTCCGGTGCTTTGAGAGCCTTGTCCCGGAAAAATATATGCTAATTTTACCATTATCTCCCCTTTAATTAATTATTAGCCAATTAATTCGGCAATTTTGGTATTAACGCTTTTTTCAACAGCTTCTTTTGCAACTCTTACAGCGTTTTTAATTGCATAAGATGAGCTTCTACCGTGTGAAATAACAGTAATACCTTTGACGCCAAGCAACAACGCTCCGCCAAATTCTTCATAATTAATTTTTTTATAAATTCTTTTTAAGAAAGGTTTTGCTAATAAACCTACCATCATTGATAATATGTCGCTTTTGAATTGTTTTTTAATCAATTTAAACAACATCATAGAGCAACCTTCAACGGCTTTAAGAGCAACGTTTCCGACAAAACCATCACAAACAACAACATCAACGTCGCCATATAGAAGCTCTTTGCCTTCAATATTGCCAACAAAATTTAAGCCAAGTGTATTTTCTTTTAAAAGTTTATATGCGTCTTTAACTAATTGGTTGCCTTTTTCTTCTTCTTCACCAATATTTAAAATACCAACACGAGGTGCAGGTCTGTTATAAACTTTTTCAACAAAAGTTGAACCCATAAGCGCAAATTGTAAAAGCATTTCAGCACTACTTTCAGAATTCGCACCAGCGTCGATAAGAATTACAGGATCTTTTAATGTTGGTAAAGTTGTTGCAATTGCGGGTCTTTCAATACCTTTAATTCTGCCTAAACCAAATAATGAAGCAGCCATTGCAGCACCAGTTGAACCTGCAGCAACAACAGCATCAGACGAGCCTTTTGCAACTGCATCAACTGACAAGACAATAGATGAATTTCTTTTTTTGCGCAAAGCAGTACCTGGTGCTTCGCCCATTTCAATGATTTCGTCTGCTTGAGTTAATTTAATATCAAGTTTTGATAAATCAACTTTAATATTTTTAACAAAAAATCCACCACGATTAGAACGAATGCCTTTTTTTGAGATTTCGTCTAATATTGGTTGAATTTTATCTATCTGACCAACAAGTTCAATTGGAACTTTATAATCATGCGCAGCCCAAACTGCACCTTTAACGATTTCCTCAGGTGCAAAATCTCCACCCATTGCATCAACTGCAATTCTTGTCATACTAAATTCCTTAAATTACTATTTTCGTTACTATTGTTCAGCTTCTTCAGTTGCTTCAGCTTTTTCTTCTTTTACTTCTTCAACTTTTTCTTCAGCTGCTTTTTTAGCTCTTGGTTTTCTAGTTTTTTTAACTTCTTTTTCTTCTTTAACTTCTTCAACAACAGCTTCAGCTTTTACTTCTTCTTTAACTTCAGCTTTTTCAGCTTTGATTGAAGCGAAACCATCTTTATAATATCCGCAAGCAGGACAAACAGTGTGTGTTAAAACGATTTCTTTGCAATTAGGACAAATTGTAGTAGCAGGAGCTGAGCCTTTCCAATTTGCTCTTCTTGCGTTTTGTTTTGCTTTGCCTGTTCTTTTCTTTGGTGTAGCCATTTTTATTTCCTTTTCTATTAATATGCTATTTTGTTCGAAAATTATCGACTTATACTATTGTCCAAAAAAAAGAAGTCCTTGTCAATAATTTACAAGGACTTCTTAAAATTATTTTAATTTTAGTAACTATCTTAAGCTAATTTTTGTGTATGAACCTTTTTTAGCAAAGTTAACTTTATCTTCACGAGCTAACCAACCAAGGCCAAGGCTTGCAAAGTTTTCATTTAAACCAAGATCTTTGTTCATTTTTTTTGTTGTTACTTCGCCGTTTTCATTAAGGTATTCCCAGATTTTACCAGCTGTTTCGATAATTGTTTCTTGCATTGTTGTACTCCTTCTTAATGCTTTTGTATACAAGTTTTACTGCGTGAATTTCTTAAATTCAATTTGCATATTTATCTTAATTTATAATAAAATGTTTGTATATAGTTTAAATAGATGAAAAAGGTTTTGGACATGAATTGGATTTATGGCGACAATGTAGACACAGACGTGATTATACCGGCACGATATCTTAATACAAAATCTGCGCAAGAACTCGCAAGTCACTGTATGGAAGATATTGATAAAGAATTTGCACAAAATGTAAAAGAAGGTGATTTTATTATCACTGGCGCAAATTTTGGTTGTGGTTCTTCAAGAGAACATGCACCACTTGCAATTAAAACAAGCGGTATTAAAGCAGTCATTGCAAAATCTTTTGCAAGAATTTTTTACAGAAATGCTATTAATATCGGTCTTGTAATTATTGAAAACTCTGAAATTCAAAACGATATCAATAAAAACGACGAAATCAAAATTGATTTAGAAAATGGCGAAATATTAAATATTACAAAAAACAAAAAATATTCTTTCCCTGCATTTCCATCAGAAATCCAAAAGTTAATTAATGCGGGCGGTTTAGTTGAATATACAAAAGAAAAAATGGTGAAATAATGAAAAATATTGCAGTTTTATCTGGTGACGGCGTATCAAATGAAATCTTATCAAGCGCTATTTCTGTTCTAGACAAAGTATCATCAGTATATGGTTTAAATTTTAACTATAATTGGGCTCCAATTGGCGGAAGAGCATATGAAGAAACTGGGGTGCCGCTTCCTCAAGCAACAGTTGAAGCTTGTTTAAAATCAGACGCTGTTTTATTGGGCGCTGTTGGCGATTGGAAATATGACACATTAGCTCCAGAACTAAGACCAGAGCGTGCTTTATTGGGTATCAGAAAAAAATTGAATTTATTTGCAAATTTAAGACCCGTCAAAGTTTTTGATGAATTAATTTCATCATCTCCATTAAGGGAAGAAATTGCCAAAAACACAGACATCATGATAGTTCGCGAATTAACAGGTGATGTATATTTTGGCGAACCAAAAGGAATTACGACAAAACAAACTCTTGATGGCAGAGAAATCAAGGTTGGTTTTAATAACATGATTTATGATGAAGATGAAATCAGAAGAATTGCACACGTTGCTTTTCAATCCGCACAAAAAAGAAGAAAAAAAGTTTGTTGCGTTGACAAGGCAAATGTCTTAGATGTTTCTAGATTATTTAGAGAAATTACAAAAGAAGTCCAAAAAGAATATCAAGATGTTGAATTATCGTTTATGTATGTAGATAATTGCGCAATGCAACTTGTTTTAAACCCATCTCAATTTGATGTTATTTTAACAGGTAATATTTTTGGAGATATTTTGTCTGACGAAGCTTCAACAATTTGCGGTTCACTTGGAATGTTGCCAAGCGCTTCAATGTCTGATGGCAAAACTCCGTATATGTATGAACCAATCCATGGCTCAGCTCCAGATATCGCAGGGAAAAACATTGTTAACCCAATTGCAACAATACTTTCTGTTGCAATGATGATGAATTATTCATTTAATCATGTTTTAGCCCATGATGCAATTTTTAGAGCAGTTAAAAACGTTTTAAAAGAAGGCTATCGCACAAAAGATATCTATAAAAATGAAAACGAAATCTTGTGTTCAACCGAAAAAATTACCGAATTAATTGTTGACAACATAAATTAATTGGCAATTTTTAAAAAAAATACTCCTTTATATAGATATAAAGGAATGAATTAGTATGCAAATTCAAAATAATTCCATTTCAAATAGAGCCTTAATTGGAATTGGCGCCACAACTGCGGGAGTTGGCGCAATTGGTGCATATAAATTTATTAACAAAAAAGATACTTTTGAAAAGATTCCAATTTCTGATGTTGCTACAATAAAAAAACATGAAACAATAGCAAAACTAGCACAAGATTGTTCAGAACATGATGGATTGGGAAAAATTGACGGCTTTAATTCAATCAAAAAAATTGAAAATGCAAAAACGGGTTTTGCTGCAAGTGTATATAAAAACGATTTTACAGATGAAATTGTAATTTCATATAGAGCAACAAAAAACCAAGCTGGCGTTGAAAATGTTTTACAGATGATGGAAGAAAAAATCCCAAGCCAATTTCAAGACGCGCAAAAATTATATAAACAAATTCAAAAAGAATTTCCAACCCAAAAAATAACCGTTTCTGGTCATTCTTTGGGTGGTTCTTTAGCGCAACTTGTCGCTGCAAAAAATCCAAACGTCAAGGCAATTACTTTTGATAGCTTTGGAACATCATCTATCATAAAAGCAAATAAAAAAAGTTTCCTAGAAAATGCAAGCTGTATTAATTACAGAACAAATGGAAGCTTCATAAGCGCTTTAAGACAACACCCAGGTAAAACAATGTCTATTAAAAAAATATGCAAAGAAGGAAGCAAGCACGACATCATTAATTTTATTGATTTGCAGGGTGCGCAATGCGTCAAAAAAGCAAAAGGCTTCAGCATAAAACGCTTTTTTAGTGATATAATTGCTTCGCATTCAAAATTTTTCTTGGAAAAACTACCAATTTTAAAGAAAAAACTTCCAAAAATGTTCTTTAAAGGAATTAGATAATTTCAAGGCTTTTCCTCTAAAATCGTTTTACATGTTTTTACTTCGTGATAAAATTTAATTATCATAAACGAAAACGAGGAAAATTATGGAAGAAATGGAAAAATTGCACACACTTCGTCATTCATGTTCACACATCATGGCTCAAGCAGTGCAAACGTTATACCCAAACGCAAAACTGGCTATTGGCCCAGCAATTGAAAATGGTTTTTATTATGATTTTGATATTGAAGGCGTAACGTTATCTGATGAAAATTTAAAAGAAATTGAAAAAGTGATGAAAAAATTAATCGCTGGCAATTTAACTTTTGAAAAATATGTTATTCCAGATGTTGAAGCTCAAATTGCAGAATTTAAAGCCCAAGGCGAAATATATAAAGCAGAATTATTAGAAGAACACAAAAACGACAACCCAACTCTTTATTTAACAAAAGACAGAGAAGGAAAAGTTTTGTTTAACGACCTTTGTTCTGGTCCGCATATCGAATCTACAAAGGAAATTAAAGCGTTTAAATTAATGTCTGTTGCTGGCGCATATTGGAGAGGCAACGAAAACAACAAAATGCTTCAAAGAATATACGCAACAGCATTTTTAACAAAAGAAGAACTAGACGAATATATTAACAAATTAGAAGAAGCAAAAAGACGTGACCACAGAAAACTAGGCACACAACTTGATTTGTTCTCTGTTAGAGATGAAATTGGTGGCGGTTTAGTTTTATGGCACCCAAATTTATATACAGTTAGAGAAGAAATTGAAAACTATTGGAGAGAAGAACACAGAAAACGCGGTTACGTTATTGTTCAAACTCCACAACTTGCAAAATCAAAACTTTGGGAATTATCTGGACATATTGACCACTACAAAGAAAATATGTTCTTTATTCAAAAAACAGATGAATCAGATGAACAATACATTGTTAAACCAATGAATTGCCCATTCCACATCTTAATTTATCAATCTCAAAGACATTCTTATCGTGATTTACCTTTAAGAATGGGTGAATTAGGAACTGTTTATCGTAGAGAAAAATCAGGTGCATTATCTGGCTTAACTCGTGTACAAGGCTTTACACAAGACGACGCGCATATTTTCTGTACACCTGAACAATTGGTTGACGAAATTAATGAAATTATTGATTTTGTTGCTGATACAATGAAAATCTTTAACATGGGATTTGAAGTTGAGTTATCTACTCGCCCAGAAAGCTTTGTTGGCGACATCAAAAACTGGGAAATCGCAGAAGCTGGCCTAAAAGAAGCAATGGACAGACGCGGTATGACATATGAAATTAACGAAGGCGACGGCGCTTTTTATGGTCCAAAAATCGATTTCAAGGTTAAAGACGCAATCGGCAGAACTTGGCAATGTGCAACAATTCAGCTAGACTTTAATTTACCAGAAAGATTTGAAATCAAATATCAAGACAAAGATGGTCAATTAAAAACTCCTGTAATGTTGCATAGGGTTATTTTTGGCTCAATGGAAAGATTTCACGGAATACTTATTGAACACTATGCTGGTGCTTTCCCAGCTTGGCTTGCACCACATCAAGTGGCTCTTGTACCAATTGCGGATAGACACAATGAATATATGGAAGAAGTTTACAAAAAACTTCGCAAAAATGGAATTAGAGTAATTTTTGAAGAAAAATCAGAATCAATGAACTATAAAATCAGAGATTACTTACAAAACCAAAAAGTTCCATATGTTTTAATTGCAGGCGACAAAGAAATTCAAGAAGGCAAAGTTGCAATAAGAAAACGTGGCGTTGGTCAAATTGGCGAAATGACAATTGATGAATTTACTGAAAAATTAATTGCCGAAATTAAAACAAAAGGAATTGAAGAAATTAAATAAAAAATTAAGCGGGTTTCAAAACCCGCTTTTTTAAAAAAATAGCGAGTGCAAAAATCGCACCCGCATTGACCTAAAATTATTTAACCATTTTCACAACTTCTTTTACAGTTGAGACAATTTCTTTATAAGAATTTTTATCATACAATTCGCGACCGACGCCAACAGCTTTTGCGCCAACTTTTAAATATTCGTTGATATCTTCAAGTTTTACATATCCGCAAGGCATTAAATTCAAAAATGGCATTGGTTTAACCATATCTTTAATATAATCAACTCCGCCCATTTCGGCCACTGGATAAATTTTAATTAGCGGCATTCTAGCTCTCCAAGCATTATACGCTTCGTTTGGAGTTGTAGTGGAAGGAATTAAAAAAGTTTTATAGCAAGTCGCAAATCTAACCAAATTGGTTTGAAAAATTGGGCTAGAAATGATTTTTGCACCAGCCTCAAGTGCTTGGTGCGCTTGCGAAGTTGTGATAATTCCACCTTGGGAAATGATTACATCATCAAATTTATCTACAATTTTTTTGGTAGCGCCATATGAAGAATTAAGCTCAATTACTTTAATTCCACCTTCAATATAGGCACAAGCTAATTCAAAAGCGCGTTTTTCGTCGTCTTCTCTAATTATGCCGTAAATTTTTTCTTCCACAATTTTGTCGATAATTTTCATGATATTCGCAACATTCTTTCTTCGATTGTTGGCCTAATAATACATTGTTCAATATTGCTTAAACGCAAAATTGAAATTGCACGCTTTGTTTGCTCGTCTGCAACAATCCAACAAAGTTTTTTCTTGAAATTTTTAATAAAGCAATATGTTGATGTTAAAATCGCAAGTTTTGTTGCTTTAATTAAATTCAAACTGGTGATGTCAATTACGTATTTGTCGCCTTTTGTTTCATAGGCAAATTTTAATGAGGCGTTATCATAGTCAACGATAAAATCGTCTTTGGATAACCTAATTTCTTTAATATTTTCCATTGGTATTCTTTATTTTCTACAAATAAATTATCGACATCTTAAACTAAAGTTTGATTATTTTTATCCAAAACTAATCCATTTGGTGTATAATTTTTTTAAAGGAGCTCAAATGAATAATAATATTGAACTTAAATCTATTGCAAAAAACATTAAACTTGTCGCATTTGATGTTGATGGCGTCATGACTGATGGGTCATTGACATTTTTAGAAGACGGCAGAGAAATTAAAACCTATAATGCTAAAGATGGTCTTGGGGTTGTAATGCTTGGTAAAGCTGGTATTATCACTTCTATTATCACAGCAAGAGTCAATGGAACAGTTGAGCACAGGGCTAAAATTTTAAATATCAAAGAATTATATGTTGGACAAAAAAACAAAATTGAAGCATTAAATGAAGTAATTAAAAAATACAACCTAAAAAAAGAAGAGGTTGCATATATGGGTGACGATTTACCTGATTTATGTGTTTTAAGGGAAGTCGGTTTAAAATGTTGCCCAAACGACGCAGTTTGTGAAGTTAAGGATATTTGTAACTTTGTTTCAAATTATAATGGGGGCAAGGGTGCCGTTCGTGAACTTTGCGATTTTATTTTGAAAGCTAAAGGTTTAACTTACGAAGATATTAACAAACCAAGCCAACAGTAGGATTGGTTGGGGTTTGGATAAAATATATTGTTTTATACAAAAATTGTTTTGCAAGTTTTCTAAGTCCTTTAGACTTCTCTGTTTTTCTTTTTATCTATAAAGGGCTTTCGCCCTTGTTCATTTTCTTTTTCTTTCGTCAAGCGCCGATGAAAGAAAAAGAAAACAGAACCAAAAGAAAAAGAAATATCGGCTTGGTTATATTATTACAGTCTAGAGACGCACTAAGTTCAATATTTGTGCTTTCGGGAACTCGTGGCTTCGCCACTCAGACAACCCTTTCGCACAAACATTTCACTAAGTGCGTATAAAAAAATAAAAAAATAAAAATCATAAGCAAAAAACTTAACGACGTATGAAAATAAAACCGGAGAGGAATTTGAACGTTTTAAGCTTTTTATGTTTCATTGTACAGAAATTATTGTATAAGGTGTTCAAAACCTCGACTGTTTTATTCAGGAGTTAAGTTTTGAAGCGTTGTAAAGAAACAAAACAATTTAACCAAGCCCGAGGTTTCTTTCTTTTCTCGTACTCTTTTCTTTCTTTTCATTTCG